>NZ_JBEZED010000001.1:0-593688 GCF_040648675.1 Micromonospora sp. NPDC049101 | reverse complement strand
ACGACGTGGTTCTCGGTAAGGATGTGCTCGATGACCTGCCGCGTCTCGGCCATGCTGGACAGGTCGACGGGAAGGAAGGCGATCGAGCCACCGGCTAAGGGACGTCGCGTAACCCCGGTGTCTGTCTGCTGAGGATGGTCATCGAGGATGCCTGGGTGCAGGTGATCACCGCAGCCGGCCCTGAGTGGATCTTCCCGTTCACCGGGCTGCAACCGGCCCAGTTCCGCAAGCTGGTCCGACTGGTCGCCGAACGCGGCGGGGACGCCATCGCCGACGGCCGACCAGGCCGGCCAGTGGGCCCCTGGACCTCTCCGACCGGGTACTGCTGGTGGCCACCTACTGGCGCACGAACCTGATCATGCGCCAGATTGGCCCGCTGTTCGGGGTGTCGCACTCCGCCGCCCACCGGGTCATCGACACCCTCGGCCAGCTGCTGGCCTTGGGGCCGGCGCGCAAACGGCCGGTCGAGCAGATCGCGATCGTCGACGGGACGCTGATCCCGACCCGTGATCACCGCCTGGCCGCCCGGAGCAAGAACTACCGGTACTCGACGAACCTGCAGGACGCCATCGACGCCTCCACTCGCTTGGTCGTCGCCGTCGGCGACCCGCAGCCCGGCAACCGCATCGACACCATCGTCTACCGCACCTCGGGCATCGCCGAAAAGCTGAACGGGAGGCCGGTCATGGCCGACGGCGGCTACCGCGGCAACCCCCGAAGTGATCATCCCGTACCGCAAGCCCACCGACGGCAGCGATCTACCAGCCTGGAAGCAAGACCTCAACATCGATCACCGCACGGTCCGGGCAGGGGCCGAACACGCTCTGGCCAGGATGAAGTGCTTCAAGATCCTGCGCGACTACCGCCGCGCCGGCCACACATTGGCCGAAGCCGCTTCCGGCATCGCCAACCTCCACAACATCATCCTCACCGGCTGACCACCGGGTCCGGCCCAGGGCAACGCCTTCATTCAGTTACGAGACACCCCTTAAGTAACGAGCGCCCGAAGGTCAGCATCCAGCGGCTCGTCTGACCCAGCAGTACCGCAGCGAAGTGCAGCAACCGTGCCGGCCGCACCGAGCCGGCAAGCGCGTCAGCAAGCCGTCTGACCTCGCACCAAGCCTGGCCTGACCGGCTTGCCCTTCTCGTGTACAGCGAAGTTGTCGGGGCCTGCTGCTCCCGGGCTGCGCTCGGCCAACCGGCGGGGCCGGTGCTCTAGGGGCTCAGGCAGGCGCAGGGGTCCGTGCGGATCTCGGAAACCTTGTATGTTTCGCACTGAAGATCATCCACGTGAGCGAAGGGAACAATTGGTCCACATGCGACTAAAGATTGCCGCCGGCATCCTCCTGGCACTGGCCCTCCTGGCCCCGGCGACATCGGCGGTGGCTCAAACCAGATCGCTCGGGGCCGCCGAAGCATCCTGCCAGGCGATCGTGTACACGGATATTCGCGAGCTTGTCACGATCGACCTCGATACCGCCTCGGACACCGAGGTGCGGGTCCTGGCCAACCAGATCATGGCTGCGGCGGTCAGGGACTCGTTGACCACGTTGCCCGGCCGGATCCAGGCGGGGTTGGATGGCACTGCGGGCGATCTCCGTGCGTTCCTCAAGGCGGGCCTGTGGGTCAGTTGGACTACGGATCTGCGGATCGCGGCGAACCGGACGATGCCGAAGGGTGGGGAGAACGTGCGGGCGGCCGCGCAGGTGGCGCTCGACAACGGGACCATCGATGCCCTTCTGACCTACCTGAACCACGGCCTCTACATCGCGCGTGCGCTCGACGCGGGGTCCCTCAAGCTGTTCACGGATGTTCGCGAGCTTGTCACCGTCGACCTCGATATTGCCTCGGACACCGAGGTGCGGGTCCTGGCCAACCAGATCATGGCTGCGGCGGTCAGGGACTCGTTGACCACGTTGCCCGGCCGGATCCAGGTGGGGCTGGACGGCACTGCGGGCGATCTCCGTGCGTTCCTCAAGACGGGCCTGTGGGTCAGCTGGACTACGGACCTGCGGATCGCGGCGAACCAGACGATGCCGAAGGGTGGGGAGAACGTGCGGGCGGCCGCGCAGGTGGCGCTCGACGACGGGACCATCGATGCCCTTTTGACTTACCTCAACCACGGTCTGTACGTCGCGCGTGCGCTCGACTGCGCGTATCAGCCAGCGGCGTCGGCCTGACGTCTCGGAGTCCGTCGGGTGTCTTCGTCGGCTGTGGACGACGGGCTCGGGTGGGCCGCACCATGCGGGGGCGGCCCACCCTCTCGGCGGGCACGACAGGTGGTTAGTCGGCTGACCCGCTCCAGGCTGGCGGCGTCGACCAGGTCGACCAGGACGGTCTGGTCGCATCCGCTCAGGCCAGTAACGGCGATCTGTTGAGAACACCTGCGGGACTCTCCGTCTCCGCTCCGGTGGCCGCAGCCCGGTCACGAGCGGGGATCGGGGGAGCCGGGGAGCAGGGGGGTAGCTCTCTATGTCGCCTGATCGGGAAGTGTGACCCGAACAAGCCGGTTCACCCCAAGCACAAACGGCCCATACCCTGCTCAGGTGGACGTGGAACAGTGGAGGTGGGCGGGGCAGGAGCGCTTTGCGGGCTTTTGCCTCACCTTCGTGCAGAATCGAGAACCGGCCGCAGTCGCGGCGTCGCTCGGCGCCGACTCCCTGACGCTGATGACACTGGCCGAGGCGGAGCAGGCCCACCCAATCAGCGGGCCCGGGGCGCTGATCCGACTCGGCGCGTTCGGCAACTGGGTTTTCTGCTTCGAGGACCGGGCCCCGATCGCGAACAGGACGTCGGCGATCACCCGCCTGTCGGAAGGCACGCGAATGCTGCAGGTCGTCAAGAGCGGCGACGGGATGGTTATCGTGCGTGACATCGTCGGCGGGCGGACGATGGAGATGTTCGAGCCCGGCGGGGCCGTCTACGTGGATGGACCGCTACGGCCACGGATCGCGGCCCTCCTGCCTGCGAACTCCAGGATCGTCGCGGCGCTTGCCGTGGTGGGCGACGAGGTCGGGGCCGGCCTGGACCGTGCAACCCTGGATGGTCTGCTCGCCACCGCCCTGAGCAGGCACAACGAGCCGGCCGGCCGACGCTGAAGATCCGGCTGACGTCGCCTCCACGAATGGAGAGTGATGGAAGCGATCACCCGACTGTGGCTCGCGGAGAGCCTGCCGATCCGGGACGGCCTGTATCGGTCGGACGGCTCGGCCCGGGATGTGCGCGTTGACGAGATGGTTTCCGGTGGGCTGGCGCTGCTGGAGTCCTTCAACCTCGAGGCGTTCCTCAACTCGGACCCGGAGGAGACGACCTCGATCATGGTGACGGGGGAGCGCGAGCTGCCCGACCGCTCCGGCTACCTCTGCTGCGGGGAGGGGTCCTACGGATCCGAGGGGTTCTTCGCTCGCCTCGACCAGAGCCGGGAATTGATGTGGGTCGTCTACCTTGAGAACGCGAACCCATTCGTCCAGATCAATGTCGCCGGTACGCAAGCCGGCTTCCTCTCCAGTTCCGGGGTTTCCGTCACGGTCGACCTGACCGGTCCGGACTTCGGTCCGTCCGGACCGAGGGACCGTTCGCTTCCGACTGAGTCCTGACCGTGTACCCGGAGCGAACCGTCGGCCACCCAGGCCGCGATTCAGGCGCTTCACGCCAACCTGGCCGCCGATTCGGCCGCGTACCAACGGCAGCTCAAGCGACGCCGCGATCCGTCTAGCCGAGACAGAGGGCCAAGGTCTACCTGCCCACCCTGGTCGGCGGTACCGCGGTCACACTGCCCACCACCGTTTCGCTGCTGGGCGACGGCGGCGCGTTGATCAACGTCGGTGACGTCACGGCGCCCCACGAGGGTGAGGACATGATCTTTACCTGGGTCCGTAGGGTGGCGGCGTGGCAGAGGTGACCGAGGCGAATAGGTCTCTAGCGCGGACGGTGGGGGCGGTCTTCGGCGGACGGCCGAGGGTCACCCGCTTCTGGGATGGCAGCCACGAGTCACACGTCGAGATCCTGACCAGTGCCGGCCAGCCGCAGGAGGGGGTGACGTCCTACGCGACCATCGGGTTGTCGGATACGCCTTTGCCCGGACGGGTCGTTCCCCCGCTGGGGGTGGAACTCGTCGGGGTCTGCTACAACGACATTGCCGCTTATCCGAAGGTGCTTGCCCGGGCTGCTTTCCAGGTAATCAACTCGGGCTGGCGCTGTGAGCCCGGCGCGGTCTTTCCCGGGGTGGTCTCCGCGCACCTGGAGACGGCCCTCAACCACCTCCTCCTGGCACCGCCCTTCCTCTGGGAAGACGAATTGCCCTCCCGGGTGGTGGGCGACAAGACAGTGGCTTGGCTGTTGGCTCTGCCGATCTCCGAAGGGGAGGCGGACTACCGGCGGCGGCACGGCGCTGACGCCTTGGAAGACCTGTTCGAACGTGCGCAGATAGACATCTTCGACATCGGCCGCCCGTCGGTCGCCTGAGCTGGCGATCCGCCGACGGGCCGGGAGCGGCGCCGGACAACCGGCGCTCTACCTGCGGCTCCACGTTTCCGAAGGTCAGAGTCGATCTCCGCGCGTGGTCGGTTCCCGCGCTGGATGACAAGAGCATCAGAGTGTCGTACCCGCAAGTCATGATCGGGGCATGACGGCTGCCTCGCAACACGCGGCGTACTCGATCCAGGTGCTGATCAGCGACTGGTTGCTTATCGACGGGACCATGGACAGCCACGTCCAGTCGGCCATCGATGGTGCTGTTCCCGACGGCCGGGAGGAACTGCCGAGGTGGGATGCCGAAGCGGAGACAGAGACGACGCGACTGCCGACGGTGGCCCAGCTGGGTAGCAGCATTCGGCAGGCGGGGTGGGACCAGATTCCGGGGTGGCCACATGATGCCGAGGGCTTCCGAACATGGCCGGCTTCTGGACAAACGGCGACGATGGTGCTAACCAACGTCCAATGGAACCTGGTTATCTTCGCTTTGCATTACTGGGCAGAGGTCGCTGTGCGCTTGTCCGACGCCGAGGGAGCGGCCAGGTCTCGGGCCATCGCCACTGTCATCGGGCAGCGGCTTGCCGAACAGGGCTGGTCGCCAGCACCGCCCTGACGGATCCGTGGTGCGTGGGGGACGAACTCGGTGCGCTCATCTGCCGCCGACCAGGCGTCAGTTTGAGTAACAGTCGACGCGCGAGGCGCGACCTTGCCGACGACAGTGCGCCTGGTCGTCCCGGGCATACCGCCGCCGTGCGCCGTATTGCCGGCACTCCACTGAGGCGGGAGCTGGGGGTTAGGAATGGAACGCCCGGCGTGGATCCCCGGGCCTCCTGCCTGAAGCCGTTCTGTTCAAAGGTACTGTTCGCGACCGGCAGTGCCGGTTTGGACACGACCTGGATGGCAGCGGCGCCGGCCGCCACGGCGCGCCGTAGCGCCTCTCGTCTATCGCTGGGTCGGGCCGGTTTCCTCGACACACTGACCGGCAAGCTGATCCAGTTGACCAGGCCTCGAAGAAGCGGCACGTCGAGAAGGCCTCGGTTACGAGACGTGCGACTACGCCTTGTACAGCTGGAAGAAGTAGCGGATGCGAGTGGTAAGGGCAGATCGTGGCAGGTGAGCAGGGCAACCGGTTGATCGTCGAGCACGAGGAAATTGTGGGGGTCGACTTTTCCGGTCAGGGGTTGACTGGGCTCGTTGGCGTCGGTGCCCGTTTCGAGCGGTGCCGCTTCGACGGATTGCGGTTCCAGGACGTCGCGCTCGGCGCGGGTATGGAGTTGTCGCAGTACGTCGAGTGTTCCTTCGACGGTGCGGTACTGACCGGAGTGGCTGGCTACTCCCGGCTTGTTGGTTGCACCTTTCGCGACGCGGAGATCCGTGATCTGACGGCGGGCCATTTGGAGCTTGTCGACTGCGTCTTCACCGGGCGGATCAGGTCGACGACGTTCTGGGGCATTCTGCCCGGCTCCGCGGAGCGGTTCGCCAGCGATCTGGCGTTTCTGGCGAGGCAGGGGCGGGTGGAACCGCCGGGGTATCGGGAGCTTGTGCTGCGGGAGTCCAACGAGTTTCACGGCAATGATTTCTCCGCTGCCGACCTGGTCGATACGGCGTTCCGCTTCGGCGTGGACCTGACTCGGCAGCGCCTGCCGGGCGGCCCGGACTACCTGTACGTGCCGAACGCCGAGGCCGCCCTGCACCGTGCCCTGTCACTGTTGGCCGACCGGCCGGCGGATGACGTCAACGCCCGGGTGGAGCGGTCGTTGCGGCGGATGCTCGACCGGGAGGTCGGCAACGGTCAGCGGCAACTGCTGTTCCGCGAGGCGGACTACAAGAGCCGGGGGGCCCTGAAGCCGCACAACCAGCTCATGTTCGAACTCTTGCGGCAGGCCGCCGGCACGTAGCCCACTCGGGACCGTGCGCGACACTCGACTCGTGGATCAACGGCTGAAGGTGCTGTGGTCACGGCTTCTGCACCTGCGTTCGAGCGCGGCGGCGTCCGGTGCGCTTCTTGTCGCGGAGCGACACTCGCGTCTGGTTCGACTGGACCCCCAGACGGGAGCGCCGTTGTGGGAGCAAAACGTTGAGGGCTGCCGGGGCACTACCGCCGAGCCGGATGTCTGGTGTCGCATCCCGTTCGAGCCGCACGCACTCCGCCGGAAACAGCGGTCCAGGACTGGCCAGGGTTAGGCGAGCAGATAGCTGGCAGGGACCGTGTCGGTGAGCCAGACGCCGTTGGCGCTGCGGTGGAACACGTGCCCGTCGGCGGCCATCGCCGCCGCGTCGATGGTGAGGATCACGACCCGGCCGGCCCGTCGGGTGCCGACCCGGTGGGCGGTCTCGGTGTCGGCGGAAAGGTGGACGTGGTGCCGGCCACCGCGGTGCAGACCGGTGGCCCGGATCGACTCCAGCGCACCGGCGCTGGTGCCGTGATAGAGCCGGTCCGGTGGGGTCACCGGGGGCAGCCCGAGGTCCACCGGGACCGAGTGACCCTGGTTGGCCCGGATCCGCAGCACCCCGTCGGTGCCGCGCTCGACAGCGAACCGCTGCTTGTCGTTGCCGGCGACGACCGCGTCCAGCTCGGCCCGCTCGATCCGTAGGGCGGCGAGCAGGGCGTCGACGGGAGTCCAACCGGCCGGGTCGAGCACCAGGCCGACCCGGTCAGGATCGTGCCGCAGCGCCTTCGACATCCGTTTGCTCAACTTCACCAGGTGCTCGCGTTCCACGGTCGTATTGTGGTCGACCCCCGTCGCTCGAATCGAGAGGTTTTCCGACGACACCGAACCCTGGTCTTCCGCGGGTGGGCCTGTCGGGTACGGCCGGCCGGCTCCGACCTGTCTACTGGTAAGGCGGGCCATCCGAAGATCGTCGCGTCCCGGGACCCTCAAGGAGGCCGACCGCAGTGCCCGGGTGATCGACGGGAACCAGCATGGCGCAAGCGAATCGGCACGAATCCAGCAGGAGCACCCTCGTCTGTCGCTGGCAAGGCGCGGTGATCGTGAGCGTGCTGCCCGATCGACCGAAGCGGCTGCGGGAGAGCCAGCGCTGTCGCCAACCAAACACTGGCCGGCAGCCCACGTTGCTGGTGAAACTGGATGAGGCCCACCTTGCCTGGCTGGCCGCCGACCGGGCCATGTCCGTGGCCACCGGTGACCGGACTTCGCTGGGGTGCGCGGCGGTGCGGCTCGGCCAGGTCCTCCGGACATCGGGGCGGGTGAGGTCGGTGATGCTGGCCGCCGCCTACCAGATCGCCCCACCCGACCCCGACACTGGCGAACCTCAGGAGGTGTCGCTGTGCGGCGCCCTGCTCGTGCAGGCAGCTCTGATTGCCGCCACCTCCGGCGATGACCGCGCCACCGCTGACCTGCTGGACGAAGCCGCCGACATGGCCACCCGAGTCGGCGAGGGCCACGACCATCACCACACCGCGTTCGGGCCGACCGCTGTCGAACTGGCTCGGGTCGCCGCTGCCGTCGAGCTGGGCGATGGTCCGGAGGTGCTCGTCCGGCACGACAAAGCAATCGGGCGGGACGGATGGCGGTGGCTGCCCGTGGAGCACCGCGCGGCTCACCTTGTCGACGCGGCCCGCGCTCACCTCCAAGCCGCCGACCACACCGACGCAGCCCGGCTACTGATGCAGGCCGACAGCATCGCACCCGCCGAAGTCCGCCACCGACCGGCGGTACGCGAGGTGGTTGCTCACGTGGCCCGCGACTCGGACGCTCCAGCGACCATCACCCAACTCGCCATCAGCCTCGGGTTGGGTTGAACGTGACCGCGCCGTTCCTGTCCGTCGCTCAAATCCGCAACCGCCTCACCCTCACCGCCCGAGCCCACCTGCGAGCGAAGGCATCGGGGAGCCCGTGTCCGGTGTGTGGAACGCCATTAGCGGATGCCGGCCGAGTGCCTGGTGAAGTATCGCGGCGATGTACAGCAACCGTGCCAACCGAGCCCGACCAGCACGAGCGCCACCAGTCTGGACGAACTCGTACGACACCCAATCCAAGCGGCTTGCCGAGAGCACACACCGAAGCGGTCGATTGTTCGGTACCAGCATATTTCCTTCGTCACGCAGAGTCGGACGCTAAGAGCTACTCGGCGCGTTGGGGAGGATCGTAGTCGACTCTCGTCCAATTTAGACCGTCAGAATCGGTGAAGTGGATAGCGATAGAGAATATTTTCGCCGGATGCTGGCCGAAAGAATTCCAGAAAGGTTCGTCGAAGGGAAAGCTTCCTTCGAGCGTGCCGGACAGCACTGGAATGGTGTCCGTTTGAGATACTGCTGACGTGTAATCTCTAAGTCGAAGCTCGGCAGTCAGTGCCAAAATGGGCGCGTCGCTGTGATTGGTGACCTGCCATCGTACAGACTTGTATTCGCCGGAGTCTCGACCTACTTCATTTGTGAACTGCGTTAGTAGGGGCAGAACGAGCCGAGCTTGAGTAGCCTCGGAGGCTCTTCTTTCTTCTCGGCGGACACGGATCTCATGGCGAAAGAGGAGTCCGGTCAAGAGTACGGCAATCGTGGACATGACCAGACCCGCAATGCTTCCCCAAGCCTGCATCCAATCGGTGATCTTCGGGTCTTCCGCTACAAGCATCAGGTCAGCGTAGGAAGTCATGGCTAGTTGGCTGCCCTGTGTGAGGCATGGCCTGCTTGCCGAGCGGGGTCAGTAAGGTCCGGAACATGGACAGAAGGATGATCAAGCGCAGCGGGAGATTCGGAGGGTTCATCGTAGACGGGCTTGGAGTTGGGTTAGATCGATGTGATGCTCGACTGGGCGACGCGTTGGCCCGGTGTATTCGGTGAGGGTGAACCGGCGGTGGTCGTCGGTGGGGTGGACGGTGACGGCGACGGTGCTTCCGTCTTCGAAGCGAAGTGTGAAGACGGAGTCTTGGTCGCAGAGGAACGCGAAGCCGTCGCGGTCCTCGTCGGTGGTACTGACCAGGCGGCCGTGGGCGTCCCAGCCAGCGTCGCTGGCGGTGATCACGACGGCTACTTCGACACTGCCGAGAAGGGTGGAGGTGTTGGCCCACCAGTCCAGCCAGCAGTGGCCCTCGAAGCGGTCCACGCCACCCCTCTTTGAAGATCAGAATCCGACCGGGAGATGGTCGGTCTTGCGTGGTCGGTGGGCTTTGATGCTGCGGACCGGTTGGTCGTTGGTCCGCCGGAACGTGCGGGGGCCATCGTCGCATTCGACCGTGAGGGTGGTGTCGGTGACGTCGATGGTGACGGTCTTGCCGGCGTGCACGCGGCCGAGGGCGATCTTCTGGCCGACGACCATGACGACTCCGCTGTTGGTGGCCCGCCGCTGCACCCCGGTGGGTCCGGTGGCGAGTTGTGGGGTGGTCCGGCCGGGCGGGCACCTCGCAGCCGGATGATCTCCTCGCCGGTCAGCGGGTTGGGGCGGCGGGGCCTCAGGACTACATCTGCTGTCTGGCCACCGCTGACGGGGTCACGGCGAGCAGCGGATATCCAACCCGAACCACATCGCCCTCGCCAACGAACACAGCCACGATCAGTCCGGCGACTGTTGCCGGGATTTCTGTATCGACCTTGTCGGTCGACACTTCCGCTACCACGTCACCAATCTGCACCAGCTCGCCCGCGTGTTTCATGATCCGGATGACCGTTGCACTCGTGACTCCCTGACCCAATTGAGGCATCTCGACCGGCATTGTGCCCCTGGGCAGATCTGGCCAAGGCCGTGCGTCCACAGCGGCTCGCGCAAGGTGACGCCTGCGAGCATCAACTGCGAGGGCGATCACAAGCGCGAGCCCGACCAGTGGCGCAACAATGTTCCACACCGCATGCAGCAATCTCACTCCCCAGATTATGGCTGACTTCTTGGACCCCGCCGGCCGCTCAGCGAGGGCGCCGGCGCCGCCGGGAGTTGCGAGCCGAGTACGAACGAGCCCCGGTTTCCCTGGCCATCTACCTGGCCGCCCAACTCGTCGACGCTGTCCAGGGCCGTGGTGTGAACGTGACCGCGCCGTTCCTGTCCCTCGCTCAAATCCGCAACCGTCTTACGCTCACCGCCCGAGACGGCCCTGCCGATGAGCGGAGGTTGCAGGCAGGAGACGCTGGGGTACCTCCTGCGCATGTTCGAAGGTTTCACAGACGAGCGGGTCGACGTCGGTGAAGTGGAGCTGCGGGTCCGGTACGTCGGACAGGGTCCACCGGTCCTGCTCGTCCACGGGCATCCGCGTACCGGATCGACGTGGCACCGGGTCGCGCCGCGACTGGTGGATCTCGGCTTCACGGTGGTCTGCCCGGACATGCGTGGCTACGGACAGTCCGGAAAGGCGCGGATCCGCCCCGACCACTACCAGCAGTCCAAGCGCGCGGTGGCCGGGGACATGCTCCGTCTGATGAACGCGCTCGGCCATCCGAGGTTCGCCGCTGTCGGGCACGACCGCGGTTGTTATGTGGCGTTGCGCCTGGCGCTCGATCACGCCGACGCGGTCAGCCGGCTGGTGGTCATGGACGGCGTACCCATCAGCGAGGCCCTCGCCCGATGCGACGCGAGGTTCGCTCGGGACTGGTACCACTGGTTCTTCTTCGCCTAGCCAGAGAAGCCGGAGCGTGCCATCATGGCCGATCCCGACGCCTGGTACGACAGTGCCGACCCGGAGCGGATGGGGGCCGAGAACTACCGGGAGCTGTGGGAGGCCATCCACGATCAAGCGACCGTGCGGGCAATGTTGGAGGACTACCGCGCCGGCCTCGGCGTGGACCGGGAGCATGAGGAGGCCGACCGGCGTGCCGGGCGTACCGTCCGTTGTCCGACGTTGTTCCTGTGGTCGACCCGTGACGACATGGAAGATCTCTATGGTGACCCACTCGCCGTCTGGCGGCCCTGGGTCGCGGACCTACGCGGCGAACCGATCCGGTCCGGACACCATGTCGCCGAGGAAAACCCCGACGCCCTGACAAACGTGCTGCACCGTTTCCTCGCCTGACCGATGCCGTCGATCCGCATCCGCCTCTGCCGTCGACCGCGCGCCCGCCAGGTGACCTCAAACCGTGTCGTCACACAACCTCGGCCAGCCTCCCTGGACAGCACAACCAGGAGGTCGTGAACTGATTCTCTGACAGACCCGGGTTGATCGTGCGGGCTCCCACCGATCTGCTCGACCAGGCTGCCGGCGGCCGCTGATCGCCGCCATGGTGTCGAAGGGGAGTGGACGTGGCTCGGTCGTGCCTGGTAGGCAGGCGGTTGTGCGCATCGTTTCCCTGCTGCCGGCGGCCACCGACATCGTGGCCATGCTTGGCCTGACCGGGCATCTGGTCGGGCGTACCCATGAGTGTGACTGGCCGCCGGGGGCCCTGGCCGACATCCCGGCGGTGACCGCGACCTCCCTGCCCGAGGCCCTGAGGAGCCGGGAGATCTCGGCGGCGATCGCCGGTGACGCGCACCGGGGATCGTCGTTGTACCAGCTCGACGTCGCCATGCTGGAGGACCTGAAGCCGGATCTGATCCTGACCCAGGATCTGTGCGATGTGTGCGCGGTCTCCTACGAGCGGGTCAACGACGCGGTGCGTCTGATCGATCTCGACACCAGGGTGGTGTCCCTGGAGGCGCGGACCATCGACGGCATCCTGGACACGGTCGATGCCGTGGCCGCGCTGACCGGCACCGAGGGCAGGGCGGCGGAGATCCGCGCCGACGCCGGGCGTCGCCTCGCCGCGTTGCCGGGACCGGTGACTGGCGCGCCGACGGTGCTGTTCGTCGAGTGGCTCGACCCGTTGATGCCCGGCGGGCACTGGGTGCCGGAGCAGATCGCCTACGCGGGTGGGCGGTCGCTGCTGCTCGGGCCGGGCGCGCACAGCACCCCGCACCGGTGGTCGGTGGTCGCCGACCTCGCTCCCGAGGTGGTGGTGTTCGGGCCGTGCGGGTTCACGCCGGAGCGCACCTTCGCCGAGGTGTCGGTGGCGGCGGCCCAACCCGGCTGGGCGGACCTGCCCGCGGTTCGTCAGGGGCAGGTGTGGGTGGTCGACGGGCCTGCCTACTTCAACCGCCCCGGCCCGCGGGTCGTCGACGGCGCGGAGATCCTCGCCGGCATCCTCGCTGGCCGTTTCGACTCCCGCGCTCGGCGGGTCCCCCTCGACGTCGGTTGACCCTGCCGCCCCTGAGCGGCGAGGACCGTGATGGCGGGGTTGGCACCTACCGAGGTCGCGCGTCATGGCGATCACCAACTGTTGTTCACGTCGCGGTCTGGTGCCGAACACCCGCCCGGAGCTGCCCGTTTCCGCGCGTTCGACACGGTGGACACGATCCCTGCCGCCGCCATCCCGGAGCGTTTCGTGCCCCTGCCCAGACGTCGTCGACGCAGCGCGGCGACAGCCCTCCCGCTGGCGGTGCTCGCCGTCACCGCGACGGTCCTGGCCGTGCCGGCCACGGCGTCCGGGCACCCGTCCGGTGACCCGCAGACCGTGTCCGTCGCGCGCGACGACCAGCGGCCAGAGGTCGTCCGGGTACGGTGGCGCGTCGGCGGACCCGACGACCTGACGCTGCTCGGCGTCTCGCTCGGCCTGCTGCCGCCCGACCGCGTCCTGCTCGACGGCGCGGTCGACTACCGAACGACCGACCCCGCGGTGATCGCGTCGTCGGAGCGGTTCTCCGCGTACCTGCTCAAGCAGATCACCGTGGCCGTCGGCGAGCGTCGCTGCCTCGGCGTGCTCGCCGAGTCGACAGCCCTGGCCAGGGCCGGTGCCACAGTCGACTACACCTGCCCCGGGCCGGTCCACACGGCCACCGTCGCGGTGCGGACGCTGACCGACCTCAACCCCGCGTACCGTGCGGCGGCCACCGGCCCGGACGGACAACGCGCGGTGTACGGCTCGGGGGAGGACTCGCACGACTGGATTCTCGACGGCACGCCGGCCGTGGTCAGCACCCGCCGTGGCAGCGGTGCCGCCGTCCCGCCGGGCCTGCCGGGGATCGGGGTCACGGCTCTCGTCGGCGGGGCACTGGTGGTCGCGGCCGGGGTGCTGCTGGTGTCGCGGCGACGGCGACGACTGCGGGCCGTGGCGTCACGCCCCTGAGGCGCCGCCGACCAGCACGACCTCCAGTCGGCGTGGGCCGTGCACCCCCTCCACCCGGTTGAGCTCGATGTCGCTCGTCGCGGACGGGCCGGAGATCCAGGTCTGGGGCGCGCGCGGGTCCAGTCGGGTCAGCGCCTCCGGCAGCAGGCCCACGACCTGGTCGGCGCGGACGACGCAGATGTGCCGGTCGGGCACCAGGGTGAGCGCGCGCCGCCCCTGCGCCGGGCCGGCGTCGAGGATGATGGTGCCGGTGTCGGCGACCGCCACGGCACAACCGGTCAGGACCGCGTCCATCGTGTCGAGCTCGGCCGGTGTCAGCGGGGGAGCGTCGCGGTGTAGCTGCCCGGTGTGGCCGGCCAGCCAGTCGGCGGGGACGTCGGTGGGGACGGCGAGTCGGTCGACCTCGGCCAGCAGCCCGGCCAGGGCGTCGAGCCCACGGTGGACTGTCGCCCGGTAGTCCACCAGGCGGTCGACGAGGACCTCGACCAGGTCGGCGCGGTGGTCGGCCCGGCGGTATCGGCGGGGCACCGCCACCGGGGGCGGGTCGTCGGCCAGGGCCGTCCGGAGTCGCGCCAGGATCTCGTCGCGGGCGGTCACTGCTGGTCCCACCATTCCCGGAAGGTCTGCGGCGCGGGCAGCGGCAGGTCCCGTGAGCGGGTCCACGCCGAGGCGGGCCAGGGCAGCCGGCGCAGGGTGCGGGCGCCGGTGCGCCGCTCACGGTACGCGCCGAGCGGGCCCGCGCCGGTGCGGGCCAGGCGCAGGGCGGCGGCCCAGCGTCGGGGGCTGCGCATCACCCAGGACAGGACGCGCATGGTGGCGCGTTCCGCCAGTGGATGCGGGGCCTGCTGGCGGAGGTGGACCAGGATCTCCGGGATGTTGATCTTCACTGGGCAGACGTCGTAGCAGGCGCCGCAGAGCGTGGACGCGTACGGCAGCGAGGCGTTGTCGGCCACACCGGTCAGTTGGGGCGACAGGATCGCGCCGATCGGCCCTGGATACACCGAGCCGTACGCGTGCCCGCCGGCCCGCTCGTACACCGGGCAGACGTTGAGGCACGCGGAGCAGCGGATGCAGGACAGCGCCGGCCGCCCGACCGGGTCGGCCAGCACCGCGGACCGCCCGTTGTCGACGAGCACGACGTGGACGTCCTGCGGGCCGTCACCGGAGGTGACGCCCGTCCACATCGAGGTGTACGGGTTCATCCGCTCGCCGGTCGAGGAGCGCGGCAGCAGTTGCAGGAAGACCTCCAGGTCGGTGAAGGTCGGCAGCAGCTTCTCCACGCCCACGACGCTGATCAGCGTCTCCGGCAGGGTGAGGCACATCCGCCCGTTGCCCTCGGACTCCACGACCACGAGCGTGCCGGTGTCGGCGATGGCGAAGTTGGCCCCGGACACGGCGACCCGGGCCGAGAGGAACCGCCGTCGCAGGTGCGCGCGGGCCGCCTCGGCCAGGGCGGCCGGCTCGTCGCTGAGGTCGGCCGGCGCGTCCGGCATGCGGCGGAGGAAGATCTCCCGGATCTGCGTCCGGTTGTAGTGGATCGCCGGCACCAGGATGTGCGAGGGGGTGTCCTCGCCGAACTGCACGATCAGCTCGGCCAGGTCGGTCTCGTACGCGGCGATCCCGGCCGCCTCCAGGGCCTCGTTGAGCTCGATCTCCTGGGTCGCCATCGACTTGACCTTCACGACCTCGTCGGCCCCGGCGGCCCGGGTCAGCTCGACCACGATCCGGCAGGCCTCGGCCGCGTCCCGGGCCCAGTGCACGGTGGCGCCGGCAGCGGTGGCGGACGCCTCGAACTGCTCCAGCAGCTCCGGCAGCCGCCGTTGGACGTCCGCCTTGATCGCCGAGCCGGCGTCGCGCAGAGCCTCCCAGTCGGGCACCTCGTCGACCACCCGGGCGCGCTTGCCACGAATCGTGCGGGTGGCCCGGTGCAGGTTGGCCCGCAGTTGCGTGTCGGCGACGGCGGGCTTCGCCGCGGTGGGGAAGGGCAGCGGGGTGCGGATCCGCCCGGCTCCGGTGGCCGGTGCGACCGGGCGCGTCACGAGGTGGCCCCCGTCGCGGCGAGGATCTCGGCGTAGTGCAGGGCCCGCACGCCCGACCGGTGCCGGGCGAGGCCACCGCCGATGTGTGCCAGGCAGGAGTTGTCGGCGGCGGCGAGCACCCGGGCCCCGGTCTCGCCGACCCGGGCGCACTTGTCGGTGAGCATCGCGGTGGAGACGTCCGGGTTCTTCAGGGCGAAGGTGCCGCCGAAACCGCAGCACTCCTCGGCGTCGCCGAGCTCGACCAGCCGGATGCCGCGTACCTCGCGCAGCAGTCGCAGCGGCCGGTCACCCAGCCGCAGCAGCCGCAGGCCGTGACAGGTGGGGTGGTAGGTCACCGTTTCCGGGAACTCGGCACCGACGTCGGTGACGCCGAGGACGTCGACGAGCAACTCGGACAGCTCGTAGGTGCGGCCGGCCACCGATGTGGCGGGCGGGTGCAGCCGCGGGTACTGGTCGCGGATCATCGCGGTGCACGACCCGGACGGCACGACGACGGCGTCGTAGGTGTCGAAGACGTCGACAAAGTGGCGCACCATCGGCATCGCCTCGGACCGATAACCGGTGTTGGCGTGCATCTGCCCGCAACAGGTCTGGCCGGTGGGGAAGTCGACGGTGTGGCCGAGCCGCCGCAGGACGCGGGTGACCGCGATGCCGGTGGCCGGATAGGCGAGGTCGTTGACGCAGGTGATGAAGAGGGCAATCCGCATGGCGGCGTCGACCCGCCTTGACTGTATTGGTGTGAGCGAGTACACACTGGCGAACAAGATCCTATCGGAAACGGCTCTGCCGCCACCAGGCACCGGAGGATGGTTCGTGAGATTCATGCGCGTCGGCCCCGTCGGCCGGGAACGCCCCGTCCTGTACGTCGACGGGCGGCACTTCGACCTCTCGTCGCTGACCGCCGACATCGACGCGGAGTTCCTCGCCGGAGACGGCGTCCGGCGCGTCCGCGAGGCCGCCGACCTGCCCGAGATCGACGTCACCGGTCAGCGGGTCGGCGCGCCGATCGCCCGTCCCGGTGTGGTCCTCTGCGTCGGGCAGAACTACGCCGCGCACGCCGCCGAGTCGGGCGCCGAGCCACCGACCGCCCCGATCATCTTCTACAAGGCGCCCAACACCGTGGTCGGCCCCCACGACGACGTCCTGATCCCGCGTGGCTCCACGAAGACCGACTGGGAGGTGGAGCTGGCGGTGGTGATCGGCCGTCGGGCCCGCTACCTCGCCTCGCCGGCCGACGCCGCCGCGCACATCGCCGGGTACGTGCTGTCCAACGACGTCTCCGAGCGCGACTTCCAGCTCGCCGTCTCCGGTGGCCAGTGGTCGAAGGGCAAGTCCTGCGAGACGTTCCAACCGCTCGGCCCGTGGCTGGTCACCGCCGACGAGATCGACGACCCGCAGGCGCTGCGGCTGCGCTCCTGGGTCAACGGCGAGCCCCGCCAGGACTCCAGCACGAAAGACATGATCTTCGACGTGGCGTACCTGGTCTGGCACCTGTCCCAGTACACGGTCCTGGACCCGGGCGACGTCATCAACACCGGCACCCCGCAGGGTGTGGCGCTCTCCGGCCGGTTCCCGTACCTGGCCGCCGGTGACGTGATGGAGGTCGAGATCGACAGCCTCGGCCGGCAGCGCAACACGCTGCGCAGCGCCTGACGACGGTGCGTCGACTCGGAGGACTGCTCAAGAGGGGAGAGAAGGATGCGGTGTGACGGTCTCGTGGCGGTGGTGACCGGAGGTGGCTCGGGGATCGGCCACGCCTGTGTGCGGGCGTTCGTGGCCGCCGGCGCCCGGGTGGGCGTACTGGACCTGGACCTGTCGGCTCTCCCCGAGGATCCTCGCGTCCACGGCGTCCGGGCGGACGTGGCCGACCGGTCCTCCCTCGGTGCGGCCGTCGCCTCGGTCGCCGAGCGGTTCGGCGGCATCGACATCCTGGTCAACAACGCCGCCATCTCCGCCGTGGGCACGGTGGAGGACGACGACGACGAGGTGTGGAGCCGGGTGCTCGACGTCAACGTCTCCGGGGTGGCCCGCACGAGTGCCGTCGCACTGCCGTACCTGCGCCGGTCGTCGGCCGCGGCGATCGTCAACATCTCCTCGATCGCGGCGACCGTCGGCCTGCCCCAACGCGCCCTGTACTCGGCGTCGAAGGGCGCCGTGCACGCCCTCACCCTCGCCATGGCCGCCGACCTGGTGGCGGAGGGGGTCCGGGTCAACTGTGTCGCCCCCGGCACCGTGGACACGCCCTGGGTGGCCCGCCTGCTCGCCGGTGCGGACGATCCGACGGCGGAGAAACGACACCTCGCGTCCCGCCAGCCGACAGGCCGCCTGGTGACCGCCGACGAGGTGGCCGCCGCCGTCGTCTACCTGGCGTCGCCCGCCACCGGGTCGGTGAACGGGTCGTCGCTCCCGGTGGATGGCGGCATGTCCGGCCTGCGGGTACCCGCCCGGGTCGCCCCCGCACCCGCCCCCGCCGGGCCAGGAGCGGTCGTCTCCTGAGGGTGGCCGGCGGCCCGTGACATGATTACGCCCATGGGGAAACAGCAGGACGTCGGCGAGCCCGACCGTCACAGCGGGTCCGACGTCACCGACCACCGTCCGATCGGTGGCGACGCTGACGCACGGCTCGCTCTCGCACAGGACCCCAGCACGCCGCAGATGACCCTCATCGACCTGGCGTCCGACCCGTCGGCCGTGGTCCGCAAGGCGGTCGCCGCTCGGGCCGACGCGCCCGCGCAGGCACTGCGCCCGCTGACCCGCGACCATGATCGTCAGGTCCGGGAGGCCGTGGCGAGGAACCCCTCGGCCTCGATCGCCAACCTGATGCGTCTGGTCAAGGACGCCGACCGGTGGATCCGGTGGGCGGTCGCCAGCAACCCGGCCTGTGACGAGTCGGTCCGCCGAGCCATGTCCGAGGCATCCGACAAGGAGCTTCGCGGTCTCCTCGCCGAGCGCCGGGACCTGGAACCGGAGCTGGCCGCCAGGCTCGTCGACGACGTCTCACCCGAGGTACGCGAACGACTCGCCACCCATACCCACGACCCGGGCGCGATCACCGCCCTGCTGGGCGATCGCACCGCACGCGTACGCAAGGGGTTGGCCCGCAACCCGCGGACCACCGCCGCGCAGCGCAGCGCGCTCGCCGCGGACCCGGTGGTCGACGTCCGTGCCGCGCTGGTGCGTGCGGTCGAGCTGGGCGAGGCCGACCTGGCGCTGCTGCTCGACGACCGCTCGGTCCAGGTCCGCCTGGCCATGGCGACGAGCGAGATCGTGCCGGCGCACATCCGGCAGGCGCTCACCCGCGATCCCGACGAGATGGTGGCCAGCGCGGCCCGGGACTTCCGCCCGGGGTCCGGCACCTCCTCGGCGGTGCGGGCTCCCCGCATCGCCCACCGGCCCTCCACGGCCGGCGCGGGTCGACGCGGCGGCCCGCGCTAGGGCGGGCACGACCGGGCGGAGCCGGTCGCCTCCCCGGGCGGCGGGCGCGACCTCCGCGAGGTTGACCCGTGCGCGACGGAAAATGCGGCCCGGGTACTCAGGAAGGTCTCACCGCATTTACCAGTGTCGTCCCGATCCTCTCTAGGCTGCGAATGTCCAGTTCTTGGGCCTATGTCGGCAGGAGAGGACCAGCGGTGCGTATCAGAAGATCGAGGGCAAGGTTCGGGGCGATGGCCGCGGCGGTGGCACTCGCCGTGCCGGGGGGAACATTCGTCGGCGGCGCGGCGCACGCCGCCGGAACGCACGCGTGGACGTGGGGCAGTTCCCGTTACGCCACCACGAGCGTCAGCGGCTCCGGGCGGGTGCTGGAGACCGCCGACGCCACCGACACGAAGTTCAGCTTCGCCGTCCTGCCGGACACCCAGCAGGAGGTGCTCAACAGCAGCGACACCCGCTTCCTCAACCGCACGAACTGGCTGGTGCAGAACCGGTCCGCGCTCGACCTGCGCTTCGTGACGTCCTCCGGTGACGTGGTCAACTGGGACACCGCGGACCACGCGCAGAACGTCCTCGCCCGCAACGCGATGCGTCCGATCGAGAATGCCGCCATCCCGTACGCCCTGGCCGTCGGCAACCACGACACCCAGGCGCCCGGTCCCGGCGGCTCCGCCCGCGACCCCGCCCGCACCCGCGAACTCATCCGCGACACCAGCGTGTTCAACAGGTACTTCACCGTCAGCCAGTACCGCGCGGCCAAGGGGCAGTTCGAGGCTGGCAAGGTCGACAACTCCTACTCGACCTTCGAGGCCGGCGGCGCGCAGTGGCTGGTGCTGACCCTGGAGCTGTGGCCCCGGGTCGCGGCCGTGAACTGGGCCAGAAGCGTTGTCGCCGCCAACCCCCGGCACAACGTCATAGTGGTCACCCACGACTACATCGACGGCAACGGCAGCATCGAGCAGAGCGCCGGCTACGGCGAGACCAGCCCGCAGTATCTCTTCGACAACCTGGTCAAGCGGTACGCCAACATCCGGTTCGTCTTCTCCGGGCACACCGGCATCGCCGGCAACCGGGTCGACACCGGGGTCAACGGCAACAAGATCTACTCGTTCCTCCAGACGTTCCACTCCAACTCCACCAACCCGGTCCGCCTGGTCGAGGTCGACACCGCTGCCAACTCGCTGCGGACCTGGATCTACGCGCCGCACAACAACCGGTCGTTCACCGAGTACGACAGGTCGTTCACCGGTATCGGGGTGGTCCGCTGACGGTGGCCGGCTGATCGTCTGTCGGCCGGTCGAAGTCGATGCGGTGGTCGTACAGCCAGGCAAACGCCTCGGGGGTGCTGAACTTCCTCATGAACAGGGGGAACGTCACGTCGCGCAGGACTCGACTCATGCCGGTGGCCGCCTTGCTGCGGTTGACCTGTCTGGCTCCCGCCAGCACCTTGCTGACGCGTTCGGCCCGCAACCGTTGGTACGCGTGGAACGCCGCCGGCGGATCGTCCCGGTCCCGCAGGCAGCGGGCCAGCTGCACGGCGTCCTCGAAGGCCATCGACGCGCCCTGACCGGAGCTGGGTGAGCTCACGTGCGCGGCGTCACCGATGAGGACGACGCGTCCGCGGTGCCACCGCTTCGGGGCACGCATGTCGTGCAGGGGAAACCACGTGGAGTCCGGCGGTGTCGCGCGGATGAGCGGCACCGCCGGCGACCTGTCCCCGGCGAAGACCTCCAGCAACCGCTGGCGCCACTGCGAGCCGGAGGTCGCGGCGAGGTCGGCTGCGGTGGGTTCGTCGGCCCGGGGGAGATTGGCGAACCACCAGACGCTGCCGTCGGGGCTGGCCATGGAGGCGAAGAACGCCCGCCTGCCAAAGACCATGTTCATCACGCCGGGCTCGGTTTGCGGTGTGACCTCGCGGGTGATCCCGCCCGTGCCGATGAGCCCGACGTACCGAGGTCGTGGTGCGTGTGGGGCTACGAAGCGCCGGGTCGTCGAGCCGATGCCGTCGGCGCCGATGAGCAGGTCGCCGACAGCTTCCGTGCCGTCGGTGAACACCGCGGCGACCTGGTCACCGCGGTGTTCGGTGTGGGCGAGGCGCTTGCCGTGGTGGATGGGCACGCCGCGCCGCAGGGCCTCGTGACGCAGCGCGGCGTAGAGGTCGTGGCGTCCGATGACGATCGGGAGCGTCCCGTCGGGCAGCGGTGTGCCGGTGTGTCCCTCGCCAAGGCGTCTGCCGTTGCCGAGCCACATGACGCCGCGGGGCACCGGGAAGCCGGCGTCGCGGACGACGGTGTGCGCGTCGAGGGTGCGTAGCGCGTCGAGACCGTTGAGGGAGATGCCCATGCTGGCACCCACGTCGTGAGCCGTGGTGGCGTACGCCTCGTAGACGGTGGCGTCGATTCCGACTTTCCGTAGTGCGATGGCGGCGGTCGGACCCGCGACACCACCGCCGATGATCAGTGCGTGAGTCACGTCCACTCGCTCCTGTTCTAGGCTTTCCGCGGGGTCATCCCACCAAAGAAGTAACTTCTCAAGGAAGTTACTTCTTTGGGAAGCTATCTGGGGAGAGGTGGGCATGTCAACGGGGCACGAGGCGCTCGTGGCGGCTGCCTGGGTGGAGATCCCGCAGTTCGTCAGTGCCACCGCGCTGTTCCAGTCGGCGGTGGCCGACCAGCTCGGCGTACCGGTCAACGACCTGCACTGCCTCAACCTCGTCAGCGCGGGTCTCGCCGTCACACCCACTCAGCTCGCCGAACGGATGGGCATGACCACCGGTGCGGTGAGCAAGATGCTCGACCGGATGGAGGCGCAGCGACTCGTCCGCCGCGAGCACGATCCGCACGACCGCCGCCGGATCACCGTGCACGCCAGGCCCGACCGGGCCGACGAACTGGCCGCGCTCTACCAGCCGATGGCCACCTACCTGACCGAGCGCATCGCCGGATTCACCGACGACCAGCTGCGCCTGTTGACCGACTTCGCCCACACCGGCCGCGAAGTGGCGCTGCGCGAGGCCACCCGACTCCGCGAGGGTGGCCGGTCCCACTCCACCCGGAAACGCCGGCCGCCGGATGGTCCACCGAGCTGAACGCGCGGCGTTGCGTGCGGGGAAAAGGGAGGCGCCTGCTGGCGTCAACGCTCCCTCTCGCGTGCTCCGCTCACCTGGTGGTCGTCGGGCCCGGCAGTCGGATGGTGAAGTGCGTGCCCCGGCCCACCTCGCTCCGCACCTCGATCGTGCCGCCGTGTGCCTCGGTCAGGTGGCGCGCGATCGCCAGGCCGAGGCCGCTGCCGCCGGTCACCCGGCTGCGCGACTCGTCGGCCCGCCAGAAACGGTCGAAGATCTTCGGCAGGTCGGCCGGGGCGATGCCGCTGCCGGTGTCCCGAACGGAGATGGTGGTGCCGTCCGCGCCGACCGTGACCGAGCCGCCGGGCGGGGTGTACCGGATGGCGTTCGAGATCAGGTTGCCGACCACCTGTCGTAGGCGTACCTGATCGGCCCGCACCACCGGGTCGGACACGACGCTGAGTTCCAGGCGCACCCCGGCCGCGAGCGCGCTGCCCCGGTGGCTGTCGACCACCTGCGTGAGCACGTCCCGCAGGTAGGTCGGTTCCGGGTCGATGCGCAGCGTGCCCGCGTCGGCGGCGGCCAGGTCGCCGAGGTCGTCGATGATGTGCTGGAGCAGCAGCGCCTCCTCGTGCAGCAGCGCCAGCAGTTGGGCGTCGGTCGGGGCCAAGTCGTCCTGCGCCGCCTCCAGCCAGGTGCGGATGTTGCTCAGTGGCGTACGCAGCTCGTGTGCCACGTCGTTGACCATGGTGCGGCGTTGCGCCTCGGCCCGATCCCGGCGTTGCGCGGAGTCGTTGAGGGCGCGCGCCAACCGGCCGATCTCGTCGCGGCCGGACACCGGGGCGGGCGTGCGCTGATCGGCCGCGTCGGTGAGGGTGCGCAGTGGCCGCACCAGGCGCCGGCCGACGAGCACGGTCGCCGCGACGGTGGCGAGCAGGACCGCGCCGGTGACCGCCACGATTCGCCCGATGCTGCCGCCGGACAGGCGCAGCGTGGTGTCGCCGGTGCCGGGGGCGGTGACGAACAGCAGCGCGCGGGGCGCCACGTACGGCCGGAGTTGGGTTCTGCGCGCCGATTCGACGCAGCCCCGCACGACGCCGACCGGCCCGGCCGGTTCGAGCAGCGACGGTGGCTTCACCTCGGTCTTCTCGTGCGCGGTCCGGACGACCGCCGATTCGCCCAGATAGGCATCGAAGGTCGGCGTGATGCGCAGCTCGGAGGTGCGGTCGCCGAGGTTGAGGCAGCGGGCGGTCAGGGTGGTCAGCGTCTGGAGTGCCTTCTTCTCGGCTGCGCTGACCAGGCTGTCGAGCGCGAACCCGCAGCTCTCGGTCACGGACCGGGTCAGGGGCCGCTCGGCCTCGGCGCGGACGTTGGTGAGCACGACGCTCGGGCGGCCGGTTGTCGCGACCTCGATGACCCCGTCGTAGCCCACCTTGTGGAAGCAGGCCAGGCTGTTCTTGGCCACCTCGCTGAGCACGTACCGGTCTTCGGTCGGCACGACGTAGGGCCCGACGGCCCGCTCGTCGATGTGCTCGTCGCCGCCGGTCAGGCCCAGGTCGACCTGGAGCGGATCCACCACGGCCGCGGGGCTGGTGTTCCGCAGCGCCGGCCCGGTCTGCGAGTCGAGGATGACCCGGTGGTCGTCGGTGGTGAGCGTGATGCGGCGGTCCAGCTCGGCGGCGCGCGATCGCACCAGGGCGGCAGCCCCGGACCAGTCGTGGTGGGTGGCCGCGTAACCGAGCAGCGCCTGGTAGACGGCCTTCTGGTCGGCGACCGCGCCGCCCTGCTCGTAGTTGATCGCGCGGGTGGTGGTCGTCGCCGCCAGCCAGGCGGTGGCCGAGATCGCGGCCAGCGCGATCACCACGGCGGCGACCAACAGCCGGGTCACCAGGCTGTGCCGCAGCGGCACCTGGTCCCCGCTCACGGTGTCGGACCCAGCGCCAACTTGTAGCCCACCCCGTGCACGGTGAGCAACTGCCGGGGTCGTCTCGGGTCGGTCTCGATCTTGCGGCGCAGGTTCATCATGTGGACGTCGATGGTGCGCTCGGTCGAGCTGCGGTCGAGGCCACGGGTGTGGTGCAGCAGCTGCGCTCGGGTGAAGACCCGGTCCGGTTGCTCGGACATCGCGGCCAGGATGGCGAACTCGCCACGGGTGCACTCGATCCGCTCGCCGTCGACGGTCACGTGGTGCCCGACCGGATCGACGCCGATCCGACCGATCTGCCGGATGCCCCGGTCGGTGGGCTCGGGCGCGCCCCGGGGCGCGCGGCGCAGCAGGGTACGGGTGCGGGCCACCAACTCCCGAGGGCTGAACGGTTTGGTCAGATAGTCGTCGGCGCCCAGTTCCAGGCCGAGCAGCAGGTCACTCTCGGCGCTGCGCGCGGTGAGCATGAGCACCAGGACGTCCGACTCCTGCCGCACCGTGCGGCACACCTGTAAGCCGTCCAACCCCGGCATCATCACGTCCAGGATCAGCAGGTCGGGCCGGGCCCGGCGGGCGGCGTCCAGCGCCGCCCGCCCGTCGTGCACCACGATCGTCTCGTGGCCGGCAGCCACGAGATAGCGGCGGATCCCCTCCGCGTGCCGCGGATCGTCGTCAGCGACCAAGACCATCGCACACATGCCGGCGATGATAGGCCGGCGCTGCGGCACCGAACCGGTTCCAAGCCCGACCTGACAGATTCCTAACGACTGCTCAGACACTGGACAGCGACTCGGTGGGGTCGAGCGAGGCCGCCCGCATCGCCGGGTAGACCCCGGCCAACACCCCGATGATCAGCGCACCGCCCAGCCCGACGGCGGCCGCCGTCGGTGGGATGGTCACCGGCCAGTGCTGGAGGGTGGCATAGCCGGCGACGGCCACCGCGCCGGCCAGCACTCCGGCCACTCCGCCGAGCGCCGACAGCACGATCGACTCGGTCACGAACTGGATGCGTACCTGGCCCCGGTTGGCGCCCAGGGCCCGACGCAGGCCGATCTCGCGGCGTCGCTCCAGCACCGAGATGTACATCGTGTTGGCCACCCCGATGCCGCCCACGAGCAACGCGATCCCGGCCAGCCCGAGCAGCAGCGAGCTGAAGGTCTGCCGCACGGCCTGCTTGGCGGCGAGCCCGTCCGAGGGACGACTGACCTGCACGTCGCTGGGATGCTCCGGATTGGCCGTGGCGGCCAGCACCTGGCGTACCGCCACCACCTGGGCGTCGGTGGTCTGCACATAGATCCGGGTCGGGTGCCCGTCGAAGCGCAGCCAGCGGTTGGCCGCCTCCCAGCCGATCATCGCGGAGCGGTCGATCTCGGGTGCGAGGGGCACCGGGTCGAGGATGCCGATCACGCTGAACCGCTGCCCGCCGAGGTGGACCTGGAGCGGCTGGGAGAGGTCGACCGTGGCGAAGCCGAGCCGCTGGGCGGCGACCGAGCCGAGGACCACCGTCGGCAGGCGTTCCATCGCGGGATCCAGGAACCGGCCGGAGCGTACCCGGCCGTCGATCGCCGCGAGCAGGTTCGTCCTGGTGGCGACGACCGCGATGGCGTTGTAGTCGCCGGCGCCGGTCCGGTCGGAACGGGCGACGTTCAGCCCGAAGTCGGCGGTCGCGCTCGCCACCGTCACCGGCGCGATCCGGGACACCATGTCCACCGACTCGACGGGCAGCTGGACCGGTGGCTCGCGGTTGGGCGCCGGTGTGACCTGTAGTCGGTTGGTGCCCAGGGCGGCCAGTTTCTCCTCCAGTGCCCGCTGGCTCGACGCCGGGATCCCGGTGACCAGGATCAGGGTGGCGATGCCGATGGCGATGCCGAGCGCCGACAGGGCGGCCCGCGCCGTGCGCGTCCGGATGCCGAGCAGACCCAGGCCGACCAGGTCGGCCGGGGCCAGTCGGACCGGTGCGGCGTCCCGGTCCACCCTCGCCTCTTGCCGGGCACGCCTCATGCCGACCCACCGCCCGCCGCGGAGTCGGACACCAGGCGGCCGTCCAGGATGCGGAGCTGTCGGGGCACCCGGGCGGCCACCTCGTGATCGTGGGTGATCAGCGCGATCGTGGTCCCGTCCCGGTTCAGCTCGGTCAGCAGGTCCAGCACGGCCGAGCCGGTGGCCACGTCGAGCGCCCCGGTCGGCTCGTCGGCCAACACCAGCGCGGGCCGGTTGACGAGCGCCCGGGCGATCGCCACCCGTTGGCGTTCACCGCCCGAGAGTGCCTGCGGGTGGTGGTCGGCGCGGTGGGCCAGACCGACCCGTTCCAGTGCCGCCAGGGCCAGCGCCCGGCGGTGCCGGCGGTGGACGCCGGCGTAGAGCAGACCGGTCGCGACGTTCTCGGTCGCGGTCAGCCCGTCGGTGAGGTGGAACTGCTGGAACACGAAACCCAGCCACCGGCCACGCAGGCTGGACAGGTGCCGGTCGGACATGGTGGTGACATCCCGCCCGCCGATCAGTACCCGACCCTCGGTGGGCCGGTCCAGCGTGCCCATGATGTTGAGCAGGGTGGACTTTCCCGACCCGGACGGGCCCAGGATGGCCACGAACTCGCCCGTGTCGATCCGCAACGAGACGTCGCGCAGCGCCGTCACGTCCGCGCCGTAGCGCCGGGTGGCACCGTCGATCTCCAACACCGGGGTCACGACGTCGTCACCACCCTGGTGCCGGCGGTGATGCCGGTACCGCTGATCTGCACCATGCCGTCGGCGAACAGGCCCACCTTCACCGCGGTCAGGGCGCCGTCGGAGATCTGTACGCCGTAACCGCCACCGCTGAGCGCGAGCAGTGCGCCGACCGGGACGGCGAGTACGTCGCGCTCGGTGGTGCCGGTGAACCGGACCTCGACGGTGGCCGAGCTGATGTTCTGGATCGTCGAGGCGTCGTCCACCGCGATGACGACCTGCACCTTCGGGCCCTCCGAGCCCGGGTTGTCGCCGTCGGACTGGGCGGCCTGGACGTTGCTGCTCACCGAGGTGATGGTGCCGCTGGTGTGTGCGCTGTCCGGAAGGGTGATCTGCACCTTCTGCCCGGCACGGAGGTCGTCGGCCCGGCTGGCGTCGATCTCGACGGTGACCGCCTTGGCCTGATCGCTGATCGCCATCAGGTTGCCGGTGGCGTCGTCGCCGAGTTGGGCCGCGGCCGTGCCGACCCGCACCGCACCGGGCAGCACCAGAATGTCGCCGAGTGTCACGGTGCCGGTTGCCGGACGTACCCCCTTGGCCGTCTGCCAGCGCTTCACGGCGTCCTTGAGTGACCGGGTGAAGACGGCGTCCTGGCTGGTCACGACGGTCTGGTACGCCCCGGTGCCGGCGGCTGCCGGCGGCGAACCCGGCTTGTTGGCCCCTCCGTTCGTGGCCTCGCCGTTCGTACCCTGGTCGTTCGTACCCGGGTCGTTCGCGGCCGGTGGTGGCCCGCCCTGGACGGTCACCCGGGTCCCCGGTGCGGGTTGGGACCCGATCCGGTAGCCGAGCGCCCGAAGGTTGTCGGCCAGCACCTTGACGTCGCGGCCGACCATGCCGACCACGCTGATGTCGCGGAACATCGGCGACGACCCGTAGAAGAGGATCACCGGGCGGTCACCGGAGCGGTACATGATGTCGCCGCGGGCGATGGTGCTGCCGGACTGGGGCAACCAGGTGAGCACCCCGGGCGCGACACCCCGCAGGGTGCGCTGCTTGCGATAGCCGACCGTGCCGCTCTCGGCCCAGTAGTCGGAGAGGTCGGTCCGGACCACCTCGGCCGTGGCCACCCTGGCCGCGGCCGGCTGCGCGGCTGGAGAGTCGTCGCCGGCGCTGGCGTGGACGGCGTAGGCCACGCCGCCCAGCGCGAGCACGCCGCACGTGATGGTGATGATGAGGGGTTTCGTCTGCACGGTCGGCTACCTCTGCGTGAAGGCCGAGATCTCGCACTGACGCTGGATCTCCAGCCCCGCGTCGCTGTTCGCCTTCTCCAGGTTGGCCTTGGTCTCCGGCGCGACCCAGATGTTGGCGTTGTCCGTGCCTCCCTGCCGGATCTCCATCGACAGGCCCTGGTCCCGGACGCACTGCAGTTTCTCGCGCAGGTCGTCGGCGAAGTTCGGGTTCTGGTGCGGGTCGAGCTCCGGCGGGCCCAGCGGCTCCTTGTCGGCGCACGCGTCCACGGCCGGCTGATACTTCTTCTCGTCCATCTTGTAGCTGAGCAGCGGACCACCGTTTCCGCCCTGCGCCGGCGCCGACGGCACACCGTGCTGCGTCCAACAGGCGTAGTAGGCCTCGTAGCGGCGGTCGACCTCCTGCTTGGTCGCGCCGAGGGGGAGCTGGCGGTCGGCGGCGTTGCTCGACGCGGCCGGGCCGGCACTCGCCGACGTGGTCGCGCCCGGGAGCGCGGCCACCTGCGGCTCCGACGCCTTCGGGTCGTCGCCGCAGGCCGCGAGCGACAACAGCAGGACCGCCAAACCGGTGATCTTCACATTCGCTTTGTGCATGCGCGCCAGCTTGGTCGCCGCATGTCAGCTAATTGTTAGGTACGCACGCCTTTTTCGCACAGGTGCGATCAGGTTCCGGGAACTTTCCCGGGCCGGCCACCGACCACCAGAGTGCGCGGCTGAGCGGCGCGATCCGACGACGGCAACTCGGCATGGAGGAGCGCCCGTGGCACCCAGGACGGTGGTCTGTGCGCAACGGCGCCGCTGACGACGATCAGGTGACCCGGTGGGCGCAGGAGGCGGGCCGGGGCGACCGGCAGGCCGCCACCGCGTTCGTCCGGGCCCTGCAGGATCAGGTCCGGCGGTTCCTGTCGCACCTGGCCGGGCCGGGTGAGGCCGACGACCTGACCCAGGAGACGTTCCTGCGGGCGTTTCGCAACCTGCCCGGCTTCGCCGGCCGGTCGTCGGCGCGTACCTGGGTGTTCACCATCGCGCGACGCGTTGCCGTGGATCACGTCCGGACGGCGGTCGCCCGGCCACGGTTGGCCTCGGTGACGGACTGGCAGGCGGCGGCCGAGGCCGCCGGTGCGATCACCGCCGGCGCCGACGAGGGCGTCACCCTCCAGCAGGTGATCGCCGGCCTGAGCCCGGAGCGTCGCGAGGCGTTCGTCGCCACGCAGGTGCTCGGCCTGTCCTACGCCGAGGCGGCGGACGTCTGCGGTTGCCCGGTCGGCACCATCCGCTCCCGGGTGGCCCGGGCCCGCGAGGATCTCGTCGCCGCCTGGCAGGCCGAGGGTGGCCCGACCCGCGAGCAGCGAACCGGCTGAGGGCGGATACCGCCGCGCTTCTCGGCGCTCTGTCGAGGGCTCAGCTCTGCGCGTAACGGGTCCCCGTCCATCGGTAGGTGCGATCCACCGGCACCTCGGGCTCGGCGTACTTCTTGGTCGAGGAGATGACCAGTCGCCCGCCGGTGACCCGCACGTCGTTGACCACCTCGGCCACCGGCCCGACCCAACTGCCGACCAGTTGACCGGTGCGCCCGGTCACGACCAGCACCTGACCGGAGGCGTCCTCGTCGCCGGCGCCGGCCAGACAGGACCCGTACACCACCGCCTCGTCGCGGCCGTCGCCGTTCAGGTCACCGTACGTCGCGGCGCCCTCGTCGTACGCGGAGGAGATGGAGATGTGCGGAGCGTCGCCCGGCTGGCCGCCCCTGCCGTCGACGAATCGGATCCTGCCGGTCAGGCACTCGTCGCCCGTCGATGCCGTCATGGTGATCGTGGCGTTCACCCAGTCGACGCCGCGCACGCCCAGCGGCGTCGGAGCGCTGCCGGTCGCGCTCGGAGTGCCGGTCGGTGACCCCGACCGCGACGGGGTCCGCCGGTCGGGTGGAGTCGAGGGCGACGTCGTCGGCGGCGTCGGCGGTGCCGCCGGCGTGGGGGAGACGCTCACCGACGGTGTCGGCGTGGGCCCGATGATCGGTGGGTCCCGGTCCGGATCGGGACCGAGCCTCGTGATCGTCGCGATGCTCCCGGCGGCGACCGCCACCACCGCGGCGAAGGACAGCGCGACCTTCGTCCTGGTGCGACGCCGGGCCCGGCGCACGATCACGTCGGCCGATGGCGCGGCGAACGACAGATGGCCGCTGTCGGCGTACGACCGCAGCACGAAACCGGTGACGTCGTCTCGACCGGGATCCGGCTCCGGGGGTGTCACGACGCGACCGCCTCTCCGCTCGACGTTTCGCTCAGATGCTCCGCCAGTTTCGCCCGGCCACGGTGCAGCCACGACACCACGGTGCCCTGCGGCACGCCGAGGCTGGCGGCTATCTCGGCGGTCGGCAGGTCGGCGATGTAATGCAGCACGATCACCCGGCGCTGCCGCTCTGGCAGCGTACGCAGGGCGGCGACAAGTGCCACGTGGTCCGGCTGGACCGCCGGCACGGGCGCCACGATGGGCTGGCGGCGTAACGCGCGGGCCGCGACGGTGAGCCGGCGCAGCCGGTTGGTGGCGAGGTTCCAGGCCACCCGGCGCACCCACGCCACCGGATCGTCGTACGAGGAGATGTCGCGCCACTTCTGCCAGGCCCGCAGGAACGCCTCCTGGCTCACGTCCTCGGCCTCGGCCCGGTCGCCGAGATAGGCGTGGACCTGCGCGCTGATCCGGCCGTAACAGGTCTGGAAGAACCGGTCGAAGGCGGCACGGTCATCCGGCTGGTCGCCTCGCACGGCACCTCCTGCGGTCGGGGATCTTCCACCACAGACACACCCGGGGGCGGCCGCCGATTGCACCTGACCCGGGTGCAATCGGCGGGACCGCCGCGGTGTGTCTGTGGTGGAGCATTTCCCCCACCACCCTGGCGTTACCCCAGGCGGGCCTCGATGGCCTCGATGATGCGCGGACGCAGCTCGGCGGCGCGGATGACGGCGTCCACCGAGCCGACCTCGACGGCGCGTTGGATGTTGTGCACCCGGTCGAACTCCGTCGCCACCTCGCCGACCTTCTCGGCGCGCACCGACGAGCGCAGCTCGTCGAGTTCGGCGGTCAGCGCGGCGCGTTCGGTGCCGGCGGCGGCCGCGGCACGGGCTTCCAGGTCCCGCACCCGGGGGTCGGCCGCCGTGCGGGCGTTGACGTCGGCGGAGAACACCACCGCGGCGGCGGGGGCACCGCCGAGCACCGAGGCGAACGAGCCCTCCAGCGCGAGCACCGTCATGTTCGGGTTCAGCGCCTTCGAGAACACCACGAACGCACCGCCGTGGTAGCGCGAGATCACGCAGAAGACGATGGGCCCCCGGAAGTTGACGATCGCCCGGCCGATCTCGGCGCCATACTCCAGTTGCAGCTTGCGCATCGACTCCGGTGAGCCGTCGAAGCCGGACAGGTTCGCCAGTACGACGAGGGGCCGGTTGCCGCTGGCCGCGTTGATCGCCCGAGCGGCCTTCTTCGACGAGCGGGGGAACAGCGTGCCCGCCGTGTAGGTGTCCGGGCCGTCGGTGGGCGGGAAGCCGTGCCGGGGCACCGACCGGGACTCGATGCCGAGCAGGCAGACCGGGATGCCGCCGAGGTGGACGTCCTGCACGACCGCGGTGTCCGCGTCCGCCATGCCCGCCCACCGCTCCAGCACCGGGTGGTCCTGGTCGGCGAGGGCGCGCATCACCGTACGGATGTCGAACGGCTTCTTGCGGTCCGGGTTGTGTTCGACGGAGAAAATCTCCCCGACGGTGCCGAAGGCGCTGCCCGCCACGTTGTGCGGGAAGCCGGAGATGTCGCGGTCGGCGGGGTCGGTGGTGACCGCCCGCCGGGGCGCCGCCTCGCCGGGCGCGACGTACGTGTGGTCGTAGTGCGACATCACCACGTCCCGGGCGGCCGTCAGGTTCGGCGCCCAGTACTGCGCCTGCCCGTTCGGACCCATCACCCGGTCGTAGCCGCCGATACCGAAGTTGTCCTCGGCGGACACGCCGCCGGAGAAGTCGAGCGACTGCTTGCCGGTGAGCACCATCGCCGAGTCGGGTGTCATCACCAGGATGCCCTTGGTGTGCATGAGCATCGTGGCCTCGGCGTTCCAGTACGGCTGCGCGCCGACGTTGATGCCCGCGACCACGATGTTGATCTCACCGCCGGCCTGGGTGAACTCGACGATCCGCTTGAGCGCCGCGGCCACCCAGTCCATGTTCTCCGTGCCGGAGGTCATCGAGATCCGGGCACCGGCGGACAGCGCCCACCACTCCAGCGGCACGTTCATCCGCTCCGCGAGGTCCAGAGCGGCGATCACGCGACGGCACTCGGGCTCGGACAGAGCGCCCAGGGACTTCGTCGGGTCGCCGAGCAGCACCACCCGGGTGACGCCCTGCGGGTGCCGCTCGGTGGGGGTCGTGACCACCCCGGCGACGATGGCGGCGCTGTTGCGCCCCTTCGGCCGGTCCACCGGCACCAACGCGTGGTCGGCGTCGAGGTCGTGCTCGACGAAGGCACCGAGCCGGCCGGTCAGCTCGTACGGGTACACGGTGTTGCGGCTGCTGGCCCGCAGCACCTTGAGCCGGTACTCGTCCAGCGGCTCGATCGGCTCGACCGGCGGCTCACCGACGGCCAGCTCCGCGCCGCCCGCGGCGTCGAACGTGATCCGTACGGCGATCTTGGCCAGCTCGCCGGTCCGGCGGTCGCGCTGCCGCGCGATGAACAGGATCTCCTCCAGGCCGGCACCCACGGTCGTCGGGCGGACGCGCCCGGCGATCATCTCCATCTCCTCGCGGGTCAGCTCGCTCGGCGGCCACACGTAGACCACGATCCGGTTGGTGTGGAAGCGGGTCTTCGACGGTCGCCGCGACTGGGCGCGGCGGATCGAGTCGAGGCAGGCGGCGATGGCGTCCTCGGTCGTCGGCAGCGCCACCAGGCGGCCGTCCTGCTCGCGAAGCTCGGTCAGGTCACGCACCTGCGCGAACGCGACGAGGCGGTCATCCGCCCGGTTGTCCCGCGCCACACACTGGAAGAGGTAGACCTCCTCGTCCGTCGCCGGCAGTCGGGTCAGGTCGAACTTGTGCAGCCGCTCCAACTGCATCCGCTGCGCGATGTACGGGTGCAGGCCGCGGATCAGCCGGTCCTCGGCGAGCTGGGTGCCCGACGGGCGGAAGGTGAAGTGGTGGTGCATGACCGCCCCGCCGCGACCCGCGACGGTGGTGGTGACCCGACGCACCTGGGGCGGCAGCGGGTGCGCGGCGATGACCTCGGCCAGCGCCGCCGCCATCGCGTCGAAGTCCTCCGGTTGGTTCTCCCAGCCGAGATAGATGTCGGCGTCGACGGAGTCCTCGTCGGTGGACAGCTCGGCCAACCCGCGCAGCGCGCTGCCCAACGCGTCGAAGCGCACCGCGGCGGAGACGACACTGGAGTCGGCACGCTCGGCGACGACGAACGTGCAGCCCGCAACCTGGTGCGTGCGTACGCTGGTGAGCGCCCTGTTGCCGTAGTACCGCCGGGTCAGCACCTCCAGCATCACCGCGTTGTCGAGGTGGTCACGGACGAGCCGCTGGCCGAGCAGCCGGACCAGCGGTTCGGTGCTGCGGACCATCTCGGCGACGCGCTCGGCGCGGTCCGCGGCGTCCGGGTGGGCGTCCAGGTGCCGCAGGTGCCCACGGACCCCGGCGTAGACGCGGGCGCGGTTGCGGCGCAGCAGTGGCTGGGCGAACCAGGCGAACACCACGCCACGGGCGAGGTCCGCGATCGCGGGGAAGCGGACCTGCGTCGCGGCGATCAGCCGTTCCAAGGCGAGACCGGCGGGCTCGCGCAGCGCCTCGTCCGGCGGGGTCTCCCGCAGCCAGGCGCGCAGCAGCGTCGCGATGACCGTGGCGTCGGCGGACGCGCGTTGCTGGGCGAGGAAGATCCGGAAGACCGCCGCTTCGAGGGCGGGGGAGCGCTCCAGGTCGGTGACACCGTAGTGGCCGAGCGCCTTGGCGAGCTTGGTCTGGAAGGCGTCCGGCACCCCGGCCCGCTCGACGTCGAGGCTCTGCAGGTAGGTGTGGAAGTACTCGCGGGCGCTGTGCACGTACGCGGCGCCGCCGTCCTCGCCGGTCGGCCGGTTGCGACTCAACTCGGCGAGGTCGGCGAACACCTCGATGAGGTCGAGCTCGGCGGCCAGGGGCCGCCGGCTGGTCGCCGCGCCCGAGGATCGCGGACCGGCCTCGGTGGCGGCCCGTCGAGCGGTGAGGTAGTCGTCGAGCACCCGCCGTTCGTCGTGCGGGTCGACGTCGAAGCCGAGCAGCAGGCCGCGCAGGTCCTCCTGACCGCGCCTGCTGCGCTCGTACGCCGGCACGTCCTCGGCGGCGGTGGGCAGGTCCAGTTCGACGGCCTCGGCGGTCGGGTCGGCCGCGGTCTCGCCGGCCTCGTCCGCGAGCGGCTCCAGGCGCAGCAACGGCGCACCCGCCTCCACCTGGCTGCCCACCGAGACGGCGCACTCCTTCAGCCGCGCCTTGAACGGCGCCCGCAGCACCGTCTCCATCTTCATCGCTTCCAGCACCAGCACGGGTGCGCCCGCCTCGACCTCGGCGCCGATCTCCAGCGGCGTGGCGACGACGAGCGCGGGCATCGGGGAACGCAGGACGCCACCCTCGTCGCGGCTGACCCGGTGCGTGACCCCGTCCACCTCGACCAGGTGGGTCGGCCCGTACGTGCCGGTGAGCAGGCGGTAGCGGATGCCGTTGACGACGATCTGGCCGGTGTGCCGGTCGAAGCGGTCCAGTTCGACGTCGGCGGTGCGCACCACGGGGCCCACCTCGATGCCGACGCGGAACCGGTGCGCGCCGACCCGGGCCACGCGCGTGCGGTAGCCGACGCCGCGCAACTTGAGGTCCAACGGGCGGCCGCTGGCGTGCTGTACCTGCGGGCGTCCACCGGACGCCGTGGACAGCAGCCGCTGCCGCTCGATGCGTTCGTCCTCCTCGTACGCCTCGATGGCGGCGGCGGCCAGCGCGACAGCGGAGTGCCGGTGCGTGACGAGCCGGCCCTCGCCGCGGACGCGGTCGATCCAGCCGGTGTCCGCGCTGGCGTCGATCACCTCGGGCTGGTCGAGCAGGTCGAGCACGAAGCTCTTGTTCGTCGCGCCACCCTCGATGATCACCGTGGTGTTCGCCATCGCCCGACGCAGCTTGCCGAGCGCCTCGTCACGATCGCGGCCGTACGCGATGATCTTCGCGATCATCGAGTCGAAGTCGGCCGGGATGGTGTCGCCCTCGCTGACACCGGTGTCCACCCGGATGCCGGGGCCGCTGGGCAGGTCCAGCCGCGCGATACGCCCCGGCGACGGCGCGAAGTCACGGTCGGGGTCCTCGGCGTTGAGCCGCGCCTCGATGGCGTGCCCCCGCTCGGCCGGTGGCGCACCCTCCAGCCGCCCGCCCGACGCGACGTGCAGCTGCGCCTTGACCAGGTCGAACCCGGTGGTCAGCTCGGTGATCGGGTGCTCGACCTGGAGGCGGGTGTTGACCTCGAGGAACGCGAACAGCCGGTCGCCGGGGTGGTACAGGAACTCGACGGTCGCCGCGCCCCGGTAGCCGACCGCGATGGCCAGTCGCTCGGCCGACGTCTTGAGCTCGGCAGCCTGCGCCGGGTCGAGCACCGGCGACGCCGACTCCTCGATGACCTTCTGGTTGCGTCGCTGCACCGAGCAGTCGCGGACGCCGAGCGCCCACGCCGTGCCCTGCCCGTCGGCGATCACCTGGACCTCGACGTGCCGAGCGCCGGTGACCAGCCGCTCCAGGAACACGATGCCGCTGCCGAACGCCCGCGCCGCCTCCTGGCTGGTCCGCTCGTACGCGTCGACCAGCTCGGCCTCGCTGCGGACCACGCGGATGCCGCGCCCGCCGCCACCCGCGGTCGCCTTCAACATCAGCGGGTAGCCGATCTCGGCCGCCGCCGCCCGGGCGGCGTCCAGGGTCTCGACGGCGCCGCGGCTCCACGGCGCGACCGGCACGCCGACCTGCTCCGCGATCAGCTTGGAGCCGATCTTGTCGCCGAGTTGGCGCATGGCGTCCGGGCTCGGCCCGACGAACGTGACGCCGATCTTCTCGCACAGCTCGGCGAACGCCGGATCCTCGGCGACGAAACCCCAGCCGACCCACGCGGCGTCGGCGCCGGTCTCGGTCAGGGCACGCTCCAGCACCGCCAGGTTGAGGTACGGGCGAGCGGATGCCGGACCGAGATCGTAGGCGATGTCCGCTTCGCGGACGAAGGTGGCGGTGCGGTCGACGTCGGTGTAGAGAGCGACGGTTTCGAGCTGTCTGCCGGTTTCCGCAGCCAGCTCGCGGACCGCGTGGATGAGCCGCATGGCGGCTTCACCTCGGTTGACGATGGCGACACGGTTGAACACCCGACTGACCCCTTAACTAGACCTCGAACTGCGTGCCGCGAGACGACGGCTCCCAGCAGTGATCACCCTTCCGTCTGGCGGCGGCCAGCGCTATGGCGCAACCACCGAACCAACAGTCCCTCAGTTGTAGGAAGTGCACAAAAGTTTTTGGCTGTCGCACATCGTCGATCGACAGGCCGGCCGGTCGGGTCCAGCGTAATAACCTATTTTTCAGATAGGGATGAGTGGTTAACCGGTCGTCCCTATGGTCATGGGCAACCGTGACCCGGAGGTGCCCGTGAGTCTCCTGTCCGCGCCTGCCGCAGCCCCCATCAGGACAGACCCGCCCACCTTGACAGTGGTGCCGGCCCGCCATCCGTGGCGTTGGGTCGCCTCCGTCGTCGCGCTGGTGCTTGCGGCCCAGTTCACCCACGGGCTCGTCACCAACCCGGGCTGGGACTGGCCGACGTTCGCCGGCTACTTCCTCGAACGGTCGGTGCTCCGCGCGCTGCTGACCACCATCGAACTCACGGTGGCCGGCGCGGCGCTGGGTTTCCTCGCCGGGATCGCGCTGGCCGCCATGCGGCTGTCGCGCAGCCCCGTCCTCCAGGCGGTCAGCTGGACCTACATCTGGGTGTTCCGTTCGGTGCCGCTGATCGTGCAGCTGCTGTTCTGGGCGAACCTCGGCTACCTCTACGACACACTGCAACTCGGTGTGCCGTTCGGGCCGGGCTTCTACCAGGTGCAGACGGCGAACCTGATCGGACCGTTCGGTGCCGCGCTGCTCGGCCTCACCCTGCACCAGTCGGCCTACGCGGCGGAGATCGTCCGCGCCGGCATCCTCTCGGTCGACCAGGGTCAACTGGAGGCCGCCGCCGCGCTGGGCATACCTCGGCACCGCCAGTTCCGCCGCATCGTGCTGCCGCAGGCGATGCGGGCGATCCTGCCCAACGCCGCCAACGAACTGATCAACCTCCTGAAGAGCACGTCAGTGGTCTACGTGCTGGCGATCGGTGAGATCTTCTACCAGGTCCAGGTGGTCTACGGCCGAAACGGCAGAGTGGTGCCCCTGCTCATGGTGGCCACCGTCTGGTACGTCGTGCTCACCGCGCTGCTGTCGATCCTCCAGTTCTACGTCGAGCGGCACTTCGCCCGGGGTGCGCTGCGGACCCTGCCCCCGACGCCGCTGCAACGCCTGCGCGTCGTCCTGCGCCGGACGGTGACGCGGTGACGGTCATGGTGGACGTGCGTGACGTCCACAAGACGTTCGGCACGCACGAGGTGTTGCGCGGCATCGACCTCACGGTGCAGACCGGCAGCGTGACGGTGGTCCTCGGGCCGTCGGGTTCGGGCAAGTCCACTCTCCTGCGGGCGATCAACCACCTGGAGAAGGTGGACCGAGGCACGATCCGGGTGGACGGTCAGCTCATCGGCTACCGCGAGGTCGGCGACCGGCTGTACGAGCTCAGCGAACGTCAGATCCTGCGGCAACGCGCCGACATCGGTTTCGTGTTCCAGAACTTCAACCTGTTTCCGCACCTGACCGCCCTCGACAACGTCGCCGAGGCGCCGCTGGCCACGCGACGCCGACGGCGGGCGGCTGCCTTCACCCACGCCCGGGAGTTGCTCGACCGGGTCGGGCTGGCCGACAAGGTGGACGCCTACCCACGGCAACTCTCCGGGGGCCAGCAACAGCGGGTGGCGATCGCCCGTGCGCTGGCGCTGGACCCGAAGCTCATCCTCTTCGACGAGCCCACCTCCGCGCTCGACCCCGAGTTGGTCGGTGAGGTCCTCGACGTGCTCCGCGCGCTGGCCCGATCCGGCACCACGATGATCGTCGTCACCCACGAGATCGGCTTCGCCAGGGAGGTCGCCGACGCTGTCGTGTTCGTGGACGCCGGACGTGTCGTCGAGAAGGGGCCGCCCGCGCAGGTGCTCGACAAACCCACCCACGAACGCACCAGAACCTTCCTGTCCAAGGTCCTGATCTGAGGAGACGCACCATGCGCACCCGCCCCCTCCTGCTCGCCGCCGTGCTCGCCCTGGGCCTCGCCGCCTGCGCCGCTCCGGAAGAGACTCCCCGGGCGACGGCCGCCACCCCCGGCACCGTGAACGACAGCCCGGACCAGAAGCGGATCGTCCCCGCGAAGGTCGACGCCGTCGCCGCGCTCCTGCCGGCGGACATCCGCGCCGGCGGCACGCTCGCCATCGGGGTCGGCGCCGCGGGTGCCGGCTCGCCACCGTTGGCTTTCACCGCCACCGACAACAAGACTCTGATCGGCAACGAACCCGACATCGCGGTGGCCGTGGCCGGGATCCTCGGCCTGGAACCGCGTCTGGAGAACACCTCCTGGGAGAACCTCTTCGTCGGTCTGGACAGCGGCAAGTACGCCGTTGGCGCCTCCAACATCACGGTCACCGAGGAACGGAAGCAGAAGTACGACTTCGCCACGTACCGGTTGGACAACCTCGCGTTCGAGGCGAAGAAGGGCGCGGGTTGGAAGGCGGCCGGGCCCAGGGACGTCGCCGGCAAGCGAATCGCGGTGGGCTCCGGCACCAACCAGGAGAAGATCCTCGTCGAGTGGAGCGCCGAGGCGAAGCGGCAGGGTCTGGCACCTGTGGACATCAAGTACTACCAGACCAACCAGGCCACCCACCTGGCGTTGGCCTCCGGGCAGATCGACGCGTACCTCGGCCCGAACCCCAGCGTCGCCTATCACGTGGCGGTCGCCGGTGAGACCGAGATCATCGGGACCTACTCGGGTGCCGGCGCCGCGCTGCAAGGGAAGATCGCGTTGACCACGAAGAAGGGCAGCGGCCTGGTCGGCGCGCTCGCCGCCGCGATCGACGAACTGATCCGTTCCGGCGACTACGGCAAGATCCTGGCCCGGTGGAACCTCGGCGACGAGACGACCACCAAGTCGGAGATCAACCCGCCGGGCCTGCCAAGCGAGGGCAAGTGACAGACACGTACACCGACGAAGCCCTGGACAACCCGGTGTGGGCCGCGTTGACCGGCCCACACCGGCGGTTCGCCGAGATCCACGGCCGGGCCGCCCGTTACCAGACGGACGTCGCGCCGTTCGCCTGCGTCAGTGTGGATGACGATCCCGGTGTCTGGGCCGACCTCGCCACGCTTGTCGGGCCGGGCGCGGTGGTCGCGGTGACCGGGACCACCGCACCCCTGCCCGACGGCTGGGCGGTCGACGCCACCATCGCCGGGGTGCAGATGGTCGACGTCGGGGTCGACGCGGCCGACGACTCGGAGGCGGTGCGACTCACCGCCGCCGACCTACCGGAGATGTTCGCTCTGATCGCCCGCACCGAACCGGGCCCGTTCCTGCCCCGGACCGTCGAGCTCGGCACCTACCTCGGCATCCGGCGAGGCGGCGCGCTGGTGGCGATGGCGGGCGAGCGCCTGCACCCGCCGGGCTGGACCGAGATCAGCGCGGTGTGCACCGCACCGGAGGTCCGCGGTCAGGGCCTGGCAACCCGACTGGTGCGGGCCGTCGCGGCCGGCATCCGCGCTCGGGGTGAGCGACCCTTCCTGCACGCGGCGGCCAGCAACACCACGGCGATCCGGCTGTACGAGTCGCTCGGCTTCCGGTTGCGGCGGCATACCACGTTCCGTGCGGTCCGGGCGCCGAGCACACCCGGGGTGGACCGCCGACTCGGAGTCTGAGCAGCTCAGGCCCGCACAACCGTTGATCAAGAGGGTGCGGGTGGTTCACCGGGATCGTCCGCCGTGTTCACCTGCACGTGATCGGCTCGTCGGGAAGATCAACGCTGGTCCGGTCGACAGCGGAACCGGCGCGACCATCCCGGCGCGAGCCAGGGACCGAATCACGAAAGGAGCGGCGATGAGGCCATCGGCGTTGGTCCGCCCGAGTCTGGCACTGCTGCTCGCCGCGGGACTGAGCACACTCGTAGCGACGCCCGGCGCCGCCCAGGCCGCCATCGCGGCGACGTCCGGGTCCGTGACGGACACCCCGATCACCGTCACCTCGACCGAACAGCTCGCCCCGGGGGTCACCTACGGCTCGTTCCAGGTGAGCACGCCCCGGGGCGTCACCGTCGGCTACCTGCTCACGGCCGACCTGAAGAAGAACAAGGTCTCCCTGGACCTGCTGCACCCCGCCGCTGTCGCGCAGCGCCAGGTCGTCTCCTCGATGACGAACGACCAGGGCGCCGTCGCCGGCGTCAACGGGGACTTCTTCAACAACAGCGAGACCCACACCGGCGTAACCCCCACCTACTCGTCATCCGGTCCGGAGATCGCCGACGGCGAGGAGCTGAAGTTCGCGGTACCCACCGCGCAGCGTTTCGGCCCCGGCCTCGCTCCCGGCACCTCGACCCGGGACGTCTTCGGCGTGGGCGTGAACGGCAAGGCGCGCGTCGACACCCTGAGCCTGGACGGCGAGGTGCGCAGCCGGAAGGGCACGATCGCCCTCAGCGGCCTCAACCAGTACGCGCTGCCGGTCGACGGCGTCGGCCTGTTCACCTCCGACTGGGGTGCCGCCTCCCGGGTCCGGTCGACCTGCGGCACCGACACCAGCCGCAACGACCCGTGCAGCACCCACACCTACGAGGTGACCATCCGCGACGGTGTGGTGACGGCGGTGGGCCGGACCCCCGGTGCGGGCGCGATCCCCGCCGACACCCAGGTGCTGGTCGGGCGCGAGGGCGGCGCCGACACGCTCGACGACCTCGCCGTCGGCGACCGGGTGCAGGTTCGCGAGAAGCTGGAGTCCGCCGGCAAGCCCAAGCTGACCTTCGCGGTCGGTGGCGCGCCGATCCTGCGCGACGGTGCGCCGCTGGCCGGCCTGGACACCAAGACCGCCGCGGTACGCAGCTCCGCCGGTGTCAGCCCCGACGGCAGGACGGTCTACCTGGTCGCCCTGGCCGGCCGTGCCCCGGCCAGCGCCGGCTTCACGATCGCCGAACTGGCCGACCTGATGCGCGCGCTCGGCGCCCAGGACGCGGTGAACCTGGACGGCGGCGGTTCGAGCACGGTCGCCGTCCGCGAGCCGGGCCAGGCCGCGGCCACCGCCCGCAACAGCCCGTCCGACGGTACGGAGCGTCTGGTCGCCAACGGCATCGGCATCTTCCTGGGCAAGCACTGATCGGTGCACCAGCTCAAACTCATCGCCGTCGGCGGGATCGGAGTCGGCAACAGCGTCGCCGCCACCACGCCGGGCGCGGTGGTTCGCAAGATCGAGGTGTTCTCCTCCACCGGTCAGAGCCTGGGCTGGATGCCGGTCTACAACTCGATCACCTGATTCCGTAGACCGACGTGACGGTGCGCGCTTGCATCGATGTTCGTCGACTGCGATGCTGTGGTCGGTCGTGCTCGGGAGCCAGCGCGCACCACACCTTCTCCGGTCCACGGGGCGCACGCGGTGGTCACGTCACCCGTGCCGGGCAGTCCTCGTCGGTGACCGGACACCCGAGCGCGGCACCGGCCACCACCTCGGTCCTCGGTGCCTGCTAAACCACGGAGGCACCGATGCTTCGCACGTTCCTCGCCGTCACGACCATGGCGCTGGCCGCCTGGGCCGGGACCGCCGTCGCCGAGGCGACGCCAGCACCGACACCGTCGGCCACGTCGATACCCACAGCGGTACCCACGCCCACTCCGATAGCCACGCCCACGCGCACTGCGGCGCCCACGCCCACTCCGATAGCCACGCCCACGCGCACTGCGGCGCCCACGCCCACCCCGATAGCCACGCCCACGATCGCCTGCCCGCCGGCGCTGCCGATCGGCGCCAGTGTCACCGCTGTCACCACCACGAGCGTGACTATCTCGTACTCGATATTCTTCCGCCCGCCCTGCGGCTACGACCCGCCGATGACCGTCAGCCTCTTCGCCAGCCGCGAGGACGCCCAGCAGTGGCGGGCACCGGTGGCGACGGCCGTCTCCGGGCCGGAGCGCACCGGCTCGGTGACCATCGACCGGCTGACGCCCGGCACCGAGTACTGGTACCGGTTCACCGACCCCAACGGCAAGCGGGATCCGTACTTCATCGGGTCGGCCCGGACCGCCTCGCTGACGTCGTGCCGTGCGACGGCCACGATCGACGCCCACTGGGGCAGCGGTTACGTCGTCACGGTCGTTGTGCGCAACATCGGAAGCCAGCCGGTGGACCGGTGGCGCGTCTCGTGGCGGTGGCCCGGAGACGAGCGAGTCGAGTCGATCTGGGGTGGGGTGATCGAGACGACCGGTGCCGACGTCTCGGTCCGCAACGCCACGTACAACGGGACCCTGGCGCCGGACGGTGTGGCGAGGCTCGGCCTTGTCGTGTCGGCCAGTGCGGTGCCCGACGGGTTGACGCTGACGTGTGACGCGTGAGTGACGTCCGCCCCGCTGTCGCGCTCAAGGCGGCGGCGGGGCGGCGTCCGGTCGGTCAGGGCTTGCGCGCCACGGCGCCGTAGGCGTCGATCCCGACCGCGTCGGGATCGACCGGTCGCCACCGGGGGATCGGCACCAGGCCCGCTGCACCATCGTCAGCCCGTCGAAGCAGCTCTCGAGCTCCTCCGGGCTGCGCAGGATGTACGGCACTCCGCCGCTCTGTGCCAGCCGCTCCGCGCCGGAGACCACCGCCGGGCTGGTGTTGGTGCCGTCCCAGAGCACCAGGTACGAGCCGGAGGGCATCGCGTCCATCGTCCGCTCGACGATGGAGCGCACCACGGCCAGGTCGGGCTCGTAGCCCAGCACACCCATGTACATCACGGCAACGGGCTTGTCGAAGTCGAGTGTCTTCGCCGCCTCGGCGAGGATCTGCTCCGGGTCGTGATAGTCGGCCGGGACGGAGGTGGTGACGCCCTCCGAGGTGGTGCTGCCAGCAGCGTCCGCGCGTGCACCAGCACCATCGGGTCGGTAGGTGTCGGCCGGGGGAACTGCCTGGTTCGACCGGCCGGTGCCGCCGACCTGGCGGCGTTCGACGCGTCGGCGTTGGTGGCCGGCGCTCTGGCCGGTCGCGGCCCCCGTTGGCGGTGCGGACCGGTCGACCCGGGTGGTCCCGGTCCGGGCGGGCGGTTTCCGGCCCGGTTACGAACTGCGGAAATAGTGCCGTGGTCGGTGGTCCCGCATGGGATGCTCACCGTCGTACGACCGGCCAGAGTGATTTCACAATTCACTGCGAGTTGAGGGAATACCGGTTGACGGGTCTCCGACAACTCGTGGGTCGGATCGGGCATTGTGTAAACACCTTGGTTCGCGGCACTTGGCGGACCCTGAGGTCGTGCCATCTTCGCAGCGGTAACCCCGCAAGCGGCGCGCCGATGAAGATCAACATTTGGGTGCTCGCCCGGCGTGGGGAGGCGGCACAAAATTGTGATTATCGGACTTTGTCCGGGTGCTGCTAAATACTGGGCCGGGTCGCCCGAGAGGTGGCTGGGCATCCTAATGGTCTGGCGGGAAGCTTCGGCGGCGACCCTGTGGGCGTCCTGAATATGGGAACGTGTCTGTATCGTCGCAGCTCAAATGGCATATGCGGGTGATTAGCCGGGCAACGTCGGGGCATTGGTGGGCGCAGGTCGGTGGATACGTACGTGAATCTTGCCGAATGGGTGCGGGACGGTGCGGAGACGACGCTTCTCCCGCTCGCATTTATCCGTGTTCGACCCGCGTCGCCCGATGGTCCCCGGTTCGTCGGAGGGCAGGCCCGGCCGCTCCGGATGGGGTGGCGCTCTGGCGTGGGAGCGGGTGTGGCGCGGGCGTGGGTGTGGCGGCAAGGGACGCCCCGCCTGGCCGCCGTGAGGTCCATCGGGGCCGAGTTGCCTCGCTGCGGCTCAGCGGCGGTGCGGCCGCTGGTGATCGGGCGCCGGCCGGTCGGCGCCCGGTCGAGGGGTTGACCGCCCGGGCGGGATTCGCCGGTGGGTCCAGCCTGGGCGGGTGGGCGCCTTCGATCGACACCTGTCCCGTTCGTGGAGGTGTCAATAGCACACCCATATCGGTTGCCACCAGCGGATATTCGGAAGAACGGTGGCCGGCGGCCGGAGTCATTCGAGGATCGGTCGGAGGTGGCTCGGCGGCTCATCCCGCGCACCGTTTCGCGCAGAGCCCATTCGCGGCAATTTGGACCTACTGGAGCGTAGCTGTCACCCCATTGCGAAAGCTTCTGTCAGAAAACGGTCAGTCCGGCCCGCGGGCGCCGCCGGGCGTGCCGGCGGCGTGGCCTGCGACCTTCGTGGACATCGCCGCAGAACATCGGTTTATCTGCGTTTTTGTTGTGCCCGCTTCTGTGTCCTTGGGAGTCGGTGAATCCTCTACCAGGGTTAAGGTAACCAGCAAAGCGAGTGATTTGCATGATTGGCTCATCCCATGCATGATGGGCGCGGAACAAGCCGCCGTCCAACATTGGTCCAGTCACTTGGACTATTCGGGCCTGTTCGAGTTGCGAAGGCACTCGGCCCAGGGTGGATCGTGTGGCGAGCACGGGGGGTTCCATGTCACAGCACGATGGAGAGGCTGCGGCCTCGGACGATTTACTTGATCATTTTCACCGGACGGCACGCCGTCTCCCGGAGTCACCGGCGATCAGCGATAACGGTCGGGTGCTCAGCTACGCGCAGCTTGAACGGCTGGTCCGGGAGACGGCCGCCGAGATCGGCCCGCAACCGGGTGTGGTCGGCGTGCGGACCGCACGATCGGCCGACACGATCGTCCGGCTGCTCGGCGTGCTCGATGCGGGTGGGACCTACTGCCCGATCGACCCGACCTTCCCGGTCTCCCGACAGCAGGAACTGGTGACGGCGAGCGGGTCCGCCCGGATACTGCCGGCGGCACCCGAGCCGTCCACGTCGGGAAGCAGCGTGGACGGTCCCACCGACCCGTTCGCGGACAGCGTGCACGAAGCGGTCGGCGATCCGGCGACCTTCGGCGCACCGGACCCCGACGACCCGGCGTACGTGCTGTTCACCTCGGGATCCACCGGGACACCGAAGGCGGTGCTCACCCCGCGCCGGGCGATCACCGCCGCCACCCGCTCGCTCGCGGAGCTGTTCGACATCGGTCCCGGCGACCGGGTTCTCCAGTTCGCCTCGCTGAACTGGGACACCTGCTTCGAGGAGATCCTGCCGACCCTCACCAGCGGAGCGACCCTGGTCTTCAACAGCGAGGCCTACTCCGGATCGTTCCCCCGCTTCCTGCGGATGGTCGCGGCGGAGGGGGTGACCGTCCTGGACCTGCCGACCGCGTTCTGGCACGAGCTCGTGCACTACCTGGTGGAGGACGAGGCCACGCTGCCCGCGTGCGTACGACTGATGATCATCGGTGGTGAGGCGGCCAGCCCGGCCCGACTGGCCGACTGGTGCGCCCGCGACACCGCGGCGATCCGCCTCGTCAACACCTACGGCTGCACCGAGACCACCCTGGTCACCCACGCCGTCGACCTGTACGGCCCGCGTACGCCCGGCGCCGGGTCCGGGTGGGACCCGACCCGGCGGGTGCCGATCGGACGGGTGCTCCCGCACGTGCGGGAGCACATCAGCGACGAGGGTGAGCTGCTGATCGGCGGTGCGTCGGTGGCGTTGGGCTATCTCGGCCTGGCGGCCGAGACCGCCGCCCGGTTCGAACTGCTCGACCTCGGCGACGGGCCGCAGCGCTACTTCCACACCGGTGACCGGGTGAGCCGGGCCGTGGACGGCACGCTGATCCACGAGGGTCGGCTCGACAGCCAGATCAAGGTGCGCGGTTTCCGCGTCGACCCGGGTGAGGTCGAGGCCCAGATCTCGGGTCACCCGGACGTGGCCGCCACCGCGGTCGCGGGTGTCACCGTCGCCAACCACACCACCATGACCGCGTACGTGGTGCCCCGTCCCCGGGCCGACACCGAGGTGCTCGGCGCGGAGGTCCTGGCATACCTGCGTACAAGGGTTCCCCGACATCTGGTGCCCAACCGGATCATCGTCGTTCCGGGCCTCGTCTACACGTCAAGTGGCAAGGTCGACCGCGCCGGGTCGCATCGGCGGTACGGGTCCGACCACGTTTCAAGGAGCTGAGCCAATGAGCGCCGCCGGAGTGACCGACATCTTCCGCAGGGTTCTGCAGACCGACGATATCGCGATGAGCTCGGACTTCTTCGAGCTGGGCGGAGACTCCCTGCTCGCGACGCGGGTGCTGAGCGCAATCGCCCGCGAGTACGGCGTCGAGCTGTCCTTCGACGACTTCCTCAGCGGTCCGTCGCCCGACCATCTGTCCGAGAAGATCGCGAGCGTGGTCCAGTGAGCGTCATCGTTGTCGGCGGCGGTCTCGCCGGCCTGACCGCCGCGACGGAACTCGTCTCGGCCGGTGTCGAGGTGACCGTTCTGGAGGCACGCGACCGGGTCGGGGGTCGTACCCACGGCATCGAGGTCGCGCCGGGCGACTGGGTCGACGCGGGTGCGGCGTACCTGGGCGAGCGGCACACCAGCCTGCTGGCCCTGCTGGCCCGCACCGGCCTGAAGACCACGCCGACGACCATGGCGGGGGCCAGCACGTTCGCGCTCAACGACGGGCGGGACACCAGCCCGGGGCGGTTCCCGCCGCTCAACGCGGTCGCGTTGGGCGGGATGTTCGACCTGCTCGACGAGCTGGTCGCGAGCGTACGGGTGGACGCGCCCTGGCTGACGCCGAACGCGGCCGAGTTGGATGCCATGACGGCGGCGCAGTGGGCGCGACACAACCTGCCGCATCCGGACGCGCAACTGTTCTTCCCGCTCTTCCTCGGGGAGATGATGGCCGCCGACCCGGCGGACATCTCGGTCCTGCACATGGCGTTCTACCTGCGCTCCGGTGGCGGCGTCAGCTACCTCAACGCGTTCGAGGGCGGGGCACAGGAGGAGCGGGTCGCCGGTGGCGCGCACCAGGTGTGCGAGGTGCTCGCCGCCGCGCTCGGCGACCGGGTCCGGCTCTCCGATCCGGTACGGGCGATCCACCAGGACGCCGACGGTGTCACGGTGTACGCGGCCAGCGGCGAGCTGCGCGCGGACCGCGTGATCGTCGCGCTGCCGCCGCTGCTGGCCGACGGCCTGGAGTACCACCCGGCGCTGCCGGCTCCGCGCGCCTCCGCGCAGACCGCTCCCGGGTGTGCGGTCAAGCTGCACCTGGTCTATGCCCGCCCGCTGTGGCGCGAACACGGCCTGTCGGGTTGGTCGGTCAGCGCCAACGGCCCGTTGCTGTCCACCGTCGACGACTCCCCGGAGGGCGGGGTCGGGGTGCTGACCGGGTTCGTCACCGGCAGCGAGGCCCGCCGGTTCGGCACGCTCACCTACGCCGAGCAGCGCACCGCGGCCTTCGCCCAGGCCCGCCAGCTCTTCCCGCAGCTACCGGACCCGGTGTCGTTCTTCGTGACCGACTGGGTCACGGCGGAGTACAGCCGTGGCTGCTACGCCGCGCTGTTCGGCCCGGGGGACTGGATGCGGCACGGCCCCCACCTCACCGAACCGCACCAGCGGGTGCACTGGGCGGGCACCGAGACGAGCACCGAATTCTTCGGCCTGATGGAGGGTGCGATCCGCTCCGGCCATCGAGTGGCCGCGGAAATCACCGCAGAGCAGCACTGAGCCACGCAGAGTACTGAGAGCCTAGGAGATCTCGATGAGCGCCATCAGCCCCATCGCCCCACTGTCGGTTCGGCGCGAGATGATGACCGACCCGACACTCGGCGCCGGCAACTTCCTCCAGCGTGCCCTTGAGCTGAACCCGAACCGCAACGTGCCGTACGCGTACAGCCACTCGACCGACCACCGGGGCGCCGTCGTCCTGCGTGGTCACAGCCTGGTGGATCTCGCCGCGCTGCGGGACCGGTACGCCAAGTGGTACTGGGCGAACGGCGTCCGTCCGGGCGACCCGGTGGGTGTCCTGGTCGCCGAGGGACTTGAGCCGTTGCTCCACTACTTCGCGCTCACCTCGCTCGGGGCGATCCCCGCGATGGTGAACGACGCGATGCCGACGAACGGCGCCGTGCGGTACCTGGACCACGTGGGCGTGGTCGGCGTGGTCTCCGACGACCCGACCCGGCTGGTCGCGGCGTACCGGGCGAACCAGCGCAAGCCGCGGTTCGTCGTGCCGGCGGCAGAGATCCGGGCGTACGACCCGCAGCCCGGTGAGCTGCCCGAGTGGTTCCCGTACCAGCACAAGGACGACGAGGTGGTGGCGCTCATCCACTCCTCCGGCACCACCGGCACCCCGAAGTCCACCATGCTGGCCCACAAGCAGTTCTGGAACGGCAAGCAGCCCCGCATGGTGCGGTTCCCGGCGGAGTCGTACGACAAGCTCATGTCCCTGATGCCGCACACGCACGCCGGCGGCCTCAGCTACTTCCTGACCACGACGCTGCTCGGTGTACCGACGGTGGTGATGGGGAACTGGCGGCGCGAGGTCGTCGAGCCGGTGATGGAGGCGTTCCAGCCGTCCATGGTCGCATCGTTCCCGCGCACCTATGTGGAGCTGGCCACGGGTGACCTGCCGGTCCGGGGCGCGGCGAAGGTGCACAGCTGGTTCAACACCGGCGACGGCGCGCACTACGGCCACATCCGTCGACTGGTGACGCTGGGCGAGCGGCCGGCGGGGCTGATCAAGCCGTGGCTGCTGCCCGACGAGAAGGCGGAGCAGCCCGCGCTGCCGGGGTCGCAGTTCATCGACGGACTGGGCTCCTCCGAGATGGGGATGGCGCTGTTCGGACAGGTGACGACGCCCGAGTCGGCCCGCAACGACCGCTGCGTCGGCAAGCCGCTCGAGGTCGTCCACCGGGCCGCCGTCCTCGACGAGGAGGGTCGCGAGCTGCCCGACGGCACGGTGGGTCTGCTCGCCGTGCAGACCCCGTCGCGTACCCCGGGCTACTGGAACGACCCGGTGCTGACCCGCTCGTTCGAGCTCAACGGGTACTGGTTGACCGGTGACGTGGCGTACCGCGACAGCGAGGGCAGCTTCTACCACCTCGACCGTACGGTCGACGTCATGGACACCGCGTCCGGGCCGGTGTACAGCCTGCCGATCGAGGAGGTCCTGCTGGCCGACTGCGCGGAGCTGTTCTGGGACTGCGCGGTGGTCGGTGTCGCGTCGGCCGATGGGGCCGGTCAGGTTCCGGTCGCCACGGTCCGGTTGCAGCAGGACGCCGGCGACCCGCCGCTGGGTGAGCTGCTGGAGCACGCCAACAAGGCCCTGACCGAGGCGAACCTGACGCCCCTGGCGGCGCTGCTGGTGGCCCGCACCGACGCGGACTACCCGACCGGCGTCACCGGTAAGTCACTCAAGCGCGAGCTCAGGACCCGGCTGTCCACCCTGCTCACGGATCCCGCGCGTCGGAGCGAGTACTCCGACTGACATCGACGAACTCGCCGCTCTGTGCCCGATCAAGGGCACAGAGCCGGTCGGTCGCGTCCGGGTGGCCCAGGTTTGACCGCCCTTTGCTCGCACCGCTTCAGACCTTCAATTCAGACTCGGGGAGACGAAGAGCTGTGACGGAGAGCGACACCACCACGCTGTGTGTCATCGGAATGGGACCGCGAGGGTTGTCGGTGACCGAGCGGGTCGCTGCCAACGCCGCCGTGACCGGACAACGCGTGGTATTGCACGTCGTCGACCCGCACATCGGTGCGGGCGGACGGGTCTGGCGGTCCACCCAGTCGCCGGTGCTGCTGATGAACACGGTCGCCTCCCAGGTGACCATGTTCACCGACGAGAGTGTGCAGTGCGACGGCCCGATCCGGCCCGGACCCAGCCTGCACGAATGGGCCAGACTGGTCACCCTGATGGAGTCGGTGGACCGGTACCCGGAGGCGGTACGGGACGAGGCCAGGCAGTTGGGTCCGGACTCGTACCCGACCCGCGCGTTCTACGGGCACTATCTGCAGTGGGTGCTCGACCATGTGATGCGTACCGCCCCGGCCCACATCTCGGTGCACCTGCACGCCGACACTGCAGTCGCCCTGGACGACGCGCCGGACGGTACCCAGTCGGTGACCCTCGCCGACGGGCAACGGCTCACCGGGATCGATTCGGTGGTGCTCACGCTCGGGCACGTCGACATGGCGCTGAGCGGTCCCGAGGAGGAACTGGTCGCCTACACCGAGGCGCAGCGGGTGACCTATCTGCGCACCGCGAATCCGGCCGAGGTGGACCTGGACGTGATCGCACCGGGTCAGCGGGTCGCGTTGCGCGGCATGGGGCTGAACTTCTTCGACTACATGGCGCTGCTCACCGTCGGGCGCGGCGGACGGTTCGTGCCCGGCGACGACGGGTTGACCTACCGGCCGTCCGGCCACGAGCCGCTGATGTTCGTCGGCTCACGCCGTGGTGTCCCGTACCACTCCCGGGGCGAGAACCAGAAGGGCGCCTTCGGGCGGCACATGCCGCTGTTCCTCACCGTCGAGGTGATACGCGAGCTGCGGGATCGGCACGAGGGCGGCGACCCGGTGGAGTTCGTCTCCGACGTGTGGCCGTTGGTCGACCGGGAGGTCCGGGCCGTCTACTACCACGCGCTGATCGCCGCCCGGGACGGGCAGGAGGCGGCGGACTCCTTCCTGTGGGAGTTCTGCCAGTGGCAGACCACGACACCGTCGGTCGACGAGAAGCTGCTCCGGCACTCCCGGGTGCCCGAGTCGGACTGGTGGAACTGGGACCGCGTCGCCCAACCGTACGGTGACCAGGAGTTCCGTAGTAACCGGGAGTTCCAGGACTGGCTGCTCGGGTATCTGCGCCAGGATGTCGTGGAGGCACGGCTCGGTAACGTGCGGGGTCCGATGAAGGCCGCCCTGGACGTGATGCGGGACCTGCGCAACGAGATCCGGCTCGTGGTGGACCACTCCGGCATCACCGGCGGCTCGTACCGCAGCGAGTTGCAGTCGTGGTACACGCCACTGAACGCGTTCGTGTCGATCGGACCGCCGCCGAGCCGGATCGAGGAGCTGATCGCGCTCATCGAGGCCGGCGTGGTCAACGTCATCGGACCGGGGTTGACGGTCACTCCGACCCGGCACGGGACGGGGCTCGTGGTGAGCTCCAGCCAGATCCCGGACTCGACGGTGGAGGTGTCCGCGCTCATCGAGGCGCGACTGCCGGAGGTGGACATCCGGTCCACCGAGGACCCGTTGCTGCGCAGCCTGGTGGCTCGGGGACAGTGCCGCCCGTACCGGATACCGGACCCGGAGCGGGGGGAATACCAGACGGGGGCGATGGCGGTGACCCGTCGACCGTGTCGGCTACTCAACAGATCCGGTCGAGTTCACCTGAATCGGTACGCACTGAGCATACCGACCGAGACCGTACACTGGGCGACCGCGGCGGGCATCCGACCGGGCGTGGACTCGGTCATCCTGGGTGACGCCGACGCCATCGCGCGGGCCTGCCTGGCCATCCCGGCCGTTCCCCAGGTGCCGTCGACGATGTCGACACCCGTCGCGTCCTGACCGGTCCGCCAGAGAGGAGCCGTCGTGACCACCAGCAACGACCACAGCGTAGATCCGGGTGCCGACACCGGCCTGCTCAGCCCGATGTGGGCCGGTGCCGGCCTGGAGGGGCTGCTGTCCGACGAGGCGTGGGTGGCGGCGATGCTGGAGGTCGAGGTCGCGCTGGCGCGGGTACAGGCCCGGCTCGGGGTGATCCCGCCGCCGGTCGCCGAGGTGATCGCGCGGGTGGCCGCCTCGGCCCGCCTCGACGTCGCCGACATCGCCCGCCGGGCCCGGGGCGCCGCCAACCCGGTGGTCTCCTTCGTGCAGGAACTCACCCGTGCCGTCGCCGAGACCGACCCGGACGCGGCGGAGTACGTGCACCGGGGCAGCACCAGCCAGGACATCCTGGACTCGGCGAGCATGCTGCTCACCGCCCGGGTCCTGACCCGGATCGAGGGGGACCTGGCCCGGGTGGCGGAGGCGCTGGCGACCCTTGCCCGGGAACACCGGGCCACACCGATGGCCGGTCGCACCCTCACCCAGCACGCGACGCCCATCACCTTCGGTCTCAAAGCGGCCGGCTGGCTCACCCTGGTACTCGACGCGGTCGACCGGGTCCGGCAGGTCCGCGCCAGCCTGCCCGCACAGCTCGGCGGGGCGGCTGGAACGCTCGCCGCGTACGAGGAGTACGCCCGCTCGGCCGGGATCACCGGCACCCCCGGCGGCCCCGGACACGGCGTGGACCTGCTGGCCGGGTTCTCCGCCGAGCTGGGCCTGCGTGAGCCCGAGGCGCCGTGGCACGCCCAGCGCACCCCGCTCGCCGACATCGGATGGGCGCTGGTGGTGGTCACCGGCGCGCTGGGCAAGCTGGCGGTGGACGTCCTGGGTATGTCACGGACCGAGGTCGCCGAGGTGGTGGAGCCGGCTGCGCAGGGCCGGGGGGTGTCGTCCGCGATGCCGCAGAAGCGCAATCCCGTACTGGCCACCGTCATCGTCGCGGCGGCCCGGCAGGTGCCCGGGTACGCACTCATGCTCGGGCAGAGCCTGCTCGCCGAGGACGAGCGGTCGGCCGGCGGCTGGCAGTCCGAGTGGCAGCCGTTGCGGGAGGCGCTGCGACTCGCCGCCGGTGCGGCCGGCAACGCGGTCGAGCTCACCGAGGGGCTGACCGTGTTCCCGGAGCAACTGTCGCGCAACCTGGCGATCACTGGCGGGACCATCGTCTCGGAAAGACTCAACGTGGCCCTCGCGCCGCGGCTCGGCAAGGTCGTCGCGAAGCAGTTGCTGGCCAGGATCTCGCTGGAGGCGGCGTCCGGGGGCGGGTCCTTCGACGACCTGTTGGCGGCGGCACCCGAGCTGGCCGGGAGCCTCGGCGAGGACCGGGCAATACACGACCTGCTTGACCCTGGCAACTATCTCGGCGCCGCCGAGGACGTCGTCGCCCGCGTGTTGCGACGTCACTATGTTTCGTACGGCCAAGAGGACCGATGACTGCCACAGTGCAAGAAGTACCGCACGATGTGCGGAATCAGCAGCCCTACCAGTATGTACGAACTCCACTCGTCGAACCCGACTGGCGCCGCTTCCCTGGCTGGCGGGACGTCACCGCCGAGCAGTGGCGCGACGCCCAGTGGCAACGCGCGCACTGTGTGAAGAACGCCGGACAACTGAGCGCGGTGGTCGGCGGTCTGCTCGACGACCACGTCTATGACGATCTCGCCGCCGACCAGAAGCACTTCGCCACCATGTCGATGCTGCTGCCACCGCAGATGCTGAACACGATGGCACCGTACGACCGGACCGACCGGCGTGCCTACAGCGAGGCATTCGTGGCCGACCCGGTCCGCCGGTACATGCTTCCGCTGCACAGCGACCGGGACCCCGACGGCCCGAGCCACCCGTACGCCGAGCGTGACTCGCTGCACGAGGCGGAGATGTGGGTGGTGGAGGGCCTGACCCACCGGTACCCGACGAAGGTGCTCGCCGAGCTGGTCTCCACCTGCCCCCAGTACTGCGGCCACTGCACCCGGATGGACCTGGTCGGCAACTCGACCCCGCAGATCGAGAAGCTCCGGCTCACCCTCAAACCGGCGGACCGGCAGAGCCAGATGATCGACTACCTGCGTCGTACGCCGGGCGTGCGTGACGTCGTGGTGTCCGGCGGCGACGTGGCCAACGTACCGTGGCCGCAGCTTGAGGCGTTCCTCATGCGGCTGCTGGAGATCGAGTCGATCCGCGACATCCGGCTGGCCACCAAGGCACTGGTCGGCCTGCCGCAGCACTGGCTCCAGCCCAGCGTCCGGGAGGGGCTGGCCCGGGTGGCCGGTACCGCGGCACGCCGCGCGGTCAACCTGGCCATCCACACGCACGCGAACCACGTGCAGTCGGTGACCCCGCTGGTGGCCGAGGCGGCCCGGGCCGCGTTGGACGCCGGTGTCCGGGACGTACGCAACCAGGGCGTGCTCATGCGGGGCGTCAACGCCACCGCGACCGACCTGCTCGACCTGTGCTTCGCGTTGCAGGGCGAGGCGAACATCCTGCCGTACTACTTCTACATGTGTGACATGATCCCGAACGCGGAGCACTGGCGGATCGCCGTGTGGGAGGCGCAGGAACTGCAACACGACATCATGGGTTACCTGCCCGGGTACGCCACGCCTCGGATCGTCTGCGACGTCCCGTACGTCGGTAAGCGTTGGGTACACCAGGTGAGTGAGTACGACCGCGAGCGCGGCGTCTCGTACTGGACGAAGAACTACCGGACCGGGATCGAGACGGCGGATTCCGGCGACCTGGAGCACGGGTTGGACCGTCGCTACGCCTACTACGACCCGATCTCCTCCCTGTCCGACTCCGGTCGGCGCTGGTGGCGGGAGCACGGCCAGTTCGACGACTGACCGGGGCGGGTAGGGCGGCAGACAAATCAGCGGCAAGCGGAAAGAGGGTTTGTGGTGGACATCCAGGAGCTGAACCGCCGGGCGGTGCGGCAGAGCGTGGAGATCGTCTCCAGTGCGCGGGAGGAACAGTGGGATCTGCCCACCCCGTGCGCGCAGTGGAGCCTGCGGCAGTTGCTGGCCCACATGACCGCCCAGAACAACGGCTTCGCGGCGGCGGCGGACGGCGAGACCGAGGACGATTCGGTCTGGCGGGAGCAGCCGGCGGCCGACCCGGGCGGTGACTACCTCCGGTCGGCGGAACGGGTGATCGGCGCGTTCGACGGACCGGACGTCATGCGCCGAGAGTTCTGGCTGCCGGAGATCCGGCGGGTCGGCGGCTTCCCGGCCCGGATGGCGATCAGCTTCCACTTCCTCGACTACGTGGTGCACGGGTGGGATGTGGGCGCCGCGCTCGGTGCGCCGCCGAAGTTCGACGACGACATCGTCGAGGCGGCGTTGGAGGTCACCCGACGGGCGGTACCCGTCGGTGCCTCCCGCAGCCTGCCGGGTTCGTCGTTCGCGCCGCCGCTGCCGGAAGAGGGCTCGGACCAGGACCGTCTGCTGCGGCTGCTCGGTCGGTCCCCGGCCTGGCCGGCCTGACCGTGGGCGCGTCCACCCGGGACGTGCTCGGGCGGCTCAGACACCCGATCGTCGCGGCGCCGATGGCCGGTGGCGCCTCGACCCCCGCGTTGGTCGGTGAGGTTTCGGCGGCCGGCGGCCTGGGTTTTCTGGCCGCCGGTTACCGGTCGCCGGCCGACCTGCGGGCCGTGCCGACGAGGCCAGGGTCTGCTCTCGGGCCGGTGTCGATGTGTTGGTTGTCCAGGGACCCGAGGCTGGCGGGCACCGCGCCTCGTTCACGCCCGAGCCGTCGCAGGGGAACGGCGTCGGCCTGATACCCCTGCTCGCCGAGGTCCGCGACGCGGTGGACCTCGACCTGATCGCGGCAGGCGGCATCATGGACGGTGGTGCGGTCGCCGCCGTACTGGCGGCCGGGGCGGGCGTCGCGCAACCGGGCACGGCGTTCCTGCGTACCCCGGGGGAGCGGCGCCCATCCCCGGCACCAGGCCGCCCTGGTGGACCCCCGGTTCAGCGGCACGTCGGTGACCCTCGCGTTCTCCGGGCGACCCGCGCGTGGCCTGACCAACCGCTTCACCCGGGAGGACGGGAACACCGCCCCGTCGGCCTACCCACAGGTGCACCATCTGAGCGTGCCGATCCGAAGGGCCGCCGCCGCGGCCGGCGATCCGGACGGGATGGCGTTGTGGGCCGGCCAGGGGCACCGGTTCGCCCGGGACCTTCCCGCGCGGCGGCTGGTCGAGGTGCTGGCCGCGGAGGCAGCCGAGGCGGCCGCGCTCAGGGCGGGGCGGCTGCGCCCGGTGCCCGGTCAGCCGGGGGCGTCCCGATGACCGGCCTGCCGGCGAGCATCTGACTCTGTCCACGGAACTCGGCGATCACCACGCCGTCGGTACGGCGAACGGTGACGTCGTAGATCCCGGCGCGCCCGAACCGGGTCCGCTCCACCGCCTCGGCCCGCAACTCGTCGTCCACCTCGGCCGGTCGGAGGAACGTCACCTGGGCGCTCTGGGCCACGGTGACCGGGCCGTAGGTGTTGCAGGCGAAGGCGAACGCCGCGTCGGCCAGGAGGAACAGATAGCCTCCGTGGGCCATCCCGTGTCCGTTGACCATTGTCGGGGCGACCCGCATCCGGACCTGTGCGTACCCTGGGCCGACCTCCTCAAGGTCGATGCCCAGCGTCTGGCAGGTGAGGTCGGTGGCGTAGAGCTCGCGGGCCCGGGCCTGCGCGGTGGCCCGGACGTCCGCGCCGTTGTCCCCCCGCTTGTCCAGGGTGGTCGGGTTGTCCGTCGACTTCGGTGCTCCTGCCGAGGTCGCCCCGCCCGCGCCGGGCGTCGTGTCCGTTGTGCCGGCCCGCGTGCTCACCGTGCCGAACCGGTGGTGGTCCGGCCCAGGAAGACCAGGATCGCCACGACGCCGAGGAACGATACCGCGCCGGCCACGATGCTTGTCGTGTGCATCGACGTGATGAACGCGTCGTTCGCCTGGTCGACCAACTGGGGGAGGTTGTACGACTGGGCCGCGAGCCGGGTGGCCTCGGCCGAGGCGCCCGCGGCCTCCTGTGCCTGCGTTGGCAGGACGTCCAGGCTGGGTGCGACCTCGTCCTGGTAGACACCCGACAGCACCGAACCGAGTACGGCGACGCCGAGGGCGCTGCCGACCTGACGCATCGAGTTGTTCGCGGCCGAGCCGGCGCCGGTGCGCTCCGGGGGCAGCGTGGCCATGATCGCCTCCGTGGTGGGGGCCATCACCGCACCCATGCCGAGGCCCTGGGCCACCATCAGCACGCAGAACCAGATGATCGGTGTCTCCAGCGTGAAGAAGACAAAGCCGAAGAACGTGCTGACGGCGAGGAGCATGGCCAGCGCGACGACCGGCCGGAGGCCGAACCGTTGCACCAGCCGGACCGAGAGCGGTGCTCCCAGCACCACCCCGATCGCGACCGGGGCGATCGCCGCGCCGCTCTCCAGGGGTGAGTACCCCCGTGCGCCCTGAAGATAGAAGTTCGAGTAGTACATCGCGCCGGCCAGTCCGAAGAAGGTGAGCATCACGGACACGCTCGCTCCGGTGAAGTGCCGGTTGCGGAACAGCCGCACGTCGAAGCAGGGGTGCGGCACCCGTAGCTCGACGAAGACGAACGCGGTGAGCAGGACGACGCCACCGAGGATCGGGCCGAGTACGTGCGGCTGCGTCCACTCGTTGCGGTGGCCACCCTCGATCACCCCGTAGACCAGGATGAAGATACCCACGGTGGACAGCAGTACCCCGAGCGGGTCGAAGCGCTGCTGCCGGCTGCTCTCCGCCTTGGGCACCAGCCAGAGCGCGCCCACGATCGCGGCGATGGCGAAGGGTACGTTGATCAGGAAGATCGATCCCCACCAGAACTGCTCCAGCAGTGCCCCGCCGACCAGGGGACCGGCCGCCACCGCGAGCCCGCTGGCGGCGGAGAACACGCCGATGGCCACCGCCCGGTGTCCTCCGATGAAGACCCTCGCGACCAGTGCCAGGGTCGCCGGCATGATCAGGGCACTGCCGATGCCCATCGCGCCCCTGGCCACGATGAGCTGGGTGGTGTCGGCGGAGTACGCCGCCCAGGCGGATGACACGCCGAAGAAGGCCATGCCGAACAGGAACAGCCGTCGGTGACCGAACCGGTCGCCGAGCACCCCGCCGGTGAACAGCAGCCCGGCGAAGACCAGCGTGTACGAGCTGATCGACCACTGTAGCTGGCTGGTGGTCGCGCCGAGCCCCGCCACCGGATCGGCCAGTGTCTTGAGCGCCACGTTCAGGATTGTGTTGTCGAGCCAGGCGGTGAGCTGCGCGATCGTGAGCACGGCCAGCGTCAGCCACTGCCGTGTCGTCGGTGGCCGGACCGCCGTCGCGGCGGCGGGCGACCCGGACGGCGAGTCCGACTGTTTCTGCGCTGTCATGGAAATCCAATCTCGTTCGGTAGCGACGCCACGGCACAGTGTAGGTGCAGGGGTGCCCGGTTTGCTCTCCCGATGTGCGTCCTCGCGGGGTGCGCCGGCGCCGTTTGTCATACGCGGGTCGGACGCATCCGATGGCCGGCACAGGTCAGGCAACAAATCGCCGCCGGCGTGACAGGTGCGGTTTTACCGACACTCTGTCTACTCGCCGCAGTGCGGTCCGATGTCGATCGGTTAATGCTCCCCGAGGATGCTGCCGGGGTCCGTTCCACCGGGTGTCCCAGATGCTGGCCATGATCATGAGTGAGTCGGGATGGTGACAGTTTCTCGTCGAGTGGGGCCACTTTCCCGTGGGTGGGGCGGGCGAATCAACCGCTGCCATGAAACAAACCGACACATCCGGCGTCGATGTGATGTTTGTCACGTGCTTGGGTATGGCTGCCCGGCCGTCCGGGCGGCATCTTGCCCCGGCCATTGAATCCCCAGTTCATCGCGTTGCGGAAGGGTTTCGGTTCGCGCCCGGTGTGGCATCGAAGGGTGTTTTGGGAGGGAAGTAGCTGAACTGACATGGGCTCTGAATTGTGAGTACGTTCATGTGTCGGAACGGGTCGCTTCCGTGGCGATCCTGCGTGGAGACGCTCGCCGCCAGTGCCGGCGACCTCAATCCCGACGTCCGTAGGGGGACCGATCTTGACTGTCAATCCGCCCTGGTACCAGCAGTTGGCTGACACCCCACTGTCCGAGCGCGCCAGCGTGCTCGAGGCCCTCGTCGTGGCGGAGTTCAAAGTCTGGCTCCTGATGGGCGACTCGGACGTCTTCCCGCTCGACGAGAGCTACTTCGGGCTCGGGCTCAGCTCGCTCGGCGCGACCGAGATTCAGCAACGACTGGTGGCCGGGCTCGGTCGCCCGATCAACGCGGCGAGTTTGTTCAATAATCCGACAGCGGCCCATCTGCTCACCTACCTGCGCACCGAGGTGCTGGTGGATCTGTTTCCGCAGACCTCGTCGTCTTCTGGCAGTGCGACGGCCCCGGTCGAGAGAGACGTGGTGAAAGTGCCGGCGTCGTACAGTGACGGCCACACTTCACCGAAAGACCTACTCAACGACATGCTCAAAGACCTTTACTCTTCTTGACCGCGGGGTTGACTGATCCATGGGGGATGACATGACGGCGATGGCTTCGCAGATCCGGAATGACGACTTGGTCCGAAAGCTCTTGATGGAGAAGTACGAACCGATCGCCATCGTGGGCATGGGTCTGCGGCTACCCGGAAACAACGAGACCCCGGAGGAGTTCGCCGAGTTCCTGCGGGCGGGGCGATCGGGCACGGGTCCGATTCCCGACGATCGCTGGGACGTTCAGGGCCTGTACAGCGACGATGCGGCGGAGAAGGGCAGGGTCCTTACCGCCGGGGGCGGATTCATCAGCGGAATTGACCAGTTCGACCCCAAGTTCTTCAACATCTCGCCAAAGGAAGCGGCCTACGTCGACCCGCAGCACCGGTTGGTGCTCGAGTGCGCGTGGAAGGCGCTGGAAGCGGCGAACATCGATCCGGCGACCCTGCGTGACAGCAACGGCGGCGTCTACATGGGCATCAGCTCGATGGACTACACCATCGAGGTGGACCGGCTGGACCCGACCGAGTTGACCTCCCACATCGCCGCCGGTACGGCGCACAGCGCGATGTCGGGACGGTTGTCGTACTTCCTCGGCTGGCGCGGCCCGTGCATGAGCATCGACACCGCGTGCTCCTCCTCGCTGGTGGCCCTGCACCTGGCCGCCCAGGGACTACGGCGGGGCGAGTGTGACATCGCCCTGTTCGGCGGGGTGAACGCCGTCCACCACCCGCGTAACCACGTCGTGTTCTCCCAGGCCAACATGCTCGCCGCCGACGGCCGTTGCAAGACGTTCGACGACAGCGCGGACGGCTACAGCCGCAGCGAGGGCTGTGCAGTGATGGTCCTCAAGCGACTCTCCGACGCCCGGCGCGACGGTGACACCGTGCTCGCGCTGGTACGCGGTTCGTCGGTCCGGCAGGACGGCGAGAGCGGTGGCCTCACCGTACCCAACGGCACCGCCCAGGCCATCCTCATGCGCGAGGCGCTGGCCAGCGCGATGCTCGAGCCCGGTGACGTGCAGTACGTCGAGGCGCACGGCACGGGGACGTCGCTCGGCGACCCGATCGAGATGGGTGCCATCGACGCCGTGCTCTCCGAGTCGCACGCGGACCGGCCGGTGATCGTGGGCTCGGTCAAGACCAACATCGGGCACATGGAGGCCGCCGCGGGCGTCGGTGGCGTGGTGAAGACCGTCCTTCAGCTTCAGGAGGGGGTCATCTACCCGCACATCAACCTGGAGACCCCGTCGCGCCACATCCCCTGGGACCGCTACCGGGTGACCGTGCCGACGAAGCAGGTCACCTGGGAGGGCGCCCCGAGGCGGGCACTGGTCAACTCGTTCGGGTTCGCGGGCACCATCGCGACGGTCGTCCTCGAGCAGGCACCCCCGCCGCCGGCCTCCCCGACGTCCGCCGTCGCGCCCGACGACGAGCTGCTCTTCACGCTCTCCGCGCGCGGCCAGTCGTCCCTGCGGGCGCAGGCCGAGCGGTACCGTCGCTTCCTGGACGAGCAGGCCGACGTCGACGTGGCCGACCTCTGCTACACCAGCAACGTCGGTCGGACCCACTGGAACGCGCGGCTGGCCGGCACGGTGTCGTCGCGGGCCGACATCGAGGCGCTGCTGGACAGCTACCTCGCCCAACCCGAGTCGGATTCCGGCGCGGAGGGCGAGTTCCGGGGCGGGAACGTCGCGTTCCTGTTCACCGGTCAGGGCTCCCAGTACGCGGGCATGGGGCGCGCGCTCTACGCCCAGTACCCGGTCTTCCGAACCCACCTGGACGAGTGCGACCGCCTCTTCACGCCGGCGCTCGGTCGGTCGATCAAGGAACTCGCCTTCGGTGAGGCGTCCGGCGACCCGCAGGACATCAACCAGACCGTCTACACCCAGCCGGCCCTGTTCGCGCTCGAGTACGCCATCGCCCAGTTGTGGATCTCGTGGGGTGTGAAGCCGACCGTGCTGCTCGGGCACAGTGTCGGCGAGATCGTCGCCGCCACCATCGCCGGGCTGTTCAGCCTGCCGGACGCGATCACCCTGGTCGCCGCGCGGGCCCGGCTGATGCAGTCGGTCACCACGCCGGGCGGCATGGTGGCGGTACGGGCCGCCGCGGAGCAGGTGGCTCCGCTGCTGGCGGGGTACGCCGACGTCAGCTTCGGTGCGATCAACGCACCGAAGCAGTGCGTCGTCTCCGGCGGCACCGAGTCACTGGCGAAGATCACCGAGGAACTGCTGGCCCAAGGGATCACGGCGAAGCAGCTACCGGTGTCGCACGCCTTCCACTCGCCGCTGATGGTCGAGGTGTTCGACGCGTTCCGCGACGCGATCAAGGACGTCACGTTCCGCGAGCCCGAGCTGAGTTTCGTCTCCAACCTGACCGGTAAGGTCGCGAGCCTGACCGACGTCGGCAACCCGGACTACTGGGTACGCCACATCGGCGAGCCGGTGAACTTCGCCGCCGGCATGCGCTTCGTCCAGACCCGGGGCCGGCACGTGTTCATCGAGGTCGGCCCGTCCGCCGCGCTGACCAGCATGGGCAAGCGGTGCGGCGACCCGGCCCCGCACCTGTGGCTGTCCAGCCTGACCCCGAAGGACCAGGACGGCTCGACCATCCGGGGCGCGCTGGCCCGCTGCTACACGTCCGGCCTGGCGATCTCCTGGTCCGGTTACCACGAGGGCCGGCGTCGTCGCCGGATCACCCTGCCGACCTACGTGTTCGACAAGCGGCGCTACTGGTTGCCCGTGCCCAACCGCGGCGGCATCTTCGCCCCGGCCGGGACGCTGGCCACGGCGAGCGACCGGCACCCGCTGCTGGGTACGGAGGTCTCGACCGACGCGCAGCGCGCGACGGGAGAGCGTGAGTTCTCCACTCAACTGCACCCGACGAGTCCAGCCCACCTCGCCGACCACATCGTCATGGGTCAGGTCGTCTTCCCCGGCGCGGGTTACGTCGAGGTTCTGCTCGCGTTGCAGGACGCGGTGTTCGGCGAGACCGGGCGCCTGGTCCAGGACGTCCGCATCCTCGAGCCCCTGTTCCTGCCCGAGGAGTCCCCCACCGAGGTGCGTACTCGACTCCGGTCGGACGGGGATGGGCGGTGGCAGGCCGAGATCGTCAGCCGTATCGCCGCCCGCAACGGCGCCATCGAGCGCCGCCACGTCACCGCCACGCTCGGTGGCCCGCCGGAGAACGCGGTCACGCTGGCCGACGTCGTCAGCCGGCTGCGGTCGACCGAGCGGGCCTGCGACACCCCGGTCGCCGTCCACCGGGCCGACGACATCTACGCCGACTTCGTCGAGTTGGGGCTGCCGTACGGGCCGGAGTTCCGGCGCATCCGCACGGTGGCGCAGTACGCCGACGGGTTCGCGATCGGGGATCTGCGGGGCATCGACACGCCCGCGGTCGGGACCCTGCCCGCCTCGGTGCTGGACTGCGCCATGCAGACCCTGGCCGGGGTCGCCGAGCTGGGCGACACCTACCTTCCGGTCGGATTCGGCAGCGTCGAGCTGCTGAAGAAGCCCAAGGGCGACCTGCGCACCCTGCTCCAGCTCAACCTGCCCGGTGACGCCCAGGACGGGGTCGCCGCGTCGGAACTCACCGCCGACATCGTGGTGCTCGAGGGCGACCGTCCGGTGTTCGTCGTACACGAGGTGCGGCTCAAGCGCGTCGCGAACACCTCGTCGGACGGTGGACGCAGTCTGCTCCACGAACCCCGCTGGCTGCGGCGTTCGCTGGTCGCCGCGAAGGCGGGTGCCGAGGGACGCGGTGACGTGCTCGTCCTGCACCGTACCGAGGCGGAGTTCGCGTCCGTGGCGCCGTCGTTGGCGGATTCGGGCGTACGGCTGCGGTTCGCCACCGATACCGAGCAGGTGCGCGCGACTCTCGCCGCCGAGCCCACCTTCACCGACGTGTACTGGTTCTGGCGTGCCGCGCCCGACCAGGTCGGTGCGGAGCGCCTGCGCACCGAGACCGAACGCAACTATCGGGACCTGCTCACGCTGGTCGCGCAACTGGACGGCCTCGGGCTGGGCCGGGAACTGCGGGTCACGCTGGTGACGCAGGGCGCGCAGTGGCTGCCCGGCGACGTCGCCGACGACCGTACGGACGAGAGCCTGGTGGCCGCCTCCCTGTGGGGCTTCGGCCACGTCCTGCTCAACGAGTACCCGACGCTGCGGGCGACCCTGCTCGACCTGCCCCCGGTCAGCGCCGGGGTGGACTTCCAGCCGCTGGTGGACGAGCTGCTCACCGGGGACACCGGCGGCGGCGAGTTCCAGGTGGCCTACCGGGGTGGCAGCCGGTTCGTGAAGCGGGTGCTTCCGCAGGCCGGCGGCGCCGGCAACGACGACAACTTCGAGCTGTCGATCGTGGAGTACGGCCAGTTCGCGAACATCAAGCCGGTCCCCGTCCAGGACGTCGCGCCCACCGGTGACGAGATCGAGGTCCGGATCGAGGCCGCTGGTCTCAACTTCAAGGATGTGCTCAACGCTCTCGGCATGCTCAAGCAGTACGCGCTGGACAACGGGATCGAGTACAAGCCGCTGCCGCTGGGCTTCGAGGCCGCCGGTACCGTCGTCGCGGCCGGTCCGGACGCGGAGTTCGCGGTCGGCGAGGACGTCGTGCTCAGCCAGCTCGGTTGCATGCGTAAGCGGATGACCGTGTCCTCGGGGGTGGCGGTCCGCAAGCCGTCCGGGATCGGTTTCGCCGAGGCCGCCGGGCTTTCCGCCGCGTACGTCACCGCCTACTACGCCCTGCACAACCTCGCGAAGATCAAGTCCGGCGACCGGATACTCATCCACGCCGCCGCCGGCGGGGTCGGCCAGGCGGCCGTGCAGCTCGCCCAGCTCGCGGGTGCCGAGGTCTACGCGACCGCCAGCCCGCGCAAGTGGCCGCTGCTGCGGTCGCAGGGCGTGCGGCACATCATGAACTCGCGCAACCTTGAGTTCTCCGACGAGATCCTGCGGATCACCGAGGGGCGCGGCGTCGACATCGTGCTCAACAGCCTGAACAAGGAGTACGTCCCGGCCGGGCTGCGCTGCCTCGGGCAGGACGGCCGGTTCGTCGAGCTCGGCAAGATCGGCATCTGGTCCACCGAGCAGGTACGGGCCGAGCGTCCGGACGTCGACTACCACAACTTCGACCTCAGCGAGTTCCCGCAGGACGAGCTCAACCGCCTCAACAAGCAGATCCTGCAAACGGTGGTGGATCTGGTGGAGTCGGGGCAGGTCGGCGCGCTGCCGACCGTCGCGTACTCGCTCGACGAGGTCGAGGAGGCGTTCGGGGTACTCAGCCGGGGCGCCAACACCGGCAAGCTGGTGCTCACCCTCGGCGACACCCGACCGGTGGACCGGCCGCTGACGATCAGCCCGGACGAGACGTACCTCATCACCGGTGGCCTGGGTGCCCTCGGTGTGGTCACCGCACGTCGGCTCGCCCAGGAGGGCGCCCGGCACGTGGCGATGGTCAGCCGGCGACTCGTGGCTGACGAGGAGTTGGCCGCGCTGACCACGGCGATCGGTGCGGACGTGCGGGTCCGCGTGCACCAGGGCGACGTGGCCGACGCCGCCGACGTGGACCGGATCATGGCCGCCATCGCGGAGTCGGACGCCCCGCTCGGCGGGGTCATCCACGCCGCCGGTGTGCTCGCCGACGCGCCCATCGCCAACCAGAGCTGGGAGAGCTTCGAACGGGTGCTCAGCCCGAAGGTGTACGGGACGTGGCTGCTGCACCGGGCGGCCGCGGCCGTACCCACCGTGAAGTTCTTCGCGGCGTACTCCTCGATCGCGTCGATCATCGGTGCGGCCGGCCAGAGTAACTACGCCGCCGGCAACGCCTTCATGGACGGACTGATGCACTGGCGGGTCGCCCAGGGGCTGCCCGGGTTGAGCGTCAACTGGGGACCGTGGGCGGAGGTGGGCATGGCCGCCAACCTGACGTCGGGGCAGATCAAGAGCATCGAGGAGCGTGGCGTCAAGTTCGTCAAGCCCGCCGAGGCCACCCGGGCACTGGTCAGGGCAATGGGCCGTACGGCGCCGCAGAGCATCATCTGCGAGTTCGAATGGGAGAAGTTCGCCGCCGGTCAGCCGGTGGCCAACGCGCTGTTCAAGCAGGTTCTGACGACCGAGGTGGGACCGGCGCAGACGATCGACCTGGACGAGTTGATGAGCCTGCCCCGAAGCGACCGGGACGCCGCGATCCGGTCGTTGCTGCGGGCGAAGGTCGCCGCGGTGCTGCAATTCGACTCCCTCGACGACATCGAGGCCGACGCCAGGTTCGTGGAACTGGGGCTGGACTCGCTGGCGGCGGTGGAGTTGAAGAACGCGCTCGAATCGGTGTTCCGGGTGCCGCTGCCGACGTCGATCCTGTTCGACTACCCGGCCGTCGGGACGCTGGCGGAGTTCATCGGCCAGCAACTGGCGCCGGTCGAGTCCGAGTCCGGGACCGAGTCGGAGACGGACCAGGTCGACGTCGAGGACCTCGACGACAGTGCGGCGGACGCGGAACTCGACGCGCTGCGCGAGTTCATCTAGAAGCGACAGAACCAGGGCAGGCGCGACGTGGAGAACGGGCTTTGACGAACTACATCGACTATCTTGAGTCGCTGTCCAAGAAGCAACTCATGGTGATGCTCGCCCGGCAGCGGCAGGACGAGACCCAGGGCATCGCGGTGGTCGGGCTCGGCTGCCGCCTCCCCGGGGCGATCGATGATCCGCGGAGTCTGTGGACCGCGTTGCGGGAGGGACGGGTCGTGCCGACGGAGTCGGCCGGCCCGCCCACCGACAGCCTCGGTCGGGCGCGCTGGAACCTCGACGCGCCCGACCTGGCACCCATCGCCGACGTGCTCCGTTCGGGTGCGTACCTGAACGACGTCGACCTGTTCGATGCCGACTACTTCGGCATCACCGAGCAGGAGGCGGAGCGGATGGATCCGCAGCAGCGCCTGCTGCTCGAGGTCACCGTGCAGGCGCTCGCCGACGCGAACCTGACCCGCGCTGACCTGCGCCGCCAGCGGGTCGGGATCTTCATCGGCGCGAGCACGGTGGAGTACCCGATAGCCTGGGTGCGCAACCGGGTGCCGGCCGACGACCTGTCCCCGCACATGGCGCTCGGCAACACCCTGAGCGCGACGTCCGGGCGGATCGGTTTCATGCTGGGCGTCAACGGCCCGGCGATGACCATTGAGACGTCGTCGTCCTCGGCGCTGACCGCGATGCACCTGGCCGCGCAGGCACTCCGGCGACGCGAGTGCGACGTCGCCCTGGTGGGCGCCTGCCAGTTGCTGCTCTCCCCGTTCACCACCGCGGTGCTGGGCAAGCCGGGCATGCTGTCGAGCGTCGGCCGCAGCCGCCCGTTCACCACCGAGGCCGACGGCCACGTCCGGGGCGAGGGCTGCGGCATCCTGGTCGTCAAACGGCATTCCGACGCGGTCGCCGACGGCGACCTGCCGTACGCGCTGCTGCGCGGCAGCGCGGTCTACTCCCACGGCGACCGCCCCTCGATGGCGGTGACCGCGGGGGCCGGGCAGAAGACGGTCATCGAGTTGGCGCTGCGCAGTGCTGGCGTCGAACCGCTCGACGTGCAGTATGTCGAGGCCCAGGCCAACGGGTCCCGGCTGGGCGGGCTGATCGAGGCCGAGTCCCTGGCCGAGGCGTACGAGCGTCGGTCACCGACGGCCCCGCCGCTGTACCTGGGGTCCTGCAAGGCCAACCTCGGCTACCTGGAGACCGCCTCCGGCGCGGTGGGCCTGATGAAGACGGTGCTCGCCCTCGCCCACGGCGAGGTGCCCCCGCAGGTCGGCACGGAGAACCTCGACCCCGGCGTCGCGTGGGACCGGACCGGTCTGCGGTTCGCGGACAAGCCGATGGCGTGGCCGTCGGACGGACGCCGCCTGGCCGGGGTGAGCTCCTTCGGTTTCACCGGGATCAACGCGCACGTCATCCTGGAGGGCGTCCCGGGCCGGCAGCGGTCGGAGGCGGCCCCCACGGCACCGGGTGTCCCCGCCCTGCTGGTCCTCTCGGCGCACAACGACGCGGCGCTGGCGGCGACCGCCGATCGGTTGCACCGTCACCTGGACCAGCGCGCGGAGTGGGACCACCACACGGTCTGCCGTACGTTGGCGCACGGTCGCGACCATCTCCCGGTCCGCGCCGCGGCCGTCGTCACCGGCCGGTCCGAACTCCTCGACGCGCTGGCCGCTGGCCCGGTACAGCGGGTGACCCGGGCGGGTATCCACGTCGAGCTGCCCGAGCTTGACGACTCGCGGCTGAGGGCGGTGCTGACCACCAGCCTGGGTGCGGGGTTCGAGCCGCTCGCCGCCCGGATACGCGGGTGCGCCGAGGCCATGGGCCTGCCGGCACTGGACGGACTGCTCGCCGACGGTCAAGCACTGCCGGAGGGCACCTGGCTCGCCTGGGCGATGGGCTGGTACGAGCTGCTGACGGCGGTGGGGCTGCGGGTGTCCGGCGGACTGTTCGGCGGTCGGTACCGCCACGTACTGTCCGATGTGGTGGCCGAGCGTACCGGGACGACCGAGGTCGCCGCGCGGTGGCAGGCCGGTGCGCTGGGAGCCGTACCGCCGCGACCGGTCGCGGCGGACGTGACGGTCACCGGGAACGTGTGGGTGCTGGGTGCGGCGGCGACTGCCGAGGCCGTACCGGTGCCGCTGGCCGAGTTGGACGCGGCCGGCTGGTTGCACCTGGTGGGGGAGCAGTACGCGGCCGGCGCCGAGATTGTCTTCACCGAGCTGTCGGCGCGGGCGGGGCAGGCACTGTGCCGCCTTCCCGGCCCGGCCCTGACCGGCAGACGGTACTGGCCCGAAGGCTATCAATGGTCCTGACGCGAGCTGATGGGATGCCACAGATGCACTACCCGAACCTCAAGACAGTCGTCGACACCGCGACCTTTCACGCCGAGCGGCATCCGGACCGTGTCGCCATCGAATGCGAGGGTCGCGAGGTCACCTTCGCGCAACTGCACCGGGGAAGCAACAGGTCGGCCCGCGCGATTCTCGCGGCCGGCGTGACACCCGGAACACGGGTCGGCTACCTGGGCAAGGAGTCGGAGTACTACTACGAGATCGTCTTCGCCTGCGCGAAGAGCGGGGCCGTGCTCGTGCCGATCAACTGGCGGCTGACGCCGACGGAGATCGAGCACATCCTGCGCGACTCGGGCACGGAGCTTCTCTTCACCGAACGCGAGTTCCGCACCACCGCGCTCGACCTCCAGCGGGAGCAGAATCAGCTACGGCTCGTGGTCGACATGGACGGCGAGGGCGAGTTGGGTGCGGGTTTCCGGGCCTGGACCTCGGAGCACTCCGGCGACGACCTGGACACCTCGGTCCGGCCCGAGGACCCGATCGTGCAGCTCTACACCAGCGGCACCACGGGCCTTCCGAAGGGCGTCGTGCTGCCGCACCGCAGCTTCTTCCGGATCAACGACCTGCTGGTCGAGAACGACCTGGACTGGCTGGACTGGCGGTCGGACGACAAGAGCCTGATCGGCATCCCGGGTTTCCACGTCGCCGGCCTCTGGTGGGCGATGCAGGCGCTCAACGCGGGCGTCACCAGCGTGGCCATGCGTCGGTTCCTGAGCACGGAGGCGGCCACCCTGATCCGCGAGTCGGGAATCACCACGACCCTGGTGGTTCCGGCGATGTTGCAGATGATCCTGGCTGAGCCCCGGGTCGGGTCGGACGACTTCGCCAGCCTGCGCAAGGTCGCCTACGGGGGCTCGCCGATCTCCGAGAGCCTGCTGCGGCAGAGCCTGGATGCGATGGGCTGTGAGTTCGTCCAGCTCTACGGTCTCACCGAGACCGGGAACTGCGCGGTGTGCCTGCCGGCGGCCGAGCATGTTCCGGGCAGCCCACGTATGCGGGCCGCCGGTCGCCCGATGCCCGGCGTCGACCTGAGGGTGGTCGACGCGGACGGTGTCGAGGTGCCGCTCGGCGAGGTGGGAGAGATCTGGCTGCGTACCCCGGCGATCATGATCGAGTACTGGGGCCTCAAGGAGGCGACCGACGAGGTATTTGTGGACGGATGGTTCCGCACCGGTGACGCCGGATACCTCGACCAGGATGGTTATCTCTACATTTCCGACCGCATCAAGGACACGATCATTGTGGCCGGGGAGAACGTCTACCCCGCCGAGGTCGAGAACGCGTTGTGCAAGCATCCCGCGGTCGCGGAGGCGGCGGTGATCGGCGTACCCGACGAGCGCTGGGGTGAGGCGGTCCGGGCCTTTGTGGTACTACGCCCAGGTCAGCAGGCGACGCCGCGTGAGTTGATGTTGTCGCTGAAGGGGCTGATCTCCGACTTCAAGATCCCTTCCCAGTACGATATCATCGACAAAGTCCCCCGTAACCCCAGTGGCAAGATCCTGCGTCGGATCCTCCGGGACCAGTTCTGGGCGCATGTGGACCGCAACGTCAACTGAATTGAGATTCCTATGAGCATCGCCCTTTCCACGGTGAAGGCTGGGCTGCGGGTCGCCTCGGTGGTCGTACCGGGTCTCGCCGGGAAGTGGACGTTCGCACTGTTCTGCAAGCTCCGGACCCCGTCGCGGGTGCGCCCCAACGAGGCCGAGGTCCACGCCCAGGCCCAGGTGGACAGCATCGAGTACAACGGTCGGCGGGTCGTCACCTACCAGTGGGGGGACGGCGCCAAGCCCGTCCTGGTGGTCCACGGCTGGGAGTCTCGCGGCTCGCGGTACGCACCCCTGGTGGCGGAGTTGCTCGCCCGTGGATACAGCGCGGTCACCTTCGACGCACCCGGTAACGGCGACTCCGAGGGAAACCGCACCACGCTGCTGGAGTACGCGGACATCATCGAGAAACTGTACGAGCGGCACGGCCCCTTCCAGGCGGCCGTCGCCCATTCGTTCGGGTCGTTGGCGCTCTTCCACGCCATGCGCAAAGGGGTCAAGGTCGACCGCGTGGTGACGGTGAACGCCGTGTGCGACTTCGACTACCTGGTCCACCGGTTCAGCGAGGAACTCGGTTTGTCCGAGCGCCTGAGGAAGGATCTGAGCCGCCGGTTCGAGGGCCTGTTCCCGCAGGAGCAGGACATTTACCGCCGTTTCTCCGTCCCGTACCAGGCGGACCGGGTGACCGGTCCCGTGCTGGTGATCCACGACGAGGACGACCTCCGGATCGAGATGTCGCAGGCCAAGAAGATCGCCGCGGCCTTCCCCGACCAGTCCCGGATGATCACCACTCAGGGCTTCGGACACAGCAAGATCCTCACCGACCCTGGGACGCTGACGGCCATCGCGGACTTCGTGTCGGAACCCACCGTCTGACCGCGCCGCCGGTCGTTCTCCCAGGTAGCGCGCGCCCGGTGGGTCTGTACCCACCGGGCGCGGTCATCGTGACGATCGGGTACGGCTACCGGCCTCGGCCGCGAGGTGACGCACGGCGCGCACCAGGAACACGCGCGACTGCTGCGCCATGAGGACGAGCTCCGGGTAGACCTCGGCGACGGCGTCACCGGCCGCCCGGTCGGACTGGAAGTTGTCCTTGTCGCCCATCCAGTAGTTCCAGATCCGGGCCGCGTGTGGCACGCACGGCTGAAGCGTCGCGGCGAGGTCGGCGTCCGGACCGGCCATGCCAGGCTCCTGTCGAGGGGTCGTCGGCGGGAGATCACCACCGGAGTACGACCGGGAGCGTACGCCGATGTCGTCCACTGTCGACGCTGGCCAGCAGGGGTGACGGGTGTCTCGCTCGATCCGGGGGGCTTGAATTCCTACTTCATTGGTAGGAAAATCGAGGGCATGCCGCCGGTTCGGTTGTTCACCTCCCGCCGGGTCGTCGACCTGATGCGCGTCGCCGCGCAGCTCTGTCCCGGCGCTCCCAGCGCGGCCTGACCAGGCCGCCCAGCCCTCGCCGGCCCCCTTTCCCGTCGTCGACGCACGGTCGCGACGCCCGCACCCAGCGCCCGCGGCGGCGCATCTCGTGGAGGAGGACCCTGCCATGACCAACGACACCGTTTCACCGACAGCGGTGGACCCCCGGCTCGACTTCGAGGTGGCCTGGTGGGAGTGGCACCGACGCCACGAGGAGGTTCGGGCCGACCCGCACGGCTTCCTCGCGGTCACCGGTCTGCACTGGCTGACCTCGGTGCCGCAGCGGTTCCCCGAGGTGCCGGGGGAGTGGCACACCGCCGCAGACGGGCCGGTGGTGGCTCTCGACGACGGCGAGTTGCTCGTGATCGACGGCCGGCAGGTCCGGGGTCGGCACGAGTTCGGGCCGATCGCCGAGCGTGCCGGCGTCACCGTGGGCATCGACGGTGGGGTGCTGGAGGTGGCCCGCCGGGGCGGGCACGACATCCTCCGTCCCCGGCGACCCGAGCACTCGCTGCGCCTCGGCTACCGGGGCACCCCCACCTATCCGCCCGACCGGCGGTGGGTCCTGAGCGGGCGCTTCGTACCCTTCGACAGTCCTCGCCCGACCGCCGTCGGCGCGGCGGTGGAGGGGCTCACGCACGTCTACGACGCCCCCGGCCAGATCGAGTTCGCCGTCGACGGGGTGCCGCTGCGCCTGACCGCCTTCAACGGCACGGCACCCGGGAGCCTGTCGGTGCTCTTCACCGACACCACCTCCGGTGTGACGACATATCCGGCCAACCGAATCCTGGCCGTCGGCACACCGGACGAGCAGGGTCGGGTGACTCTCGACTTCAACCGGGCCACCAATCTGCCGTGCGCGTACACCGACTTCGCGACCTGCCCGCTGCCCCCGGCGGAGAACCGGCTGCCGGTCGCCGTCGAAGCCGGCGAGAAGATCCCGTACGAGCGGTTGGCGGGCGATTCCGTCGACCGTTCGTAGCCCTCTGCGTACCAACCCCTCGGGAGGATCGTCATGCCTCAGTCCACCGACGCCCCGATCGACGCCGACAGCGACGCGCTGCGGACGCTGCTGCGCCACCAGGCCAGCACCGTCACGGTGGTCACCGCTCCCGGCTCGCCCGCGGTCGGCTTCACCGCCACCTCGTTCACCTCGGTGTCGCTGGCGCCGCCGATCGTCTCGTTCTGCCTGAACCTCGGTTCGTCGAGCTGGCCCGCGGTCTCCCGTGCCCGGCACGTGGCGGTGCACCTGCTCGCCCACCACCAGCAGGAGCTTGCCCGCACCTTCGCGACCAGCGGCATCGACCGGTTCGCCGCTCCCACCCGCTGGCAGACCGGCCCGGAGGCGGTGCCGATCCTGGACGACACCCTGGCCTGGCTGCTCTGCCGGGTCGTCGACCGGGTGACCGTCGGCGATCACGCCGTCGTGTTGGCCGAGCCGGAGGTGCTCCGGCACGCCGACGTCGGCTCGCCCCTGCTGTACCACCGGGGCCGCTACGCCGGGCTGGCCGGCGACCAGAACGCGGCGGCCCGTCGTTCCGCCGCCTGACCGGGCGCTCGCACGCCCAAGCCACACCGAGCACGCCCAGTCACAGGGAGCACGCCCAGTCCACACGGAGGAGGATGCCGTGCAAGCGATAGTCGCCGCCCCGGACACCCGCGCGGGGTTCCGGGTGACGGACCTGCCCGATCCCACTCCAGGCCCGGGGCAGGTTCTCGTCGAGGTGCGACACGTCGGCGTCAACGCCGGCGAGATCCGCCACCTCGACGTCTGGCCGGCCGGGGCCGTGCTCGGGCACGACGCCGCGGGTCACGTGGTGCGTGGCGGCGACGGGTCCGGCCTGCGCGAGGGTGACCAGGTGGTGGCGTTCGGGCCGGGCGCCTGGGCCCGCCTGGCGGTGTTCGACGTGGACAGTGTGGCGGTGGTGCCCGCGGCCGTCGGCCTGGCCGAGATGGCCGTGCTGCCCACCGTCGGCCTCACCGCCCTGCGCACACTGCGGACGTCGGGGCCGCTGCTCGGCCGTCGGGTGCTGGTCACGGGTGCGTCCGGGGGTCTGGGCCGGGTCGCCGTCCAACTCGCCCGGCACGGCGGCGCGTACGTGGTCGCGGTGGTCGGCTCGCCGGCTCGTGGCGCGGGGCTGGCGGATCTCGGCGCCGACGAGGTCGTGGTTGGTCTCGACGCGATCACCGACCCGGTCGACGTGGTGCTGGAGACGGTCGGTGGCGCCCACCTGGTGGCCGCCTGGGGTCTGCTGGCCCCGGGTGGAGTGCTGCACAGCATCGGCTGGGCCTCCGGCGAGCCGGCCGTCCTTCCGGTGAACTCCACATTCGCACCGGGCGCGGCACGGACACTGCGTTCCTTCGGCGACGCCACCGCCCCGGGGTCGGATCTCGGTCTGCTCGCGGACCTGGTGGCGCGTGGAGCCCTGCGAGCGCCGATCGGTTGGCGCGGCTCGTGGCAGCGTCTCGAGGAGGCGGCCGACGCGCTGCGGGAGCGGCGGGTGGCCGGGAAGATCCTGCTCGACCTGGACTGAGCCGGAGCGGTGGCCACCGGTCACGGCACTAATCCTGTAAACCCTATAGCCTTAGTAGGATATTCGTCAACGGATCGACGTCCACGCGTGCGATAGCCGACATCCACCGACGGATTCGTTGACACCACCACCGCCCGGAAGGTGGACTCGGCTCATGTCCAGCGAGCTGCGGTTGACGATCCGCGGCCACATCGACTTCGGTCGGGTGTGGTCGAGTTCCTGTCTGGCCTGACCCGGCACCCTCGCCCGTAACCCGGCCCGCCGCACCGGCCCGCCGGGGTGAGGCGCACCGCCGCGCCGCCACCGCACCGACACCGCCGCCAGCCCGCGCCCACGCGCCGGGTCAGGTGTCGGCACACCCGCTTCCGCCTGCCTGGACAGGAGATCCCGCATGCCCGCGTACCGTCTGCGTACCCTGGCCGCCGCCGCGCTCGCCCCCCTGCTGGCCGTCGTCGCCGGCTGCTCCACCGGCACCACCCCGGCCGCCTCGGCGGCCGGCCAGCCCCGCTCCGGCGGCACCCTCACCTGGGCCGTGGAGACCGAGCCGATCACCCTCAACCCGCACCAGTACGCGCAGGCCAAGGCCCGCCTGCTGGTCTGGAACACCTTCGAGTCCCTGCTCACCTACGACAAGCAGGGCAAGCTGGTGCCGTGGCTGGCGACCGGCTGGCAGGTCGCACCGGACGGGCTGTCCTACACCCTGACGCTGCGCGACCGGGTCACCTTCACCGACGGCACCCCCTTCGACTCGGCCGCCGTCAAGGCGAACGTCGACAAGCTCCGCGAACCGGGGTACGCCCCGGGCGTCGCGGCCGTCCAACTGCGCAACCTCAAGGCCGTCGAGATCGTCGACCCGCGCACCGTACGGCTCGTCCTCACCGCGCCGGACGTGCTCATCCTCGACTTCCTCGCCTCCCCGCAGGGCGCGCAGGTGTCCCCGACGTCGCTGCGGCAGGCGAAGAACCTCAAGGCCGGTGGCGCCGACGTCGTCGGCACCGGGCCGTTCGTGCTGGACCGCTACGTCCCCGGTCAGGAACTGCGCTATCGGCGCAACGCCGACTACGACTGGGCGCCGCCCACCGCGACGCACACCGGCCCGGCCTACCTGGACGGCATCACCTACCGGTTCCTCAAGGAGTCGGCGGTGCGGGTCGGTGCCCTCACGTCGAGCCAGGTGCAGCTCATCGAGGGGGTGCCCGCGACCGATCAGCCACTGGTCACCGGCAACCAGGCGCTGCGCCTGACGCGCGAGCTCAACTCCGGCTCGGCGTACTCCTACTACTTCAACACCTCCCATCCGCCCTTTGACGACCTGCGGGTCCGGCAGGCGTTCCGGGAGGCCGTCGACGTCGACACCGTCCTGCGGTCCGTCTACCGCGACACCGCCACCCGCGCCTGGAGCGTGATCAGCCCGTCCAGCCCGCTCTACGACAAGCGCCTCGAAGGTGGTTACGGCGGCGACGCCGCCAAGGCGAACACCCTGCTGGACCAGGCCGGCTGGGCCACCCGGGACGCCGACGGCTACCGGACGAAGGACGGCAAGCGGCTCACCGTACGACTCGTGCAGTCCGCGCCCTTCGTCCGGGACCGCCGCGACGTCCTGGCCCAGGCGGTGCAGGCCGCCGTGAAGCAGAGCGCCGGCATCGACCTGAAGGTGTCGCTCGTCGACCAGGGCACGGCCACGGAGGCGTTCGAGCGCAACGAGTACGAGGTGTTCGACAACTCCCGCGCCGACACCGACGCCGGTGCCGCACTGAACCTGCTGTTGCACTCCAGGGGCGGCATCAACCGCACCCAGCTCAACGACCCGAGCATCGACAGGCTGCTGGAGGCCGGTCAGGCGGCCGCCGACCCGACGAAGCGGGCCAGCATCTACGCCGACGTGCAGCAACAGGTCGTCGCCGAGCGGGCCGTGGCGCTGCCGCTGTACGCGCCGGCCGACCAGATCGCCGCCAGCACCGCCGTCGGCGGGGTGCGCTTCGAGCCGACCGCCGGGGTGCCGGCGAGCGCCTACGACCTGTGGATCGGCAAGTGACATGAGCCGACCACCCGTACGTGCCGTGGCCCGCCGGCTCGGTGCCGGTCTGATCGTCCTCTGGGTCGCGGCCACCGCCGCCTACCTGGCGCTGCTGGCCGCGCCCGGTGACACCGTGGACAACATCGTCGGCGACGGTGCGGACACCCCGCAGATCCGTGCCGAGATCATCGCCGAGTGGGGTCTGGAACGACCGGCCCTCGTCCAGTACGCCGACTACCTCCGCCGGCTCGGCGAGGGCGACCTGGGCCGCTCGTACCTGCTGCAACGCCCGGTCGCCGAGGTGATCGGCGAACAACTCGCCCCCACCCTCACCCTCGCGGTCGCCGCCGCCGGGCTCGGGGTGCTGCTCGCCCTGCTGATCGCGGTCGCCACGGCCGGGGACCGGCGGCCCTGGTTGCGCCGGGTCAGCTCCGGCACCGAGTTGCTGCTGGTCTCCACCCCGTCGTTCCTGATCGGGCTCGTGCTGCTCAGTGTGTTGTCGTTCCGGTTCGGGCTGTTTCCGGTCTCCGGCGACCAGGGGGTCACCGCGTTGGTGCTGCCCGCCGTCACCCTCGCGCTGCCCATCGCCGGGGTGCTCGCGCAGGTGCTGCGCGACGGGATCGACCGGGCCCTCGACGAGCCCTTCGTGCTCACCGCCCGCTCCCGGGGCGTACGCGAGCGCACGGTGTTGCTGCGCCACGCGCTGCGGCACGCTCTCTTGCCGGCGGTCACCCTGGCCGGTTGGCTCTTCGGCATCCTGCTCGGCGGCGCCGTGATCGTCGAACAGGTCTTCGGTCGGCCCGGTCTCGGCCAGGTCACCCTCAGCGCGGTCACCAGCGGGGACATGCCTGTGGTGCTGGCCGTCGTCACCCTCTCGGCCGCCGTCTACGTGGTGGTCAACACCGCCGCCGACCTGGCGTACCTGCTTGTCGACCCGCGTCTGCGAAGGAGCTGACCCGATGACCGTCACCCTGGGCCCGCCGCTCACCGACGTTGCGGCGCTGACCCTCGCCGACCCGGCCCGTCCGGCCGTACGCCGACGACCCCGATTGCGACCCGGCCTGCTCGTCGCCGGGGCGTACCTGCTCCTGCTTGTCGTCGCCGCGGCCGGGCCGGCGGTGCTGGCCCCCGGCGACCCCCTCGCCGCGGACCCGCTGGCCGTGCTCTCCCCGCCGAGCGCGGCGCACTGGCTCGGCACCGACCACCTCGGCCGCGACGTCTGGACCCGGGTGGTGCACGGTGCCGGGCACTCCCTCACCATCGGAGTGGCCGCCACCGTGATCGCGGTGACCGGTGGTGTGCTGCTCGGCCTGCTCGCCGGCCTCGCGCACCGGGTCGCCGACGAGGCGCTCAGCCGTACGCTCGACGCGCTGTCGGCGTTCCCGATGCTGCTGCTGGCGCTGCTGTTCATCGCCATCGCCGGCCCCGGCACCGTCAGCCTGATCGTCGCCATCGGCATCGCCACCCTGCCGCACCACGCCCGGGTGGTCCGTGGTCAGACGCTTGTCGTCCGCCGTTCCGGCTACGTCGAACAGGCCGTCACCTTCGGCCAGTCCCGGCCCCGGCTGGTGCTGCGGCACGTGCTGCCCAACGTGGTCGGCCCGGTGCCGGTGCTCGCGGTGATCGGGCTCGGCGAGGCGGTCCTGGCCGCCGCCGGGCTCAGTTTCCTCGGCATGGGCCCGCAACCACCGTCGCCGGAGTGGGGAGCGATGCTCTCCGAGGGACGCAACTACCTCCAGGTGGCCTGGTGGATCAGCATCCTGCCCGGTCTGGCGGTCACCGCCACCGTGGTGTCGCTGACCGTCGTCGGCCGCCACTGGCAGGCCCGCTTCGACGGGCGGCGGCGCTGATGGCCCCCCTGGTCACGGTCGAGGATCTGCACGTCGACTTCGACACCCCGACCGGCCGGGTGGCCGCGGTGCGGGGGATCAGCTTCACCGTCGAGCGCGGCGAGTGCGTGGCAGTCGTCGGGGAGTCCGGCTCCGGCAAGAGCGTCACCGCTCGTACCCTGGTCGGGCTCGCCGGGTCGGGCGCGCAGGTCCGCGCCGCCCGACTGGAGCTGGCCGACCAGGACGTGCGAGGGCACCGGCCACGGGACTGGCGGCGGGTCCGTGGCCGGCTCGCCGGGCTGGTCCTCCAGGACGCGCTGGTCTCCCTCGACCCGCTGCGGACGGTGGGCGCCGAGATCGGCGAGGTGCTCGCCACCCACGGCATCGTCGGCCGCCGGGAACGGGCCGGTCGGGTCGCCCACCTGCTCGACCAGGTGCACCTCCCGGAGCCGGAACGCCGCGCCCGGCAGTATCCGCACCAGCTCTCCGGAGGGCTGCGCCAGCGGGCCCTGATCGCCTCGGCGATCGCCGGGGAGCCGGCCCTGCTCATCGCCGACGAGCCCACCACCGCACTGGACGTCACCGTGCAGGCGCAGATCCTGCGGCTGCTCGCCGAGCGGCGGGCCGCCGGGGTGAGTCTGCTGCTGATCAGCCATGACCTGGCGGTCGTCGCCCAGATCGCCGACCGGGTCCTGGTGCTGCGCGACGGTCGGATCGTCGAGCAGGGTCCCACCGGCACGCTGCTGCGGGCTCCCGCGCATCCGTACACCCGGCAGTTGCTGGCGGCGGTGCCCTCGGCGACGTCGCGGGGGCGCCGGCTCGGGGTGTCGCGGGCCGGGGACGTACGGACGGCCCTGCCCGCCCGGCCCGAGGTCCGCGCCGACGACACCGTGCTCGACGCGGACGGGCTGACCAAGACCTACGGCGAGCACACCGTGGTGCGGGACGTCTCCTTCTCCATCGCGCGGGGCGAGACGCTCGGCCTGGTGGGGGAGTCCGGTTCCGGCAAGAGCACGGTCGCCCGGATCGTCGCCGGTCTGCTCGACGCGGACGCGGGCGTCGTCACCTTCGAGGGCACCGCGTGGGCCGGCGTGCGGGAGCGGGCCCGCCGCCCGCTGCGGCGTAGGTTGCAACTGATCTCCCAGGACCCGCTGAGTTCCTTCGACCCCCGCTACACGGTCGGACGGGTCGTCGCGGAGAACCTCGACCCCGACGTCAGCCGCTCGGATCGGCGTGACCACGTCGTCGACCTGCTGCGTCGAGTCGGTCTCGGCGCGGACCTGCTCGACCGGCACCCCCGGCAGCTCTCCGGCGGCCAACGGCAGCGGGTCGCCATCGCCCGCGCGATCGCCCCCCGACCGACGCTGCTCGTCTGCGACGAGCCGGTCTCCGCCCTCGACGTCTCCGTGCAGGCCCAGGTGCTCGACCTGCTGGCCGACCTGCGGGCCACCGACGGCACCGCCCTGCTCTTCATCTCCCACGACCTGGGTGTGGTGCACCACCTCAGTGACCGGGTGCTCGTCCTGCACGACGGCGCGGTGGTCGAGCAGGGCCCGGTCGGCGACGTCTTCAGCTACCCCCGACACGACTACACCCGGTCCCTGCTGGACGCGCTGCCCACGCTGGTCACCGCCGGCCGACCGTAGGAGGAAAACCATGACCGACAAGAGCCTGCACCTGGCCGTGGCGCTCGACGGTCTCGGCTGGCACCCCGCCGCCTGGCGGCTCTCGCGCGCCGAGGCGACCGCGCCACTGACCGCCCGCTACTGGAACGCCCTCGCGGGCGAGGCCGAACGCGGCGCACTGGACCTGCTCACCATCGAGGACAGCCTGGACCTCCAGACGTCCGGGCCGGACGGCCCGGACGACCGCACCGACCAACTCCGGGGACGACTCGACGCGGTGCAGATCGCCGCCCGACTCGCCCCGCTGACCCGGCACATCGGGCTGATCCCGACCACCAGCACCACCCACACCGAGCCGTTCCACGTCTCCACGGCGATCGCCACGCTCGATTACGTCAGCGGCGGGCGGGCCGGTTGGCGGCCCCGGATCTCCGCCCGTAGGGCCGAGGCCGGGCACTTCGGCCGCCGCGACATCCCGCCGCTGGACCCGGCCCGGCTCGACGAGCCGGAGGTCGTACGGCTCGTCGGCGACCTCATCGCCGAGGCCGGCGACGCGGTGGAGGTGGTCCGCCGGCTCTGGGACAGCTGGCAGGACGACGCCGTGATCCGGGATGTGCCGACCGGTCGCTTCGTCGACCGCGAGCGGCTGCACTACGTCGACTTCACCGGCCGGTGGTTCTCCGTCAAGGGGCCCTCCATCGTGCCCCGGTCGCCGCAGGGGCAACCGGTCGTCGCGGCGCTGGCCCACTCGTCGGTGCCGTACGCGTTCGCCGCCCGGCACGCCGACGTCGTCTTCGTCACCCCGACCGACCCCGGGCACGCCGCCGCGATCGTGGCGGAGGTACGGGCGGCCGAGGAGACCGTCGGCCGGACCGACGCCCCGCTGCGCATCCTCGCCGACGTGGTCGTCCTGCTCGACGACTCGCCGACATCGGCCGGACAGCGCAGGGCACATCTCGACGAGTTGTACGGTGCGCCGTTCACGTCCGACGCGGCCATCTTCGCCGGCACCCCGGGGCAGTTGGCCGACCTGCTCGCCGCCTGGCACCGCGCCGGAGTGGACGGTTTCCGGCTGCGGCCGGCCGTGCTTCCCGACGACCTGATCGCGATCACCCGGGCGTTGGTGCCCGCGCTGCGGGATCGGGGCCTGTTCCGCGCCGGCTATCCGGTCGGGACGCTGCGCGACCTGCTCGGCCTGCACCGACCGGTCAGCCGGTACGCCGCCGTGGCGACCGCCTGAGCACTGGAGACCCTCATGCCCAAGCAGATCGTCCTGGCCGCCCACTTCCCCGGCGTGAACAACACCACCGTGTGGAGCGACCCGGCCTCCGGTAGCCAGATCGACTTCTCCTCCTTCGTCCACCTGGCCCGCACGGCGGAACGGGGGAAGTTCGACTTCCTCTTCCTCGCCGAGGGGTTGCGCCTGCGCGAGCAGCGGGGCCGCATCCACGACCTGGACGTGGTCGGCCGCCCGGACACGTTGACGGTGCTCGCCGCCCTCGCGGCGGTCACCACGCACCTGGGGCTGGCCGGCACGCTCAACGCCACCTTCCGCGAGCCGTACGAGTTGGCCCGGCAGTTGGCCAGCCTCGACCACCTCTCCGGCGGGCGGGCGGCCTGGAACGTGGTCACCACCTCCGACGCGTTCACCGGGGAGAACTTCCGCCGGGGCGGCTACCTGGACCGCTCGCTGCGCTATGACCGGGCCGCCGAGTTCGTGCGTACCGCGCGGGAGTTGTGGGAGTCGTGGCCGGCGGAGGCGATCGTGGGCGACCGCGACGGCGGCCGGTACCTCACCGAGGCCGGACCCGGCGCGTTCGCCCACCACGGCGACCAGTTCGACATCGCGGGGCACTTCACGGTGCCCCGCAGCCCGCAGGTGCACCCGGTGATCCTGCAGGCCGGTGACTCGCCGGACGGGCGCGAGTTCGCCGCGTCCAGCGCCGACGCGATCTTCTCCCGGCACGGCACCCTGGAGGACGGTCAGGACTTCTACCGGGACGTGAAGTCCCGGCTTGCCTTCTACGGCCGCCAACCCGACGACCTGCTGGTCATCCCCGGTGTCACATTCGTGCTCGGCGACACCGACGCCGAGGCGCAGGAACGCGCGCACCACATCCGCCGCCAGCAGGTCAGCCCACAGACCGCGATCCTGCTGCTGGAACAACTCTGGAACCGGGACCTGTCCGGGTACGACCCGGAGGGCCCACTGCCCGCCGAGGACCCGGACGTCTCCGGCGACGCGATCAGCCGGGGCCGAACCGGCGTGTATGCCGACCCGGTCGACACCGCGCGGCGGTGGCGGGCCCTGGCCGAGGAGAAGGGGCTCGGCATCCGCGATCTGATCATCGAGGTCACCGGCCGGCAGTCCTTCGTCGGCACCGCGCGGCAGGTCGCCGAACGGATGAACCACTTCGTGCAGTCGGACGCCGCCGACGGGTTCATCCTGGTGCCGCACCTGACCCCCGGCGGGCTCGACGAGTTCGTCGACCAGGTCGTGCCGCTGTTGCAGGAGCGCGGCGTCTTCCGCAGCGAGTACACCGGCACCACCCTGCGCGACCACCTCGGCCTCGGTCCCGCCCGCCCGGTCGCCCGACCCTCCAGCCGAAAGTGACGGTTCCGGCGTGAAGTTCCTGCTGATTACGCTCATCACCCACCTGCCCGACCCGGTCACTGGGCAGCGCAGGAGCACCACCGACCGGTTCCGGGACGTGGTCGACACGGCGGTCCTCGCGGAGGATCTCGGCTTCGACGGGTACGGCGTCGGTGAACGCCACGAGCGCCCCTTCATCTCGTCCTCACCACCTGTGGTGCTGAGCCACATCGCGGCCCGGACCTCCACCATCCGGTTGTTCACGGCGGTCACCACGCTCAGCCTGCTCGACCCGGTGCGCGCCTACGAGGACTACGCCACCCTCGACCACCTCAGCGGCGGCCGACTCGAACTGATCATCGGCAAGGGCAACGGTGCCGCGCAGGCGCAACTGTTCCACGTCACCGCCGAGGACCAGTGGGACCGCAACCGGGAGGGCTACGAGCTGTTCCGCCGGCTCTGGCGGGAGGACCGGGTCACCTGGTCCGGGACGTACCGGCCGTCGCTGACCGACGCCGAGACCTGGCCCCGCCCGCTGCAACAGCCCATCCGCGTCTGGCACGGCAGCGCTACCAGCAGGGACTCGGCCGACCTCGCCGCCCGGTACGGCGACCCGATCTTCTCCGCCAACGTCACCAACCCGATCGAGCCGTACGCCGAACTCATCCGCCACTACCGGGAACGGTGGGTCCACTACGGGCACGATCCGGCCGACGCGCTCGTCGGCGCGGGCACCGCCGGTTTCTACGTGGCCCGCACGTCGCAGGAGGCGGTGGAACGGTACCGGCCGATCTTCGACGCCCGGGTGGCCGCGTTCCGGCGGCTGGGCATCCAGCCGGTCTTCGCGACCCTGGAGGACGCCATCGAGCGCAGCTCGATCCTGGTCGGCAGCCCGCAGCAGCTCGCCGACAAGGTGCTGCGCTACCACGAGCAGTTCGGCCACGAGGTCATCCACCTCCAGGCCGACCACGACGGGCTGACCGACAAGCAGCACCGGGAGAGCCTGGAGCTGTTCCAGGCCGAGGTGGCCCCGGTGCTGCGTCGGGAGATCCCGAGCCGCCCCTTCGCACCGCCGGCGACCGCCGCCGCGGCGGCCTGACCAGAAACGGGGACCAGCATGCCGTCCACTCCACTGTCCATCCTCGACCTGTCCCCGGTGCCCGCCGGCGCCACCGTCACCGACGCCCTGCACAACACCGTCGACCTGGCTCGGCGGGCCGAGCAGTCCGGCTACCACCGCTACTGGCTGGCCGAGCACCACCTCGCCGCCGGCGTCGCCAGCTCCGCGCCGGCCGTGCTGATCGGGCAGGTCGCCGCGGCCACCAGTGTGCTGCGCGTCGGCTCCGGGGCCGTCCAGGTCGGGCACCGCACCGCCCTGTCGGTGGTCGAGGAGTTCGGCACCCTCGCCGCCCTGTACCCGGGCCGCATCGACCTCGGGCTGGGCCGCTCCGGTCAGCGGCGCATCGAGGCGGCCCAGGCGGTCGCCGCGCCGGCCCCGCCGCCGGTGCCGGCTCGGGTGGTCGACGGACTGCTCATCCCGCCGCCGTTCTCGTATGCCCAGGTGCTCACCTCACCGCGCTTCGCCCTGAGCACGGCCCTGCTGCACCAGCCGGGCGCGCAGCCGCCACCCTTCGCCGAGCAGGTGGCCGACGTGCTGGCCCTGCTGCGCGGCGACTACACCGACGCCGACGGCCTGGACGCGCACGCCGTGCCGGGGGAGGGCACCGACCTGCAGGTGTGGCTGTTGGGCAGCAGCGGCGGGGAGAGCGCCCAACTGGCGGGTGCGCTGGGCCTGCCCTTCGCCGCCAACTACCACGTCAGCCCCTCCTCGGTGCTCGACGCGGTCGCCGCGTACCGGGCCGCGTTCCAACCCTCGGCGACGCTCGCCGAACCGTACGTGGTGGTCTCCGCCGACGTGGTCGTCGCCGAGACCGACGACGCGGCCCGCCGGCTGGCCGCACCGTACGGGCCGTGGGTGCGCAGCATCCGCAGCGGCGAGGGCGCGATGCCGTTCCCCAGCCCGGAGCAGGCCGCCGCGCTGCCCTGGAGCGAGGACGACCGCCAGCTCGTCGCCGACCGGGTGGACACCCAGTTCGTCGGGGCACCCGGCACGGTCGCCGAGCGGCTGCGCACCCTGCGCGACGTCACCGCCGCCGACGAGCTGTTGGTCACCACGATCACCCACGCCCACACCGACCGGGTCAGCTCCTACGAACTGCTCGCCAAGGAGTGGACCGACTGACCCGGGCCCTGGTCGACGGTCACCGGGTGCCGGACGACAGCGTCGAACAGGTAACCGAGGTCGTTGCCCGCGGCCTGGTCACGCTGACCGGCCCCGGTGACGTCGGTGGCCCGGGCACGCAGGGTCCACCGGCCGGGCCGCGGCGGGCGCCAGGGCGCCGTCCATCGCTGCCAGAGCCCGCCCTCGTCCTCGGGGTATGTTGCGCTGGACGTACTCCTCGAAGCGTGTCCCGCTGACGCGTTGCACGACGTAGCCGGCGAGCGCGTTGCCGTAGTTGGAGTAGGCCGGGGTCGTGCCCGGCTCGTAGATCTGCTCCGGTGGGTCGGTCGTCAGGGCCTCGCGCAGGTCGAGGTCGGTGGCGTCGGTGCCGATCAGGCCGGCGATGCGCTCCTCGAAACCGGCGGTGTGCGTCAGCAGGTGCCGCAGGGTGACGGCTCGCTCGTAGTCGCGCGGCAGGTCGAAGTCGAGGTACGTCTCGACGTCGGCGTCGAGGTCGAGTTTCCCGCTCTGTACGAGTTGCAGGACGGCGGTGGCGGTGACGAGCTTCGACACCGATCCCATCCGGAAGAGATGTCGGTCCGGATCGACAGGTACGGCCCCGGTGTCACTGTCACCGGTGTCGGCGTGGCCGTACCCCCGGGTCGTGAGGATCTTGCCGTCGTCCACGACGGCGACCGTGGCCCCGGCGATGCCGGTGCGGTCGAGCGCGGCCGGCAGCACGCCGTCGAGCCAGGCGTTGACGTCGGTGTCGGTCAGGGCAGGACCCGTACCGCCCGGGGCGGCGGCAGCCGCCGGGGTGTCGACGTGCGGGGCCGGGCGGGCGGGCGACGCGCCGCAGCCCGCGGTGGTCACCGCGACGGCGGCGGTGGCGGCGAGGATCGCGCCGAGTCGGGCGAGGATCCCCGCCGGGCGGGTTCGCTGACGTGTACGAGAGCGCATTGTCTGCCTGTGCCTTCCTCGGCGAACGGGTGTCCGGAGCGGGTCCGTACGGCGTCACTCGATGCCTTGCCACCAGCCTGTTCGACCACGTGGGCGAAACCATCTGGCGGAGGACGGCAATGCCCTTGCGACCTGAGGAGGAGGGGTGTGCGCACCCACGGTGGAAAGATCCACGCGCGGTGCGTGAACCACCGCCCGTGCCGGGGCATCCCAGGTGGTGACAGATCCCGCAGAGGAAAGGACCACCCATGCGCGGCAAACTGCTCGTCGGAGTGGCACTCAGCGTCACGGTCGGCGCCGGCTGCACCCCATCGGTCGACCGGGTCGCCGGTGACGCGGGGCCCGCCGGCTCTGCCGCGGGCAGCGCGAGCCCGTCGGTATCGAGCGCCCCGACGACCGCCAGCTCCGGCCCGGGTACGCCGACCGCCGGCAGCGCCACCCCGGCTGCTCCGGTCTCCCGCACCTCCGGGACCGGTACCCAGCCGAGCGAGATCCGGCAGACCGACTGGCCCAACGCGGTGATCCGCAAGCTGGGCTTCTGCGAGTCCGACGACAGTGTGGTGTTCCGCAACGGGTCGAACGGGTTCGACGTGCCGTGCCGGATCCTGCCGGGTGGCGCGCAGCCGGTGTACGGCGAGTTCATCGTCGAGGAGCCGGCGAACGCGCCGTCGACCGAGGACGCGCTGGTCCTCGTCGAACTGGGCAACCCGAACGCCGCGCGACGGCAGGCCCTCGTGCCCGTGCAGCTCTCCGACAACGGCCGGGGCCGCTACGCCTGGCCGGTCATCCGGGGAGACCAGCCGGGTTCCGGAGTTGACCAGGTCATGACGTTCGTCTCGTACCGGTTGGTGGGCCAGAACGTGGAGGCCACCGTCCGTACGCTCGGCGGCGGCACCGAGACCCGCCGGTGGCGCAAGGCCGACGGCAGCGGCAACTGGGAACGGTACTAACCGCTACGACGCGGGCGTGCTGCCCCGCACGCGCAGCGTGCGGAGGATCTCGTCGGTGCGATCCGCGCCCCCGCTCTGTCTGACCTGGACGTAGACGTCGAGGGTGCTGTTGGCCGCGGTCAGGATGGTCTCGCTGAAGGACGTCGTGGTTCTGGCGCATCGCGTCCAGCGCCGGACGCTCCCGCTGAGGCTGCCGACCGTGATCGTGCGGTCGGCAGCGCGGATGCACCGGTTGTGGCCGGTCAGGGTGGGCGGGACCGTCGCAGTGGTGCGGGTCCGGCTCACCCCGACGAACACGCCGGGCGTGGGACTGTTCGCGGTGGACCACGCGGTGAGGTCGGGCCCGACGACCAGGCCCGGGTCGTGTGCGCCGGGCAGGCCGATCACGCCCGGTTTCCAGCCGCCGTCGCGCAGTTGCCGGGCCCAGTCGTCGGGCACGGCGACCGAGACGGTGCCGGTCACGTCACGCACCCGTGTCCAGCCCGGTGGCGTGGCGGAGGCGGCGGACGAACCGGCCAGGACCAGCGTCGTGGCCGCCGCGCCGACGGTGGTGAGGGCCCGGCGGGCGCGCTGCGGCGACCGCCGGGCCGGAGCCGTTTGCGCGGTGAGCAGATCCTCCAACGCGCGGGCGTACGCGGCCGCGCTCGGCCAGCGGCGGGCCGGATCGCGCTGCAGGGCCCGACGGACGACACGCTCGACGGCCGCGGGCACCCGGGCCGCTGTCTCCGCCGCCTGCCCCGGCGGCAGCCCGGTCACCATGTGGTGGGTGAGGGCGCCGATCGCGTAGACGTCGGCACGCGCGTCCAGCGCGCCGCCCGGGACGAGCTGCTCGGGTGCCATGTAGCCGGGTGTACCGGCGACCAGCGTGAACCCGGAGGCGTGCGCGAGTGCCTTGGCCAGCCCCAGGTCGGCGACGAGCACCCGGCCGCCGGCGGCCGGGGTGTCGAAGAGGACGTTGGAGGGCTTGAGGTCGCGGTGCAGCACGCCCTTGTCGTGCAGGACGGCCACCGCCCTGGCGATGTCGGCGGCGATCCGCAGCGCCTCGGGCACCGGCAGCGGACCGTCGGCCAGCCGCTCGGCGAGCGTGCCGCCACCGGCGTACGTCATCACCAGGTACGGCCGGCCGTCGGGCAACTCGCCGATGTCCAGCACGCGGACCAGGTGGTCGGAGTCGACCTGCCGCATGAACCGGGCCTCCTGGCGGAACCGCGCCCGGATGTCGGCCCGCTGCGACCAGTTCTCGGCGAGCACCTTCACCGCCACCGGGGCCTGCAACTCGTCGTCGTACGCCAGCCACACGGTGGCGAACGCACCGGCACCGACGGGTCGTGCGACGCGGTACCGGCCGACCTGTGGCGGGATGGACACGGCCGTATTATCCGGCAGCCGCAGCCGCGGTGTCGCACCGGGAGCGGGGGAGCGCCGACATTGGACGGGTCGTCGATCGAGGAACTGGCGCGCCGGGCAGCGGCCGGTGACAGCGCCGCACTTGAGGAGTTGCTGGCGGCGATCGGTCCGCGGGTGCTGGAGCAGTGCGGGCGGTTCCTGCCCTGCCGGCAGGACGCCGAGGAGGCGGCGCAGGACGCGTTGGTGCAGGTGGCCAGGCACATCGAGCGATTCGAGGGTCGGTCGCTCTTCACGACCTGGTTGCACACGGTGGTCGCCAACTGCGCGCGGCAGACCTACCGGGCGCTGCGGCGACGGGCGGCCGAGCGGCCGAGCGCACTGCTGCCCGTCGAGGTGGCCGATCCCCGCACGACGAGCGTCATCGCCGGGTCGCGTCTCGACCTGCTCGACGCGTTGGACAGGTTGGAGGCCCACCGGCCGGAGTTGGTGACGGCACTCGTGCTGCGCGACCTGTGTCAGCTCGACTACCAGGAGATCGCCGGGCAACTGGGCATTCCGGTCGGCACGCTGAAGTCCCGGATCCACCACGCCCGCAGACACGTCCGGGAGTCGTTGCAGGGCGGGGAGTAGAACGGCGGCCCTTTTCGGAAATGGCCTCGATCTGGGATTTTGTCGCTGATCGAGTGACATCGTTTGACATGCGCCGGCGGCCCATCTTGGATGGTCGATGGTCACAGTCCGACCGGGTCGGTCCGGTCGACGCCCCGATCCTGGAGGACGGATGTCAGCCATCGCGCGGTCCCACCCACGTCACTCACGATGGCGACTGCTGCCGGCGGCGATGGCAGCGGCGACGCTGCTGACCGTCGCGGTCGGCGTACCGGCATCGGCCGCGGCCACCTCGACGGTGGTCAGCGCCGCGTCGGGCCGCTGCCTGGACGTCGTCGGCAACGTCCGGACCGCCGGTGCCGGCATCAACATCTACGACTGCAACGGTCAGGCCAACCAGGCCTGGACCCTCACCTCGGCCGGCGAGCTGCGGGTCTACGACGAGACGATGTGCCTGGACGTGGTCGGTCAGGACACCACCGCGCCGGCCACGTTGCAGATCAACACCTGCACTGGTGGCGCCAACCAGCGCTGGCGGATCAACACCACCGGGACCATCGTCGGCGTCCAGTCCGGTCTGTGCCTGGACGTCAACGGCGGCGCCACCGCCAACAGCACCCTGGTTGGTCTCTGGACCTGCAACGGCCAGGCCAACCAGCGCTGGACGACGGCGCTGGGCAGCAGTGACAGCCAGCCGCCCACGGCTCCGAGCGGCGCGCGGGTCAGCGGTCTGACGTGCAACTCCGTGACCTTCGCGTGGAACGCCTCGACGGACAACGTCGCGGTCGCCTTCTACGACATCTACCACGATGGCCAGTTGATGACGTCGGTGAGCGGCTCGACGCTGTCCACAAGCCTCACGGTGGTCGCCGGGGCGACCTGGGGCCTGTACGTCAACGCCCGGGACGCCGCCGGCAACGTGTCCCAGGCGAGCAGCACCGTGTCGATCACGCCCCCGCAGTGTCAGGCCGACACCCAGGCGCCGACCGCGCCGCAACAGCTCACCGGCACCGCGTCGGGCACCACGGTGACCCTGCGCTGGACCGCGTCGACCGACAACATCGGCGTCCGGGCGTACGACATCTTCCGTGGCGGGGTGAAGGTCGGCACGGTCACCGGCGCTCCGCCGGCGACCACCTTCACCGACAGCGGGCTGGCGGCGAGCACCGCGTACCAGTACTACGTGGTGGCCCGGGACGCGCAGGACAACGTCTCGTCACGCAGCGCCACCGCGACGGTGACCACCGGCGCGGGCTGCGGCACCCCGGTGTGCGCGGTGCGCCAGGTCACCACCGACACCGACATCCCGTGGGGGCTGGCGACGTTGCCGGACGGCAGCGTCCTCTACAACCGCCGCGACGCGCACGACATCATCCAGCTCAACCCCAGCACGGGGGCCAAGACCAACCTGGGCACCGTCCCCAACGTGCAGAGCACCGACGGTGAGGGTGGCCTGCTCGGGCTCGCCATCTCGGCCAACTTCACCAGTGACCGCTGGCTGTACATCATGCACACCTCGCCCAGCGACAACCGGATCGTGCGGATCAAGTTGGAGAACGGTCGCCTCAACACCTCCAGCGAGCAGGTGCTGATCAGCGGCATCCGGCGCAACAAGTACCACGACGGCGGCCGGCTGCGGTTCGGCCCGGACGGCAAGCTGTACGCCAGCACGGGCGACGCGCAGAACGGCAACTACGCGCAGGACCGGTCGGCCCTCGAAGGCAAGATCCTGCGCCTCAACGCCGACGGCACCGTCCCCTCGGACAACCCGTTCGGCAACTACGTGTGGAGCTACGGCCACCGCAACCCGCAGGGGCTGGCGTTCGACTCGCAGGGCCGGCTGTGGGAGCAGGAGTTCGGCAACTCGATCATGGATGAGACCAACCTGATCACGAAGGGCGGCAACTACGGCTGGCCGGCGTGTGAGGGCACCAGCGGCACCTGCGGCACCGCCGGGTTCATCGCGCCGGCGCGCACCTATCCGACCGCGGACGGGTCCTGCTCCGGCATCGCGATCGTGCGGGACGCGCTCTACGTGGCGTGTGCGCGGGGTGCCCGCATGTACCGCGCGGTGATCAGCGGCAGCAGTCTGACGAACGTCCAGACGTACTTCAACGGCACCTACGGCCGGTTGCGGACGGTGGAGCCGGCCCCCGACGGCGGCCTGTGGCTGACCACCACCACCGTCGGTGACAAGGACAGCACCCCGAACAACAGCAACGAGAAGATCCTGCACGTCACGCTGGGCAACTGACAGCCGCGGTCCGGGCGGCTCAGCGCCTCGTCAGGATGACGAGTTGCTGGGTCGCCCGGGTCATCGCGACGTAGCGGTCCACCGCCCCCTCGATGCCCGTGCCGAACGCCTCCGGGTCGATGAGGACGACCAGGTCGAACTCGAGCCCCTTGGCCTGCTCCGGGCTCAGCGATCGGACGCGGGGCGTCGGCGGGAACGCCGGGTCGCCGATCACGCAGGCGGTCCCGTCGGTGTGCTCGGCGAGCCAGGCGTCGAGGGTCGCGCCCAACTCGGCGGCCGATCCGTGCACGACGGGGAGCCCGGTGCCGCGGACGGAGGTCGGCACGTTGGCGTCCGGGAGCACCGCCCGGATGACCGGCTCGGCCTCCGCCATGACCTCCTCCGGGGTCCGGTAGTTGATGCTCAGCGAGGCCAGGGTGATCCGGTCGAGCCCGATCCGTTCCAGGCGTTCCTGCCACGACTCGGTGAACCCGTGTCGGGCCTGAGCACGGTCCCCGACGATGGTGAAACTGCGCGACGGGCACCGGGCCAGCAACATCTGCCACTCGGCGTCGGTCAGCTCCTGGGCCTCGTCCACCACGATGTGCGCGAACGGGCCGGCGAGCAGGTCCGGGTCGGCGGCGGGCACCGCGGAGTCGTCGACCAGGGCGTCGCGCAGGTCCGGCTGGCGCAGCATCGTCAGCAGGCCCTCGCCGTCGTCGTAGGCGTCGGCCGCGAGCAGTTCGTCGAGAACTCTGGCCCGGTGCTCGCGTTCCACTGCGGCGGCGGGGTCGTGCCGTCGCGGCCGCTCCGAGACGTCGCCGAGGCGCTGCCGGGCCGCGTCCAACAGCGGCAGGTCGGACACGGTCCAGGCCCGGGCGTCGTCGCGGTGCAGCGTCCGGACCTCCGCCGGGCTGAGCCAGGGCGCGCAGGTGCGCAGGTACGCGGGCACCGACCACAGGTCTCCCACCAGGTCGGCCGGGTCGAGCAACGGCCAGGCGCGGTTGAACGCGGTGCGCAGCTCCCGGTTGCGCAGCAGCGATCGCCGCAGTGCGTCGTCCGGCTCGTCGCCGTCGTACCTGTCGACGAGGATCGTGAGCAACTCCGCCCAGATCTCGTCGCGTGCCTCGTTGTGTGGGGTGCCCGGCCCCGGTGCCTGGAACGCGTCGGCCCAGTCGTCGGCGCCCAGCCAGATGTCGCCCTCGTCGGTCGTGATCGTCATCGGCTTGACCGGTGGGTCCTCGTAGAACCGGACCGCCGCGTCGATGGCTCGGACCAGGTCCGCGGAGGACTTCAGCCGGGCCACGTCCGGGTCTTTCTCGACGGTCGCCGCGGCCCCCTCTCCGACGAGGTCCCGCAGGGTGCAGGTCTGCACGTCCTCCTCGCCGAGGCTGGGCAGCACGTCGGCGACGTAGGCCAGGTAGGGCTGGTGCGGCCCGACGAAGAGCACCCCGCCCCGGCGCTGACCCAGCCGAGGATCGGAGTAGAGCAGGTAGGCGGTGCGGTGCAGCGCGACGACTGTCTTTCCGGTGCCCGGGCCACCGTCGACGACGAGCGCGCCGGCCGACCCCGCGCGGATGATGGCGTCCTGGTCGGCCTGGATCGTGCCGAGCACGTCCCGCATCCGGCTCGACCGTGCGCTGCCCAGGCTGGCGACGAACGCGGACTGGTCGTCGAGCGCGACGGCGTGCCCCACGAACCCGTCCGGGGTGAAGACCTCGTCCCAGTAGTCGCTGATCCGGCCGCGCGTCCACCGGTACCGGCGGCGGCTCGCCAGGCCCATCGGGTTGGCGTGGGTCGCGCCGAAGAAGGGCTCGGCGGCGGGAGAACGCCAGTCGAGCAGCAGCCGCCGGCCCGCACTGTCGATGAGGCCGCGACGTCCCACGTACACCGGCTCGGGGTCGTCGGTGCCGACCACGTGGCCGAGGCACAGGTCCAGGCCGTAGCGACTCAGCGCCCGCAGGCGGCCGGTCAGCCGGCGGATCTCCTCGTCCCGGTCCATCGCCTGCCGGCCCTTGCCGCCGGGCGCCAGGCGCTCGGCGGCCAGGCGCTCGGACAGTTCGGCGTTCAGGTGGTCGAGGCTCGCCGCCATCGTCGCGAAGTGCTGCTCGTCGCGGGCGATGAGCGCCGGGTCGGCCTTGGGGGCGAGAGGACCGGGAAGATCGAACACGGAGGGAGGCAGGGAATTCACAATGCGGACTTCCATTTCGGCAGAATCTGGTCTCGGCCGACGATTTTGCGGCACGAACCGGGTCTTGCCGCAAGCCCCCCAGTGCGCTATATGTTAGAAGTGGCAGGGGGCCGGGTGCCCCCGTTTTCCGAGCTCAGGGCGCGTCGACGACCTCCCGACCGAGTGGCCAGAGCGCCGCCGGCACGAGCTTGAAGTTGGCGATGCCAAACGGGATCCCGATGATCGTCACGCAGAGGGCGACCCCGGCGAGGATGTGCGACAGCGCCAGCCACCAGCCCGCCAGCACCAGCCAGAGGATGTTCGCCAATCCGGAGGCGACGCCCGCGCCGGGTTTCGGCACCAGGGTGCGGCCGAAGGGCCACAGCGAGTAGACGGCGAGGCGCAGCGACGCGACGCCGAACGGGATGGTGACGACCAGGACGAAGCAGACCAGGGCGGCGAGGCCGTACCCGACCGCCAGCACGATGCCACCGCCGAAGACGAGCCACAGCACGTTCAGTACGAAACGAATCACCATCTCAGCATGAGCGATGTTCGCCACCCGAACCCGCGGGTGCTGTCGCCGACGTGGGGGGCCACGCCGAAGGTGAGTGCTTGTTACACTCCGCCATTGATGATCATGGGCGGTGTGGCGCGGCGCGCCGACGGCCACCGAGGCTGGCGGTGATTCTGGTGAACGACGGGTTCGCGGTCGACGCGGACGAGATCCGTGCCCACGCGCGCAACATCGAGGCGCTGGCGGGGCGTTTCGCGGCGGTGCGGGCGGCCAGCGCCCACATCACCCAGGACGACTCGGCGTACGGGTTGCTGTGCGGGTGGATCTCCGGAGTCCTGGCGGACAAACACGCGCGGCAGGACGAGTTGTTCGCCGCCGTCGAGGAGAATCTGACGCTTGCCGCCTCGGGCCTGCGCCAGACCGCAGACGGCTACGACACTGTCGACGGCGACAACGCCGCGCTGATGAGCGACGTGGAAAGCCAGTTGACCCGATGACCGACCTGTCACTTGTCGCCGACGTCACCTCCACGCGGGAGGTCTGGACGGGCGCCTCCCTGGCCGACAGCGTCGAGGGTCTGGTCGACGCGATCAGGAGTGAGGGCTGGGTCGACGATCTGCTCGCGGGTGCCGCGTTCGGGCTCGACGCGGCGGTGACGGTGCTGGATCCGTTCAGCGCGCTGCTCGCCAACGGCCTGGGCTGGGCGATGGAATACTTCGAGCCGCTGCGGGAGATGCTCGACCAGCTCACCGGCATGCCCGACGTGGTCGCCGCGCACGCCGCCACCTGGAACAACATGGCCGCCGAGCTGCACAGCATGGCCAACGACCTGCGGGCGCACCTCGACGCCGACCTGCCGGAGTGGTACGGGCAGGCCGCGCTGGCCTACCGCGGCCTGATGGACCACAACGTCGAGGCCCTCGGCGGGCTCGGTGCGGTCTCCGCCGCGATGGCCGCGGCCACCGAGGGTGCCGGCAACCTGGTGGCCTTCACCCGCGACATCGTGCGCGACCTCATCGCCGACCTGGTGGCACGCGTGATCGTCTGGGCGGTCGAGGCCATCTTCGTCGTCACGATCCCGGTCATCGCCGCACAGATCACGGCCGCCGTCGTCAAGTGGGCCGGGCGCATCCTCATGTACGTCGGCGCGTTGATCACCAGCCTGACCAACCTCACCCGCATCCTGAACGGATAAGGCGTCCATGGCGAAGCCCGGAAAACCCGGCGGCGGCAGCGGCGGCACGGGTGGCGGTGGCGGCGCCGGCAAACCCCCGAAGAGCTACGGCGGCATCAACGCCGGCAAGGGCATCGCCAGTGCCCAGCAGGCCACCGGCCAGGCGGCCCAGCAGGGCCATCCACCCGGGGCCGGCCAGGGGCCCGGCAGCACCAGGCCGGCGAGGCCGACCCCACCTCCCGCGCCGACCACGCCGCCGACGGCAGGCGGCATCCACCACAGCGACGCGTCGCGGAAGCACATCATCGAGGGCGACGGTGGTCGGCAGGGCGGCCACCTCGCGGGCACCGGCTTCTCCAACAAGACGGAGTTCCCGAAGAGCTGGGACGAGGCCAAGATCCTCGACGCCGCGCACCAGGTGACGCAGCAGGGGCCACCGAACAAGGGGCCATACCCGACCAAGGACGCGGACGGCAACCCGGCGTGGGCCTACGACTACGTCGGCGTCGTCGACGGGGTGCAGGTCAAGACGACGGTGCTCGCCGACGGCGAGATCCGCACCGCCTTCCCGCCGGACCGGACCAACCCCGGCGTCATCAGCAACCCGCCGGCGCCGAACCCCGCCCCGCAGGGAATCCCGATGGGCAACCCGCCCCGTTACAGTAATCCGGACGTCGGCGGCGACGGCAGTTGGACCTGGGAAGGCCCGAAGGGCAACAAGATCATTAGAGTGGTCCAGGACGACCAGGGCACCGTCACGCGGACCGAGCTCGGCGACTACAAGAAGAAATGAACACCATGGATACGCAGACGTACGCGACGGTCGCCGAGGTGTGCCGCAGGCTCGTGGGCCGGCTTCCCGACGACGTCCTCGGCACCGTGCGGGAGCAGTACGCCGCGGGTGAGTTCGACCTGGCCGACGCCACCCTCCTGCTCAGCCTCGCGTACTACGGCGTCGGGATCACCAGCGCGGAACTGGCCCTCCTGCGCGTCTTCGTCGGCGAGCCCGACGGCCCCGACCTGGCCGACGTGCCGGTCATCGCGGAGGTGCCGCCACTGGCGTACCGGTTCAGCCCCGACGGCCCCCCGGACGCGCCCAACCCGGCTCCGGCCGACACCCTCCTGGCCGCCGACGCCCCCCGCCGCCACGGACGCAGCCTGCACCGCGCCTGGCGGACACCACTGGCCGGCGCACCGGACGCGGCGGCCTGGACGTACCTGCTGCGGGTGACCGACGGAGCGGACGAGCTCTCGACGTACTCGGGCGTCATGTCGACGCTCTGGGTCTCGCTGCAGCAGAAGTGGCCGGTGGAGGTCATCGCCGGCGACTCGCCGCGGACGCCGTACCAGGAGGCCGCGTTGGCCGCCGCCCAGGTGATCTGGCGCGCCTGAGGGCGAGGCCCGGCGACCTCGACCGGGGGTCGGCTCGGTGGAAAACCTGAGACGGAAGTCGGGGGCCGGGCGAGGGATCTTCCCGGAGCCGGCCGGGGCTTCGCGGACCAGATGATGGTCGGCATGAAACGCGCTGCGCTGTACGTCCTCGCCGGACCTGTCGGGATCGCCGCCTACGGCCTGGTACGCCTGTGGGCACGAGCCGACAACGTGTACGGCCCGGGGCTCGACTGGCAGGCCGCGCACCTGGTCGCTCTCGCCGGCATGGTGTGCTTCGTCCCGGGTGTGCTCGCGCTGTCGGGCCTCCTGCCCCGCAGCCCCTGGCGCACCGGCGTGGTGACCCTCACGATGGTGGGCCTCGCCGCGACGATGGTCCAGTTCGGCGCCGACATCGTGGAGGGTCTCCTGGCCGCGGACCGGGCGGAGATGTCGGCGCTCGGCGCGGACTTCAAGGACATCCCCGGCGTCGAGATCGCCTTCTACGACGTCGTACCCCAGTTCTTCTTCCTCGGCCTGGTCGTCCTGGCGGGCATGCTCGCCGCGAGACGGCGGCTGCCGTGGTGGAGCGTGCCGCTGCTGGTCGTCGGCATCGTCCTGCCGGTGCTCACCCTCGACCTGCTTCCCGTCGCCGGCCTGGCGATGCTGGCGGCACTCGCGCCGGCGCTGCCGGCCCTGCGGGAACGGCAGGTCGTGACCGCGACGGTGGACCGCATCCCGTCGCGCCCCTGAGGACGATTCGGATAGTACGTGATCCGACAGTAACTTTCGATGCGGCCATATAGCGTCTGAGCTGGGCAAACGTTCCGAATGGACCGAGCGGGACGCCCTTTCTCGATGCCACTGCCGGGCATTCCCCGTACCTCGCGCAAGGAAGGCCTTCCCATGCATCGCATGATTCATCGACTGCTGCTCCTGACCGGCACGGCCGTCGTCATCGGAATGCTGACGACCTCCACGGGCGCGGCGGCCCGGCCGGGCAGCATCCCGCCGGCGCGTACCTCATCCCCGGCTCTGGCGTCGTTGGACGCCGGCTCCTGCACCATCCTGTGGGACCTGCTCAACGCCGGCGGCCGCAACGGTCGGCTGGCGGTCGGTCTGACCGAGGACCAGCAACTCCTGAAGTTCGCCGCCAACCGGCCGGGGTTGGCCTGCGTGATCGGCACGGTGGACCTGCCCGGCACCGAGAACCTCGTGGGCATCGACTACCGGGTCCAGGACGGCCGGCTCTACGGCGTCGGTAACAGCGGCGGCATCTTCACCCTGTCCACCAGCACCGCCGTCGCCACGAAGGTCAGCCAGCTGACCATCCCCCTCAGTGGGTCGTTCTTCGGCGTCGACTTCAACCCGGCCGCCGATCGTCTGCGCATCATCAGCGACACGGGCCAGAATCTGCGGCACAACGTCAACGTCGGCGGCGTCACCCTCGCCGACGGCACCCTCACCTACCCGCCTGCGGTCACCGCCGCTCCCGGGCTGACCGCAGCGGCCTACACGAACGTCGACCTCGATCCGAGCACCGCGACCACGTTGTTCGACGTCGACACCAACCTCGACCAGGTCGCGCTGCAGTCCCCGGCCAACGCTGGCCAACTCGTCGCCACCGGCAGCCTGGGCGTGGCCGCCAACCCACGGGCCGGCTTCGACATCCACAGCACCCTGCGCGACGGGCGAGCGGTGAGCAACAACGCCTACGCCGTCCTCAACGGCGGCTTCCCCAGCCAGGTGTACCAGATCGACCCGCTCACCGGCACGGCTCAGCTGACCGGTGGCTTCGCCGTGAAGTACCTGGTCATCGACCTCGCGCTGCGCCTCAACCAGCAGTAACTCTCCGGTGTCCGGCAGGGGTGGCCCATCTTCGGGTGGGCCGCCCCTGCCCGTCCACCGACTGTCAGTTCGACAGGCCGGTGCAGGCGGCTCCGTCGATGGTGCACGCCTCGGGGGTGGCACCGGCGGGCGAGCCGTTGACCCGGAACGTCACCCGGACCGACGCGCTGCCCGGCACCTGGCCCGCCGTGCCGTCCGGCACGAACGTCCACACCGCACCGTCGCGGGTGGCCCGTGCGCCCTGCACCGCGCTGACGCGCAGCGACTCCCGGGGCAGGGTGACCACCAACGTCCACTGCGGCGTCGGTGCCGACCCGGGGTTGCTGATCGTCACCGCCGCGCCAAAACTGAGCAGCGCGTTGTCCTCGATGGCGAAGTCGGCGACCAGGGCGGCCGACGTGGCCGTCGCGGTCGAACCGGTCGGCGCGGGCCTGGTCGACGCCCCGACGGTCGGTGGGACCGCGGTGGCCGAGGCGGCTGGCGGGGGAGCGGGCACCGCCGCGCTGGTGGCCGCCGGTCGCGCCTGCGCCCGGGGCGTGCCGGCCGGGGGCGTGCCCACCTGGTCCACCGACAGTGGCGGGTCGAGCGTCACAGGTGTCAGCTTCTGCGGCGTACGCAGCACCCCGGCGACGAGGACGGCCGTCACGACCAGCACCCCGAGCGCCGCGATCACGGCCAGCCAGGTGGCCCGCGAGGCGTCGTCCCGACCGGTGAGCACCCGCCGGGCAGCCGTGGCGAGGGCCACCAGCCGGTCCAGCAGGATGATCGCCACGGTACGGCGTGGCTGGGGTGGTGTTGCCGGCACTGCCTGTCTCTCCTTCATTTCGTCGCCGGATGCCCGCCCGCGACCCGTCCCGGTCGCGCGGGGCAGCCGAGCGGTCACAGGTCGCGGAGCCCGACGAGTATCGCCTCGAGCAGATCCTCGGTCGGCAGCTCCGACAACATCGGCGGGTCGTGCGTCTCGATCAGCCCGGCCGCGAGCAGGTCGCCGAGCAGCACCCGGACGGTCCCCAGTGGGAGGTCCAACTCGGCGCCGACCTCCGCGACCGACACCGGATGGTGACACAGCTCGATGATCCGCGCCTGTTCGGGGAAGAGCGGTGTGGACGGCGTGCCGGCCCGCCGGGCGACGACAAGTGAGATCAGGTCGAACTGACCGTGCGCGGGCGAGGTCCGCCCGCCGGTCATCGTGTACGGCCGGGCGACCGGGCCCGCGTCGTCGTCGTACCACGCCTCGTCAGCGGTGCCGGTGCTGTGCACCAGTGTCCCCGATCGTCGCCGAGGAGGCCGGCCCCAGTGTGATCGGCAGGTGCCGCTCGGCCTGCCCCACGAAGAGCGCCACCTCGTACGCCATGTCGCCGACCATGACGTCGTCACCGGCGATCCGCACGGTGAGGATGGTCCCGTTCGGGATGGTGGCGACGAACAGGAACGTCCGCGCCATCTGCACCACGACCTGACGCAGAGCGCCCGCGTCGCAGGTGCGGGTGGCGGCCAGCCCCAACGCGATCAGACCGGCGACCACGCCGGAGATCTGCTCGGCCAGCTTGCCCTCCACCCGTCGGGAGCCGCCGAGCGCCAGCCCGTCCGGGGAGAGCACGACGGCGAACTCCGCGCCGGGCACTCGGTCGACCAGGCGGTCCAGGGCACCGGTCAGGCCGTCGTCGGTGACCACTGCAGGGGTCATGGGTGTCTCCTCGCTGCTCTGGCGACCGGCATCTCGACAGTGTCGAGGCTGGCCCTGCCGTGTTCGGGGCCGGTGGGCCCGCTCTGGCGGACCCGCGTCGGCAGCGCGCCGTCGCCGTTGGGCTCGGGCGGGCCGGTGCCGTTGTGCGCCGGCGGGTACGGGGTGGCGGGTGGCGCGGTGGACGTGCGCCGGACGGTGTCGCCGACCGTGACAAGTCGGGCCGGCAGGAGCACGATCGCCGCCGTCCCACCGCGCCGGCTGGGACGCAGTGAGACGTGCGCCCCACAACGCTCGGCCAGCACGGCGACGGTGTACAGGCCGGTGGGGCCCGCGGGTGGGGTGGCCGGCGGGTCGCCGAGCAGGTGGTTGGCGTCGGCCAGTGCGGTGACGTCCAGGCCGGGCCCGTCGTCGACGACCAGGACGGCGCACCCCTGCGGTCGGTGCTCGCCGCTGACCCGGACGGTGCTGTCCGCCGGCGAGAAGGCGAGGGCGTTCTCGATCAGCTCCGCCAGCAGGTGGACGACGTCCGTGACGGCCGGGCCCGCCAGCGACCACGGCCAGTGCGGCGCGATCAGGACCCGGTGGTAGTCCGGCACCTCGGCGACGGCACCGCGGGCGACGTCGAGCAGCGGCACCGAGCGCCGCCAGCGGCGCGCGGGCGTCGCGCCGGCCAGGGCGATCAGCTTCTCCACGTTGCGGCGGACCCGGGTGGTCAGGTGGTCGAGTTGGAACAGCTCGGTGCTCTCCTCGGCGGACCGCTCCCGGCGCTGCATCCCGTCCAGCAGGTTGAGCTGGTCGCGCAGCAGGACCTGGTTGCGTCGGGTGACCCGCAGGAACAGCTCCCGGTCGGGGCCGGTGGGCGGTGCCACGACCTCCGGGGGCGGGGCCGGCGGGTGCACGACCGGCCGGGTCAGCTCGTCGGCCAGCCGTCGGACGGTGCGCACCCAGCTCGACAGGAGCACGAGCACGACGATGAGGCCCAACCCCACCACCGCGCCGGTACGCGCGACGAGCACCGCGGCACCCGGCGTGGCCCGCTCGACGCTGCTGCGGGCGGTGCTCGTCACCAGTGCCTGCAGTGCGCCGAGGGCGGTGTCCGCGGCGGCCCGCCAGCCCGGGATGGTGATCCCGGCCAGGGCGTTGGCGGTGTCCGCCCGCACCAGCCGGTCCTCCAGGGCGATCAGCCCCGCGAACTCGGGGCCGGTGGCGATCCGCTGGTGCGCACCGGGGCCGTCGGCGGGCAGCCCGGCCGCCGCCTCGGCGCGCGCGAACCGCTGGTTGTCGACGAGCGCGGTCAGTCGGCGTCGATCATCGACACCGAGCCGCCCCGCCGTCAGGGCCGCGCTGACCAGGGTGTCCTCCCGCGCCAGCAACTCCCGGGCGCGGGCCAGCGCGATCACCGCACGGGTGTCGGCGGCCAGCGCGCTCTCGTACGCGCCCCACTCCGGGCCGTACACCCGGAAGGCGACGTCGATGACCTGGTCGTACCCGTCGATGGCCGCGGCCTGGTCGAGTTGCCCGGCGTCCAGCTGGGACCGGATCGTGCTCAGGCCGTCGAGCCGGCGGACCAACTCGTCGGCCCGGTCGCGCACCTCGCCCGCGCTGAGCAGCCGGATGTCGTGGCCCTCGGTGAACTCGCGGAGCTCGGCGGCGGCCCGGTTGGTGCCCGCGCGCGCCCCGCCCAGCGGGGTCGGCGTCGACCCGGCCCCGGCGATCGTCTCGGCACTGGCCCGGCGCTCGGTCTGCAGGCTGAGGATCAGCCGGTCGACGGGCTGGCCCAGCGTGTCCGCCAGAGCCCGCACGCGCAGCAGGTCGATGGCGTCCTGGCTGGTCAGGTAGGCCGTGTACGACCAGAGCGTGACAAGCACGGCGGCCAGTACGACAAGCCTGGTCCGCAGCAGCCGGACCTCGTCCCGCGTCACGCCCCGCTCCGCTCGGTGCGGGAACGTCCGCCGCGTGGGCCCCTCATCGCGTCGTCCGCTGCGGCCACGGTTGCCCGGCCGTGTCGCTGGCCCGGTCGGCGACGAGGGTGCGCAGCAGGGCCAGCAACTCGGCGCGGTTGGCGCAGTTCAGCCGGTTGCGCATCCGCGCGACGTGGTGCTCCACGGTCTTGGCCGAGATGAAGAGTCGGTCGCCGATCTCGCGGTAGGTCAGCCCGGCCAGGACCAGCTCGGCGACCTCGTACTCCCGGTCGCTGAGCCCCTGCTGGGTGGGTCCGGCGACCCGTGCGGCGCTCTCGGTGCTCGTCGGTGTCTGCTCCCCGTGGCCGCCGGGTGGTCGCCCCTGCAACGCCCGGGCGCACTCCAGCAGGCTGGTCATGGCCCGTCGGTCCGCGGTGCGGATGGCGGCCTGGCCGGCGAGTCGAGCACCGTCCCAGCACAGCCCGGTGTCGTGCAGCGCGCGGGCGGCGGCCTCCACCCGGGCCGGGTCGACGACGCCCCGGAGCACCTCCACCCAGCACTCGGCGGCGGCGGCGACCACTGCGGCGTACCGGCTGTGGTCGGCCGCGGCCAGCAGAGCCGCCACGTGGTCGTCGGCGACGGCCGGCGCGCCGGTGAGGATCGCGGCGTGCAGGCCGCTCCAGTGCAGCGGCACACTCCACAGTGGTGGGTTGTCGAGGCGGCCGAGCAGGGCCCGTGCCTCCCTCAGGTACGGTTCGAGTCGGGCCAGGTCACCGAGGCGCGCGCCGGCGATGGCCAGCTCACCCAGCGGCAGGAGCGTGAACAGGTCGACGGGGTGCCGGACCACCGCCTCCAGCGCCTGCCCCCAGCCACGCTTGAGTGCCCCGATGTCGCTGTTGCGGCGGCCCACACCCATCCGGATCGCGGCGGCGAAGAGCAGGTCGCGTGACTCCAACTGCCGCCCGTCGAGCGTCACCGCGGCGAGGTGCTCGGTCGCGGCCCGCGTCTCGCCCCGCACCATCAGGATCCAGGCCTGCAACAGCCGGTGCCGGCGAGCCAGCAGCGGGCCACCGACACCGGCACCCAGGGCCCGGTGCAGCACCTGCTCGGCGATCTCCAGCTCACCGCAGTGCACCGCCGTCAGCGCGGCGAGCGCCGCCGGGCTGTCCGGTAGCAGGGCCGCCCGGCCGTCCGGTTCGAGGAGTGCGGCGGCCTGCACGAGGGTGGAGAGGGCGACGGTCGGCGGGCCGCTCACGCTCTCGCGTACCCCGTCGGCCATCAGTCGGGCGGCGCTGGCGTGCAGGGTCGGCGGTTCGCCCGCCGGGTCGCTGGCCGGCGAACCGGCGGCGGCGTCCGGGTTTCCGGTGGCGAGCCCGCCGACGATGGCGAAGGCCAGCGCCGAGGCGGTGCCCGACCACCGGTACAGCTCCACGCTGCGGCCGATGTGACCACGGTGCGCCAGGGCGGTCGCGGCCACCACTGCCGCCTCGGAGCGGTCGGGCGGGGCGGCGGTGGCCAGCAGTCGGTCCGCCAGCCGCAGGGCGTCGTCGAGGTTGCCGGCGAGCGCGGCGGCGAGCGCCTGTCGGGCGCTGGCCGGCTGCCCGGCGGCGGTGGCGGCGGCGAACAGCTCGGCGGCGAACGCCGGCTCGTCGGCCAGGGCCTCACCCGCCGCGGCGGCCAGTGTCGGGGCCGGGCAGTCGCCGAGCGCGCCGACCGCGAGCAGGGAACGGACCAGCGGCAGCACCGCGCCGCCCCGCGCGAGCTGCAACTCGGTGAGCCGGCGCCAGACCGCGCTCCGGTCGGTGGTGGGGCTGAGGGTCGTGACGGCCCGTCGGACGATCGGCGTGAGCCGGCCGTCGGCGCCGAGCAGCCCGGCCGCCCGGGTCGTCGCGATCACCTCGTCCACTGCCGCCGGGTCCCCGCCCAGGAGCGCGGTGAGCATGCTCGCCGGCAGCGCCCCGCCGGCCGCGACGGCGAGCAGCAGCCGCCGGACGGCGGTGGGCTGCACGTCCAGGTCCGGACCGAACTCCGCGAGGACGGACCGGGGCGGGTGGACCACCGTGCCGGTCTGGGGCTCCGCGCCGGCCAGGCCGCGGACCAGCCGTTCGACGTCCCGGGGGACGCCGGCGGTCTGCGTGTGGACGAAGTCGACCAGGTCGTCGCGGCGGCCCAACTCCGGCGCGGCGGCGAGGTAGCTGGCGGTCTGCTCCCGGGTGAACGGCGTGAGGAGCACGGCCTGCCCGTCCCGTCGGAGGGCGTCGACAAGCTCGCTGAGCGCCGCCGACCGGGGCCACGGGCGATGGGCGACCACCAGGCGGTGCCGGTGGGTGGCGAGCAGACCCAGGAGCACCTCGACCCGTGCGTCGTCGAGCTGGTGCGCGTCGTCGACGAGCACCAGCGCGTCCGGGTCGACAGGCGCGCCGGGCTCCGGGGCGCCCGTGTGGACGGTGCTCCCGGCCCGCTTGTGGATCCGCGCCAGCTCGGCGAGCAGCGCGGTCTTTCCGTGACCGCCGGGGCCGGCGATGCCGACGGCCAGTGGGCCGGTCGGGTCCTGCGTGACCCTGTCCAGCAGGGCCTGTGGCCCCTTGTCCAGGGTCAGCCCAGGTGCGGCGATGTCGTTCATGATCATTGGGGTCATCCTTCGCGTCCCCGGCCGCGGGCCAGCGCCAGGCGGGACGGTTTCGGCAGATCCAGTGGGAGGACCCGGACCGGGGGCCGCGGTGGCGGATCGCCCGGGACGGTGTCGTGGTGGGGGCGGTGCGGTGCCGGGATGGTGGCCCGACCGGTGCCGCGTACCGGGTCGCGGGCCGGTGCCGGCGGGCGCGGGCGCGGCGACACCACCTGGACGGCGGCCAGTGCCGCCCCGGCGGCGGCGGTCAGTTGCGAGTCCGGTTCGACCTCGACCGGCACCGGCAGGGCCGCGCTGATCAGCTCGGTGACGAGCGGAACGCGGGTCGAACCTCCCGCCAGCAGGACGCCGTCGAGCTGCGCCGGCGTCAGGTCGGCGCTGCGCACGGCCCGCAGCAGCAGGTCGACGGTGGCCTGCACCAGCGGGCGGATCATGTGCTCGAACTGCACCCGGGTCACCGGGATCCGTGCCGGGCCGGCCGGCAGGGCCAACACCACGTCGGCCGCCAGGTCGACGGTCAGCACCCGCTTGACCCGGTCACACTCCGCACGCAACCCGCGCAGCGCGGCCTGGGTGCCGCGACGGGCGGTGCTGGCCAACTCCCGGGCCAGCACCGCACGGGTGTGCCCGGACAGGGCCTCGTCGAAGTCGGCGCCGCCAACCGAGTCGAGACCCTGCGGCGTGCCGAACGTCTCGTACGTGCCGTGGGCGGTGCGACGCACCAGGGCGGCCTCGAAGCTGTTGCCCCCCAGGGCGTAGACGACGGCAGTAGTGCCCGCGAACCCGCGGGCGGCATGGCTCTCGGCCACCGTGACCGTGCGCGGCAGCAACGTCACGTGCCGCAGGCCGAACGCCGACAGGGCCCGGTGCAGCACCTCTCGCCGGTAGGGGCGCCACCCCGCCGGGTGGCTCAGCACGACGGCCTCGGCCGGGCCGCCCTCCAGGGCGTGCACCCGGTCCACCACCCACGCCGCGAGCTCCGCGGTCAGCGTCTGCGGTGTGCACGCCTCGCCACCCAGCAGCAGCGGCACGTCGTCACCGATCCGGTGGACGAAGTCCCGGGTGGTGCGGCTGCCGTCGTCGGTCGCGGGCTCGCCGACGTGCAGCGAGCCGTCCTCGGACAGGCACAGCACCGACGGTACGACAGGGGAGTCGACGTGCAGCGGGACCGCCTCGGGGCGGGTCCACCTCGCGCCGTTTCGCCGTGCGACCGTGGCGGCGGTGTTGGTGCTCCCGATGTCTATCCCCAGGACGTACGCCATCGTCTCTTCTCCCCCCGTGAGTTGGCCGGTCGGTGGCGATGGTGTCGGTGCTCTCGACGACCCACCCCCGGCGAACCCCGCGGGCTCCTACGTTCGTACCAGAGATCAGCCCCTGGTCGGGACCCTAATCTCGCCGGGACGGTTTCCCCCTGTCCCCCTAACGTACGAGGTGGCGGAGTCCCTAGTTCAACCGGGCCGGATGCGGGCTGAGCCCCGATGCCCGGGGTGCGCCCCCGGCCCTAGCGTCACTGTCGACGTACGACACCCGCCGACGCCACATCCGAGGAGAACCCGGCACATGGACTCGCACCAGACCCTCCACGACTTCGTGCTCGACCTGCTGACGAACCCCGACGCGCGGTCGGCCTTCGACCTCGACCCCGAGGGTGCGCTGCGGGGCGCGGGGCTCACCGACATCACCGCGGCGGACGTGCAGGACGTCGTGCCGCTGGTCGTCGACTACGCGCCGGGGGCGGGCCTCGCGCCGTTGGCCTCGCCGGTCGGGCAGCTCGGGCTGGACCCGCTGCTCACCGACGCCACAGATGTGGTGGGTCAGTTGCAGAGCGTGGCGCAGCAGATCAGCGTGACGAGTTCCCCCACCGGCGTGGACATCAAGGCCGGCGTGCTCGGCGCCATCGCGGTGGACTCGTCGACGGCCGCCGCCGGGGTCACCGTGCTGCCGGGGATCGGCCTGGGCGTCGGTCCGTCCGGCCTCGACACCGACTTCGCCGGCGTCTCCGATGTGGCGTACACCCTGGACGCCGACGTGGTGCAGCCGGTGGACGCGATCGCGGACCCGGTGGTCGGCGACGTCACCGGCACCGTCGGTGACGCGAGCGGTCTGCTCGGTGGCACCGACCCGAACCTGATCGGCGGCGACCTGGTCGGTGGCGTCCTCCCCGGCGCCCACGGCCAGATCGGCGGGGTCGTCAGCTCCCTCGGTGTCGACGACACCCTTGGTGGGCTGGGCCTCGGGCACGGCGACGGTGTCGTCGGCGGTGTGGTCCCGCCGCTCGACGTGCAGTCGACGGTGGGCGGCGTGACGCACCAGGTGGACAGCCTCCTCCCCGGTGTCACCGGCACGGTCGGTGACGTGACCGGCGGGGCCACCGATGGTGTGCTCGGCGGCGACTCGCACGCCTCGTCCGATCACGGGCTGCTGGGTCTCACCGGCGGCCTGCTCTGACCTGGTTCTCCGGTCGGAGCGGAGGGTCGGATCGTCTCGGGCGATCCGGCCCTCTCCGGTTCCAGTTCCGGAACCTCTTGATAATTGAGCCGAAATCCGCACACTTGGTGCGGTGATGGCCGGGATCTGGTTGGACGTGCTGGACGACATCGCCCGCACGTGCAGTGCACACGGTCGTGGCGACCTGCTCCAGACGGTCCGGCAGAAGCGTGCCCAACTGCTGGACCCGACGCTGCGCGTCCTGGTCATCGGTGAACCGAACCAGGGCAAGAGTCAGTTGATCAACGCGATCATCAACGCCCCGGCCTGCCCGGTCGGCGACGGCCGCACGACAGTCCTCCCGACGGTGGTGCAGCATGCCGAGGCCCCGTCCGCCGCGGTCGCGCAGGCGCCACCGGCCCGCGGCGGTCCCGCCGGCACCGCGCTCGCGGTGGCCGTCGAGCGGACCCCGGTGGCGCTCGACCAGGTCGCCCAGAGCGTGGCCGGCATGGTCGGACGACAGCCGGGCGGCGGTCCCGCGTACGTCGAGATCGGGGTGCCCCGCGCCCTGCTCGGCGCCGGGCTGGTGCTGGTGGACACTCCCGGCACCGACGAGGTCGCCGGCATCGGTGGCGCCGCCTCGGTCGCCGCTCCCGCCCGCGCCGACACCGTGCTGCTGGTCTCCGACTCCACCCGGGACCTGTCGGTCGCCGAACTCAACATGCTGCTGCACGTGGTGCGCTCGCACCCCAACGTGGTGGTGGTGCAGAGCAAGACGGATCTGGTGGCGGACTGGCGCGCGGTCGCCGAGCGCAACCGGCAGCACCTGGCCGAAGCCGGCATCCCGGCGACGCTGATCCCGGTTTCGGCGACGCTGCGCCTGCGCGCCGCCGGTGCCGACGACCGGGGCCTCAACGCCGAGTCCGGCTTCCCCGCGCTGATCGCCCGACTACAGCGGGACCTGGCCGGCAAGGCCGACCACCTGGCCAGGGCCTCGGTGCAGACGGTGGCTCGGACGGTGGTGGAGCAGTTGGCCGCGCCGCTGCGCGCCGAGCTGGCGACCCAGGAGGCCGAGGAGCAGTCCGGGCCGATCTCCCGGCTGCACGCCGCGCAGCGTGAGGTCGACGAGCTGCGCCGGTGCTCCACCCGGTGGCAGAACACGCTGAACGACGAGATCGGCGACCTGCTGTCCGACATCGAGTACGACCTGCGCGACCGGACCCGACAGATCCTGCGGACGGTCGACGAGGCGTTCGACACCGCCGATCCGCTCGTCGCCTGGGACACCTTCCAGGACTGGCTGGAGCGGAGCCTGGTGGAGGCCGCGGAGGCCAACCACGAGTGGCTGGTCCAGCGCTGCGACTGGATCGCCCGCCGGGTGGCCGCCAACTTCAACAGGTACGGCTACGACGTGCTGCCGCCCTGGTCGATGACGATGCCGGAGGACCTCGGGGAGCGGCTGCCCGAGTTGCAGATGCCGACGATCGACAGGTTCACCGCGAGCCAGAAGCTGTTCACCGGCATGAAGGGCTCCTACGGCGGGATGCTGATGTTCGGTCTGGCGACCACCCTGGCCGGCATGCCGATGATCAACCCGGTCTCGGTGGGGATCGGGGCGCTGTTCGGCGGCAAGAGCATCCGCGACGAGAGCAAGCAGTTGCTCCGTCGCCGGCAGGCGACAGTCAAGACGGCCATCCAGCGACATGTCGACGACTTCTTCGTCCGGATGATCCGCGACTGCCGCGACGCCGCCCGGCAGGTGCAGCGGATGCTGCGGGACCACTTCACGGGCCTGACCGAGGAGCTTCAGGAGGCGATCGTCCAGTCGTTCCGCAGCGCCAAGCAGGAGGCGGACACCGATGCCTCGCTGCGCGAGCAGCGGCAGCGCGAGATCCGGCTGAAGATGACCCGGTTGGCCGCACTCCACGAGCAGGCCCAGCAGTTGACGGGCACGCGTTCCGCGCCGCTGCGGTTGGAGCCGCAGGCATGACGGTGGGGCAGCGCCTCGACGAGGCGGCCTGGGGGTTGCTGCACCAGGCCATCGACCTCTACCAGGACAACCCCCGGGCCGTCGGGCAGTTGCGACACCAGGTCGCCCGTCTGGAGCAACCGCTGCGGATCGCGGTTGCCGGCCCGTGGCGATCGGGCAAGTCGACGGTGCTCAACGCGCTGATGGGGGAGGAGGTCGCGCCGGTCGAGAGGGCAGACGGGGCGTTCACCTGGTACGAGGACGGCGCCGAGCCCCGCGCGACCGCCTATCCGGCCGGTCAGCCGCCGCAGGAGTTGACGGTGGTCAAGTCGGCGACCGGCCTGCGGGTGGATCTCGGCTGGGGCGCGGGGGACGTCCGCGACATCGTGGTGCGGTGGCCGACGCGGGCGCTGCGGCAGGTCACGCTTATCGACACCCCGGCGGTCACCGGCGGCGTGGAGCAGGGCCGGGCGCCGGTGTTGGAGCGGGTGTTTCGGGACGCGGACGCGGTGCTGTATCTGACCCGCGACGCGCGCGACAGTGACCTGCGGGTGCTGGAGTCCGGCCGGGACAGCGTGGTCGGGCAGACCGCACCGGTCAATGTGATCATGGTGCTGTCCCGGGCGGACGAGATCGGCGGAGGCCGGATCGACGGCCTGCTCACCGCCCGTCAGCTCGCTCGTCGGCACTACCGCGATCCACGGGTCGGTGCGCTCAGCGTGAACGTGGTGGCGTGCAGCGGGATGCTCGGCCTGGCCGGCCGGATGCTCGGCGAGTCGGACTTCGCCGCGCTCGCGGCCATCGCCCAGGTGCCCAGGGCGGAGTTGGACGCCCACCTGCTCTCCGCCGACCGTTTCCTGCACGGTGAGCTGCCGGTACGGCTGGAAACCGAGGTGCGCGCCGCACTGCTGGACCGGTTCGGCGTCTTCGGCGTCCGGCTGGCGACCACACTGGTGCGCAGCGGGTTCGACAGCCGGGTGAAACTCTCCGCCGAGCTCATTCGGCGCAGCGGTCTCACCGAGCTGCGCGAGTCGGTGACCCGCTGTTTCATCGACCGCGCCGACGCCCTCAAGGCCCGGTCCGCGCTGGCCGCGGTCGAGACGTTGTTGCGGGCCGAGCCCACCCGTGGGTCCGCGGAGCTGGCCGGCGCCATCGAGCGGATCCTCGCCGGTGCACACGAGTTCCGGGAGCTACGCCTGCTTGTCGCGCTGCGCAGCACCCGGCTCGGCTTCGACGCGGAGTTGGCCGCCGAGGCGCAGCGGCTGGTCGGGGGCAACGGGGTGGGCCTCGCGGCCCGACTGGGCGTCGAGCACGAGGCGACCGTGCAGCGGCTCTGGGAGGTCGCCGCCGACGCGCAGTGGCGGTGGCGGGACCGGGCCGAGGATTCCCTGCTTCCGCTGGCACAGCGGCGCGGGGCCCAGGTCGTCGTCCGCAGCTGCGAGGGGATGATCGCCGAGTTGGTCGCGGGCGGTCGCTGACGCGTGGTGGGGGCGGCCCGGCGGCCGTCCCCACCGGTGTCCGCGTCGGGCTCAGCGCGGTTGGTACGTCTGGCAGTCGGCGATGTCCTGCCCCGGGCCCACCCGAATGGACGGTGCGTGACACTCCAACTCGGCGTTGTGTTGGCAGTCGCTGCGCTTGCAGGCGCCGACCTGGGCGATGACGCGGTCCAACCCGCCCTTGGTCGAGGTGTCGATGAACGTCGCGCAGGTGGCGTTCTGCTGCCCGATGGTAATGGCGAACGCGTGGCAGCCATCGTGGTTGTAGCCGCAGTCGGTGACGGTGCACTCGTGTACCCGCGGCATCTCCAGCATGTCGGTCATCAGCGATCTCGCTTCCGTCGGTGTGCCTGGCAAGCTCAGTACCCGGCTTCGACGGGACAACTCCCCATCAGCTGGCTCTTTCGGGGAGATTTCGCATAGGCGAGCCTTCCCTAACCACACTGATCGGCATCGGTCAGTCAGCGAGCACGTCGGCTTCGGCAACCGTGCGCCTGGCGGAGCAGCGCCTCGATCTGGTCGCCGAGGTGGTCGGGATGCCGCACCGGCGCCCCGAACCGCAGCCGGACGTCCCGGTCGCCCCGGGCCAGCTCCAGCCGGAGCACGACGCCGTGCCGGTCCAGGCGGACCGGTCGGACCTGGCGGACACCCTGCAGGTGGTGGGCAGGTATGAGCTGGCACAGCCGGTCGACGGTCTGCGGGTGATGGTGGTCGAGGTGGCACAGCAGGTCGGCCTCGGCGGTGGCCAGTGGGTCGGGCCGGGCGGCCACGAAGGCGTCCGGATCGACGGAGGTGGTGCGGCCATCGGCGGTCAGCTCGGCGGTGGCGAGGTCGAGGATCGTCACCAGCTCCTGATCACTGTCGGTCGGGACGTTCTCGGTCGCCAGCCAGCCGGTGAGCGTGCCGCGCCCGCGTACCCGGTTGCGGACCGGGGTGGGCGCCAGGTCGGTCACCTCGACCATCGCCACTGTCTCCCGCTGCTGCCCGAGGTGGTGGGTCAGGTGGCAGCCGGCCGGTAGGTCGATCCGCAGCCGCCCGTCGCCGGTCACCACGTGCCGTCCGGCGACGTACGCCTCGATTCCGGGGATGCGCAGGGTGAGGGAGTCGGCGGCGGCGAGCATCGAGCGGAGTCGGACGCCCGCGTCGTCGGTGGTGTCCGTGCTGGTCGAGGGGTTGCTCACGGCGATCATCTCCTAATAAGGTTAGCCTTACCTTACTTGAGAGGTGACTGATGAATCAGACCCGTCCCAAGGTCAGGCGTTCCCGCGCTCTGGGCATCGCGCTGACCCCGAAGTGCGTGCGCTACTTCGAACGCCGACCGTTCCCGCCCGGCCAGCACGGCCGCGCTCGACGCACCACCAGCGACTACAAGGTCCGACTGCTGGAGAAGCAGCGCCTCAAGGCGCAGTACGACCTGCACGAGGGCCAGCTTCGGCGCGCGTTCGACCGGGCCGTGCGCCGCTCGGGCAAGACCGGCGAGGAGTTGATCGTCGAGTTGGAGAGCCGGTTGGACGCGCTGGTGCTGCGCGCCGGGTTCGCCCGCACCATCTACCAGGCCCGTCAGGTCGTCACCCACCAGCACGTCACGGTGAACGGCCGGCGCGTGGACCGACCGTCCGCGCGGCTGCGGCCCGGCGACGTCATCGCCGTGGCGGAACGCAGCCGGGGCAAGGCGCCGTTCGTCGTCGCGGCGGCGGGGGCGCACGCCTCGGAACGTCCGGCCCCCTATCTCGAGGTCAGCCTGTCGGGCCTGACGGCGCGACTGACCCGCCTGCCGCAGCGGTCGGAGGTCCCGGTCGTCTGCGACGAGCAGCTCGTCGTCGAGTACTACTCGCGCTGACGTCCGGCGACTGGCCGTGGGGAGGGGCCCGAGCGCGGCGGGGCCCCACCCGCGGGCCGGAAAACGGTTATCTGATCTTGCTTCGGGCAGTCGCTCCTGACCTGCGGAGATAGCGCTCTCACGGATGGTGGAAGAGTGCTTGACGCGCCGGGATCCGACCGCAACGATGCATGCACATACCTCACTCCACCGCCAGGCGTGATCGGCGCACGCCGTCCTCGCACCGCGAAAGGACAATCGTGCGCAGATCCCTGAGATCGTGGTTCGGCGTCGCGCTGAGCGCGATCCTCGTGGCCGGCGGCATCGTCGCCGTGCCACCCACGGCCAGCGCCGCACCGTTCACCGTGCTGGTGTTCAGCAAGACCGCCGGCTTCCGACACGGGTCCATCACCCCGGGCATCACCGCCATCCAGCAGCTCGGCGCCGCCAACGGCTTCACCGTCGAGGCCACCGAGGACGCCGCCCAGTTCACCGACGCCAACCTGGACCGGTTCGCCGCGGTCATCTGGCTGTCCACCACCGGCGACGTGCTCAACGCCGCCCAGCAGGCCGCGTTCGAGCGCTACATCACCGGCGGGGGCGGCTACGTGGGCGTGCACGCCGCCTCGGACACCGAGTACGACTGGCCCTGGTACGGCGGGCTGGTCGGGGCGTACTTCGCCGCGCACCCGGCCGAGCAGACCGCCACCGTCAAGGTCGCCGACCAGGTGCACCCGTCCACCGCGACGTTGCCGCAGCGGTGGAGCCGGTTCGACGAGCTGTACAACTACCGCACCAACCCCCGGGGCGCCGCGCACGTGCTGGCCACGCTGGACGAGAGCACCTACACCGGCGGGAGCATGGGTGCCGACCACCCGATCTCCTGGTGCCAGAACTACTCCGGCGGTCGAGCCTGGTACACGGGCCTCGGGCACACCGACGCCTCGTACACCGAGGCGGCCTTCCGGCAACACCTGCTCGGCGGCATCCAGACCGCCGCCGGGGCGGTCGACGCCGACTGCGGCCCCACCGTCACCAGCAGCTTCCAACAGGTGGAGCTGGCCAGGGGCGCGGCCGAGACCGGCGAGCCGATGAGCCTCACCGTCCTGCCGGACCGGGGTGTGCTGCACACCTCCCGCGACGGCGTGATCCGGCACACCGACGCCGCCGGCAACACCAAGGTCGCCGCCACCCTGCCGGTCTACACCGGAGACGAGGAGGGCCTACAGGGCATCAAGGCGGACCCGAACTTCGCCACCAACCGCTGGGTGTACGCGTACTTCGCCCCGCCACTGAGCACCCCCGGCGGCGGTGCGCCCGCCGAGGGTACACCGGCCCAGTTCGCCGTCTGGGACGGCGTCAACCGGCTGGCCCGGTTCACCGTGAACGCGGACAACACCATCAACCTGGCCAGCGAGACGCTGGTCCTCAACGTGCCCACCAGTCGGGGCATGTGCTGCCACGTCGGCGGTGACATGGACTTCGACGCGGCGGGCAACCTCTACCTGTCCACCGGTGACGACACCAACCCGTTCGACTCGGCCGGCTTCACCCCGATCGACGAGCGGACCGGGCGCAACCCGGCGTTCGACGCGCAGCGCACCTCGGCCAACAGCAACGACCTGCGCGGCAAGGTGCTCCGGATCAAGCCGAGCGCGGCCGGCGGCTACACCATTCCGGCCGGCAACATGTTCGCCCCGGGCACCGCGCGGACCCGACCGGAGGTCTACGCGATGGGCTTCCGCAACCCGTTCCGGATGAGCGTGGACAAGGCCACCGGCATCGTCTACCTCGGTGACTACGGCCCCGACGCGGGCACCGCCGACCCGAACCGGGGGCCCGCGGGCAACGTGGAGTTCGCCCGCATCGACCGGCCCGGCTTCTACGGCTGGCCGTACTGCACCGCCCGCAACGACGCCTACAACGACTACACCTTCCCGTCCGGGCCGTCCGGGCCGAAGTTCAACTGCGCGGGCGGGCCGGTCAACAACTCGCCGAACAACACCGGCATCACCCAACTGCCGCCGGCCATCCCGGCCTGGTTGCCGTACGGCGGCTCCGGCTCGCCGCCGGAGTTCACCGGCGGTGGCCTGTCGCCGATGGGCGGCCCGGTCTACCGGTACGACCGGAACAACACCTCGCCCGTGGCGTTCCCGGAGTACTACGACGGGACCTACTTCGCCGGTGAGTTCGGTCGTCGCTGGATCAAGAACATCAAGCTCGACGCGTCCGGCCAACCACTGAAGATCAACCCGTTCCCGTGGACCGGCACCCAGGTCATGGACCTGGAGTTCGGGCCGGACGGTGCGCTCTACGTGCTCGACTACGGCACCGGCTGGTTCAACGGCGACGCCAACTCGGCGCTCTACCGCATCGAGTACGCCCGCGAGGGCCGCGCGCCCGTCGCCAAGGTGTCCGCCACCCCGACCAGTGGCACCGCGCCGCTGACCGTGGCCTTCTCCTCGGCCGGCACCCTCGACCCGGACGGTGACCCGTTCACCTACGCCTGGGACTTCGACAACAACGGCACCACCGACTCGACCGCGGCGAACCCGAGCTTCACGTACACCACCAACGGGACCCGCAGCCCCACGCTCACGGTCCGGGACAGCACCGGCAAGACGGCCACCGCGAGCCTTGTCGTCACCGTCGGCAACAGTGCCCCGGTCGTCACCGTGAACACCCCGTTGAACGGGCAGACCTTCAGCTTCGGGGACGCGGTGCCGTTCAGCGTGACAGTCACCGACGCCCAGGACGGTGCGATCAGCTGCGCCCGGGTGAAGGTGAACTACGTGCTCGGCCACGACTCGCACGGCCACCAGCTCGGCAGCGCGCAGGGCTGCTCCGGGGTCATCCAGACCTCGGCCGACGGTGAGCACGACACGGCGGCGAACATCTTCGGCATCATCGACGCCGAGTACACCGACCTGGGCGGCGGCGGCCAACCGGCGCTGACCACGCACACCCAGGCCGTGCTGCAACCGCGGGTCCGTCAGGCCGAGCACTTCGGTGACTCGTCCGGCGTCCAGGTCGTCGCCGGGGCGGCCGGACACGGCGGCGCGGCAGTCGGCTACATCGACAACAATGACTGGATCTCGTTCCGCCCGTACAACCTGACCGGCGTCCAGTCGTTCAGCGCCCGGGTCGGCGCACCGGCCGGCGGGGGCGGCACCCTCGAACTGCGGGTCGACTCGCCGACCGGGCCGCTCGTCGGCTCGGCCACCGTCGTGCCCACCGGCGGGTACGCCAATTTCGCCACGGTCACCGGCGGGGTCACCGCCCCCACCGGCACCCGGACCCTGTTCCTGGTCTTCAAGGGCACCGGCCCGTGGTTCGACATTGACGAGTTCACCCTCTCCGGCAGCCCCGGAGGACCCGGCCCGGACCCGGACCCCGAGCCGAGTGCCAACCTGGCGCGCGGCAAGCCGGCCCGCGCGTCCAGCTTCGAGGGCGCGTTCACCGCGGCGAACGCGTTCGACGGGGCGGCCGGCACCCGCTGGGGCAGCGCGTTCGGTGACCCGCAGTGGATCGACGTGGACCTGGGTGCCTCGTACGCCATCAACCGGGTCAAGCTGACCTGGGAGGCGGCGTACGGCAGCGGGTACCAGATCCAGACCTCACCGGACGGTGTCACCTTCACCACGATCCGGACGGTGACCGGCGGCGACGGCGGGGTGGACGACCTGACCGGGCTGACCGGCTCCGGCCGCTACATCCGGCTGCTCGGCACCACCCGGGGCACCGCCTGGGGCTACTCACTGTTCGAGTTCGAGGTGTACGGCGGCACCGGGAGCCCGACCGGCGGCAACCTGCTGCTGAACAAGCCCACGTCGACGTCCAGCACCGAGGGCGCCGACGTGTCCGGTGCCCAGGCGGTCGACGGCAGCCTCACCACCCGCTGGTCGAGCACGTTCTCCGACCCGCAGTGGATCCGGGTGGACCTCGGCAGCCCCACCGCGATCGGACGGGTCAAGCTGAGCTGGGAGGCGGCCTACAGCAGCGCGTACCAGATCCAGACCTCGAACGACGGCACCACCTGGACCACCGCGAAGACGGTGACCGGGGCCGACGGCGGCGTGGACGAGCACACCGGGCTCGCCGCCAACGGTCGCTACCTGCGGATCTACGGCACCGCCCGGGGCACCGGCTACGGCCACTCGCTCTGGGAGGTGGAGGCGTACACCAGCTGAACCACCACCTGAGTCCGCCCCCACCCTCGGATTGGGCGGTGGGGGCGGACTCCCCTCGATCACGTGCTGCTCAGTAGTAACGCTGGCCGCCTGACAACTACTCCTCAACACCGTTGCGTTAGGGCTGTAGCCGGCGGGTCAACCCGGGACGGGAAGTGCCCGATCGGGGAGCGGGTTGGGCCCGGCTTGGCGATCATGGAGTTGTGGTGCCGACTTTGGGGGTTTACGGGCTTTCTGTTACCCACCACAACTCCATGATCGGCGAGGCAGTGCTGGTCGACGAACAGCCGTTCCACCTAACGCAACGGCGTTGAACTACTCCTCATCACCTGATCATGGTGCGGCCCTGCGCGTGGTTCGACGGGCCGCTGGGTTGTGAGCGGCGCGCGGCAAGGCGTCGACGCGCGGCTTAGTCGTCGGCGACGGCCACCGGCTCCGAGCCGATGCAGCGCACCTTCAACTCGTACTCGCGGGTCGGCCCCGCGAACGTGACCTCGACGTCGTCGTCCGGGCCCCGGTCCACGTCCCGGACCCGGTAGCCCTGCGCGGGCGCCCACGAGACGAGGCGTACACCGTCAGGGCCGCACTCGGCCACGGCCGTGCCGCCGTCGGTGGCAAACCCGCGACGGGCCCCGGAGTTGGCGCTCGGCGCAGGGCTCGTCGTGCCCGGCCCGGGTGCGGCGGTGCCCGTCGTGCCGGTGGACACCGGCTCCGGCGAGGCGAGCGCCCGTTCGATCTCCGCCTCGCTGCGTACTCCGCCCGGAGTGCCGGTGATGCTCTCCCCGACTAACCGGATCGCACCCAGCCCGATCAGGGTGGCCACGGCGACCGTGGCCACCCACCCGGCGGCGACGAGGACCGAACGACGGCTCATGCCCCGACTATCCCCGATCCAGGGTGTTGCCGGCACATGTGAACCCTCGACCGGTGAACGTCACGACCAGTCCGCGCTCGCGCAGCAGACGCATCGCCGACCGGACCCACGAGCCATGCCGTCAAGCCGGCCGATCGAGCGTGTCGCCAGTGGTGCTGGCCTGCCAGGCTGTCTCCATGGCGAACGGTGGATCCCTGGCGGTCGTGCTGTCAATCGGAGCCCTCGTTGTGGCGGGAGCGAGCCTGCTGGTGTCGGTGCTGACCTACCGACGGGGTGGCGCGCGTGTGAGGGCCTACGTCCACACCGCCCATCGAAAGCTGAAGAGCGGGCGTGAGGTCGGCGTCCTGGCGGCCACGATCATCAACGAGGGATACGGCGCCGTGCAGCTACGCGGGGCTTCCTTTGGCTTCATCGGCCGGCCGTGGCCCAAGTTCACGATGGAAGGCACGGATGGCCCCGACTTCCCTATCAAGCTTGAAGGGCATCACGCCGAAACGGTATGGGTACCCATCGCCAGCTGCCTTCGCGAGATGGATCACCATCGAGTGACCGAGTTTCCATTTCAGGTCGTCTTCGCGCTGGGCTCCGGCCGGGCGGTTTTCAGCACCAACCGATGCGCTATCCCGCTCTGGATGATCCGCGAAGCGCTCCTCGATGTCAGAACCTTGGCGGAAGACGAGATGGATTTGTCCGACAGATGGGATGCGATTCGATACGCCGAACTTGACGCTTGGCTCAAGGACATGCTCGACAGGCACAAGCCCCCGCCGTCACTGGGATCGTGGTCTATCGCTGGCCCCGGGCACCCATCGCCAATTCCGCCCGCAGCCGATTCCGGACGGACCGGGGAATCGGCTGCGGGCTGAAGATCGGCTGTCGGTCGAGCGGCCAGCCGTTGTAGTCCGCGTAGAGCGTTGGCCGCCCCGCGACGGGCATCGGCCGTACTGGCGGCCGTGGTCCCGCGTGAGCGCCTCCGCCCGCTGCTCTCCCAGCCCGGCATCGATGATCGCCCGCATGGCCTCTTCGCTGCCGCGTCACCCTCGCCACCGAAGGGCCGGGACACGGCTCGGGCCGCTTCGTCGACCGGCACGGCGAGATCGCGTGGTCCTAGGCGGTGAGCCGCTAGCCTGCCAGGTGTGCCGCGTCTACTGCTCATCGAGGACGACCTGACGATCCGCACGCCGCTGATCCGGGCGTTGCGGGAACGCGGGCACGCGGTGGCCGCCGCCTCGACCGCGATGGCCGGTCTCCGCGACGCCCTGGAGGACCGGCCCGACCTCGTCGTGCTCGACCTGGGCCTGCCCGACCTGGACGGCCGTGAGCTGCTGCGGATGCTGCGCGCGGTCAGCTCCGTGCCGGTCATCGTGGCCACCGCCCGCGACGACGAGGCGGAGATGGTCCGGGTGCTCGACGCGGGCGCCGACGACTACCTGGTCAAGCCGTTCACCGCCGCGCAGCTCGACGCCCGCGCCCGGGCGGTGCTGCGGCGGGGCCCGGCCGGCGCGGACGGGCAGGACCCGTCGCTCGTCGTGGGCGGGCTGCGCGTCGACCCCCGGTCCCGGCAGGTCACCCTGGACGGGACGGCTGTCGAGTTGACGCCGCGCGAGTTCGACCTGCTGCACCACCTGGCCGGCCGCCCCGGCCAGGTGGTGACCAAACGGGAGCTGCTCACCGAGGTCTGGCAGATCCCGTACGGCGGCGCCGACAAGACCGTCGACGTGCACCTGTCCTGGCTGCGCCGCAAGCTGGGGGAGAACGCCCAACAGCCGCGCTACCTGCACACCGTGCGCGGGGTCGGTGTGCGCCTCGAGGCACCGGCGGCGCAGCCGTGAGGGTCCGGCTCGCGCTGCTTGTCGCCGCGGTCAGCGTGCTCACCCTCGTCGCCTTCCTGGTGCCGCTGGCGCTGCTGGTCCGCACCGTCGCGGAGGACCGGGCCACCGTCGCGGCCACCGCCGACGCGCAGAGCCTGGTGCCGGTGGTCGGCACCGCCGACGGGGCGACGATCCGGCTCACCGTCGAGCAACTCGCCGCGGAATCCGGGCGACCGGTGAGTGTCTTCCTGCCGGACGGGTCGGTGCTCGGCGCGCAGACCCCCCGTACGCCGGCGGTGGCCCTGGCCGCGCGCGGGCAGAGCCTCACCGGGGAGTCGGCGGCCGGCCGGGAGGTGGTCATCGCCGTGCAGGGTCGGGCGGACGGGACCGGGGTGATCCGGATCGTGGTGCCGCGCGACGAGCTGACCGCCGGGGTCACCCGGGCCTGGCTGGTGCTAGCCCTGCTCGGTGTGCTGCTGGTGCTGATCGGTCTGTTGGTCGCCGACCGGCTGGCCCGCACCCTGGTCCGGCCGATCAGCGACCTCTCCGCCGTGTCGCACCGGCTGGCCAACGCCGAGTTGGACGCCCGGGTCACCCCGGCCGGCCCGGCCGAGCTGCGCGAGGTGGCCGGTGCGCTCAACCACCTCGCCACCCGCATCCAGGTGCTCCTGGTGCAGGAACGCGAACAGGTCGCCGACCTGTCGCACCGGTTGCGTACCCCGTTGACGGCGTTGCGGCTGGAGGCGGAGTCGTTGCGCGACCCGGAGGACGCCGCCCGGATCACCGCCGCGGCCGACGGTCTCGAACGCGCGGTCACCGGGCTGATCCGGCAGGCCCGGTGGCGTCACTCACCGACGGCGCGGCCGGCCGCCTCGGACGCGGCGGCGATCGTCGCCGAGCGGGTCGCGTTCTGGTCGGTGCTGGCCGAGGACACCGGCCGGGCCGTCACCCTCGACCTGGTGCCCGGCCCGCTGCCGGTGGGTGTGCCCGCCGACGACCTGGCGGCGGCCGTGGACGCCCTGCTCGGCAACGTCTTCGCGCACACCCCGGACGGGACGCCGTTCGCCGTCCACCTCGGCCGCGACGCGGGGGAGGTGGTCCTCACCGTCGCCGACGAGGGGCCGGGGATGCCGGTCGGGGCGGTCCGGCGGGGCGCCAGCGCGGCCGGGTCGACGGGCCTCGGCCTGGACATCGCCCGGCGCGCCGGGCAGGCCGGCGGTGGCCGCCTGGAGTTGCACACCGACCCGACGGGCGGGGCGCGGGTGCTGCTGCGGCTCGGCCCACCGACGCCGCAGCGGGAGGCGTAGGCGCTGCGGTGCCGCAGCGGGAGGCATAGGCGCTGCGGCGTCGGGTAGCTGCCAGCTATGGCGCGGTATACGAAACCCGAACTCAGAGAGCAGATCAAGGAAGAGATCAAGGCTTCCGACAAGGGTGGTCGGCCGGGGCAGTGGTCGGCACGTAAGTCACAGGTGGTCACGCAGGAGTACAAGAAGCGCGGCGGGGAATTCCTGGGCGAAAAGGACGAGCGGCAGAAGTCGCTCCAGCGCTGGGGCAACGAGAAGTGGCAGACGAAGGAGGGCGACACCCGCGCCCGCAAGGGCGACACGACGAGTCGTTACCTGCCCAAGAAGGCGTGGGACGAGATGTCGGACAGCCAGAAGCGCGCGACCGACACCAAGAAGCGCGAAGCGTCCCGGTCCGGCAGGCAGTACGTCGCCAACACCGGCCCGGCCAAGCGAGCGCGTCGAGATGCCACCACCGCCGGTCGGATATCGGAGATGTCGGTCGCCGAGGCGGCCAAGCTGGTCCGTGGGCTCGACACCCGCCAGCTCAGGACCGCGCTGCGCAACGAGCACGCCGGCAAGGACCGCAAGACGCTCGTCCAGCGGCTTGAGGCCGAGCTCAACCGGCGCGGCTGACCTGTCAGGGAGCCTGACCGGTGGCCTCGAAGCCCGTCGCGGTGATCCGGTCGTCCTGTCGGCGGCGCAGGATCTGCACCTCGGTGGTGGCCTCGGTGCCGGTCAACGGCAGCACTCCCACCGAGGCGGGCACCACGGCGGAGACGCTCGCCGGGGCGATCGTCACCCCGAGGCCGGCCGCGACCAGGTGCGCCACCGTGGCCCAACTGGTGGCGTCCTGGACGATGTTGGGTGTGTAGCCGGCTTCCAGGCACGGCCGGAGATTGCGTTGGTAGGCCCGCTCGCTGGCCACCCGGGGGAAGAAGACGAACGGGTCGTCGCGCAGCACCGCGGCGTCGATCGCGAGGTCTCCCGCGTGCGGGTGATCGGCCGGCAGGACGGCGACGAAGGACTCGGTGGCGAACGGGGTGCCGACCAGGTCGTCGTGGTCGTCCGGGTCCCGCACCACGCCGAGATCGACCTCGCCGTTCCGCAACCGGTCGACGATGTCCGCCGTGTACGCCTCGTGCAGGCGTAGGTGCACGGCCGGGTAGCGCTCGCGGAATCGACGGATCGGCCCGGCCAGCCCGAGCTGGATCGCCGAACTGACGAAACCGATGTCGAAGCGCCCCTGCTCCCCGCGCCCGATCCGACCCGCCTCGTGCACGTCGTCGGCCACGGTGGCCAGCACCCGCCGGCACCGGTCGAGGTACGCCTCGCCCGCGGGCGTCAGCGCCACCGACCGGGAGGTACGCACGAACAGCGGCGTGCCGATCATCGCCTCAAGCTGGCGGATCTGCTGCGACAGCGGGGGCTGGGCCATCCGCAGCCGCACCGCGGCCCGGCCGAAGTGGAGCTCCTCGGCGACCGCGACGAAGTAGCGCAGGTGGCGCAACTCGGGTTCCATACCTCAAGAATACGGATGACCCCGAACAAGATATTGGACGTTCGAATGGCGGTGGCCGGAGAATCCCACCATGAAGCCGAGCACGCTGACCATCACGTCCATGACGACCGCCGCCGAGGCCGAGGCCTTCCGGACGCTGAACGAGGAATGGATCGCCCACTTCTTCACCATCGAGGAGTCGGACCGTAAGACGCTCAACGACCCGTTCGCCGCCATCGTCGACCCGGGTGGCGACGTGCTGATCGTCCGCGACGGCGGGGAGATCATCGGCTGTGTCGCCCTGGTCCGCAGCTCGGACGACGTCTTCGAACTGTCGAAGATGACGGTGGTCCCGACGGTGCGCGGTCGGGGCATCGGCCGCCAGCTCATCGAGGCGGCGATCGCGCGCGCCCGCGAGCTCGGCGCGACCACCCTGTTCCTGGGCAGCAACACCAGGCTCGCGAACGCGGTGCACCTCTACGAGGCCACCGGTTTCCAGCATGTGAGTCCGGATCAGATCCCGCTGCCGCCGTACGCCCGCGCCGACGTCTTCATGAAGATGGCGCTCTGACCGGCCAGGCCGAGGGCCCGGCCGCAGGGTCGCTGGCTTAACCCGGCCTTAGCGTTCGGACAGCGCGGTGCTATCCCCGTTCAGCGGATCCTCGGAGTCGACAACCCAGGAGTTGACATCCGAGGAAAGGTGGACACCACGATGAAGCGCACCAACCTGCTTCTGGCGACGGTCGGCGGGTCGGCGGTGCTGGCGGTGGCCGGGGTCGCGCTCGGCGTCGACGCAGCGAACGACAGGCGCACCAGCGGCACGGCACTCGCCGCGGCCACCATCGCACCGACGGCCACGGACGCGCCGGAGGGCAGCGCCGCTCCGGCGACCAGCAGCGGTACGCCGTCGGCCGGCCCCGGATCGGGTACGCCGTCGAGCGGTACGCCGTCCACCGGCACCGCTCCGGCGGGCAGCGCGGTCGACGAGAAGCGCGCCGGTGAGATCGCGCTCGCCAAGGCCGGTGGCGGCCAGATCGTCGAGGTGGAGGCCGAGCAGGAGAAGGGCCGGCCGGTGTGGAGCGTCGAGATCGTCGCGGGCGACACCGAGCACGAGGTGGACGTCGACCGGGACAACGGCTCGGTGGTCAAGGCCGAGCAGGAGCCGGTCGACGGCGATGACGACAACGACGCCGACGACAACGACGCCAATGACAACGACGACGATGACAAGGACGACGACAACGACAACGACTAACCGTCCGCTGCCGCCGCCCGCCCTGGGGGATCCCCCGGGCGGGCGGCGGCTCGCGTCGTGGAGAGGGCGCCCGGTGCGGCGACCTCAGATGCCGACGCGTTGCCCCTGGACCGTCGGCTGGTCCTGGTCCGTCGGCTGGTCCTGGTCGAACTGGGTGCGGTACAACTCCTGGTACCGGCCACCGGCGGCGAGCAGGTCGCCGTGCCGTCCACGCTCGACGATCCGGCCGTCCTCGACGACGAGGATCTGGTCTGCCGCACGGATGGTGGAGAGCCGGTGCGCGATGACCACACTCGTCCGGCCGGTCAGGGCTTCGGCGAGGGCGTCCTGAACCGCGGCCTCGGAGGTGGAGTCGAGGTGCGCGGTGGCCTCGTCGAGGATGACCACGCGCGGACGGGCCAGCAGTAGCCGCGCGATGGTGAGCCGTTGCCGTTCCCCGCCCGACAGCCGGTACCCGCGTTCACCGACGACGGTGTCGAGCCCGTCGGGAAGTGAGCGGATCAGGTCGTCGAGGCGGGCCCGCTGAAGCACCTCCCACATCTCCTCCTCCGTGGCGTCCGGCGCAGCGAACGCCAGGTTGGCGCGGATGCTCTCGTGGAAGAGATGCCCGTCCTGGGTGACCACGCCCAGCGCCGTCCGGATCGACTCGGCCGACAGGTCGCGTACGTCGACGTCGGCGAGCGTCACCGCGCCGTCCTCGACGTCGTACAGGCGGGGGACGAGCTGCGCGATCGTCGACTTGCCCGCCCCGGAGGAGCCGACGAGGGCGACCATCTGCCCCGCCTCGGCGCGGAACGACACCCCGTGCAGCACTTCCTCGCCGCCGCGGGCGTCGAGCTTCACCACGTCCTCCAGGGACGCGAGCGACACCCTGTCCGCCGAGGGGTAGCCGAACCGCACCTTGTCGAACTCCACCGCGACCGGCCCGTCGGGCAGCGGGCGCGCGTCGGGCCGGTCGAGGATCAGCGGCTTGAGGTCGAGAATCTCGAAGACCCGCTCGAAGCTCACCAGCGCGCTCATCACCTCCACCCGAGCGCTGGCCAGCGAGGTCAACGGCGCGTAGAGGCGCGACAGCAGCAGAGCGAGGGCGACCACGGTCCCGGCGTCGAGGCTGCCCCGGAGGGCGTAGAGACCACCCAGCCCGTAGACCAGGGCCAGCGCCAGCGAGCCGACGACGGTGAGCGCGGTGATGAAGACCCACTGGAGCATGGCGGCCCGGATGCCGATGTCCCGCACCCGACTCGCCCGTGCCGCGAACTCGGCTGACTCCTCGGCCGGCCGCCCGTACAGCTTCACCAGGGTCGCGCCGGGCGCGGAGAAACGTTCGGTCATCCGTGTGCTCATGGCCGCGTTGTGCTCGGCCGCCTCCCGCTGCAACTGGGCGAGCTTCGAACCCATCCGACGCGCCGGGAGGACGAAGACGGGTAGCAGCACGAGCACCAGCACCGTGATCTGCCACGAGAAGCTGAGCATCACCGCAAGCGTCAGCGCCAGGGTGACAGTGTTGCCGACAACCCCGGACAGGGTGTCGCTGAAGGCCCGCTGCGCGCCGATCACGTCGTTGTTCAGGCGGCTGACCAGCGCACCGGTGCGCGTCCGGGTGAAGAACGCCACCGGCATGCGTTGGACGTGGTCGAAGACGGCCGTCCGCAGCGCGACGATGAGCCCCTCACCGATGCTGGCGGACAGGAACCGCGTCACCAGACCCAGGCCGGCTTCGGCCAGGGCGATCACGGCGATCAACACCGCCAACCGGATCACGACGCCGCTGTCGGCGCCGTCGACGATCGCCTCCACCACCCGCCCGGCGAGGACCGGTGCCGCCACCGTGAGAACCGCCGTCACCACGCTCAACAGCAGGAACCTGATGATCAGGGCCCGGTGTGGCCGTGCGAACCCCGCGATGCGCTTCAGGGTGACACGGGACAGCGGTCGTTGCTCCTGCGCGTTCATCGCGTGGTGCAGAGACGTCCACGCGGTAAATTCCATACTCATGCCCTACCTCCGATAGTGGAGGTTAGGACCTCACCCGAGCTTGAGGTCAAGTTACGGCGCCGGGCGTTCCAACTCGGTGCGGATCTGACCGAACACACCATGTCGGCCTCCGCTGTCAACGCTTCCGGTTCTCCGGATGGCCGGGGCCGGCCCGCCGCGTGTTCAGCCGAGCGCACCACCGGCGCTCAGGCGGTCTGCTCCGCGAACGGCCGCGTCCGCTCGGCCCACCGCACCACGGGCGGTGTGATCAGGCCGACCACGACGAATACGGCACCGAGCAGCAACCAGCCAGGCACCCCCTCATCAAAGATCGCCTGCTCACCGCTCCGCAGCGAGCCATCCAGGAACTGCTGCTAGTGCGGTGACCACATACGTTTACCGGCTTGGTGGCCCCGCGGTGAGTTTGTCGCCACTGCTGCCGGGCAGGCCGTCTTACCATCGCGGCATGAAGATCGTCGTGGATGACCTGTCCGGGCCTGAGATCAAGGCGCTTTTGCAGGAGCACCTCGATGAAATGCGAGCGGTCAGCTCGCCCGAGAGTAAGCATGCCCTTGACCTCGACGGGCTGCGCCAGCCCGCAGTGACCTTCTGGTCGGTCTACGACGGTGACGAACTCGTGGGCTGTGGAGCTCTCAAGAAGCTGGACAACATGAGCGCTGAACTCAAGTCGATGCGGACCGCCCGGACCGCGAAGCGGCGGGGAGTGGCCTCCGCGCTTCTCCAACACGTCTTGGCAGAGGCCCGCCGGCGCGGCTTCACCCGGCTATACCTGGAGACCGGCGCGGATGACCATTTTGCGCCGGCGCGGGCGCTCTACGCGAAGTACGGATTCACCCGATGCGAGCCGTTCGCCGACTACCCAGAGGACCCGAACAGCGTGCATATGACCAAAGTCTTGTAGTCGAGGCTGTCACAGGGCCCGATGTTCAGGCGGCTTGCCTGCGGGGGCGGCCCCAGCGTTGCTGGCGTTCGCTGCGGACGCGGGCGCGTTCGCGGCGTTGCGCGGCCAGGACGTCCGGGTGGCGGGCGTTGGCGTTGCGCCAGCGTAGGTATTTGTGCGGCTCGCGGGCCAGGACCGTGCGGTTGGGGTGGTTCGAGTTGGCCATCGTGAACATGCGTAGCGGCCCGATCTGGGCCTCGATGGGGTTGGCCCAGGACGCACTGGTCGGGGTGAGACACAGCTCGACGTTGTTGCGGGCGGCCCAGGCCCAGATGGCCGGGGTCTTGTTCGCCGAACTGCCGCAGCCGTTCCCGGCCGATGACCACCCGCCGGGCGGCGTCGGTGGCCAGGTAGTCGGCGAGTTTGCGCAGGCTCCAGCAGGTGAATGGCCGCCCGAGGGTGCTCGGGCGGGCCTTGGCCGTCGCGACGATGAACGCTTCCTCGTCGTCACTGATCCGGCGGGGACGGCCTCCCGCCCACTGAGGGTCCAGCGCGCGAAGACCCATCTCGTTGAAGGCGTGGATCACGTCGCGGACGCTGTCTTCGTGCCCGGCGATCAGCCGGGCGATCGCCGGGACAGGTGTCCCGGACGCCGACGCCATGATGATCAGCGCCCGCCGAACCCGTACTGAATCGTGCTTGCCCCGGCGGACGAGTTGTTGCAGCTTACGGCCTTCCTCCTGCGTCAACCGCCGTGCCCGTACCGGCTCGGACAACCCGCCACCCCACTCTCAATGGCCAATATCACCGCCGTCGAGAGTGGGCCTTCACCAGCGACTACCGGCGGACGCCGCCCGGCGTGTCGCTGACCCGGTGAACGTTCATGGTCAACGCACTAGCGATGATTCTCGAATGGTCGTTTCTATGTTCGTTGGTGGTAGTGGTTGCGGCGGGGGAGTTGGTCGGGGTCGAGCCAGGCGGGTGGGATGAATTCGGGGTGGCCGTCGCCGCCGAGCCGCACGGTCCAGTCGTTGTGGTGTAGGTGTCGGTGGTGGTGGCCGCACAGCAGCACTGCGTTGGCCAGGCTGGTGGTGCCGCCGTCGGCCCAGTGGTGGATGTGGTGGGCGTCGCACCAGCGGGGTGGGCGGTCGCAGCCGGGGAAGGCACAGCCCCGGTCGCGCAGCACGAGGGCGCGCCGGAGGGGGGCCGGTGATGAGGCGGCGTTGTCGGCCGACGTCGAGTGGTTGGCTGGCGCTGCCGAGGACGGCGGGCAGGATGGCCGCGTCGCAGGCGAGTCGGCGCACCGTGTCGGGGGTGAGGTGCAGGTCGGTGTCGAGTGCGCCGGCACCGAGCTGGCGGGTCAGCTCGTCGTAGCTGGTGGTGACGACGAGCTGGGCGGGGTCGCCGCCGCTGTCGGGCAGCTCACCGGTGCGCAGGGCGAGGCGGCACACGTCGGCGAGGGCGTCATGGCGGCGTTGGCCGGCGCAGCGGGTGTCGTCGGGGCCGGCGGGTGCACTGAGGGGGTCGATGGCGGCGCGTAGCAGCGCTGCGGCTTCCGCGTCGAGGGTGCCAGTGAGTCGCAGCCGGCCGTCGGTTTGCTCGGAGAGGGTGAGATGCCGGTTGCGGGTTGCCCGGGCAGCCTCGGCCTCCAGGGCGGCTTTGGCTGCGGCGTCGGCGATGTCGGGTGCGACGTGGTCGAGGATGCGGGTGCCGAGCTTGCGCATCAGGGTGGGGTCGAACTGGCCGGCCCAGTCGACCAGCATGCCGACGGCCAGGTCGGCTACCTCCGGCCCGGCGGCCGCCTGCACGGCGGTGACGGTGTCGACGATGACTCGGACCTGCTCCGTGCTGACCGCGCCGGTCGCCAGGGCATCCCGCACGGCGGTCGGGGCCGCGTCGACGCCGGCCGCGAGATCGACCAGCTTGCGCGCGGCCGGAACTGTCAACCGCAGTCGCTCGCGCAGCCAGACCGCCGTGCTGGAGGCGCCCTGCGTCAGTGCGGTGCCGCGACCGTCCAACTCGCGCACCAACGCCAGTTTGACGGCGGCGAGTCGTTGCTCGACGCGGTGCGCGGCGTCGAGAGCAGCGATCAGCTCATGCTCGGCGAGGGCCCAGGCGGCATCGTCGACGCAGGCGGCGACCGCGTCGTCTGCCTGCGCCAACTCCTCGACCATGACTACAAAATAGAACAGATGTACGACACTTTCCCTCGTCGTGCTCAATCGCTGCGCTCGGTGGTCAAGGCCGAGCAGAAACAGGTCGACAAGGACGACGATGACGACAGCTCCGACGGGGACCGACACCGCCCAGCGGCGCGCTGATCGGCTCCACGTCGGGCGCGGCTGTGTTGTCGCCGGCCGCGTGGCCCAGCGACGGAGTGGGGGAGCGGGACCGCGTCAGGCGCCGGGCTGGGGGTGGCCGGCAACGCCCTCGGCACCGGAGCGGGGTTCGAGAACCACCACGGCGGTTTCGGACGAACGCAGCGCCGCGAAGGCGTCAAGCTTCGTGTCGATCTCACGCCAGCGCGCCCACAGGCGTGCCCGTTCGTCGCCGGTCGCGGCGCGTCCACGGATCTGCCGCTGCCCGTCCACCAGGTCGACTGTCGCGTCCGGATGCGCCTGTAGGTTGAGCCACCAGGCGGGCTCACCCTCGCCCCAGCCGTTCATCGCCAACGTGAACAGGTTCGGCCCATCCTCCAGGTACGCGACGATGACACCGCGCTGCTGGCCGGTGCGGCGACCCGTGGTGGTCAGCCGTAACGTGCCCCAACGGGCCGGGCGGGGCCGCCAGAGCCCGACCCGGCCGCGGAAGACCCGATAGAGACCCCGGTGCACGGACCAGGCCGTCCGGATGAACCAGCGCGGCGGAAGCTTCGGCTTCTCCGCTCGATCCTCGATCGACACGACGACCTCCCACACCTGCCCGGCGATGGTGCGAACAGGATGCCAGCCACGGCGTCGGGCGCACCAGTGGCCGTCTATGCATCCGACACGTCCGATCGGGTCACGATTGACTGCCAGGGCGGGTGCGAGCGGTTCCCCCGGCGTGCCGGTGCCGGTTGCCCCGATTCCCGGTGGACCGGCCGTCCCCCCGTCGGGGAGCGGAATCCGCTACCGTTGGCGGGCAATGTGCGGACAGTGTTGAGTTGGTGGAGTGGGTGGTGTCTGTGTGGGCGGCAGGTAAGGTCATCAGGTTCGACGAGACGCGTGGCTACGGCTTCATCGCGCCGTCGAAGGGCGGCGAGGACATCTTCGTCCACGCCAACGATTTCGGTGAGCTGCGGCATCTCGTGCATCCCGGCATGCGTGTCGAGTACGAGGTGGAGGCCGGCGACCGTGGCCTGAAGGTGGCGTCCCTTCGGGTCGTCGATCCGGTCGCGGTCCCCCGTCCGGAACGGGTTCCGGACGCCGCGCCGACGCGGACCGGGCAGACCGGTGACGACGACGGGATGTGTGACGTCCTGTCACCGCGCGAGTTCACCTACGAGGTGACGGAGTTGCTGATCGAGCGGGTGCCGACGCTGACCGCGGCCCAGGTCTCCTCGATCCGGCAGGCTCTGGTCGACCACGCGAGATCGCACGGCTGGGTCGAGAGCTGAGTCGCTGGTCCTTGCACGTCAGTCACGGCCCTGCGGGTGCGAACGGCGCCCGCAGGGCCGTGCTCTGGCGGGTGTGTCCCACGACGAACGAGCCGCGGAGACAGCCGAGGGTGAGGCTCAGTGCGGCGCCGCCTACCCGACAGGCGTGGTCGACTGTGCGCAGGCCGTCGGATCACCGGCGGTCCCCGGCGTCCCCGGAGCCCACGGCTCCGGCATCGACCTGTGCCGGCGGCTACGGGAGAACGGCGTCCTCGCTCCGGTGATCTTCCTGACCGCGCGGCGGACGGTCGCCGACAAGGTCGAAGGGCTCAGCGTCGGCGGCGACGACTACCTGACCAAGCCGTTCAGCCTGGACGAGCTGGTCGCGCGGGCCCGGGCGATCCTGCGCCGGTCGCAGTTGGCCGCGCCCGCGCCGCCGCCGGAGGCGACCGGCGGGTTGCGCTACGCCGACCTGGTGATCGACCAGGAGGCGTACGTGGTGCGCCGGCAGAACGTGGTGATCGACCTGAGCCCCACCGAGTTCAACCTGCTGCGCTACCTGGTGCAGAACGCCGGCCGAGTGATGTCCAAGCAGCAGATAGTCGACCAGGTGTGGGAGTACGACTTCGGCGGCAACCACGGCGTGGTCTCGACGTACATCAGCTATCTGCGCCGCAAGATCGACCAGTTTGATCCGCCGCTGATCCAGACCATCCCCCGGGTCGGCTACACGCTGCGCCTGCCGGCCGAGTGAGCCGATGAGCCTGCGGGGCCGGCTCATCATCCTGGTCGCGGTGCTGCTGGCGGCCGGGATGTGCGTGGCCGCGCTGGCCACCCTGGCCGCGCTGCGGTATTTCCTGGTGACCCGCACCGACACCCAGCTCGATCAGCTGAGCACGGCGGTCGCGGCGCAGGTGGACAACGGCACCGGGCTGAGCCCGTCCGGTGCCGGCAGCGACCGGCTGGCCAGCGCGGGCGGTCAGCCGTTCGTGCTTCTGCGGATCCTGGCCCCGGACGGCACCCCGATGCTGGACCTGCAGAATCCGGGCGGGCAGGCGTCCGCGATCCGGCTGCAACCGAGGGATCCCAGCACGAGCAGACCGGACGGCGCGGTGTACGCGACAGTCACGCTGACAGATCAGCAGCCGAACCAGTGGCGGGTGCGATCCGGCTGGTTGCCCGACCGGCGGACGATCCTGCAGGTCGGCCTCCCGCTCACCGACTACGACGTGGCGAACCGCCAGCTCATCCGTACCCAGGCGGTCGCCACCGCGGTCATCCTGGCCGCCATGGTGCTGATCGCGTGGTGGCTGATCGGCCTGGGCACCCGCCCGCTGGACCGGATCGCCGAGGTGGCCGCGGACATCGGTGCCGGGCACCTGGACCGGCGGGTGCGCCCGGCCCGGCCGAACACCGAGATCGGGCGGCTCAGCGCGGCGCTCAACGCGATGCTGGTGCAGATCCAGACCGCCTTCAAGGAAAGGCAGACCTCGGAGGAGCGGCTGCGGCGGTTCGTCGCCGACGCGTCGCACGAGCTCAACACTCCGGTGTCGACCATCCGCGGATATGCCGAGCTGTTCCGGCACGGTGCCGGCGCCCGGCCGGCCGACCTCGAGGTCGCGATGCGACGCATCGAGTCCGAGGCGACCCGGATGGGCCAACTGGTCAACGAACTGTTGGTGCTGGTGAAACTGGACGAGGGTCGCCCGCTGGACCGGGAACAGGTGGATCTGACCCATCTGGCCACCGAGGCGGCGGCGGACGCCCGAGCCATCGCGCCCGGCCGCCCGCTGAGCGTGCGGGCGCCGGGCTCGCTCGTGATCTCCGGCGACGAGTTGCGCCTGCGGCAGTTGCTGGCCAACCTGTTGTCCAACGTACGCCGGCACACTCCGCCGGGGACCGCCGCCGAGGTCCGGGTCTCCACCTCGGACGGCGGCGCGGTGATCGAGGTGGCCGACGACGGCCCGGGCCTGACCGAGGAGGACAGCCGACGGGTCTTCGAACGCTTCTACCGCAGCGCGACCTCGCGCAGCCGGCAGCGGGAGGGCTCCGGCATCGGCCTTGCCATCGTGGCGGCGATCGCCGAGGCGCACGGTGGCACGGCCGAGGTGAGCTCGGTGCCGGGCGAGGGCACCACCTTCACCGTACGCATCCCACAGGACGAGCGGGCCTAGGCGCTCCTGCGCAGGTAGGCCTCGGCCAACTGACGAAGGCGTGCCCGGTCGAAGCTGGGCCCGTGGCCGGGATGCACGACTGACACGTCGAGGTCGGCGAGGAACTCCATGCTTTGTCGGTAGGCGGCCACGTCGGAGTTCGGCAGGTCGTCGATCAGATAGCCCTCGTAGACGACGTCGCCGGAGTACAGGGCCCCGCTGACCTCCTCCAACAGGGCGATGCTGCCCGGTGTGTGGCCGGGGAGGTGCAGCACGGTCAGTGCCCGCCCGCCCAGGTCGACGCGGTCGCCATCGTCGAGCGTGCGGTGCAGGGTGACGGGGGCGACGCGGTAGGTGGCCGGGTCGTAGTCGGGCTCGGGCAACGTGTCGATCATCAGCTCCGGGACGGCTTCTCCCGCCGCGTCGATGCCGAGTTTGTCGTAGAGCTCCGCGCCGTACAGGCTCGCCGGTACGCCCGCCGCCAGGAGCCCCGCTTCGGCGGGATGGGCGGCCCGGTCGGCGAACTCGGCAGCGCCACCGACATGATCCAGGTGCGCGTGGGTGAGCAGGACCATCGGATCACGCTCGAACATGGCCGGGATCGCCTCCCGCAGGGCGACGACACCGAGCCCGGCGTCGACCACGATGTCACGGTCGTTGCCGCGCAACCACCAGAGGTTCGCCGACAGGAGTTCGTTGACGTGCGGTTCCGAGATCCGGATGACGTCGGTATCCACTTCGGCCCGCGTGAACCAGTCAGTCATGGCGGTCAGTGTGCCAGTGCTGGATATACGTCTCGATCGGTCACAGCCCGGCGTGCGTGGTCAGGCTCTGTCGCAGGTGCAGTTTCGGCCTGGACCCGACGACCGAACCGACGACCTCACCCCGACGGAACACCAGCAGCGTCGGCAGGGACATGACCCGGTAGCGCCGCGTGGCCTGCGGGTTGTCGTCGGAATTGAGCTTGGCGATGACCATCCGGTCGCCGAACTCCCCGGCCAGCTCGACGAGGCTCTTCTCGATCATTTTGCATGGTGGGCACCACTCGGCCCAGAAGTCGACCACGACGGGCCGGTCGCTGGCGAGCACCAGCTCGGCGAACGTGGCATCCGTGACGGTGGTCAGGGAGCCGACTGTCGTCTCCTGGGGCATGTTTCCTCCCGGTGCGCGATGGCGTGGGTGAGCTGGGTGTGCAACTGCTGACGGACCGCTGTGAGCCGACCGAGGTAGTCGTCGACCTCGGCGAGCTTGCGTCGCAGCACCAGCACGGAATCGGGGCAGACGTCGCCGGACGTGTTTCCCGCCCGCAGGCAGGCGACGAACGGACGGACGTCGTCGAGGCCGAAGCCGACGTCGAGCAGTGCGCGGATCTCCTGGACGACCCGCAGCTCCGCCTCGTCGTAGACGCGGTAGCCGTTGGCCGAGCGCTGCGGACGTACCAAACCGTGGGCCTCGTAGTAGCGCAACGTCCGGGTGCTCGTGCCGGCCCGTTCCGCCAGCTCGCCGATCAGCATCAGACCTCCTCGACCAGCCCGTCGCGACCAGGCTAAACCTTGTCGTCAGCGTCAAGGCAAGGTCGCGCCCAGGGACGGCTCAGGGCGCCGCGAGGCGGCACCCTGAGCGTCTACTCGTCTAGCCGATGCGGAACTGTTCGCCGTAGACGGCGAACACCAGCGGTGTGGTCAGGGTGAAGTTGCCGTTGTTGAGGAACACCCGCTGGGCGGTGTCGACGCGGGACGTGTCCGAGTGGGCCTCCTCCTTCTTCATCTCGATGACCCGTTCGTCGAGGAACGCGTTGAGCCAGGTCCGCTCGTCGCCACCCTGGGCCGGGGGCTTCGCGCGGGCGAGGGCGCGGTTGCGGATCTGGCGCATGCCCTCGTACCCGTGCATGACCGCCGCGTCGTAGTAGGCGAACTGGCCGAGTGCCCGGACCTGGTCGTTCTTGCCGTCGCGTACCGATGGGTTGAAGTAGACCCGGTCCCGCTCGGCCTCCTGCGCGGCGCGGAACACCGAGTCGGTGGCCGCGGCCCGCCAGTCGCGGGGGAAGTTGGGGTCCAGACCCGCGTGCGAGGAGGTGCCGTCGACGGCGCGCAGCGCCGGCAGGTACCCGGCCAGCACGTTGCCCGGCTTGGTGCGGGTGTACGCCTCGACCAGTTCGAGCATGTCACCGGTGCCGGAGCAGAAGCCGATGATGCCGGCGGTGTAACCCCGCCCGTCGCCGATGTCCTCGATGTAGGAGAACTGCGCGCGCCAGTCGAGTGAGGAGTTTTCCGCGGCCGAGACGAGCTGCATGGCGACGTCCTTCTTCGCCGGGTCGTCGAGGTTGGTGCCGGCCGGGACGGTGCCGGTCGGCGTTGGGCTGGGTGTGCCCCCGCCGGGCAGTGTCCACTGCTGGTTGGTGGTGCCCCCGCAGGTCCAGATCTGCAACCGGGCACCGTTGGCGGTGCTCCGGTCGGTCACGTCGAGGCACTTGCCCGATGCGGTGTTGACCAGTGCGCCGTTGCTGGCCGTCCACTTCTGCGCGCCGGTGTTGTTGCAGTCGTACAGCTGGATCTTGGCGCCGTTGGCGGTCGACGCGGCGGTGACGTCCAGGCACTTGCCGAGCGCGCGGATCGAGGCGTCGGTGTTGCCGACCGTCCACGTCTGGGCCGCGCTGCCGTTGCAGTCGTAGAGCTGGACCGGCGTGCCGTTTGCCGGATTGGCCCCGGCGACGTCGACGCACTTGCCGCCGAGACCGGTGATCGGGCCGGCGGTCGCGGCGCTGGCCGACGGCAGGCCGTAGCCGACCGCCGCGACGCCGGTCAGCAGGGTGCCCATGACGTAGGCGGCTGTTCTCTTGCGCACCATGGTGTTTCCTCGGGGGAAGGGGCGGCGTGCCGCCGGCCGGTCGGTGCCCGGCGCGGCGATCGGCCCCGGCGGGCACCGCGAGCATCAGGAAACATTATTAACAAATAGTGCTACGTCGATCAACAGTCAATCGTGGACGGCCTTGGCTCAACCGAGGAAGGCGGTGGTGGCGCTGCGGAGTGCGGCGACGCACGCGACGACCGCCGGGTGGCCGCCCGCACCCCGGCGGTAGGCGACGCGGGTGCGGCGGCGCATGGCCAGCGGCAGGAGCCGGACCTGTGGGGAGGGCTGCGCGACGGCGAGCTGCGGAACGAGAGCGACGCCCTGGCCGGCGGCGACAAGCGCGAGCATGGCGGCGAAGTCGTCGGCGTGGTGCCGCACCGCCGGAGCGAAGCCCGCCATCTGGCAGGCGTGCAGGGCCACCGAGTGGCAGAGCGTGCCGGGGCTGCCGACGATCCACTGCGCGTCGCGTGCTCCGCTGATCGGGTCGGACCTGGTGCGCTCGGCGGCGCTGTGCTGGGCGGCGCTGTGCTCGGCGGCGGTGTGGTCGGGCTTGCGGGGCACGGCGAGGAAGACCGTCTCCTCCAGCAGCGCGATCGAGTCCAGCGCCGGGTCGGGTGGGACCGGCGCGATGTCGTAGTCGTGCAGCAGCGCGACGTCGAGCCGTCGGTTCCGCAGCGCGGTCGGCATGCCGACCGGGTCCAGCTCGGTGATCATGAGGTCGAGCGCGGGATGGTCGCGGGCCAGGCTGACCAGGGCCGCGGGGAGCAGGGTGCGGACGGCGCTGGGAAAGGCGCCGATGCGTACGCTTGCGCGCACCCCGGTTCGGGCTGCCGCCAGGGTCGCGTCGGCGGCTTCCAGCGCGGCGAGGATGACCTCGGTGTGCCGCACGAGCGCGTCGGCGGTCGACGTGAGGCCGACCCGCCGGCCGGTGCGCTCCAGCAACCGGGTGCCCGCCTCCCGCTGGAGGGCGGCCAGTTGCTGCGAGACGGCAGACGGCGTGTAGGAGTGCGCCTGGGCGACCGCGGCGATGGTGCCGAGGCGGGCCAGATCCCGCAGCAGGATCAGCCGGCGAACGTCAAGCATCAGCTCAGCTTACGTATTGGTTGAGCAATCGGAACTGGACCTTCCTGGTCGCTCGGCCGAGAGTGGAAGGCATGACCCTGACCGGCCTGTACGTACCGCTGATCACGCCCTTCGACCTGGCCGGGCGCGTCGCCACCGACGCGCTGACGGCCCTCGCGACCGATGCCCTGGATGCCGGCGCGGCCGGTCTGGTCGCGCTCGGCACGACGGGGGAGCCGGCCGCGCTCACCGACGAGGAGCGCGGCGCGGTGCTCGACGTCCTGGCCGCGGTCTGCCGTGCGCGCCGCGCCCGTCTGCTCGTCGGCGCCAACAGCGTCGAGGCGTTGCGCGCCCTGTCCGACCGGCCGGAGGTGACGGCGGCGCTCTGCCTGGTGCCCTCGTTCCTGCGGCCCGGCGCGGCGGGAGTGCTCGCCTACTTCACCCACCTCGCCCGGGCCAGCCCGGTGCCGCTTGTCGTCTATCACGTCCCGTACCGCACCGGGCAGCACCTCCACGCCGGCGATCTCCGGCAGCTCGCCGGCCTGCCCGGCGTCATCGGCATCAAGTACGCCACCGGCGGGATCGACGGGGACACCGTCGACTTCCTCGCCAACATCCGGCCCGGCTTCGCCGTGCTCGGTGGCGAGGACCCGCTCATCTCCCCGTTGCTCGCCCTCGGCGCGCACGGCGCCATCGCGGCCTCGGCCCAGGTCGCCGCCCCGGACTTCGTCCGGCTGGTCGCGCACTGGCACGCCGGCGACGTCGTCCGTGGGCGGTCGCTCGGCCATCGGCTCGCGGGCCTGTCGGCGGCGCTGTTCGCCGAGCCCAACCCGACGGTGATCAAGTCGGTGCTCCACGCGCGGGGTCGCATCCCGACGGCCGCCGTACGGCTGCCGTTGCTGCCCGCCGGTCCGGACGCCGCGCGGCGGGCACTCCGGCACCTGGACGAGCTGACGAGCGCGCCGAGGTGACCGGACGGCACCCGCCGGGCGGCGTCCGCACGGTCAGTGCTCCCGATAGGTGGCCCGGTCGAAGTCGGCGTACACCCCGTCGCCACCCAGGTCCTGCACCCACAGGCCGACGAACGCCCCGGTGAAGCCCCACGCCGCCGGCTCCCCGTCGATGATCAGCGCGGCGTGCTCGTCGGACAGGATCGTCGCGTCCAGGTCGACCGGCAACCGCTGCCAACCCGCGCCGAGGTCGTACTCGAAGCGCACCACCGGCCCGTCGAACACCGCCCGCAGACCCACCCGCGCGACCCCGCTGGCATCGACGGTCAGCTCGGGGTACGGGGTGCGCCGCCCGTTGTCGGAACTCAGCAGCTCCAGCACCGTCCGCCCGTCGTCGGCGCGGGTCAGGTAGAGGTGGTGCCAGTTGAGGGTGTTGTAGTACGCGGTGATGCCGGCGAGCTGACGGTGGTCGACCGGGTCGAACTCCACCACGGTCTCCAGGGAGCAGTGCGTCGCCTCGACGCGTCGCGCGACCAGGCTGGGGGCCTGTCGGCCGACCGGCGACTGCCCGCCGTGCACGCGCAGGTGCGACGGCCGGGACCGCAGGTCGATCCAGTCGTCGGTGGCCGGCCGGCGCAGCGTCGACCAGCACAGACCCAGCTCGGGGGCGTCGAAGTGGTCGGTGTCCGGCTCCGCCGGCCACGGGTGCGGGGGTAGGTCCGGTGCGACGACCTCGTCCGCCGGCACCCCTCCGGGGATGCGGGGCCAGCCATTCGAGGGCCACTCGACCCGCTGGATCGCGGTCTCCCGGCCCAGCACGCAACTGCCCAGCGGTGAGTAGGGGCGACCCACCAGGTGGGCCAGATACCACTCGCCGCCCTGGGTGCGGACCAGGCTGCCGTGCCCGGCCTTCTGCAACCGCAGGTCCGGCCGGCCGACCGAGCTGAGCAGCGGGCCGTCCGGCTGGACCTCGTACGGCCCGAACAGCTCCCGGGACCGCGCAACGGTGACCTGGTGCTCCCAGCTGGTGCCGCCCTCGGCGGTGATCAGCCAGTACCACCCGTCGTGGCGGTACAGGTGCGGGCCCTCGGTGACCCCGACCGGGGTGCCGGTGAACAGGATGCGGGGTCGGCCGACCAGACGGCGCGCGGCCCGGTCGTACTGTTGGATCTCGATGCCGCCGAAGCGGTCCCGACCGGGTCGCCAGTCGGCGCTCATGCTCAGCAGCCAGGTGGTGCCGTCGTCGTCGTGGAACAGGGCGGCGTCGAAACCGCGCCCGTGCAGCTTCACCGGATCCGACCAGGGGCCGGCGATGTCCTCGGCGGTGACCAGGAAGTTCTGTGGATCCCAGTAGCCGCTGGCGAAGCTTGCCACGTCGCTGTAGACGAGGTGGAACTGGCCGTCGTGGTACGTCAGGTCGGGCGCCCACACGCCGTTGGAGTCGCCGCAGCCGCGCAGGTCGAGCAGGCGGCGGTCGGTGATGATCCCGCCCAGCGTGCGCCAGTTCACGAGATCACGCGAATGGTGCACACGCACACCCGGATACCACTCGAAGGTCGAGGTGGCCAGGTAGTAGTCGTCGTCGACGCGCAGGATCGACGGATCCGGATGGAAGCCGGCGAGGACGGGATTGCGGATCGACCGGGCAGCGGTCACCACATCAGCGATGTCGGTCGACACGAGAGCTCCTCTGGGGGACTGTCTGGAACTTCCGGAAACTTGCGGTCCAGGATCACTGGAAGTCCTGACTACGCTAGCCGGTCTTTTCGCAATAGGACAGAGGTCTTGACCGTCGCGGCAACAGCTCGTAGCGTGCCGGCCATCGACCGGTAATACCGGCGAAGCAATGAAAGTTCCGGAGATCCATGTTCCCCCTGCCGGCTCGACCGGCGTCCGAGCACCCCCGTGAGTCCCCGAAGGGATGGATCATGACAGCGCACCTTTCCCGCCGAACGCTGCTCGGCCTCGCCGGTGCCGGCGCCGGCGCATACCTGTTGAGCGCCTGTGGCGGTGACGACAAGTCCAGCGACCCGAACGCGCCACAGACCATCAACTGGTGGCACATCCAGAACACCGACCCGCTGCTGCCCGTGTGGGCGGCGATGGCGAACGAGTACAAGGCGGCACACACCAACGTCACCTTCGACATCCAGCCCCTGGAGAACGAGGCCTTCAAGGCCAAGCTCACCACCGTCACCCAGGCCGGCGACCCGCCGGACCTCTTCCAGTCCTGGGGCGGCGGCGTGCTCAAGCAGCAGGTGGACGCGGGCCTGGTCAAGGACCTCACCGACGACGTGAAGCCGTGGATCGGCGGGTTGCTGCCCGCCGCCATGGAGCCGTACACGATCGACGGCAAGATCTACGGCGTTCCGTTCGACATCGGTATGGTCGGTTTCTGGTACAACAAGGACCTCTTCACCCGCGCCGGCATCACCGCCCCACCCACCACCTGGACGGGTGTGCTCGACGCGGTCCGCAAGCTCAAGGGTGCGGGCATCACCCCGATCGCCCTGGCCGGCAAGGACAAGTGGCCGGCGCACTTCTACTGGTCCTACCTCGCGATGCGCATCGGCGGCAAGGACGCGCTGGGCAAGGCCGTCACGGACAAGAACTTCGACAGTCCCGACCTCGTCGCCGCCGGTGACCGGCTCAAGGAACTCGTCGACCTCCAGCCGTTCCAGAAGGGGTTCCTCGGGGCGTCGTACAGCTCGCCCGACGGGCAGGCCGCCACCATGGGCAACGGTGGTGCCGCCATGGAGCTGATGGGGCAGTGGGCGCCGGCGACGCAGGCGACGAGCTCCACCAGCAAGAAGGGCATCGGCGACAAGCTCGGCTTCTTCCCCTTCCCCTCGGTCGAGGGCGGAAAGGGCACCGCCACCGAGGTGTTCGGCGGCGGCAACGGCTTCGCCATCGGCAAGAACGCGCCAGGCGCCACCGTCGACTTCCTGAAGTTCCTGCTCAGCCCCGACAACCAGCGCACGGCCACGAAGACCGGCGCGGTGCTGCCGACCGTGAAGGAAGCCGCGTCGGCCATCACCGACCCCAACGCCAAGACCGTCGCGGAGACGCTCGCCAGCTACACCGGCTTCCAGCTCTACCTCGACCAGGCGTACGCGCCCGCGCTCGGTTCGCAGATCAACGACAGCGTGGCCGAGCTCATCGCCGGCAACAAGTCGCCCGCGCAGATCGTCAAGGACATCACGCAGGTGGCGAAGAGCGTCTGAGCATGCTCTCCCACCCATCCGTAGCCGGCCGCAAAACCCCAGTGGAGTAGGCATGACCACGCCATCGACCGTGTCGGACACCAGGCACGGCGACACGGCGACGGACCCGCCGGCACCGGGGCCGGGCACCGCGCGTCAGCGCGGCCGCCAGCCCCGGCCGGGCCGCGGCGGCGTCCTCGCTGTCTTCCTCACACCAGCCCTGGCGTTGTTCCTGCTGCTGGTCATCGCCCCGATCCTGGTGGCCAGCTACGCCAGCCTCTACAAGTGGAACGGCTTCGGGCTACCGGAGAACTTCGTCGGGCTGGACAACTACACGCGCGCCTTCAACGACCCCACCTTCCGGGGCGACCTGTGGCGCGGGTTCGTGCTGGTGCTGCTGTCGCTGGCCGTCCAACTGCCCGCCGCGCTGGCCCTGGCCATGCTGCTCAACCAGCCCCTGCGGGGCCGCGCCGTCTACCGGCTGATCTTCTTCGCCCCGTACGTGCTGTCCGAGGTCACCACGGCAGTTCTGTTCACCCTGGTGTTCTCACCCAACCGGGGCCTGGGCGAGGCGCTCTCCGGCTGGCTCGGCGCGGACGCCGGTGCCGTCTTCGCCGACCCGGACACCGTGCTGTTCGCCGTCTTCCTGGTGGTGTCCTGGAAGTACTTCGGCCTCTACATGATGCTCTTCCTGGCGGCCCGACAGGGCATCCCCAAGGAGCTCTCCGAGGCCGCGGTCACCGACGGCGCCACCGCCTGGCAGGCGTTCCGGCACGTCACCCTGCCCCTGCTGGGCCCGACGATCCGGATCAGCGTGTTCCTGTCGGTCATCGGCACCATCCAGCTGTTCGACATGGTCTGGGTGCTCACCGGCGGTGGCCCGATCCACTCCTCGGAGACCATGGCCGTGACGATGTACGAGTACGGTTTCCGCCGCTTCGAAGTCGGCTACGCCAGTGCGATCAGCATCATCATGTTCCTGCTGAGCCTCGTCTTCGCCCTGTTCTACCAGCGCGTGGTCCTGCGTCGGGACACCGAGGGCGCGATCACCAACCAGGGAGGCCAGCGATGACCGCCAGGACCAGTCGCGCCCAGCGGACCCGCAGCCTCGTGCTGCACCTGATCTGCGTGGCCGTCGGCGCGCTGATCGTCGTACCGGTCTGGTTCGGGGTGCTCGGCGGCTTCAAGGACAACGGTCAACTGTCCACCAACCCGCTGGGCTGGCCCGACCCCTGGGTGGGCAACTACGGCGACATCCTCGCCAACGAGCTCTTCTGGCGACAGCTCGGCAACAGTGTGCTGATCGCCGTCACCAGCACCGTCATCGTCGTCGGCGCGGCGGCGATGGCCGCGTTCGTCTTCGCGCGCTACGCGTTCCGGGGCCGCGAGTTCCTGGTGACCCTCTTCGCGATCGGTCTGATGTTCCCGTTCGCGGTGGCCATCCTGCCGCTGTTCGTCCTGCTGCGCGCCATGGGTCTGCTGGACAACCCGCTCGGCGTCATCCTGCCCCAGGCCGCCTTCGGGCTGCCGATCACCATCATCATCCTGCGCCAGTTCTTCCGTACCATCCCGGCCGAGGTGGAGGAGGCCGCCGTCCTGGACGGCTGCAGTTCCTTCGGGTTCTTCTGGCGGGTCCTGCTGCCGATGGCCCGTCCCGCCCTGGCCACCGTCTCGGTGCTGGCGATCGTGACCAGCTGGAACAACTTCATGCTGCCGCTCGTCGTCTTCAGCGACCAGAGCTGGTGGACGCTCCCCGTCGGGGTCCAGGCCTTCCAGGGCCAGTACGCCGACGACACCGCACGGGTGCTCGCCTACGTCGTGCTGTCCATGATCCCGGCCCTCGGCTTCTACGCCGTGGCCGAACGACAGCTCATCGGCGGCCTGACCGGCAGCGTCAAGGGGTGACACCGCACCACCGCGAGCAGACCTGAAGCTTCCAGGCAGACGAAGGAGCGACCGTGGGCGCGGAGACCGGCCGAAACGTCACCATCGCGATGATCGCGCGACTGGCCGGTGTCTCCGTGCCCACGGTCTCCCGGGTCATCAACGGACGCTCCGACGTCGCCCCGGACACCCGGGAACGGGTCGAGGCGCTGCTCAACCGGCACGGCTACCGCCGCCGGTCACCGGCCCGGCGCACCGACGCCGCGCTTATCGACCTGGTCTTCAACGACCTGGACAGCCCGTGGGCCGTGGAGATCATCCGCGGGGTGGAGGACGTCGGTCAGACCAGCGGCGTCGGCACCGTCGTGTCGGCCATCCACTGGCGCATCTCCTCGGCCAAGCAGTGGCTCGACAACATGCGTACCCGCTCCACCGAGGGCATCATCTTCGTGACCTCGATGGTGAACCCGCCGTTGCAGGCCGAACTGCGCCGCCTGCACCTGCCGGTGGTCATCATCGACCCCGCCGGCGTCGATCCGCAGGAGTCACCCACCATCGGCGCCACCAACTGGGCGGGCAGCCTGAGCGCCAACCAGTACCTGATCAGTCTCGGGCACCGCCGCATCGGCTTCATCGCCGGCCCACCGCACCTGATGTGCAGCCGGGCCCGGATGGACGGCTACCGGGCCGCGCTCGGCGCCGCCGACATCCCCCTCGACGACAGCCTCATCCGCCCCGGCAACTTCTACCACGAGTCCGGGTTCAGCGCGGGCACCCAGCTCCTGGCCCTGCCCGACCCGCCCACCGCCATCTTCGCCTCCAGCGACCAGATGGCACTCGGCGTCTACGAGGCGGTCCGCAAACGTGGCCTGCGGGTGCCCGACGACATCAGCGTGGTCGGCTTCGACGACCTGCCGGAGGTCCGGTGGTGCTCCCCGCCGCTGACCACCGTGCGTCAACCCCTGGCCGAGATGGGCATGCTGGCCGCACGGACCGTGTTGCGCCTCGCCAGCGGCGAGAGGACCGAGAGCCCCCGGGTCGAGCTCGCCACCGAGCTCATCGTCCGCGACAGTGCCGCACCACCACGGCGGCCGGTGACCTCGGGCTCGTGACGCCTCGCTCAGCCGTCCCGTGATCGACTCGGGTTCACGGAAATCGCGGTGTCCGGGTGTCGGGGACACCCCGACATCATGAAAGCCGAGTCGACCTGGGAACCGGAGCACGGGGGCCGCCGAGAGCACGGGTGGCCCGGTTCGGGAAGGATCCCGAGCCGGGCCACCCGCGTGGCTCCAGCCGAACGCTACCGGTACGGACTCAGCTTCGGGTCCACCGCTGGCTGGTCGCGCTGGTACAGCTTGCGAGAACGACCGGGGTGCTGTTGGCGGTGCCACCGGCGTTCGGCGCGAGGCACAGGCCGGACTGCACGCCGGTGATGGTGCCGTCGCTGTTGACGTTCCACTGCTGGTTGGTGCCGCCGGTGCAGTCCCAGATGATCGCCCGGGTGCCCGCCGTGGTGCCCTGGCGCTCGGCGTCCAGGCACTTCGTGCCGTACACCTGGAGTTGCTTGGCGGCGGTCGGCGTCCACTGCTGGTTGGTGCCGCCGTTGCAGTCCCACAACGCGACCTGGGTGCCGTTGGTCTGCGACCGCGACGGGACGTCCAGGCACCGACCGGCGTTGGTGTTGCGCAGCGGCCCGGCCGTGCCGCCCGGTGGCGGAGTGGTCGGGTTCGGCGGCGGCGTGGTGGGGCTTGTGGTGTCGAAGCCGAGGAACCGGATGGCCTGCGCGGCGTCGAACGGGATGGAGTGGCCGTACCCCTGGAAGCTGATGGCCTCGACGGGCGCCGTGCCACCGGTGCCTCCGTACCGGGTACGGGTGGCGCTGGCCTGCGGGGAGTCGGTGTAGCTGGGGGTCTGGGACACGCCCAGGACGTTTGTCCACTGCTTGACCTGCTCGCCGAAGTTGACGTAGCTCAGCGTGGTGTCCGTGGTGCCGTGCCAGATCTGCACCCGGGGACGACTGCCGGTGTAGCCGGGGTAGGCGTTGCGCACCAGATCACCCCACTGTTGCGGGGTCCGGACGATGCGCCCGCCGGAACACTCGCTGTTCCACTCGGCGCCGTTGGTGGTGGCGAAGCAGCCAAACGGGACCCCGGACGAGCTGAACCCGGCACTGAACAGGTCGGGGTAGAGGCCGACCATGACGTTCGTCATCATGGCCCCGGAGGAGAAGCCACCCACGGCGATCCGGTTCGCATCGACCGGGTAGCGGCCCCGGACGTAGTCGACCATGGACTTGAGGCCGATCGGGTCGCTGCCGCCGTCGCGCCGCAGCGCCTGTGGGGAGGAGACATCCCAACACTTGCTGCTGCGGGTCACCGACGGGTAGATCACGATGAAGCCGTAACGGTCGGCGAGGGTGCTGAGCCCGAAACCGGAGTGCACGGCCGGGCCGCTGCCGGTGCAGTAGTGCAACGCGAGCAGGAGGGCTGGCTGGGCCGCGACCCGGTCCGGCACGTACAGGTGCATCTGGAGGTTCGTCGGGTTGGTGCCGAAGTTGGTCACCTGGGTGAGCGTCGCGGCCGACGCCGGGGTGGCGGCCGTGACCACGGCCGTCATCGTCGCCAGGGCCGTCGCGAGCGCGGCGGCCAGCAGTGCGATCCTTGATCTCATCGGCGCTTCCTCTTGTGCGGGGTCGGGGGACTCGGCGGCAGCACGGAGCGCGGACGTGCGTCGTCCGCCGCGCGTCGCCGGCGGCCACTGTCGAGTCCTGATGCGACGCCCGGATGCCCGGCCGGACGCCGTGACGCCGAGGCCGACCAGCGGGAGCTCTCCCGCGAGCCGCGAACGCTGGCCGCCTCGACATCGACTGTGAGCGATAACATGCCGTTCGTCAAGTTGTAACGTATGACGTCAGTCGATTGCTCGGAGGCTTGTTTTTCGGTGGGGCGGGAGTGTCACAATGGCGGTGGTGCTCTGGCGGCTGACCGCTCGGGCCCGGGGGAGGGCCTTCCGCAGGAAGCGGACGGTGGGCACGAACCCGGAGGCCATCCATGGACCTTGTGCCAGACGCTGACGCCATCTCCAGCCTTGTCGATCTGCTCGGTTCCGTACTCCAGTTGACCGCCGCGGTCGTCACCCTGCTGGCTGCCGGTGCCGTGCGTAGACGCCGTGGTGGCCGGGGCGAGGACGACGACAGCTAACGCCCCTTGAGATCCGCGATCTGGCCATGACATCCTTGTGCGTCGATGACAGGCCGCGCGCGGGCCGATGTTCGTCCAATGGGCAACCAGCATCCGGTACGGATGCTGGGGGCGGTGCGACAAGCGATGGACCACTCCCTTCCGCGAAGGAACCCCAGCCCATGCAGAAGCAGACGAGGCGCGCGTCCCTGGTGGCGAGCGTGCTGCTCGCCGCCACCGCGCTCTCCGGCATCAACCCACCGACCGCCAGCGCGGCCCCCGACCCGGTCACCGTGACCGTCAACGCCCGCGCGGGGCTGGCGACCGTGCCCGACACCGCGCTGGGCGTCAACCACGCCATCTGGGACGCCAACCTGGGCACCACCGCGACGTCGGACCTGCTGCGCGAAGCCGGTGTGCGGATGATGCGGTACCCCGGCGGCTCGTACGCCGACATCTACCACTGGAAGGACCACACCGCGCCCGGCGGCTACGTCGCGCCGGGGACCGACTTCGACACCTTCATGGCGGCGGCCCGGCGGGCCGGCGCGCAACCAATGATCATCGCGAACTACGGCACCGGGACGCCCGCCGAGGCGGCCGACTGGGTGCGGTACGCGAACGTGACAAAGGGCTACGGCACGCGGTACTGGGCGGTCGGCAACGAGAACTACGGCAACGGCCACTACGGCTCGGCCTGGGAGGCCGACAACCACCCGGACAAGAGCGCCACACAGTACGCGAGGCTGGTCGTCGAGTACGCCGACGCGATGAAGGCGGTCGACCCGAGCGTCAAGGTCGGCGCGGTGCTGACGATGCCGGGCAACTGGCCGGACGGGATCACCGCCGGCAGCGACCCCGGCCCGTGGAACCAGACAGTGCTCTCCATCGCCGGCCCGAGGATCGACTTCGTGGACGTGCACTGGTACCCGGGCGGCACCGCGGCCGAGTCCCTGACTCGCACCAGCCACGTCCCCGACGCGACCTACCTGCTCCGGCAGCAGATCAGCCGGTACGCGGGCCCGAACGCCGACCGCATCGGCATCAGCTTCACCGAGCTGAACGTCGGCACGGGCCAGAACACCCAGCCCGGGGCGCTCTTCCTGGCCGACGCCTACAGCGCTCTGCTGGAGGCCGGCGTCTTCACCGTCCAGTGGTGGAACGTGCACAACGGCATCGGCACCGTGACGCAGGTGGCCGGCCAGACCGACTACGGCGACTTCGGAATGCTCTCTAGCGGCACCTGCACCGAGGACGGCTCGGTCTGCGAACCACCACTGAACACCCCGTTCGCCCCGTACCACGGGCTGACCATGATGAGCCTGTTCGCCCAGGCCGGTGACCAGTTCATCCGGGCCGGCACCGACGAACCGCTGGTCAGCGCGCACGCCGTCCGTCGAAGCAACGGCGACCTGGCGGTGCTGCTGCTGAACAAGGACCCGGACAACGCGCACGAGGTCGCCATCGACTACGCCGGCTTCACCCCGTCGAGCGCCGCGCCGACCGTCTCCACCCTCACCAACGGCGCCACCGGCATCGCCACGGGCCAGTCCGGCTCCGCGACCAGTCGGACGCTGCCGGCGTACTCGTTGACGACGCTCGTGCTGCGCCCGGCCGGCACGACCACCGGCCGGCCCGCGGCGCCGGGCCAACCCACCGTCGGCGACGTCACCGACCGCGCCGCGACGATCACCTGGCCGGCGGCCACCCCGGGCGACAGTCCGATTGCCAAGTACGAGGTGTACCGGCAGAACGGCGCGGTCAGCGAGCAAATCGGCGAGACGGCGACCACCTCGTTCACGGTCAACAACCTGGTGCCGGGCAGCAGATACACCGTCAACGTGCTGGCCCGCGACACCGCCGGCCGGGTGTCCTGGGCCTCACCGCCACGCACCTTCGCCACCGGCAGCGCCACCGAAGGTGCGTGCACCGTCCGGTTCACCACAAACAACGACTGGGGCAACGGCTACATCGGTGGCGTCGAGATCGTCAACAACGGGGCCAGTCCGATCAACGGGTGGACGCTCACCTGGACCTGGCCGACCGGTTGGCAGAAGGTGGGCAGCGGTTGGAGTGCCACCTGGGAGCAGACCGGCACCGCCGTCCGGGTCACGTCCACCAACGACAACCGGCAGATCGCCGCCGGCGGCAGCGTGAGCGCCGGCTTCGTCGGCGCGTACAGCGGGCCGAACGTGCTGCCCACCGCGTTCCGCCTGAACGGCACCGTCTGCGCGACCGGCTGACACCACCGCCGTGGTCCGGCTGGCCCGTGCCCTCGGGCCAGTCGGAGCACCGGTGCCTCGACCGACCTGCCGCGGTGGGCGTCAGGGTTGCGGGACGCTGGTCGCTGCCGGGGGCTGTGGGATCAGAGCCGACACGGGCGGCTGTGGGGGCCCCGGCGGCTCGGGGCTCGGAGTGACGGTCGCCGGCGCGGTGGGCTGCGACCCTCCCCGCAGCTCGAGATCACGGAAGAAGACGTCCATCGCCTGGTTGGTGTCGTTGGGTACCAGGTTGGCCGCATAGGACGCGAACGCCACGTACTGGCCGTTGGTGTTGACCGCCGGCTCTTGGCCGCCCTGGTCGGCTTGGCCCCCGGTGTAGCTGACGTCGACGCGCCGCGTGATGCCGGTGGTGAGGTCGCGTAGGAAGACGTCCGCGCTCTGGTTGGTGTCGTCGGGCACCAGGTTGGTCGCATAGGACGCGAAGGCGACATGACGCCCATCGGCGCTGATCATCGGGTCGTAGCTCTCGGCGTTTGCCTGCGTGCCCGTGCTCGTGCTGCTGACACGTTGTGTCGTGCCGGCACCCCGGTCGTGGACGAAGATGTCCGCAGTTTGATTCGTGTCGTCGGGCACGAGATCGGCTCCATAGGACTGGAAGGCGACGACCCGGCCATCCGCGCTGATCGACGGATCGGAGCCGACGTTGCGAGATTGAGCGCCGGTGCTTGTGACATTGACGCGTTGGGTGGTGCCGGAGGCCCGGTCGTGGACGAAGACATCCATGGCCTGGTTGGTGTCCTCGTCCACGAGGTTGCCCGCCCAGGACGAGAAGGCGACGTAACGTCCATCGGCACTCAGTGCTGGCTGAAAGCTGAACTGATCGGCCTGGGCGCCCGTTCCGCTGATGTTGACGCGTTGCGTGGACCCGTTGGTGCGGTCGTAGACGAAGATGTCGGTGGTCTGGTTCGTGTCGTCAGGCACGAGATCGGTGGCCCAGGACGTGAAAGCGATGTAGCGCCCGTCGGCGCTGATCGCCGGGGAGAAGCTGAAGTTGTTCAACACTCCGCTGTTGTTGGTGTTGTTGACTTGTCCGGTGGAGCCTGTGACGCGGTCGTGGACGTACACGTCCAGAGAGTGGTGCAGGTCGTCGATCGCGAGGTCGGTAGCGAACGCGACGTACCGTCCGTCGGCGCTGATCGCCGGGTCGGAACTTTCCCAGTCAGCTTGGGTGCCGTTCGGGGTCGTGCTGACGCGTTCGGTGGCGCCGGTGAAGCGATCCCGAACGAAGATGTCCGACTTCTGATTGGTGTCATCAGGTACGAGGTTGGTGGCGTAGGACGCGAAAGCGATATATCGGCCATCGGCGCTCACCTCCGGGGAGGAGCTGGAGCTGTTTCCCTGCGCGTCGGTGCTGCTGACGCTTACCCGCTCGATGCTGGTGTCGGCGGCCCTGGCGGGTAGCGCGAAATTCACGGTTACCAGCCATGCCGCTGTCACCGCCACGATGGCCCGGATCCGTAATGTCCTCATGTTGCTCCTATCGGACGAAGACTGCGAATTCGTAGCATTCACCGAGAGTCTCCTCGGCTTGCGGGACGGCGTAAACGCGGCAACGATCCGATGTCCTCGATCAGACACCGGCCCGCGCCGGGGGTCACCGGGTGGAGGTTGTGTGTCGGGATCGACTCGGAAGGGCCCGTCGGTCATGACCGAGTCGGAGCCCGAGGTAGGGCTGCAACCGGACAGGCCGAACGCGGCACGCGCTGCGGCGGCGGGGGGATCGGCGTGCCCCCCGCGTTGCCCCGCGTGCCTGCCCGCGTTCCTGCCTCCCCGCCGGCGGGCACCATCGCGCGAGCTTTCGCGGCCGGGTCACCGCCGCATCACCAGATCTTGGACACTTTCCGTTCGCGCGGAACTGTGCGGAACGGAAAGTGTCCAAGATCTGCGCTGTCGGCGGCCAACGGCCCGGTGCGGACGCGTCTGCCGGGACTGGGGTACGCACCGGCGGCGTTGTTGGTGACACTCTGCTGTGGAGGGTCTTGCGCTCGGGAGGCGTTTCGCTCGATCAGGTGAGCGTTTCCCCCGGTCAGTGACACCAGTAGTTGATCTTCCGGTTTGGGAGCTTTGCATGGTCAACTTACCGCACCCGCTTGCCGCGTTCATCGTGAACGAGATCCGTCGCCCGAGGGGCCGCGGGGATGACACAGGAGGCTTTCGGCTAGGGCGTCGGCTTCAGCGCCTTTCCTGTCAGCGCCGTGGAGGGGGAGACGCGGGCGCTGACGATGGACGTCATCAAGGGCGCGGACCGGGCACTCAAGAACGGCGGTCTCTTCGAGCGCATGGTGGCGAAGCTGGGGCACCATCCTGGTTCCCGCCGTGGCTGGACGCCGAGCGCGTCGCGACTCAGCTTCGGTACTGGCAACCGACCCTGATTCCTGGCCTGAGGTGCTGCGGCGGGCGGCCGAGAACTTTCGAGGGATCATGGTTGGACAGATCACACTTGTTGACCTTGGTCGAGCGTCCGGCATCGTCGGCGTGCGGGACTCCAAGGACCCGACCGGGCCGGCCCTGGACTTCGAGCCGGTGGCCTGGCGGGCGTTCGTCACCGAGGTCACCAGGCGGTCATAGCCGCTGCGCACAACGCCGAAGCGCCCGTCCCCGGACCACGGGGACGAGCGCTCAGCGGTGCGGGATCTGTCAGCCGACCACCGACCGCAGCGGCACTCGCGCGTCGCGTAGCGCGCGTACCAGATCCGCCGTGAACGGGTGCTCGTCGACCTGGAGGCCCTGCGGGTTCGGGATCACGACGTACGCCGAGCTGTCCTTCATGGACGTCCGCGCGTCGGGCGTGAAGCGTTCGACGATGGCCCGGGTGCGCGGCAGGTCGGTCGCCGCCACCTCGATGGTGATCGGTCGCCACCCGCCGCCCAGGTCCGCCGCCGCCGGGGTGGCGGCGGCGTCGGCGCGCGCCGGGTCGATGCCCGGCGTGCGTCGGGCGGCCGGGACACCCGGCGGGTAGAGCAGCGCGTTGGCCACCAGGTGCAGGCCGTTCTCGTTGTACGCCCGGAAGAGCGGATTGAACGCGAACAGCACCGCCCGACCGGCACCTGTCGGCTCGTCGACCACGGCGGCCGTCCCCTTCAGCGTCTCCGCGCCGACGGTGTAGCCGTTGGCCCAGAACGTGTCACCCGTCGGGTAGCTGAGCACGTTCGTGCCGGTGGTACTCGGGTTGAGGATCGGGTCGCTGTTGTTGAACTCGACGTCCTCCGCCGGGCGACCCAGGGCGACCGGGCTCGTGGCGTCCACGTCGACCCGCAGGTGCGAGCCGATCACCAGGTAGTCGGCCGGTTTGGCCTTCTCGGTGGTGGAGGTGAGGCCGGCGGCGCGGGCCAGCCGGGTGCCCTCGTTGCGCAACCCGACGTAGGTGTGGCCCTGGGCGATCCAGGCGCGCAGGTTGGCCTGGCCGGCGGCGGTCAGACCGCCGGTCGCGCTGCTGCCGTCCGGCACCAGCAGCACGGTACGACCGGTGAACGCCTCGGTGTTGTCGTTGATGTCGGCAGTGGTGACCGGGGTGAGGTCGAGCCCCCACTGCTTGCCGAGCACGTAGCGGGCCTCGCCGTGTGAGCCGGACGTGGTGGAGATGCCGGTGCCCTGGAACAGTCCCACGTCGGGCAGGTTCACGGGCGTACCGGTGGCTGGCCCGCTCGGTGTCAGGCTCACTCCGAGCGAGGTGGCGAGCCGGTCGATCTCCCGGGTCAGCGTCTTCGCCGGCAGGGCCACCAGGCTGCTGTCCGCGCTGCGTGTGAGCGGGACGCCGCGACCGAGCAGGCTGAACGTCAGCTCCGCGGCGGCGGCCGAGTCGAGCGGGTACGTGTAGGAGCCCCACGGCCAGGCCGGGGCGGTCCGGCCGCCGGAGATCGCGCGGACGAGCTGGGCCGTCGGCCGGACGTCGTCGCCGGTGTAGATGGTGGAGACACCCATCAGCAGCGGGTTGCTCCAGGACGACACGTCGTAGAAGTAGGGGAACGGCGTGTACGGGTCCTCGCCCATGATGGCCTGGATCCAGTGCTTCTGCGGCTGGTCCAGCGGAATCCAGTAGGCGCCCCTGGGCACTGTCACGTTTGTGGCGCTCCGGCCGCCGAAGACCCGCGCGGTCGGCACCCGGGTCGGTTTCTGCACCTCGTACACCTCGACGTCCATCCGGCGCAGCCGCTCGACGAGCTGGCGGACGTCGGCGAGCTGCCGGTCCGGCAGGAGGAAGTACGAGCGGATCGTGATGTCGGGTACCGGGAACTGGACCTCGTTGGTGGGCTGCACGACCTCGTTCGGTTCGAGGGTGCCCGCCCGGCCCTGGGCGAGCGCGTCGGTCCAGATGTCGAAGTAGCCGTCGAGCACCTCGCGCTTGTTCGCGGCGGCCCAACCCAGCGTCGACCACTGGGTGTGGAACTGTTGCTGGACCCGGTCGGCGACCGCCGACGCGCTGCCCTTCTCGTACGTCATTCCGGCCGCGCCGAAGCCGGTGGTCGGCACGGTGTCGCCGTAACCCATGAAGAACATGTCGTACGTGTCGTAGTTGAAGTAACACTCGGTGAAGGCGGTGTCGTCGCAGGCGCCGTTGTAGCCGAAGCCGGCCTTGTTGGCCTCGCCGATCCGGTTGATCCAGTCCACCGCCTGGCCAGCGATCTCGTGGTGGATCGGGTCGGCGTTGGGCGGGAAGAAATACTGCCGACCACCCATCTCGTGGGCGTCGACGAAGACCTGCGGCGGGTAGCGGCGCAGCAGTTCGAGTTTGCCGTCGGTCTCCTGCTGGGTGCGGGCGAACCAGTCCCGGTTCAGGTCGAATCCGAACTCGTTCTGCCGCCGGGTCGCGTCGCGGCCGTCCGGGTTCTGGGTGGGAACGATGACGGTGACCAGGTTGTCGTTGCGCCGGGCGACCTCGCAGGACAGGCCCGCCGCCAACTCGTACAGCGTCTTGAGGGCCGCGTCGGTGCCGCTCTTCTCGCCGCCGTGCACGTTCGCGGTGACCCAGACGATGGCCGGGCTGTCCTTCGCCGTCCGGGCGGCCGTCCGCGCGCTGGTCCGACGGGGATCACGCAGGTCCCGTACGTCGTCGGCGATCCGGCGCAGCGCGGCGGGTCGCACGTGGCGCTCGTCGGACACCACCGCGTACGGCAGGGGTTGCCCGGCCACGCTGGTGGCCAGCACTCCGGTGACGACCCTCTCCGAGGCGCTGTCCACCGCCCCGAGGTAGGTCCGGACCTCGTCGTTGGTGACGACGCGCTCCTGGCCCGCGCCGAGCGGGAAGCCGAGCACGGATTCCGGCGCGGGCACGGTGCTCAGGCGTGCGGTCGGGTCGTCGCCACAGGTGGACGGACGGGCGGCGCTCGCGGTCGAGGTGCCGCCGAGCAGGGGAGTCATGCCGAGCAGGAGCGCGATCGTGGCGGCACTCGCCAGCCGCTTCGGGGGGACCGTCCAGAACTGGCGCATCGATGGGGACATGTGATCGGGTTTCCCTTCTCGGGAACAGCCTCGCAGTGGCCGGAGCCTATGAACCGGCCGACACGACGGTCAAGGGTGATCGACATTGATTACTACGCCGCGTGCCGGTTCCGACGCGGAGTGGCAGGATGACGGGGTGGGCTCGTCGTCTGGGAGGAGCAGCTCGTGTCGGAGATGATCGCGCTTTCGGTCCATCCGGATCTGCCGTCCGCCGATGCGCGGCGGTCGCTGGCGTCCTGGCTGCGCGCCGAGGACCGGCTGCGCGACGGGGTGACCTCGACGCCGGCCGGTGCGACGCCGGCCGACGGCACGGACTTGCTGAGGGTGGCGGTCGACGACGCGGGGGCCGCGATGGTGTTGGTGCAGGCGATCGCCGGCTGGCTCATCCACCGCCGTGAGGACGTGACGGTGCGGCTTGCCCGGCCCGACGGCTGGACGGCCGATGTGGACGTCCGCCAGGCGCGGGACATGGACCAGGTGACCGCGCTCATCGACGCGGCGGTGCGCGCGGTCACCCTCGGGGATGGGGCTACCGGGCGGTGAGGCCCAGGTTGATGGTCCTGGTCAGCGTGGCGTTGTCGTCGTCGCCGTCGAGCGACCAGATCATCGCGCCGGCCAGGCCGGCACGGCGGATGTAGAGCGTCTTCTGCAACACGACCGCCGGATCGTCGTACGTCCAGAACGTCGTACCGTCGAACAACCAGGCGTGCCCGGTGCGCAGGTCGCGGTGCACGGCGTAGCCGTTGCCGGCCAGGGTCCTGAGCAACTTGTAGTCCTCGTACCCGGCCTCGAAGGTCGCCGGCGCGGGCCCGGCGGCCGGCTGGAAGAGGCCGTTGCCGCCGCCGGTGACGCCGGTCCAGCCGCGACCGTAGTACGGGATGCCGAGGACGAGCTTGTCGCGTGGCGCGCCCCGGGCGATCCAGCCGTCGATGGCCACCTCGGCGGAGAAGTCCGGGTTGTCCGGCGAGCCCGCCGGTACGCGCAGCGCCGACTGCTGGTTGGTCACCGCGTCCCAGCCGCCGTGGAAGTCGTACCCCTGCACGGTGGCGAAGTCCAGGTACGTGAAGATCTTGCGGCCCTCGTAGCCGGCGTCCATGGTGGCCGGGTTGGCCGGTAGGAAGGCGGTCAGCGGGTGGTGTGCCCGGGTCGTGCGCCCGAACGCGTCGAGCTGCCGGCGGAACTCGGCGAGCAGCTTGGTGAAGTTCTCCCGGTCCTCCGGTCGGATGACGTTGCCGGGCTCACCCTCCCAGTTGGGCCACTCCCAGTCGAGGTCGACGCCGTCGAAGACGCCGGCGGCGGCGCCCGGGGCGCCCGGCAGGTTGCCCTTGAGGTAGAGGTCGACGCAGGACGCGACGAACGCCCTGCGGGAGGCGTCGGTGCGGGCGGCGTTGGAGAAGTACGTCGACCAGCTCCAGCCGCCCAGCGAGATCAGCACCTTGAGCTTGGGGTGCTTGGCCTTCAGCTTGGCGAGCTGACCGAAGTTGCCGTTGAGCGCCTGGCCCGGGGCGTCCGCGACGCCGTCGACGCTCTCCTCCGCCGGGACGGGCCGCTGGTAGTCGGCCCAGGCGTCGCCCTCGCCCGGCCCGCCGTCGAGGTAGCAGCGGCCGTCCTCGCTGACGTTGCCGAAGGCGTAGTTGACGTGGGTGAGGCGGCTCGCCGCCCCGGAGGTGTCGAGTTTCTTGACCGGGAAGGCGCGGCCGTAGATGCCCCACTGGGTGAAGTAGCCGACCCGGTGGTAGCCGGCGCGGCGCTGCTGGTGGTCGCCGGCGCTGGCGGCGGTGGGCGGGGTGGCCGTGATCAGCAGGGTCGCCAGGGCGACGACGGCGGTGAGACGGCGGTGGCGGAATTGTCGCATCGGCACACTCCCACGACGGTTGGCGCACAATCAGTAAAGACACTTATCTGATTGATGAAGTTAAGCCGACCGTCGTCTCCGGTCAAGAGCTGGGCCGGGCGCCGCACGTCGACGTCGGCACCCGAACCACCACCACCCGCACGCCCCGCGGGTGGGCGTCAGCCGACCTGGTCGTTGTCCTTCAGCGAACCCCAGCCGTGCCACCTGTCGATCTCGATCAGGGCGCTGACCCGGGCGCGTTCCCGCCGCGGGTACGCGTTGCCCGTGTAGTGCTGGGACAACCGGTCGATGTCCGCCAGGTCCTCGTCGGCGCGCAGTTCGGCGACGTGCCCGACGATGCTGACATGGGTGTACCAGCCGGCCTCGTCGAGCACGGTCAGGGACACCCGCGGGTCGTTGCGGATGTGCTCCAACCGGCGGCGGCTCTCGTCCAGGTTCACCAGGATCCGGCCGTCCTCCCACAGGTACCAGGTCGCGGCGGACACCGGCTGACCACCGTTGCGCAGTGTGGTCATGACGGCCGGGTTCGGCTTGCGGAGCATGGCGATCGCGGCCTCGGGAAGCGGTGGCTTGGACATGCAGTCTCCTCGTCGCGTCAACGTTTACCCCTGCACGTTACGCACCCGCGGGGCCCGGGCACGCGCGGACCGGCAGGTACATCGCAGGGAGTACCTCGTGCAGCGGATGTGCGCCGCACCCGGTGGTTCGTACGGTCTGCGTCATGCACGACAAACCCGCTCCGCTGCTCGTCAGCCGCCGCCTCTGGGCCGGGCTGGCCATCGTCCTCGTCGGCCTCGTCTTCAACCTCGGCTGGTTCTTCGTCCCCCCACAGGTGTGGCTGGACGACCCCGGTCTCGTGCCGATGCCCGAGGTGCTGCTGGGCTGGTGGGTGATCATCATCGGCCTCGCGCTCATCGCCTGGGCCGTCCACCGCCGCGTCCGCCGGTGAGCACCCGCCGCCGGGTGCTCGGCTGGCTCGGCGCGGTGGGCGGGCTCGTCGTCCTGCCCGCGGCCGGGTTCGCCGGGTATCTGTACGCGGACTCGGGGCGGAGCAACGTCGGCACGTTGACGTTCCGCAACCGGCTCCGGATCCCGCCGATCCTGCCCCCGACGGTGGCGGCGGACGGGGTGCGGCGATTCCGGCTCACGCTCGCTGCGGGTCGTACCGAACTGCTGCCCGGCACGACGACCAACACCTGGGGCGCCAACGGGCCGATCCTCGGCCCGACGCTGCGGGCGAGTCGGGGTGACCGGGTGAGCGTCGACGTGCGCAACAACCTGCCGGAGACGACGTCGCTGCACTGGCACGGCATGCACCTGCCCGCCCGGATGGACGGCGGCCCGCACCAGCCCATCGAGCCGGGCGTTACCTGGCGACCGAGCTGGACGATCGAGCAGCGGGCCGCGACCCTCTGGTACCACCCGCACCTGCACCGCAGCACCGCCGCGCACGTGTACCGGGGTGTCGCGGGGCTGTTCATCGTCGACGACGACCCGGCCGTGCGGTTGCCGACGGAGTACGGGGTCGACGACGTCCCGCTGATCGTGCAGGACCGCAAGATCGCCGACGACGGCACCCTGGACGAGTCCGACCTCACGTTCGGCGGCCTGACCATCACCGGGCTGCTCGGCGACAAGATCCTGGTCAACGGCACCTACGACCCGTACGTCGAGGTGCTGACCGAGCGGGTGCGGCTGCGGCTGCTCAACGGCTGCAACGCCCGGATCCTGTACGTCGGGTTCACCGACGACCGCGAGTTCACGCTCGTGGCGACCGACGCCGGGCTGCTCAGCTCGCCGCAGCCACTGCGCCGGCTCCTGCTCTCGCCAGGTGAGCGCGCCGAGATCGTGGTGGAGTTCCGGGCCGGCGAGTCGGTAGTCCTGCGCGGCTTCCCGGCGCCGCTGCGGGCGAACCCGCTCTACGGTCGGCTGGCCGGCGGCAGCGACACCCACGACCTGATCAAGATGACCGCGGCCGGGGTGCTGCGGCCGAGCCCGCCGGTGCCGGCCGAACTGACCCCGGCCTCGCCCGCGCCGACGGTGACCCGGCCGGAGCCCTTCCGCCTGGAGATGGGCGACTTCCTCCTCAACGGCGCGACGATGGACCCGGCCCGGATCGACCGCGTGACGCGCACCGGTTCGGTGGAGGTGTGGGAGGTCGCCAACGGGCAGTCGATCCCGCACAACCTCCACGTGCACGGCGCGTCCTTCCACGTGCTCGGCGTCGACGGCGCACCGCCCGCGCCCGAGTCGCGCGGGGAGAAGGACACCGTCTACGTGCCACCCGGCAGCGTCGTCCGGCTGGCCGTGCGCTTCCTGCAACACTCCGACGTTCGTACGCCCTACATGTTCCACTGTCATGTGTTGGCCCACGAGGACGCCGGGATGATGGGTCAATTCCTGACCGTGTCGGCGCAGGACGAACCCTCCGTACCGGTCACCCTCGACGCCGGTCACGCCCAACACGGAGGATGAACCCCATGCGCGCCGCCGACCTCGCCCTCGCGCTGGCCAGCGCCGTCGCCATCACGGTCGCGACCTCGGTGGCCGCCGAGCCGGCCAGCGCGACGTCGGCCGTCGCCGCGTACGCGCTCGGGGCGGTCATGGGCGCCCTGCTGCTCTTCCGACGTCGCCGGCCCGTCACCGTGCTCGTCCTGTCGCTGATCGTGATCATGGGCTACAACCTCACCGACCTGCCGAGCGTCTCGCCGATCTGGCCGCTGCTGCTGCCCCTCTACACCGTCGCAAGGGTCGGGCAGGCGACGATCGGGGCGGCGATCGGCGGTGCCACGCTGCTCGTCTCCGCCGGGTGGGTGCTCAACGCCGGCGTACCGCTGCTCGAACTGTTCGACGGAGTGCTCCGCGAGGCGGCCCTGCTCGCTCTCGCCCTCGTCGCCGGCACGGCGGTCCGGCACCGGGAGCTGTTCGCCCAGGAGTTCACCGCCCGGCTCGCCGCCGAGCGGCAGCAGCAGGAGCGCGAGTCGACGCGGCAGGTCCTGGAGGAACGCCTGCGGATCGCCCGGGAGCTGCACGACGTCACCGCCCACACCGTCGCGGTCGTCGGCATCCAGATCAACCTGGCCCGGGAACTGGTCGAGGACGATCCGGACGCGACCCGCGACCTGCTCGACACCGCGCGCCGCGTCAACGCCGACGCGATCGGCGAGCTGGAGACCGCCGTACGCCTGCTGCGTGGCCCCGCCGACGCGGCGGCGACGGACCGACACCCCGTACCCGACGAGACCATGATCGAGGCATTGCTGGCCCGGGCGGCCGACGGTGGCCTGCGCGTCGAGTTCCACCGCGAGGGCACCCCGAGGCCGCTGCCCGCGGCGGTCGGGCTGGCCCTCTACCGGATCGCGCAGGAGTCGGTGACGAACGTCCTGCGGCACGCCGACGACGCGGCCGTCACGGTGACGCTGCGCTACGGCAACGAGGACGTACGCCTCGACATCGTCGACGACGGCCCTCGGGCGACGGCGGCGGACCACCGGCCCGGTCACGGGCTCACCGGCATGCGGGAACGGGCCGCCAGCGTCGGCGGGAGCCTGACCGCCGGACCGCAACCCGACGGCGGCTTCGGGGTGCGCGCCAGACTGCCGGTCAGCCCGGCTGAGGAGTCGGCGGCGGTGACCCGCCGGTGAGCGTGCGCGTGCTTCTCGCCGACGACCAGCCGCTGGTCCGCAGCGGTCTGCGGGGTCTGCTCGAACGCGATGGTGACATCACCGTCGTCGCCGAGGCACAGGACGGTGCGGAGGCGCTGCGGCTCGCCCGGCAGACCCGACCCGACGTCGCCCTCCTCGACATCCGCATGCCGCACCTGGACGGCCTCGTCGTCACGCGGCGGCTCGCCGAGGACCCGGCCACCGCAGGGGTACGGGTCGTCGTGCTCACCACCTACGACATCGACGCGTACATCTTCGAGGCGTTGCGGGCCGGCGCGAGTGGGTTTCTCGCCAAGACCGCGAGCCGGGAGGAGCTGTGTCGGGCGGTCCACGTGGTGGCGGAGGGGGAGGCCCTGCTCAGCCCGAGCGTGACCCGCACCGTGATCGCCGAGCTGGCCCGCCGCCCACGCCCGCCGCAGCGCTCACCCGAGCGGTTGGCCCCGTTGACGGCCCGCGAGCGGGAGGTGCTGGCCTCGGTCGCCACCGGGTTGAGCAACGCGGAGATCGCCGAGGCGTTGCGGATGAGTCCCCTGACGGTGAAGACCCACGTCAGCCGCATCATCACCAAGCTCGGCGTCCGAGACCGTACGCAGCTCGTGGTGCTGGCGTACGAGAGCGGGCTCGTCACACCCGGCGGTTAGGTTGGTGGGGCGCGTGCGGGCCTGCGGTCGCTTTGGGCGAGGATGTGGTGATGAGCAACCCCGCACTGCCCAGGCGTGTCGTCGTCACCGGTGCCACCGGCAAGCTCGGTCGGGCCGTGGTCGCCCGCCTGCGCGCCGTGGGCGTCGGCGTGCTGGCCGTGGACCGGGCCGGCGGCCGTGATCCGCGCGACGTGGACGGCGAGTTCCTCCTGGTCGACCTGACCGACTACGGGCAGGTGGTGGAGGCGTTCACCGGGGGCGCCGACGAGCACGCCGGTGGGGTCGACGCGATCGTGCACCTGGCGGCGGTCCCGGCCCCCGGGCTGATGTCGAACGCGACGACGTTCGCGAACAACTCCGCCGCCACGTACAACGTCTTCGCCGCGGCGCGGGCGGCCGGGATCAGACGGGTGGTGTGGGCGTCGAGCGAGACGGTGCTCGGGCTGCCGTTCGACAGCCCGCCGCCGTACGCGCCAGTCGACGAGGAGTACGCGCCGCGACCGGAGTCGACGTACTCGCTGAACAAGGTCCTCGAGGAGGAGATGGCGCGGCACTTCTGCCGGTGGGACCCGGAGCTGGTCATGGTGGGTCTGCGTTTCTCCAACGTGATGGATGTCGAGGACTACGCCCCGTTCCCCTCCTTCGACGCCGACCCCCGGGCGCGCCGGTGGAACCTGTGGGGCTACATCGACGCCCGCGACGGCGCGCAGGCGGTCGAGCGCGCCCTCGCCCACGACCGGCCCGGCGCCGACGTGTTCATCATCGCCAACGCCGACACCGTCATGAGCAGGTCCAGCGCCAGCCTGCTGGCCGAGGTCTACCCGGGTGTCGAGGTCCGTAAGGAGTTGGGCGAGCACGAGACCCTGCTCAGCATCGACAAGGCACGCCGGGTGCTGGGGTACGAGCCGCGGCACTCCTGGCGGGACCACGTGGATCCGGTTCAGCGCGCGGCCTGGTAGGCGCGGCCCACAGCGGTCGCCTCGCCGCCGCTGCGGAAGAGCCCGGACTGGTCCTTGTCGGTGGCGGGCAGACCGAACCACGCGTACCGGTGCAGCCAGGACAGGCCGCCCAGCATCCGGGTCGCCGCGGTGAGGAACGCGGCCTGCTCCGCCTGGGTCGGGAAGCGCACGCCGTTGGAGAAGTCGATCAGGGCGAACTCGGTGAGCCAGATCGGCAGCCCGTAGCGGTCGTGCACCGCCTGGAGGTACGACCGGAGTTGGTTGACCGCGTTGGCGGTGGTGAAGTCGCCGCCGTACCAGTGCAGGGCGATGAAGTCGACCCGGTGACCGCGCTGCTTCGCCCCGGCCATGAAGCGGTCGAGCCACTCGCCCGGCCGGTCACCGCCCCAGGCCACCGCCGGGCTGCCCAGCGGCAGGCCGGTCGCCTCCAGTTGCGGCCACAGGTCCAACGCCTGCTCCACGGTCATCTCGGCCTGACCCTTCAGGTCCGGTTCGTTGAACCCGAGCAGGTGGCGGCCGTTCTGCTGGGCCTTCTGCAGGTTGCCGGCGGTGACGCTCTTCGCCCCCCAGATCATCGGGACGAACTCGGCGTTCTTCGGGCTGGTGACGCCCGGGTGGGCGACGTCCCAGGTGTAGTACCAACTCGCCCCGGAGTTGGCCAGCGCCTGGCTGACCCCGTCGAACGTCCACACCCCGACGCCCTTGCGCGTCGAGGTCACGGCGGTCGCCGCCGGGGCGGCCGGACGCCGGGCCGTGGGCGTCGCCGTCGGCGTGCTCCGCGGGGTCGGCGTCGTCGCCGTCGGGCTCGTCGTGGCGGCGGGCGTGGTCGCGGGGGGTGGGCTGACCTCCGGGCTCGTCGACGGCGGCGCGTCGACCGCCCGCGTCGCGGCGGGGACGGGCGTCGGCCCGCTCGGCTGCACCACGACGATCACCCCGGTCACCAGTACGGCCACCACGACGGCCACGGCGAGGGGCCACCGCAGGCGCCACACGCCGATCGGGAGGCGACGGAACATCAGGCGTCGGGGCTCCGCGTGGACACCCCGGGGGCCCTTCGGGGTATCCGCTTCACCCGGGCCGGTTGCGCGCATCGTCTCGACTCCTCCGTGTGGTCACATCGCTGCTCGACGGAGGGCGATACGTGATCGCTACCAGCGCCTCCCCTCAGGAGACTCGCGGGCCGCTGCGGGATAACGATTTTGTCGGCGGCGCACCCCTTCCGGTGAGCCCGGCGAGGTGGTGCTTCCCGGTCAGCGACGGAGGGTCGCCGACGGCGACTCACCGAACCGGCTCCGATACTCGGTCGCGAACCGGCCGAGGTGCACGAACCCGTGCCGCAGCGCGACTGTCGTCACCGAGACCCCCGGCTCGGCCGCCCGAAGCGATCGCTGCGCCGCGTCGAGGCGACAGGCACGCAGGTACGCCGTCGGGGTGGTCCGCAACTCCCGGCGGAAGCAGTCCTGCAGCGTTCGTACGCTCACCCGCAGCGCCTCGGCGACATCACCGACGGTCAGTGCCTCGGCGTGGTGGTCGGCGATCAGGGCGCAGGCCCGGCGGACGAGCCGCCCCGGGTTGGGGTGGTGGTCCGGCTCGGCGAGCAGGTCGGAGTGGCTGTGCCGGTGGGCCAGCAGCAGTTGGCCGATGAGCCCCTGCTCGAATCGGGCGGCCACCTGCGGGTGGTCGAACAGGGACGCGTCCGTCGGCTGGGCCAGCTCGTCGGCGAGGAACGCCACCCCGCGTGCCCACGCCTGCGCGGTGGGCGTGGTCATGACCATGCCGATGTCGAAGCGGAGCGGGTCGTCCACCGGGCGGCCCAGGAGACGGGCGAGCTCGCGGTCGACGGCGTGCCGGTCGGCGTAGAAGATCCGATGTGGTGACCCCGCGGACCACCGCATGTCCGAGGAGTCGTACGGGGACAGGACCGAGGCGACGTCGGGTGTCGAGGTCACGGTGTGCCCGGAGTGCCGCACCACGGTGCTGCCGGCCCGGGGGATCTGGACGAGGTAGAAGCTCTCCAGGGCGGGGGGTTGGATGCGTACCGCCTGCCCGTAGTCGAGGTCGATGACACCCACCCCGCCGACCCGGTGTGCCGCCATCCGCAACTGGACGGCACGCACGCCCGCCTGCGGGGTGAGTCGATGCGGACAGAAGACCCGGCCGACCTCGGCGCGGGCCTGGTCGACGTCGTCCGTCCGGACCGTCACCGCATCCATCCGACACCTCCCGGGGCGTCCTGGTGCGCCGACCATAAGGTGCGACCCGCAACGGCGGTGTCGGAAAGCCGTGCACCCGACACGGAACGGGTCGGCTGCGCGGAGCGGACACACCTCGCGCGCAGCGGATAGCGACTGCCGCGCCCCGCTCGCTAGCGTGCGCTCACCACCGCCGCCGCAGTGGTCTACGCACTTCGGAGGATGTCATGAGGATTGCCATCGTCGGCGCCGGATTCGCCGGTCTGAGCGCAGCGAAGGTGCTGCGGCAGAGCGGGTTCGACGTCACCGTCTTCGAGAAGGCGCCAGACGTCGGTGGGGTGTGGAGCCGCACCCGGCGTTATCCCGGTCTGCACACCCAGAACAACAAGGGCACCTATCACCTGTCCGACCTGCCGATGCCCGCCGACTATCCGCAGTGGCCCTCCGGGGAGCAGGTCCAGCGGTACCTTGAGACCTACGTGGCGAAGTTCGGGCTCGCCGGCGTGCTGCGGCTGTCCACGGAGGTCGTCTCCGCCGAGTTCGTCAACGACGAGACCGGGTGGCTGATCTCGTCGCGGCCGGCGGGTGCCCCGGAGCCGGTGACGGTGCAACGGTACGACCACCTGATCGTCGCCAACGGCATCTTCTGCGACCCGGTCGTCCCGTCGTTCGACGGTCACGCGGGCTTCGCCGCCGCCGGCGGGCGCGTCCTGGCCGCGGGGGAGTTCCACGACATCGAGGCGGCCCGAGGCCGCAACGTCCTCGTCGTCGGGTACGGCAAGTCGTCCTGCGACGTGGCGGTCCCGCTGAGCGAGGTTGCCGCCCAGACCCAGGTGGTGGCCCGGGACCTGCTCTGGAAGATGCCCCGCAAGCTCGGCGGCGTGCTCAACTACAAGTACCTGCTGCTCAGTCGGATGGGTGAGGCGCTGTTCCGCTACCTCCACCTGAAGGGCTTCGAGCGGTTCCTGCACGGTCCGGGCAACGGCCTGCGCCAACGGATGGTCGACAGCGTCGGCTCGGTCGCGACCAGGCAGCTCAAACTGCGTGAGTTGGGTCTGGTGCCCAACGGCAGCTTCGAGGACATCGCCCGCAGCACGGTCAGTCTCGCCACCGAGGGCTTCTTCGAGCGCGTCGCCGACGGCCGCATCGCCGTACACCGCGACCAGGTGATCACCGAACTGCTCGTCGACGACGACGGCCGGCCCGCCGCCCGCCTGGCCGACGGCAGGGTGCTCCCCGCCGACCTGGTGATCTGCGGCACCGGTTTCCGCCAGCACGTGCCGTTCTTCGACGACGCGCTGCACGCCCGGCTTCAGGACGACGCGGGCAACTTCCAGCTCTACCGCCAGATCCTGCCGCTCGGGGTGCCTCGGCTGACGTTCGCCGGCTACAACTCGTCGTTCTTCAGCCCGCTCAGCGCCGAGATGGCGGCGGTGTGGACGGCCGCGTACCTGCGCGGTGGACTCACCCTGCCCGCCGAGGCGCGGATGCGCGACGAGGTGCGCGCCCGCCTGGCCTGGATGGCGGAGCGTACCAACGGGCGGCACGCCCGCGGCACGAACGTCATCCCGTTCTCGATGCACAACATCGACGAGGTGCTCGACGAACTGGGGCTCAACCTCGGCCCACTGACCCGGGCCCGGCAGTGGCTGCTCCCCGTCGACCCGCGCTCCTACCGGGGCGTGACGGCACGCATGATCCGGCTTACCGCCGACGCGGGCGAGGTGGCGGCTGTCCGCCCCGGGCGCGGCGGTGTCCGGCACGACCGCGACGACTCTCCGGTCGCCGGATGAGGGCGGGCGAGGACCGGACGACTGACCGTCGTCCGGCGTGATGCCGGTGAGTCATCTTGATGACTCACCGGCATCACCCGCCGCCGTCCGCGACCAACCCGACGCGGGGCACCCCGTTGCCCGCCGTCGAGGGCTGCGCGTATGGTTTCGTGGCACGCCGTCGAGCTGGAAGGAGGTCAGAACAATGTCCGATGTTCTGCGCCCCCTCCGCGCTCCGGCGTCCGCGCGGGCCTGACCCGGGGCGCTCGCCACCCGGAGGACCACGATCATGACTGATCTGCTCATTCGTCCGCTCGTCGCGGGCGAGGAAAACCTGTTCGACTCCATGCCCGATCCGCTGCCCCAACTGCGCCAGGTCGCGTACGCCGACGGGATCGCCGGCGGCGGCTACCGGCCCGAGACCACCTGGGTCGCCCTGCGCGCCGGCCGGGTGGTCGGCCGGGCCGCCTGGCTCCGCCCACCGGGCGCTGTCGGCGCCCCCTGGCTGGACCGGTTCGATCTGGACGCCGAGCCGGAGGTGGGCGCCGAGTTGCTGCACGCCGCCCACGAGGCGCTGGGCGGCCCCGGCCGCTACTACGCCGCCCTGCCGGCGCACTGGCGGCGTCGACCGGAGGTGCTGGCCGTGGTGCGGGCGCCGATGGAGGCCGCCCGGCTCGCCGGACTGGTCGAGCGTGGGGAGCGGCTCCGGTGCTCCTGGACGGGCACACCGCTGCCGGCGTCCTCCGGCCGCTACGACTTCCGGGCGCCCACCGACCTGGCGGAGATCAACATCCTGGTCGCCCGGATCGCCGAGCCGGACGTGCTGACCGGTGCCGAGGTCGCGCAGGCGGTCGGCGGAGTCGACCTGGCCACCGACCCGCTGACCTGGCTGGGAGACACCACCGAGAACTGGCGCGTCGCGCTGGAGGCCGGGCAGCCGGTCGGGCTGGCCGGAACGTTCGGGGACGCCTGCTACCCACTGCTCGCCTATCTCGGCCTCCTCGACGAGGCGGCCCGGCCCGAGCTGCTGGCCGAGGCGGTCCGGGTGCTGGCCGCCGGCGGTGCCCGCGAGGTCATCGCCGACGTGGACGCCCGCCGGGTGGCGGTGCTCGCGGAACTGGAACGGACCGGCTTCCGGCAACTGCGCTCCAGGGTCGTCTTCGCGCCACCGCAGTAGCCGATCGGGTGCGCCCGGTCACCCGGGCGCACCCCCTCGGCCGGCACCGGCCCCCGCCCCTGTCAGCATCGGCGCATGCCGGAGATCATCGCGCTTCTCGTCGGTGGGTTGGCGCTGGTCGTGGCGCTCGTCGCCGGGCTGTACCTCTGGCCGGTGCGCCGCCCTGGGCGACGGGTCGCGTGGCAACCGCTCGACTTCGACACCGCCACCCGCGCCGCCGAGGCCGTCATCGCGGCCGAGGCGGCGGATCCGGCGCTCCGCCCGGAGTCGCGCAGCCGCCTGCTGAGCCACGGCTCCCGTACCCGCCGGGCCGTTCTGCTGCTGCACGGATACACCCTCGCGCCCGAGCAGTACGACGGACTGGCCGAGGAGTTCTTCGACCGTGGGTACAACGTCTTTATCCCACGGGCTCCCCGGCACGGGACCGTCGACAGGCGGGCCCACCACCGGGTCGAGGCCGAGGAGCTGACGACGTACGCCGCACGAGGGCTGGCCGTCGCGGCGGGCCTCGGCGACGAGGTGGGCGTCGTGGGAATCTCCGGCGGCGCCGTGCTGGCCACCTGGCTGGCCCAGGTGCCAGGCGACGTCGTACGGCATCTGCTGTTGCTGTCGCCGTTCTTCGGCCCGGACCCGCGTCAGGCGCCGGCCTTCGCGGTCCGACCGCTCATCACGCTGTACGGGCGACGCATCCTTGCCGACCGTGTCACGTCGCGCGGCTACTCGCTCTCCGCCGTCACCCAGTACCTGACGATCGCGCGCAGTCTGCCGAACCCGCCCCGACGCACTGGTCTGCGGAGCGCCGCGGTCGCCATCAGCCCGCTCGACGGCGTGGTGGACCGCGCCGCGGCGGTGAGCGTGCCCCGCCGGATCGCCGACGCGCACGCGATCCCGCTGCGGGTCTGCACCCTGCCCGAGGCGTTGGGCGTCGGCCACGACATCCTCGACCTCACCGCGCTCGGCACCGAGGGTCCCGAGCTGCGCCGGCGGTACGTGGCGCTCTACGAGGGAGATCCGACGCCGACGCCCGGACTGGCCCAGGCGGCCCGCGTCGACGAGTGAGCAGTCTCGTCGCCGCGGTCAGCGCCGCCGACGACCATCCGGGACGTAGGCCGCGTGCTGCCGCGCCGGCGTCTAAACTGCGCCCGTGTCGTGCCTCGTGTGGGCGCGTCATCTCCGTCCGACCAGGCGCACCCGCTATTGACCGCACGGTCCCATCCCCACCCCGAAAGGCGACACCAGCAATGAGTACGGCCGGATCAACCGACTTGCGTGCCGCAGTCCTCGCCGCGAACCGCCTCATCGCCGAGGCCGGCCTGGCCGCGCTGACGTGGGGCAACGTGAGCGGGGTCGACCGAGAGGCCGGCATCTACGTGATCAAGCCCTCCGGCGTGGCGTACCAGGACCTCACGGCCGACCTCCTCGTCCCGGTGGATCTGGAGACCGGGCAGGTCGTCGCCGGTGAGCTGCGGCCCTCCGTCGACAGCGAGACCCACCGTGCGTTCTACCTGCGCTGGCCGTCCATCGGCGGCGTGACCCACACCCACTCGACGAACGCCGTCGCCTTCGCCCAGGCCGGGCGGGACGTGCCGGTGCTCGGCACCACGCACGCCGACACGTTCGCCGGCCCGATCCGGGTCACCCGGGACCTGACGGCCGACGAGTGCGCCCACGACTATGAGTTCAACACCGCCCTGGCGATCATCGAGCTGATCGGGGGAGAGGCCGAGGCGCTGGCCAACCCCGTCGCTCTCGCCGCCAACCACGGCCCCTTCACCTGGGCGGCGAACCCGCTCAAGTCGGTGGAGAACGCGATCGTCTGCGAGGCGGTCGCGGAGATGGCCATGAAGACGCTCTCGTTGAACCCGGCGGCAGCCGCGCCACAGTGGTTGCTGGACCGCCACTTCACCCGCAAGCACGGCGCGGGCGCCTACTACGGCAACCAACTGCCCGAACAGAGCCGGCCGTGACCGTCGGCACGGGCTCCGCGATCGGAGCCCGTGCCGGAGTCGCCATCGTCGCTGGCCGACGGGCGGCGGTCCCTCACGTCGAGGGCTGGGCGGCGTTGAACACCGGCGGCGCGTAGCCGGCCGGCTTGTCGCCGATGCCGAGCCCGGGGCTCACCACCCAGGACTGGTACTGCGGGGTGAACATCGCGTAGGGCGCCTCGAGCTTCGGTGCGCTGGCCTCCTCGAGCCGGCGACGCGCGTCGGCCGGGATCTCGAACTCCAGCGCCTCGAAGTTGCCGCGGACCTGCTCGGCGCTGCTCGCCCCGATGATGACCGAGGCGACGGCGGGCTGGGTGGCCACCCAGTTGATCGCGACCTGGGCCATGGTGCGGCCGAGGTCGGCGGCCACGTCCTGCAGGGCCTCGACGACCTGCCAGTCGCCGGGGCTGATCTCCCGGCCCGCGGCGTCGGGGTTGGTCAACCGACCGGTCCCGCTCAGGCCGTCGCCGGTACGCCGGTACTTTCCGCTGAGCAGGCCGCCGGCGATCGGGCTCCACGCGGTGAGCCCCATGCCCACGGTCTGGGCCATCGACACGTACTCCGCCTCGATGCCCCGACTGACCAGGGAGTACGGGAGCTGCAGGTTGATCATCGGGGTCAGGCCGTGCGCCTCGGCGTAGCTCTGGGCGCGGGCCGCGTACCAGGCCGGCACGTCGGACAGCCCGGCATACCGGATCTTGCCGGCGCGTACCAGGTCGTCGAGGGTGTGCACGACCTCCTCGACCGGGGTGATCCGGTCCCAGGTGTGCAGCAGGTACAGGTCGATGTAGTCGGTGCCGAGCCGGCTCAGCGACGCCTCCACGGCCCGCACGATGTGCTTGCGGCCGTTGCCGCTGGCGTTCGGGTCGCTCGGGTCGAGGGTGTTGGTGAACTTGCTGGTGAGCACGAGCCGTTCACGGACACCGGCACTGTCGATCAGGCGGCCGAGGATCCTCTCGCTCTCCCCGGCGGTGTAGAAGTCCGCGGTGTCGACGAAGTTCCCGCCCGCCTCCAGGTACTGGCGGAAGATCAGCTCCGCCTCCTCCTCGGTCTTTCCGTACGCGGCGTGGAACCCGTCGACGCCGAAGTTCATGGTGCCCAGCGCCAGTCGGCTCACCCGCAGACCGGACCGCCCGAGCAGGTAGTAGTGGTTCATGGTGGTGCCCTCCCGATCGTGGTGTCGGCCCGGATCGGACCGCGTGGCAGACCTTTGCTCGCCAAAATTGGACCTGCAAGTCCAGAGTTCGGGCTAGGGTCGGACCAGCAGGTACGGGCCAGAAAGTGGTGACGGAGGTCGCATGACACGGGCGTTGACCCGCAAGGGCGAGGCCACCCGGGCGCGGATCGTCGCCGGCGCCGCCGCCGAGATCCGCGAACGCGGGGTCGACGAGGTACGCCTCGAGGACGTGATGGCCCACACCAGCACCAGCAAGGGTCAGCTCTTCCACTACTTCCCCGACGGCAAGGAGGAGCTGCTGCTCGCGGTGGCCCAGCACGAGGCCGACCAGGTGCTCCTCGACCAGGAGCCGATGCTGAGCAACCTCACGTCCTGGCCGGCCTGGTCGGCGTGGCGCGACCGGCTCATCGAGCGCTACCTCGCGCAGGGCGTGAAGTGCCCGCTCAACGGCCTGCTCGGTCAGACCGGCCGACGCGCACCGGCCGCCCAGGCGATCGTCACCGGGCTGATGTGGCGGTGGCAGGCGGCGATCACCGAGGGCATCCGGCACATGCAGTCGACCGGGGACATCGCCGCGCGGGTGGACGCCGACCGCGCCGCCGCGGCACTGCTGGCCGGCATCCAGGGCGGTGTGCTGCTGCTGCTCTCCACCGGCAAGATCGACCACCTGGAGGCGGTCCTCGACCTCACCATCGACTCGCTGCGGGCGAGCGCCCGGACGTAGGAGAGTGAGGCAATGACGGACGACGACCGCGCACCCCTGGTGCTGCTGCACGGCCTCACGTTCGACCGGCGACAGTGGGACCCGGTCCGGCGCGAGCTCGCGGCGATCGAGCCCGCCCGGCAGGTGCTCACCCTCGACCTGCCCGGGCACGGCGATGCACCCCGGCGGGCCTCCTACGGGATGGCCGAGGTGGCCGACGTCGTGCACGAGCAGGTCACCGCGGCGGGCGTCGACCATCCGATCGTGGTGGGACACTCGGTCGGCGCGGTGGTCGCCACGACGTACGCGGCCCGCCACCCGGTGCGCGGCGTGGTGAATCTGGACCAGATTCTGCTGCCCGGCCCGTTCGGTGTGGCCGTCCGCCAGGCCGAGCCCACCCTGCGCGGCCCGGACTGGCGGCGGGTGTGGGACGCCATGCTGGCCGGAATGGGCATCGAGGGGTTGCCGGCCGAGGCGCGCGCGATCGTGGAGACCGCGACCGATCCCCGGCCGGACCTGCTGCTGGGCTACTGGGGTGAGATCCTGCGCGGGTCCGACGAGGGCATCGCCGCCGAACGGCAGCGTGACCTGCGGTCCATCGGCGAGCGGAGGGCCCCCTACCGCTGGGTGACCTCGTCCGAGCCGCCGCCGCGTTATCTGACCTGGTTGACCAATGCCCTGCCGGAGATCATGGTGACCGTGCTGCCCGGCAGTCACTTCCCGCACCTGGCGGAGCCGGCGACCATCGCCCGGCTGCTGGCCGACGGCTGAGCGGGGCGATCGGGCAGGTCGGCGGGAACGACGGCCTCGGTGGACGGCTGAAGCGGTTGACTGTCGTGGTCCGCGCACGGACGGTGTTCACGCCGCGGGCGGCTGGTCCCAGCGATCCAGTCGGGTGAGCTCGGTGCTGCCAGTCCGGATCACCTCCGTGGCCAACGCGGTGGTCGCGGGGTTGGCCCCTCCGCGTTGCTCGGCGGTGGCGACCCGGACCGCCTGGTCCAGGTGCGCCCGGACGTGCTGGCCGGCCAACCGCAGGAGGGCGGCACCGGTGGCCGACCGTAACGCGATCAACTCCTCGTCGGTGACCATGCCCGGCATGTCGTGGCCCTCGTGCGGGTTGGTCGCCGGTGCGCCGGAGTCGGCGAGCAGCCGGCGCGCCGTGCTCAGGTCGGCCCGGTGCGCCCGGCCGAGCCGAGCGGCGAACGTTCGCCACGCCGGGTCGGTGGTCCGGCTCGACACCGTGTCCAGCACCGGCAGTACGCGTTCGTTCATCGCCACCGTCAGTTGGAGCCAGGCGATGTCGGTGGGGCTGAACGCTCCCGTCGTACCCCCGGGTGTTGGCACCGGGGTCGCGGCCGGCACCGTCGTCGCGGGCCCGGTGGTGCCAGCGGCATCCCGTGGCGCGGTGGTGCAGCCGGTGGCGAGCAGCATCGCGGCGAGCAGCGCGGTCGGTCTGGTGATCCGCATCCGGGCCCCCTTTCGCCCAGGGTGGCGGGCCCGGGGTGACCGGGCCCGCCCTCGGGTACGTATCAGATCGGTCGGCCGTCGTGACCGCACTTGATGACCGGCCGGATGCAGTCCTGGACCCGCCGGGCCATCTCCGCCACCGGCCAGGCGTTGAAGAAGTCGCCGTGCATGGTGTAGCCCGGCCCGGAGGCCAGCCGGAACCGCGACGGGTCGCCGTTGACCGGGTACCGCAGCACCTGCCGCAACTTCGGCACGTGCACCGGGTGGGTGCTCGGGCAGGCCTGGTTCACCGGGTACGCCAGGTGGCTCTTGTGGTCCGGCGAGTCCAGGTCCCGGCCGTTCCAGCACTGGGGGAAGTCCAGGTACGACTCGAGCATCGTGCCCGCCGGGCAGGTGACGAAGTCCTTCGACGGCGGCACCTGTCCCGCGTGCAGGCACGACCAGCGGGCGATGCTGTCGTTCGGCCCGGCGGCTTTCGCGTTGCCGGCGACGAGTCGCAGCCCGAGCGGGAACGGCTGGGTGTTCGCGACCACGTCGGCGCGGACGCCCTCACCCAGGTAGTAGAACGTGGCGATCGCCGGCTCCACCGGGACGTTGTCGCGGTAGAGGGTCGGCACCCAGTAGGACGAGACGTCCACCCGCGGGTTACAGGTGCTCTGGGAGTTGACCAGGTCGGGCAGTGTGGTGTTTGCGTTCGTCACCGTGCTGCCGAAGAAGCTGTGCATGTGCGAGGCCCCGGGCAGCCCGGGGAAGATGATCGGGTCGTCCGGCAGCCGGTGGCTGTAGGTGCAGTCGGCGGGGAACTCGGCCACCCGGATGGCGTTGGCGACCGGGGCGGCGTCGGCCCGTGCGGCGTCGGCCCGTGCGGTGGTGGCGACGACGTACGTGCCGAGTAGCACCAGCAGGGCGCCGATCGCCGTGGCGAGGCGCAGTCGGCGGTGGATGCCGGAGAGGGGTGCGGCCCTGTCCATCTCGTGACTCCTGTCGGGGGACGGGTCAGGGGTAGCTCCGGTGCCCCCGCCGAAGACAGCGGAGATTGCCCTGACCAGACTGGTGGTGACCGGCGGAACCGTGGTTGAGAGAGCGCTCTCACCGGTTGCCCAAGCCTCGCCCTTGCGTCGAAACTTGTCAATACGTACCGCAGTTGGTGGAAATGACGACGCCGAAGGGCCGGCCCGGCTGATCAACTCCTGAACGGTGCGGGTGGGGCGGCCCGGCGGATCGGACCGCCCCACCCGGGCGCGAGCGGCGCACTCAGAAGCCGAGGACGCCCCGCCCGCCGACCACCGGAAGCCGCAGCTCGCTGTCGTTCGGTGCGACCCGCAGCGTGGTGCCGCCCAACGGCAGCAGGGTGTACTCCTGGTCGCTGGAGAAGACGACCACGCCGATCCGGTGCCCGGCGGGGAAGACGTAGTCCTTCGGCTCCATGGTCCACCGGTAGTCGTACAGCTTGCCCTGCTTGACCGGCTCGGTGCGGGCGGCGCTCCTGCGGTTCTGGGGGTCCATCCAGCCCCGGGTCACCACGGTCGGCGCGGCGGTCGAGCCGGCGGGGCCGTAGTCGACCAGGTACGCGGTGAGGTTCGCGTCCGGCTTGTTGTCGATCGCCATCCGCAGCCGCATCTCCGGACGTCCGGAGATGCGTACGTTCCGCGTCAGCTCGGGGGAGCGGTAGGCGAGTCGGTTGGCGCTTGCCGCGTCCGGGTTGGCGACCAGGGTGTCCGGGTGGATCGTCCGGCCCTCGTCGACGAAGCTCTGCTCGACCTTGGCCTTCGGCGGCCTGCCCGTGGTGAGCGCGCCCGGCGCGGTGGCGTCGGTGGCCGCGAAGCGCAGGCCGACCTCCCGCGCGGCCGGGTCGGGCCAGTTGGCGTACGTGGTGTAGGCCCGGTCCTCGCGCTGGAGCACCGCGGTTGGCTCGTCCATGATGCCGTTGCGCACGTTCCACAGCCAGAAGTCGAACCAGCGGTTCTCGGTCTGCTTGTAGGTCCACGTCTGACCGCTGGGCAGGGTCACCGACGCGCTGCTGCCCGGGCCGCCGTGGCCGCCCTGGTGCAGCCAGATCTTGCGCGGCACGTCGCGCCTGGCGAGCTGGTCCCACCAGCCGGCGAAGTGCTCGGTCTTCACGTTCCAGTCGTTGAGGCCGTGCACGACGAAGACGCTCGCCTTGACGTTGCGGGCGTCGAGGTAGTCGCGGTCGCGCCAGAAGTCCGAGTAGTCGCCGGTGACCCGGTCCTGCTCGGCGGTGATGGTGGCGAGTTCGTCGGCGCAGGGGCCTTCGGCCCGTGCCTGCCCGGCGGTGTACTGGGCGAGGATGTCGAGGTCCTCGCCCTGGAACGTGCCGGGGGCGACGACCAGACCGTTGGCCCGGTAGTAGTCGTACCAGCTGCTGATCGCGGAGACCGGCACGATGGTCTTGAGTCCCCTGACCCCGGTGGTGGCCACCTGGTCGGGCAGCGTGCCGTTGTAGGAGACACCTGTCATGCCGACCGCACCGGTGGTCCAGCCGGCGGTGATCGGGGCGCCGTTCGCGTCGTACCCCAACGCCTGGCCGTTGAGCCAGTCGATGACCGCCTTGGTGCCGAGCGTCTCGGCCTGGTCACCGCTGGTCGGGCAGCCGTCGGAGTCGCCGGTGCCGACGCTCTGACCGAGCACCACCGCGTACCCGCGGGGCACGTAGTAGTCGTCAAGCGAGCCGGGCAGGTTGGCCTTCGCCTGGGCCCGCTGGGCACCCGCGTCGAGCCCCAGACGCCCGGCCCGGTCGGTCCGGCCGTTCTGCGGCAGGTCGTCGACCAGGACGCTCGGGTACGGCACGTCACCCCAGGTGCCCTTGCGGTACGGGCTGTGCTCGAAGATGACAGGCACCTTGAAACCCTGCGTGGCGGTCTCCCGGGGGCGGGAGATGTCGATCGCCACCCGGTCGGGTCGGCCGTCGTGATCGGTGTCGACCGGGGTCTGCACGAACACCCGTTCCTCGATCGCGTCGGCGAGCGAGAACACCGGTTGGGTCATGCCGTCACTGACCACGATGCCGGTGGGCGTCGTGGGCGGGGCCGCGGTCGCGGTGGGGGCGGCGGTCAGGACCAGGGCGCCGGACACACCGACGCTCAGGAGTGCCAGATGGCGGGGTCGACGCACGCGCGTCTCCCTTCGGTTGGGCTGGTCGCCGGGTCTCGGCAGGGGCCAATCTCGAAGATCCATTCGTCGCCATGCTAGGTCCGGGCTCGGGCCCCGTCGATGCCTTCGAACCGGGATGTGCCCTTTATTCACAATGTGCCGTTCGGGGCGGAGGGTGTGGCAATCGAACCGTCATCGAACTGAACCCCGCGGTGACACGCTGCGGAAATCCGGGCCACACCAGCGGAAAAACCTGTCGTCGAAGACCTCCGAAGATCACGTACCCATGCATATGATCTTGCGGGAAGCCGCCCGAAGAGGCGCTTTCGTCCACATTAGACGAGGAGCAGCATGCTCAGGAAAACACGGTGGCTGTTGGCCGTCGCCGTCACGGCCACGACACTGACCGCCCTACCGGGCGGCACTGCCACCGCCGGACCCAGCGACATCGGCCGGACCGGCGCACCCGCCACCTCGGCCGACGGCAAGACCCACACCGTCACCCTGCTGACCGGCGACGTGGTGACCGTCCGCGGCACCGGCTCGGGCTGCCCACAGGCCACGGTCCGCCCGGCCGACGAGAACGCGGTGATCCGCCAGACCTGTGGCCCCGACGGCCACCTGCACGTCATCCCCGCCCGCGTCGCCTCCCAGATCGGCCCGGTCCTCGATCCCGACCTCTTCGACGTCACCACGCTGATCGCCGACGGGTACGACGACGACAACTCCGCCGAGCTGCCGCTCATCGTGCAGCCCGCCACCGCCTCCGCCCGGGTCGCCGCGCTCGGTGCCGTCCTGCCGTTGCCCAGCATCGGCGCGGTGGCCGGCCGCGTACCCAAGAAGAGCCCGGCCACCGCGAAGCTGGCGACCAACTCGCTGACCGCCGGCGCGAAGAAGGTCTGGCTCGACCGCAAGGTCCGCGCCACCGCGCTGACCGGCGGACCGCGCGGTGACCTCGACCGCAACCTCAGCCAGATCGCCGCCCCGCAGGCCTGGAAGTCCGGCTACACCGGCGCCGGCGTCCGGGTCGCGGTGCTCGACACCGGTGCCGACTTCACCCACCCGGACCTGGTCGGCCGGGTCGCCGACCGGTCCGACTTCACCGCCGAGGGCGGTGACGCCGTCGACCACAACGGCCACGGTACGCACGTCGCCTCGACCATCGCCGGCACCGGCGCGGCCGCACACGGCCAGCGTCGCGGTGTCGCACCCGACGCCAAGCTGGTGATCGGCAAGGTCCTCGACGACCACGGCTCCGGCGCGGACTCCGGGATCATCGCCGGCATGGAGTGGGCCGCCGCCCGAGCCGACGTCATCAACATGAGCCTCGGTGGCAGCGAACCGGACGACGGCAACGACCCGCTGTCGCTCGCCGTCGACGGTCTGAGCAAGCAGACCGGTGCGCTGTTCGTCATCGCCGCCGGCAACAGCGGCGGGGCCATCTCCTCGCCCGGCTCCGCCGCCAGCGCCCTGACCGTCGGCGCCGTGGACCGCGACGACAAGCTCGCCGACTTCTCCAGCCGCGGGCCGCTCGTCACCAGCCACGTGGCCAAGCCCGAGCTTGTCGCGCCCGGTGTCGACATCGTCGCCGCGCGGGCCGCCGGCACCAACCTGCAGGACCCGATCGACAGGTACTACGAGGGCCTCTCCGGCACCTCGATGGCCACCCCGCACGTGGCGGGCGCCGCCGCGCTGCTCGCCCAGCGGCACCCCGACTGGACCGGTACGCAGCTCAAGGCGGCCCTGGTCGGTGCCGCCGACCCGCTGACCGGCGTCGACGCGTACGCCGTCGGTGCCGGCCGGCTCAACGCGGCCCGGGCCCTCGGCGGCCCGACCAGCAACCAGCCGGTGGTCGACCTCGGCACGTTCGCGTACCCGCAGTCCGGGACCAGCGAGGCGACGCTGAGCTGGACCGGTGCGGCCACCCCGGCGGCGACGGTCCTCGACCTCGACGTGGCGATCGTCAACCACGACGGTCAGCGGGTGCCGCCCGGCGCGGCGTCGCTGTCCACGAACCGGGTGACGGTCAGGCGCGGCAGCACCGCCGCGGCGACCCTACGGATCAACCGCGCGGCGCTGGCCGCCCGACCGGGCTTCTACCTGGCCACCGTCACCGCCCGCACCGCCGGCCGCGCGGTGGTCGCGACCACGCCGGTGAGCTTCTACGTCGAGCAGCCCAGCTACGACCTGACGATCCACACGAAGCCGCTGCCCGGCCTCAAGGACGGCGCGGAGAGCTGGATCAACCTCGCCGTCACCAACCTCACCGACCCGCTGATCTACTCCGGCGGGGCGGGCGGTACGCCCGGAGAGGACTTCACGCTGCGGGTGCCGGCCGGCCGGTACTCGGTGCTCGGCGCCTCGGTCGCCTACTACGTCGACAGCGACGTGTTGGAGACGACGCTCGTCGGCGAGGCCGACCTGAACGTCACCGGCACCCGCAGCGTGACGCTCGACCCGGCGCGCGCCAAGCCGGTGACGGCCACTGTCGACGGAGTCGCCACCACGCCCACCCGGACCGACCTCACGAACGTGCAGACCGCGGCGAACGGTCTGTCCTGGTGGCACCAGATCAGCGGGTACGGGACCGCGACCTCCGTCCGCACCACCGCGCTGCCGAAGCCCACCGTCGGATCCCGGCGCACCTGGGCGGCCGTCAACCTGAACTCACCCGCCGGCGCCGCCAAGCCGTACCGCTACAACCTGGTGCACGAGTACCCGGGCGGCGTGCCGGCCGACCCGGCGTACCGGGTGACCAGGGCCGAGCAGGCCAAGCTGGCGCGGATCGACGAACGGTTCCACCAGACGGATTCGCCGGAGATGTTCACCCAGCTGGTCCGTACCGGCATGACCCGCGACGGGGTGGCGGTGACCCAGACCCACGAGGGAAACCTGCCCCCGTACCGGACCGACTACCTCTCGCCCGACATCCTCTGGGCCGACCAGGGCGCCTACGGCGGGCTGGTGGCGGACGAGGCACCCCGCAGCTACCAGCCGGGCAGCCAACAGACCAAGATCTGGGCCCGTCAGCCGCTGCACTCCGGGTGGTACGACGATCCGGCCGGCGCCGGCTGGAGCTGCGCCACCCCGCCGTCGCGGACCCGGGGCAACCTGCACATCGACCTGGTGTCGCTGACCGACAAACACCAGCGGGCCGACTGCCTGTACGGCGAGACGATCGGCGTGAAGCGCAAGCTGTCGCTGTACCGCGACGGCAAGCTGGTCGACGAGCGGTCCGGCCCGTTCGGCGACTTCAGCGTCCCGCAGTCGATGGCCGACTACCGGGTGACCCTCGACATCGACACGAGCCTGATCCTGCCGATCTCGACCCGGGTCAACACCTCGTGGACGTTCCGGTCCGCCGGCCCGGACGGCACCGGGAGCGTCGCGTTGCCGCTGCTCGCGGTCGACTACGCCCTGCCGATGGACCACCACAACCACCCGGTCGACGCGACGGCCGAGTTGACCGTTCGGCAGGCGCACGGTGTCAAGCCGCAGAGGGTGACGTCGTTCCAGGTCTGGACCTCGACGGATGACGGCGCCACCTGGACGTCGGCCCGGGTCACCGCCAGCGGCGACAGCTACCGGGTCGCCCTGCCGAAGGCCACGACCGGGCAGGCTGTCTCGCTGCGGGTGAAGGCCGCCGCGAACGGCGGCAGCGGTATCGACCAGACCATCATCCGGGCGTACCACGCCGGCTGACGGTCGACGCGGTGGTGCGGCCCGGCCCCGGCCGGACCGCACCACCGTTCCGCGTCGCGGTGTCGATCCGGGCTCGCCTCGTTCGTCGTGACGGTGACACCTGACGCCGACCCGAGAGGCGCGCCCATGACGTCCCGGACCACAGTTCCCGAGACCCACCTGCGTCGAACCCGCCTCCTGCTGGCCTGCGGCACCGTCGCCGGCGTCCTCTTCCCCGCCCTGTCGTTCGGGCAGGCGTTCACCCGGTCCGGGTTCGATCTGCGCCGACACGCGGTGAGCGCACTCACCCTCGGTGACCTCGGCTGGCTGCAGTTCATCGCGTTCGCGGGCACCGGCGTGCTGGCCGTCGCCTTCGCGGTGGGCCTGTGGCGGGCGCTGCGTCCGGGGCGGGCCGCGACGGTGGTGCCGGTGCTGGTCGGCGTCTACGGGGTGGCGATGGTCGGCGGCGGAGTCTTCGTCCCCGATCCCGCGCTCGGCTGGCCGCCCGGCGCCCCGAGCGGGCTACCCGAGCAGGCCAGCACGGGGAGCATCCTGCACACGGTCTGCGGCGCGGCGGCGTTCCTGTCACTCATCGCGGCCGGGCTGCTGCTCGCCCGACGCCTCGCCGGCCAGGGCCACCGGGGATGGGCGCTCTACAGCGCGGCCAACGCCGCCGCCGCGTTCGTGCTCACCGCCCTGCCCTGGAGCGAGGAGAGTGCGAGCATCCGCTTCGCCGTCGGAGCGGTGCTCATCTCCGGTTGGCTCGTCGCGGTGTCCTGGCGAGTATGCGACGAGGGGCCCTGAGGGGTCACTGACCCTCCCAGACCGCCTTCGCCCCGGAGTCGCCGGTGCGGATCACGTAGTACACGACGATGCCGGCGGCCACCACCGACAGCACCTGCAACGCCACGGTCAGCGCCCGACCGGGCCGCCCGTCGCCGGTGGCGCCCGCCTCGGCGGCCCGCGGCGGGACGAAACGGACCAGTGCCAGCGCCACGATCGCCAACAGAAGGGTCGCCCAGAACGTGATGTCGCCGAACTCCTGGTGCGCCTCGATCTTCGGGAGGAACTCGGGGGTGATCCGGTTGGCGGCACGCATGCGCTCGAAGAAGGCGTCCCCGGAGAGCTTCGCCAGCAGGGCGGCGACCGGCGCACCTACCGCGAGCAGCCCCAGCACCCAACGGGTGTGCGGCCGGATGGGCGCGACGAGCGCGTAGCCGACCGTCAGGAGGGCCAGCAGCGGAACGAACACGACAGCGGCGTGCAGCACCAGAGGGTGGGCGGGGAGGCCCATGAACTCCTCGAACATCGGCGTCTCCTCCGGAAGGCATCGGGTGGACGTCGATCGTCCAGAGATGGACCGTAGCGGTTCAGCGGTCGCAGCGCAGTATCGGTTCAGCGGTCGCAGCGCAAGACGGCCGGGTCGACGGCGTCCGCCATCGCCCGCATGCCCCGCTCGTTCGGGTGGAGGTGGTCGCCGCTGTCGAAGAGCGGCAGGAGCGCCCGCGGGTCGTCCGGACTGCGGGTGACCCGGTCGAAGTCGACAACGGCGTCGAACACGCCGCTGTGCCTGATCCAGTCGTTGACGCCCTGGCGCACGGCCTCACCGGCGGCGTCGTACTCGGGCCAGCCCCGGTAGGGCATGACCGTGGCCCCGACGACGCACCGGCCCGCCGCGTGCGCCCGGTCGACCAACTGCCGGTAGCCGGCGGTCAGGGCGTCCACCGTGACGCCGGTGTGCGCCTTGATGTCGTTGATGCCCTCGTGCACGAAGACCGTGTCGACCCCGGGGTGGGAGAGCACGTCGCGGTCGAACCGGCGCAGCGCGGCCGGTCCGGCCCCGCCGGCGAGCACCTTGTTACCGGAGATGCCCTCGTTGGCCACCCCCTTCACCGGGCTGTCGGGCGCGGCCCGCAGTCGCCGGGACAGGTGGTCGGGCCACCGCCCGTTCGTGTTCGTGCGGAGGGCGAACCCGTCGGTGATGGAGTCGCCGAGGGTGACCACCGAGCTGATCGCCGTGGACGTCCGCACACTGACGGCGTCCAACCAGTACCACGAGTTCAGCGTGTCGGTCCAGTTGGTCGCCGCCTCCTCGGCGGCATGATCACCCGTGGCCGCGTACGAGGTCTGCAGGGCCAGGGGATGACCACTCCTTATCCCCACCGCGCCGGTGACGTGGAGGCTGACGACGAGATCGCTCTCGGCGGCCAGCTCGCCGGGCAGCGGGTCGCTGAGGATCATCTCGCCGGCCGGCACGGTGACCGAGGCCTGCCCGCCGAACGTCAGCGGCCGGTTGCTGCCCTGGATCAGCTCCGCACCCTGCCGCTGCAACCCCGCGTACGCGCTGGCGAAGGTGACCGGGTGCTCACCGAAGGCGTTGGTCAGCCGGATCCGCAGCGCGTCCCCACCGACGCTGGTACGCACGACGAGCCGGTAACTGCGCTCGGCCGGCCCGGCGCCCTGCCGATCGGCGCTCGCGGCCCAGGTGACCGCGAAGTGCCGCGGGTCCACGCTCACCGCCGGAGTCGGCACCCGCGCCAAGGCCACGGCCGGGTCGTGTCGCGCCCGCGCCGTCTGCACCACCAGGGGGACGCAGAGCGCCGTGAGCAGCGCCGCGACGGCGGACGCCGCCACCCGGCGTGCGGACCAGGCCCCCATCAGACATCTCGCACAGCTGACCCGACCACGGACAAGATTATGTCGTAGTCGGGATGGCACCGATGCCCCCGCCGGGCCGAACACGTTGTCGGCGGCTACCGGGAGCGCGGCAGACAGTCCTTCTTGTACTTCAGGCCCGAACCGCACCAGCAGGTGTCGTTGCGCTCCGGGGGCCAGGGGATCCGCGCGCTGGGTCGCGCCGACACCTCGCCCGCGTAGCCCGCCCGGACCGTCGCGTCGGCGGGGTCGCCGTCGGATCGACCGGCGAACGCGGTCAACCCGTCCACGGTGGCGCGGAACACGCCCAGCCCGGCCTGACCGGCACCCCGGAGCCGGACCAACTCCGTCTCCAGCCGGCCCCGGTGCGCGTCCCAGTCCGGCCCGTACACCTCGGCCAGGGCAGCGTGCTCGGCGAGCAGCCGATCGAAGTCGGCCCGCGGCCAGAAGAGCAGATCCGAATCGCCGCCCCTGCGCTCGCCGGCCCGGCGCACGAGCTGGGTCTCCAGCCGGTCCGCCAGGTCGTCCTGCCGGTCGTGCGGCAGGTTGAGATTCCGGCGTACCCGATGCCGCTGTTGCAACAGGAAGAAGGCGACACCCGGCGCGTCCGGCGGACCGAGATCGACCACCGGGTCGATGGTGGTGCTGGCCGGTCCGGACGCGGCGGCCGCGCGTTCGTCGAGCAGGGTGTCGACCGCCTCGCTCAGCCATGTCTCGGCGGTCGCCGAACGACCACCCGCGTCCAACGCGGCACTCACGTAGGCGGGGGCGTCGGGCTGCACGAGCAGCAACGGGCGCAGCGCGGTCAACTCCGCCATCGCCTCGTCGTCGCGACCGCCGGCCCGGAACAGGGCCCGAGCCCGCAGCGCCCGCGCGAACCCGGCCCGGGGATCATCCCCGGACGGGTACGCCGCCAGCGCCTGCTCCGCGTACCGCAGGGCGGCCTCGGGTCTGGCCCGGATCTCGGCGATCTCGGCGGCCAGGGTCAGGGCGTCTCCGGCGTCGTCCGGATCCTCCAGCCGGCCCTGCTCCGCCGCCCGGGCGACATCGGCGGCGACACCGAGCGGGTCGGCCGTCCCGAGCGCCGAGCGGCGCAGTTCGGCCAGGTCAGCCTTGGTGAGTACGTCTCTGGTCGGCACGATCTCACGGTACGTCGGAGTGCTCGGAGTATGCGGGCAGATCACCCGTTACGCCGCCCGCGCTCCCGCGGCTACGACCATGCTCCGGCCGCCGCGGCCCGGGCGGCGTAGGTGTCGAAGTCGAGCGCGTCCCGTCCGAGAACCCGACGCACCCCGTCGGTCGGCTCGGCGAGATGTCCCGCCCGCATCCCGGCGAACAGGGCGTTCAGCGCGGTGGCGGTCTCCGCCGGATAACCCTCGGCCAGCAGTTCGGCCTGGTACTGCTCCGGGGTGAGTTCCACGTAGCGCATCGAACGCCCGGACGCCGTGGCGATCGTCGCCACCGCCTCGCCGAAGGTGAGCGCGCGCGGACCGGACAGGTCGTACACCTGTTCGTGGTGACCGGACGACGTCAGCAGCGTCGCGGCCACGTCGGCGATGTCCTGGGCGTCGACGAATGGTTCCGGGGTGTCGCCGATCGGTAGGGCCAGCCGACCGTCGAGCAGTGGTTGGCGAAACAGGTCCTCGCTGAAGTTCTGACTGAAGTTGTTCGGCCGGATGATCGTCCACTGGACGCCGGACTTCCGCACCGCCTCCTCCGCGGCGACCATGCCCGGGGAGAAGTCAACCATCCGGTCGATCCCGCGCCCGGACAGCGCCACGAAACGGCCGACGCCCGAGTCGACCGCCTGCGCCACGAAGTCGGCGGCCGGCGCGGGGTCCTCCGGAGCCAGCAGGTAGACCGCCGAGACTCCCTCCAGAGCCGGTCCCCAGGTGACCTGCTGCGACCAGTCGAACCGGACCTCACCGGAGCGGGAGGCGGCCCGGACCCGCTGACCCACCGCCCGCAGCGTCTGCGCCAGTCGACGACCGGTCTTACCGGTCCCGGCCAGCACGAGGATCGAACCCGCGTCTGTCGTCATGACCACAAGCCAACTCGGCGGGTCGCGCACGGTACATGTGCTGTCGTACGCGGCGCATGTCCGATCGTCCAGGCCCGGTCGACGGCGATCTATCGTCGATGTCATGGACCCGTTCGACAGTCTGCTGCGGGGCGTACACGCCGATGGCGCGGCCTTCGGCCGGTCGGTGCTGACGCCGCCGGGGGCGCTGCGGTTCACCGACGGCGCCCCACTGACGCTCTGTGTCCCCCTGCGCGGCGAGGGGTGGATCTCCCACCCCGAGAGCGACAAGCCCCGCCTGGTCCGGGTCGGGGAGGCCGCGACCGTGCGCGGCCCGGCGCCGTTCGTCTTCTCGGCCGAGCCACGGTCGAGCTTCGAGCCAGGGGAGCTGCGGGACGTGCGGCGCGGCCACACCGGCACGTCCGCCCCGGCGGGCACGGATCCCACCGATCGCCTGGTGCTGCTGGTCGGGGTGTACCACGTTCGGGGTCTGGTGCCCCAGCGACTGCTGAGCGCGTTGCCGCCGGTGCTGGTCGTCCCGGACGACCAGGACTGTTCCGCGCTACGCGACTACCTGGACGCCCAACTCGACGCGGGCCGCCCCGGCCGGCAGGTCGTCCTGGACCGTCTCCTGGACTGGTTGTTGGTGTGCACGGTGCGGGACTGGTTCGACAGGCCGGAGGCCGAGGCTCCCGGCTGGTACCGGGCGTTGGGCGACGACACGGTCGGCCCGGTACTGCGCGCCATGCACGAGGCGCCGGGCCGGCCGTGGACCCTGGCCAGCCTGGCCGCGCAGGCGGGAGTCTCCCGTTCCACACTGGCGGAACGGTTCACCGCGTTGGTCGGCGAACCGCCGCTGACCTACCTGACCGACTGGCGCATGACCCTGGCCGCCGACCTGCTGGCCGAGTCCACGGTGACGGTCGCCGCCGTGGCGCGACACCTCGGGTACGCGGACGCCTTCGGCTTCAGCACGGCCTTCAAACGGGTGCACGGGATGAGCCCGAGCGCGGCCCGCAGCCGGTCGTCGAGTGGTCGCAAAACCAACTGACCACGGTCATCTGCCGTCAACCCGTCGCCGATAGCGTCCGGTCGCCAGTTACCTGAACAAAGGCAGACGATGGGGGAGTTATGGGCACGGTGGACCGACGTACGTTCCTCAAGGCGATGGGAGTTCCCGCGATCGGCGCGGCGCTCCCGCTGGACCTCAGCAAGGCGCTCGCCATCCCGGCGAACAACCGGACCGGCACGATCAGGGACGTCGAGCACGTCATCATCCTGATGCAGGAGAACCGCTCCTTCGACCACTACTTCGGCACCATGCGCGGCGTACGCGGCTTCGGTGACCCCCATCCGGCGACCCTGCCGTCCGGCCGGGACGTGTGGCACCAGCCCAACGGAGCCGACGAGCTGCTGCCCTTCCGCCCCGAGGTGCAGGATCTCGGCCAGACCTTCCTGCCGGACCCGCCGCACGGCTGGAACGACGGGCACGCCGCCTGGAACGACGGCCGGTTCGACAGGTGGGTGCCGAACAAGGGCGTCACCGCGATGACCTACCACACCCGCCAGGACCTGCCCTACCACTACGCGCTCGCCGACGCGTTCACCGTCTGCGACAGCTACCACTGCTCGCTGATGGGGCCGACCGACCCGAACCGCTACCACATGTGGAGCGGCTGGGTCGGCAACGACGGCAGGGGTGGCGGCCCGGTCATCACCAACGCGGAGGCCGGCTACGACTGGTCCACCTACCCGGAGCGGCTGGAGCGCAACGGCATCTCCTGGAAGATCTACCAGGACGTCGGCACCGGCCTCACCGCCGCCGGCTCCTGGGGCTGGACGAACGATCCGTACATCGGCAACTACGGCGACAACTCGCTGCTCTACTTCCACAAGTACCAGAACGCGCAGCCCGGAACGCCCCTCGCGGATCGCGCCAAGACCGGCACCGAGGTCAGGACCCAGGGTCGCGACCCGGAGGCGTTGCTTGCCGACTTCCGCGCCGACGTCGAGGCGGGACGGCTGCCGGAGGTCTCCTGGATCACCGCGCCCGAGGCGTACACCGAGCACCCGAACTGGGGGCCGGCGTTCGGCGCCTGGTACATCTCGCAGGTCATCGACATCCTCGCGTCCAACCCCGAGGTGTGGAGCAAGATGGCGCTGTTCGTCACGTACGACGAGGAGGGCGGCTTCTTCGACCACGTGGTCCCGCCGACGCCCCCGCAGACCCGCGCGCACGGGCAGTCGACGGTCCCCACCACCAACGAGATCTTCCCCGGCGACGCCGACCACCCGGCCGGGCCGTACGGCCTCGGCATCCGGGTGCCGATGGTCATCGTCTCGCCGTGGACGCGCGGCGGCTACGTCAACTCGCAGGTCTTCGACCACACCTCACTGATCAAGTTCCTGGAGGCGCGGTTCGGGCACGGCCGGCCGGACCTGATCGAGCAGAACATCACCCCGTGGCGACGCGCCGTCGTCGGCGACCTGACCACGGCCTTCGACTTCCGGCACCCGAACCGCTCGCGCGAGGTCCGGTTGCCCGACACCGACGACTTCAAGCCCGAGGACCTCGTCCGGCACCCCGACGAGGTGCCGGTCCCGCCGGCGGACCAGCGGCTGCCCAAGCAGGAGCACGGGGTACGCCCGGCGCGGCCGATCCCGTACACCCTGCACGCCGACGGGCGTCTCGGCGACGGCGCGTACCGGATCGACTTCCGCAACTCCGGCGGTGTCGCCGCGGTCTTCCAGGTCCGCCAGGCCGGCAGCGCGGACGCCCCGCGCAGCTACACCGTCGAGCCGGGCAAGCACCTGAGCGACACCTGGCCGGTCACCTCCGGGTACGACCTGTCGGTGCACGGACCCAACGGGTTCTTCCGCCGGTTCACCGACGGTCGCTCGCACCTCGACGTCACCCCCTCGTACGACGAGCGTGACTACCAGCTCGCCCTCACGCTCAAGAACCGCGGGTCGAAGCGGGTCGAGGTGACCGTCCGGGACGGGTACCACTCCCGCCCGGTGAAGCTGTCGCTGCGCCCCGGCGAGACCGAGCGCGCGACGTGGACGCTCACCCGCACCCACGGCTGGTACGACCTGACGGTCGACGTCGCGGGCGACGCCGACTTCGCGTACCGCTGCGCGGGTCATGTCGAGAACGGCAAGGACAGCATCAGCGACCCGGCCCTCGGCGGGCTCGTCTAGGTCTGTGTCAAAGTCCTCGGTCAAGCTGGGCCCGGCGCAGGCCGGCAAGGGGCTTTGACACAGACCTAACCGATGTGGCGTCACCCGGACCGCCGCTGGCCCGGGTGACGCCACACTATGCAGGGTCGAGGCGGCTGTCATACGGTCACTCATCGCCTACCATCGTCAGCGCACGGCATGTCTGCATCGGCGCCCCTCCATCCGCCAGCGGGAGTTGTCACGCGCATGAGAGATTCCGAGCGAGAGTCGACGCCGGACTCCGCCTCACCCGGCAAGACGCCGCCGGCCGACACGGGCGAGCCGCGGCCACTCGTCCAGCGGGCACTGCTGCTGCGCGGGCTGCCGTCCTATGGGGCCGTGCCGTCCGGCGGTCCCTCAGCCCCGCAGGTCCCGGTGCCTCGGGCCGCCACCGCAGAGCCGGTGGTTGCCGCGCCGGTGGCGGTGGTTGCCGCGCCGGTGGCGGAGGTTGCCCCGGCTCGGGGCATGTCCCTCGGCTCGTGGTTTCGGCCCTGGCCGATGTCGCTCCTGCTCGTCGGCGTCGTGGCGATCGTCGCGACGACGTTGGGCGACGACCGCGGTTCCGGCGACCGCGCCGCCGATCCACTGCCGCCGGTCGTCCCCGGGGACGGCAGCACGGTGGTCACCGGCGGCCCGGGTGGCGATCAGTCACTCACGCCCACCACCGTCCCGCCCACGGCGGTGCCCACCCCGTCGGCGCCGGTCGGGTCCGCCGCGACCGGGTCCGCCCCAGCCGGTTCGGCACCAGCCTCGCCAAACCGTGCCCCGACCAACGAGGGCATCCCGAAGGCACCCGCCGACGCGCCGAATGCCGTCGCGCCCAGGCCGGTCCTCGTCCTCGACGACTTCGACGGCCAGCCGGCCTGGCCGTCGACCTCACGCAACGATCTGGGACTCTGGACCGGCGCCGAGAGTTTCAGCAACGGCGGCGGCGCGGGTGTGGTCACCGCCGGGGCGCTCACCCTGCGCTACGCGAATGACGGGTGGTTCGGCAGCGACGTGACGACGGACCTGTCGCGGTACTCGTACCTGGTCATCAGGATCAAGGGCTCAGCCGGCGGCGAGCAGAAGGACTTCCACGTCCGTGTCGGCCCCAGGACGACAGTCTTCGCCGATCTCGTGCTCGACGGCGGACAGCATCCGGTCGTCACGACGTCCTACCAGGACATCCGCATCCCCCTGAAGGCGAACGGCTTCAACAGCGTGCAGCCCGAGGAGGTGAGTATGGGCTTCTGGCACGGCGACAACGACAACGACGACGGCCACGGCACTGTGCTCATCGACAGCCTGAGCTTCGTGGGTTAGCCCGACCCACCGCACGCAGTTGGTCGGGCCCTCCATGCTCTCCCCACCCCGTGACACTCTGCGGTCCGGGTCGGTCAGAACTCCTCGTACACCGCCGGGTCCTGGTCCGCGAGACGCCCGTCCGGGCTACCCAGCGCGGTGATGGCCTCGACCTGCGCCTCGGTGAGCGTGATGCCGAATACGTCCAGGTTCTCGACCTGCCGCTGCGGCGAGGCGGCCTTGGGCAGCGGAATCACCTGACGGGTCACGTGCCAGGCGAGGATCGTCTGCGCCGGGCTGACGCCGTGCGCGGTCGCGATCTCGACGACGACGGGGTGCTTTTGCAGGTCGTTGCCGTGGCCGAGCGGGCTCCAACCCTGCACCAGGATCCCGTGCTCCCGGTGGTAGTCGAGCGCCGCCTGCTGCGGAAAGTACGGGTGCACCTCGATCTGGTTGACCACCGGGGCCACCCCGGTCTCGGCCACCAGCCGCTCGATGTGCTCGGGCAGGAAGTTGGAGAGCCCGATGTGCCGCACCAGGCCACGCTCACGGGCCTCGATCAGCGCCCGCCACGCCTGCACGTAGAGGTCGACCTTCGGGTTCGGCCAGTGGATCAGGTACAGGTCGACGTGGTCGAGGCCGGTGCGGAACACACTCTCCTCGATGGTGGTCAACGCCTCGTCGTAACGGTGGTGTCGCCCCGGCAACTTCGAGGTGACGAACAGCTCGTCCCGCACCTCACCCGCCGCACGAGCGGCCCGACCGACCGCGCCCTCGTTCTCGTAGTTGACCGCCGAGTCGATCAACCGGTAGCCCGCCCGGATCGCCTGACCGATCGCGTCGACACCCGCCGAGCCGTTCAGTTGATACGTGCCGAGCCCGATCGCCGGCAGGGCGGTCCCGTCAGCTGCCGTCAGGTGGGGAATCGTCATGATTGGGACCCTACCTCCGAACGCCCCCGCGACCCGGGTAGTAGGTGACCAGCTCGCAGCCAGCTCTGCGTTCGGGCCGCTCAGCGACAGCGGTCAGCGGCGGGTTGGTTGACACGGGGAACATAATCGATGCAAGTTTATCTATCCCTGGGCTGAACGAGCTCCGGTCCCGTCCCCGAACACCGCTAGGAAGGGAAGCTCATGCGCAGATTTACCAGCCGAATCGCTGCGGGTCTCGCCGCCGCCTTGATCACCACACTGGCCGTGACGATACCGGCGTCGCCCGCAGCCGCTGCCGAGACGCTCAAGGTTCCCGACACCGGCCTCGTCTTCTACCAGGCCTACACGCAGATCATCGTGGGCAGGCAGGCCACGCCCGACGGTATCTGCCGCCCGGTCCCGGCCGAGGCGATCTGGGCGATCGGCTGGAATGGCTTCGGTTCCGTCTCTGGCTACCGGACCTCCGACTGCACCGGCGCTGCGTCCGAGCTCAACAACTTCCACAGCTGGCCGTACGAGGGCTACTACCTCTCCTACCGAGCCGGTTGACCAGCGTTCCCGGTGGTCGATCGCGGACGGCCACCGGGAAAGCACCGACCCGGAATTGCCCGGATCACCCCGCCGGTCAAGCAGGCGACGCCGGGACTGGGGTCATGATTACCCCCCACGGGGGTGGTCAAGGTGCTCGATTTCGGTGTGGCGGCGCTGCTTGGCCCGGCCGAAGCGTCACGCCTCACCGCGACCGGCCGAACGCTCGGCACTCCCGCTTACATCGCGCCCGAGCAGGCCCAGGGGGTCCTGTTGGGCCTGCTGCCGATCTATACGCCTTGGGCTGCATTCTCTTCGAGATGCCCGACGACCTGGCGGCACCTCCTGTATTGCCTGCTAGCCAAGGACCCAGCGGAAAGGCCAGCGTCGGCAGGCGAGGTCCGTCAGCTCTTGGCGCCGTTCCTCGACGACGGCGACAATCAAGGGCTCGCAGCCCTCCGAGCTGACGGTGTGAGATGCAGCGTGCCAGCGCACACCGCCTCGGTGCCGCCGCAGCTATCGCAGCACACGTTGGCGGAGTCGCGGGCGCAAGCAGGGGAGCTCGCCGAAGACGAGTGCTTCGTGCCGGCTGCCGATGTGTTGGAGCGGGCCCTCCGCTCGATGCCAGAAGGCAAGGGTGAGCCGCCGGCTACCGAAGTGTCGGTGCGCTTGGATGTCGCGAACCTCCTGATGCTGGCGGGTGGCTGGACGGTCGGCGATCCTCGCCAACAGCGGCTGCAACGAGGGGGGAAAGCCGTCGGGCGCATGCACCTCCGATTGAGGTGACGTCTGGCCGTCACCGGTTTTCATGTGGCGTGCCGTCCGAGCAGGCCATGCATCAGTGTGGAGCTGGATCCAAACGGATCGTGAGTCGCAGTCGGATTGATGGACAGCGGCCAACTCACCGTCTTGATCCTTACCCCTGTGCGCCGGCGATGCCCGCTGAGTCCGAACTAACGCCTTCCCCGCATTTGGTGGCCCCGACGAAGTCGGCCCACGCCTGCACGGTGAAGGTGAGCTGCGGTCCTGCGGCGTGCTTTGAATCGCGCACGGCGATGATGCCGGGGAGGTTGTCGGCAACCTCGACGCAGTCGCCGCCGTTGTCTCCACTGTGGGTGCTCTTGCGCCAGATGGCGCCGGTCAGGTCAGTCATGCCGCATCTCCCCAACGATCCGCTTGATCATGTCAGTCGATTCTGCCTCGCCGAGGGCCAGCGCATCCAGGCCTCGCCAGACGCGCTCGTAGGCGGCCAACTCGTCGGGCTTGTCGAGGTAGAGCGCCCCGGTCAACGACTCGCTGTAGACCACTGACGGCTCCGGCGCGGCACGGCCTCCCTTGGTCGTCGGGAAGTCGAGGATCACGAAGGATCCCGCAACCGCGCCGGGCTGTGGGCCGACCGACAGTGGCAGCACCCTGACGCTGACGTTCGGTAGCTCGGACAGCTTGGCGAGGTGTGCGAGCTGCTCGGTCATGACCGGCGAGCCGCCAACGCCACGGCGGAGTACCGCCTCAGACAGCACGGACTCAAGCCTGGGAGCTGCCGGCAATCGTCGAAAGAGCAATGCCTGCCGTTGAAGTCGGACCTGTACCGCCCGCTCCCGATCCTCCTCGCTCAGCATCCCACCGAGGCGATAGAGCGCGTGGGCGTACTCCTTGGTCTGCAGGAGCCCCGGGATGAGCGACTCGTCGTAACGACGGAGGCGGGCGGCGGCGGACTCCAGCCCCACGTACAGCTCGAACCAGTTCGGCACGGCGTCGCCGTACGCGTGCCACCAGCCCTTCGACTTCGTCTCCACGGCCAGCCCGCGCATCGCCTCGGTCATCTCGGGCGACACTCCGTACAGCTCGCACATGGCCTTGACGTCGAGCACCCGGACCGATCCCTGGCCGCATTCGAGGCGCCAGATCTTCTGCCGGCTGTACTCCAGGGCTTCGGCGGCGGCGTCGAGCGTCACCCCGGCCTCGTTGCGGAACTGTCGCAGCAGCCGGCCGAGTTGCCGGCGCGGCACTGTCGATCCGATGTCGTCGGGCATCCGTACACTCCCTGGTTCCATGACGCAACGCTGCGTGACTTGCTCCTGCAACTTCTACGGGTTTCAGCAAAGAAAGTCAATGCACAACAGCGAAATTGCGGTTTAGAACGTTGCGTTTCGACTGCGGACTGTCGCAGGCTGATCACAGCACGGCGCTCGGCCGGTCCCCCCGAACGGCCGCCGTGCTTCCCGAGCACCCCTCGCCCCTCCGCATCCGGAAGGCAGGCAGACATGAACCCCAGAAACCAGCGACCAGGGTCACCGACCAGGGGCATGACCCACCGCTCCACCGCGTACACCGGTCTGCTGCCGTGGCAGGTGCGCGAGCGCCGGTTCCCACCGACCCGGCTCGGGCGTCGCGGTCTGAACCCCGACGACGTCTACGCCTTCCTCGACCGGGTCGCCGTCGACATGGCCGCCGTCTACGCCGCTCTCGCCGAGAGCCGACGCGAGACCGCCCGGATCAAGGCCGGCCTGCGTCGCGGGCAGGCCGATCAGGCCGACGCCCGCAACGAGCGGGGCCCGGCCCGATGAGCCAGCGGTACGTCATCCACCTGCCGTTGTCGCCACCGACCTGCCCGCCGCGCAACGCCTGGCCCGGGTCATCGGTCGCTGGCTGCTGGTGCTGCCGATGGCGGATCCGGGGGAGACCACCGTCTCCGAGGAGGATCAGCAGTTCCTCCGCCACCGGGTCTTCTGCGACCTACGGCTGCCTGGCGGTCGGCGCTGCCTCCTGCGCGACGGCCACGACGGCGACTGCACCCGCCGCTTGCGCCGATGAGGGAGGCGGAGTGCCTGGGCGCTCTACACAGGTTGGTCGACCGCTAGGCTGGCTCTCCACGGTCTCCCCACCTGGAGAAACGCCCATGTCCGACAGCGTCTTCGCGCAGTTCACCGCCGCCGACGACCAGCTCGACGTCGGGTTGCTCGTGCAGCCGGCGATCAACGCGGCCCTGGTGCACAACCGGGTGCCGCTCGTCCGTCACCTCACGCTCGTCAACCGAGGCGCGGTGCCGCTGACCGATGTCACGCTGACGCTGGAACTGCGGGGCCCGGACGGTGCGCTGACCGAGCCGTGGACCCGTACCCTCGCCGCGCCGTTGCGGCCCGGGGCGAGCACGAGTTGGGACGACTTCCGCGACTTCACGCCCGACCGTGTGCTGCTGTACCGCACCGACGAGGCGTTCCCGGTCGACTACACCCTCCGGGTGCAGGCGCAGGAGCAGACACTGCGGCTGGTTGCCCCGTCGCGGGTGTTGGCGCACAACGAGTGGTTCAACAGCCCCGCCCTGTACGACAGCCTGGCGGCCTTCGTGCAACCGAACACCCGGGCGGTGGAGGCGGTCCTGCGGGCAGCCGCCCAGCTCCTGCTCGCGAGGACCGGCTCCGGCTCGTTGCAGGGCTACCAGGAGGGTTCGGAGCGGGCGGCGCTGATCGCCGGCGCCGTCTACGAGGCGCTGCGCCAACGTGAGATCACCTACCAGACCCTGCCGGCGTCCTTCGAGAACACCGGCCAGAAGGTACGGACGACAGCCGCGGTGCTCGATGGGCGGCTCGGCAACTGCCTCGACCTGTCCGTCACGTACGCCGCGTGTCTTGAGGCGGCGGGGCTGCACCCGCTCATCTTCATCAGCGCGGGCCATGCCTTCGGTGGCTTCCTGCTGGAGGAGGAACGGCTGGGCTCGGCCGCGGTGACCGAGACCAACCTGCTGATCTCCATGGTGGACTCGGGCCGGGCCGTGCCGGTCGAGCTGACCCGCATCGGGCCGGGCGCGCAGTCGGCGACCTTTACCGAGGCGGTACGCGTCGGGCTCGCCCACTTCCGCGGCGACGGCGAACGCATGCAGGGCGTCGTCGACGTGCACCTGGCCCACCGCTCGGGGATCCGCCCGCTGCCGTCGTCCGACGAACTGATCGCGCCCGCCGCGGTTGACGCCGAGGCGACGCCAAAGACAGGCGCCGAGGCGACGCCAAAGACAGGCGCCGAGGCGACGCCAGAGACGACAGCGTCCCTCGATCTTCCGCCCGGTGTTGCCGCCGCGAAGCTGCGTCAGCTCGCCGACGAGGGTGAGGAGGTGCCGCAGCGGTCCGACGGGTCGCCGGCGCGCGTGCAGCAGTGGAAGAAGTCGCTGCTGGACCTGAGCCTGCGTAACCCGCTGCTCAACCTGCCGAGGCGTGGCCGTGGGCTGGACCTGCACGTGCCGGCGGGTGCGCTGGCCCTGCTCGACGACCTGATCCACGATGGTCGTCAGGTGCAGGTCATCCCGCAGGACGACATCAGTCACGTGCACGAGCTGGCCGGGACACGCCGGGCGCAGGACCTCGACGCCGAGATCCTGACCCGGGAGTTGCGTACCGACCGGCGGGTCTACGGCGCGGTCACCGACGCCCGCTACAAGACCGCGATGCGCGCGCTGCAGCGCGAGGCACGCACGATGGAGCAGGAGACCGGCAGCAACTACCTCTACCTGACCATCGGCACCCTGGTGCACACGAAGGCGACCGGGGGAGAGGCGTACGCGCCGCTGTTCCTCCTGCCGGTGCGAATCGAGGGCGGCACCGGTCGTCGCCCGTACGCGATGGTGATCGACGGCACCGAGGCCGCCAGCCCGAACCACTGCCTGGTCGAGTGGTTGCGGGTCAAGCACAACGTCCGCATCCCGGAGCTGGAGTGGCCGGTCCTCGACGAGCACGGCATCGACATCGCCAAGACCCTCGCGGCGATCAACACCGGGCTGCTCGACAACCGGCTCAACTACCGCATCGACCAGACCGCCAGCCTTCGGCTGTTGCAGTTCTCCACCTTCCAGATGTGGCGGGACCTCACCGACCACTGGCCCCGCTTCATGGAGAACCCGGTCGTCCGGCACCTGGTCGAGTCCTCCGGCGCCACGTTCGACGATCCCGCCCGCCCGGAGCACGACGTCGAGATCGCTGTCGACGAGGCCGTCCTGCACCTGCCCATTCCCGCCGACGGGTCGCAGATGCAGGCCATCGTGCGCGCCGAACGGGGCCACTCCTTCGTCCTGGAGGGCCCGCCGGGCACCGGCAAGTCCCAGACCATCACCAACATGATCGCCCGGGCGGTCGGCGCGGGCCGGTCGGTGCTGTTCGTCGCCGAGAAGCAGGCCGCCCTGGAGGTGGTGAAGCGCCGCCTCAAGCAGGTCGGCCTCGGGCCGTTCGCGCTCGACCTGCACGGGCGCAAGCAGTCCCTCAACGCGATCCGCCAGCAGCTGCGCGACGCGCTCGACCAGCACGACCGCGGCGGCGACGGCATGTGGACGGCCGTCGAGACGGCCTACCGGACGCGGCTCGCCCCGCTGACCGAGTACCCGGCCCAGGTGCACACCACCAACCCCGCCGGGATGTCACTCTGGTCGTCCTACGAGCAGACCCTGGCGTACTCCGACGGCCCCGTCGCCCCGATCCCGGTGGCTCACCTGCACGCACCCGCCCCGGCACGCGCGCAGGTGGAGACGACCCTGCGGGAGTTCCCGGCGGCCGCACGGTCGGCCCGACTCCGGGCCGCGCACCCGTGGGCGCTCAGCGGCTGCCGTACCCTCGACGGGTTGCACGGCGCCGCGGTCACCGAGATCGCCGCCGAGCTCGAACGCCTCCGTGCCGACCTCGCCGCCCACCCGCACCTGGTGGAGTTGCTGCGGACGCTGCCCGCCCCGGAGACGGTGAGCGAGCTGCAGGCGGGCGCCTGGCTCGCCGTACGCGGACTGCTGCCGGACCGGCAGACCACCCTGCGCGCCAGCGACCGGCGGTGGGATGAGGCGGTGGCCCGGCTCCAGTCGGACCTGGCGGCGTTCCGGCAGGGCTTCGCCGATGAGTTGGCCACCTTCCGGCCGGACGTGTTCGCCCGTGCGGAGTTGGCCGGCTGGCACGCCGAGGCGCAGGAGGTGGCCAGGAGGCTGTTCGGCAAACGCAAGCGGTGGCAGGCCATCGTGGACCGGCTGGCCGTACACCTGGTTGCCGGTGCGACCCTCGACGCCGAGCGGGTGGAGGTGACCACCGGTCGGCTGGTGGCCGCCCAGGCCCAGGCGGCGGCCCTCCACCAGCAGGTTGTCGCTGTCGGCGGACTGCTGCTGTCGCGGTGGCAGCCCACCGACCCCCACGCACCGGAGCGGTTGACCGAGGCGGTCGAGGCGACCTACGTCGGCCGGACGCTCCTGGCCCGGCACCCGCGGGCCTGGGAGCTGTTCCACGGCCGGTTCACCGACGTCGACGCGGGGATGCTCGACCGGTTCGCCTCGCGGTGGCGGGCCTGGCGCGGCGTGCTGCGCTCCGGTGCGGCCGAGCTGACCCTGTGGGCCGCCGGTTCGCACTGGACCGACGCCTGGCAGCGCGACGGCGCGACCTGGCTGCACGAGTTGCAAAGCGAGGAGTTGTTCCCGCTGCGCCGCTGGGCGACCGTCCTGACGCACGCCGACGTGCTCACCTCCGCCGGTCTCACCGACTTTCGGGACCAGCTGCTGCGCGTCGAGGTGCCCGCGCACCTCGCCGAGGAGGTCTACCGGCGGTCAGTCGCGACGGCGTCCCTCGCCGAACGGGTACGGGCCGGCGGCCTGCAGTACTTCGACCCGGAGCTGCACGACGACGAGATCAGCCAGTTCGAGGCGGCGGCCGGCGAGCTGCGGGCCGCGCTGCCGACACAGTTGCCGTCGGTGCTGGTGCGCCGCCGCCCCTTCAGCCCGACCGACCGGCGGGGCCGCTTCGCGGACTTCGCGGCGGAGCTGCGCCGCAAGCGGGGTGGGCGGTCCTTCCGGGAGCTGTTCGAGCAGTACCCGGACGCGGTGCTGGCGCTGACCCCGTGTGTGCTGGTCAGCCCCGCGTCCGCGGCGAACTTCCTGGCACCGGGGAGCCAGCGCTTCGACCTGGTCATCTTCGACGAGGCGTCGCAGATCCGGGTGGCCGAGGCGATCGGCGCGATGGGCAGGGGCAGCGCCGTGGTGGTGGTCGGCGACTCCCGGCAGATGCCGCCGAGCAGCATCATGCAGGCCAGCCACGCCGTCGACGAGGTCGACGAGGGCGACGGGCCGGTGCTGGAGGACCTGGAGAGCATTCTCAGCGAGACCGTCGAGTCGGGGTTGCCGCAACGGTGGCTGTCCTGGCACTACCGCAGCCACGACGAGACACTGATCGCTTTCTCCAACCGCTACTACTACGACAACAAGCTGTCCAGCCTCCCGTCGCCCGGCGCCGCCAGCTCCGCCGGGGTCACCTGGCGGCGGGTCGACGGCCAGTACGACCGGGGTGGGTCCCGGACCAACGAGGTCGAGGCGCGGGCGATCCTCGCGGACATCACCCGGCGGTTGCACGACCCGGCGACCGCCACCCAGTCCGTCGGCGTGGTCACCTTCAACATCCAGCAGCGGGACCTCATCCTCAACCTGCTGGAGGAGAGCACCGATCCGATCATCCGCGAGCACCTCTCCGGCGCGGTGCCGGAGCCGATCTTCGTGAAGAACCTGGAGAACGTGCAGGGCGACGAGCGCGACGTCGTCCTGTTCTCGCTGGCCTTCTCCACCAACCCGGAGACCGGCCAGCTTCCGCTGAACTTCGGGCCGCTCAGCCAGGCCGGCGGCGAGCGGCGGCTCAACGTGGCCATCACCCGTGCCCGCCGTCAGGTCGTCCTCTACTCCTCCTTCGACCCGTCCGACATCGACCTGTCCCGCACGTCCGCGCTGGGCACCCAGCACCTGCGGGCGTACTGCGAGATGGCCGCCGCCGGCGCGGACCGCCTGGGCGACCTCACCACCGACCGCACCCAGCGGCGCAGTCGGATCCGCGAGGAGGTGGCGGCGGCCCTGCGCGAGCGCGGCCACGAGGTCCGCACCTCGCACGGCCTCTCCGACTTCACAGTCGACATCGCCGTACGCAGACCAGGCGCACCACGCTGGCAGGTGGCCGTCATGCTCGACGGCCCGGACTGGAGTGCCCGCCCCACGGTGGCCGACCGGGACTCGGCGCCCGCGCTCCTCCGCTCGATCATGGGGTGGCCGCAGGTTGTGCGGTTCTGGTTGCCGGCGTGGATCCGCGACCGGTCGGCGCTGCTCGACCGGGTCGACGAAGCGCTCACCCAGGCCGACGCCCTCGCGACCGACCAGCCGGACCTCGGCTCGTCGGCGGTCGCGCAGGGCATCGAGCTGCCGCGGCCGCGCTCCGTCACGGACGTGGAGCAGCAACCCTCGACACCGGCCGCCGAGTTGCCGCAACCGCGTCTCGCGGCGGACGAGGAGCCCCTCCCGGGCGTGTCGGCGCCACCCGTCACCGCGCTCGCCGCGGTGCAGGTCACGCCGGGCGCCGCCGACACCAGCACCGCAACCCCATTCGTCGCGTACCTGCCAACCTCGCTCGGAGACCAGGCCGACCTTGACCTCCTGGCCACCGACCAACGGGTACGTGAGCTGATGCGGACCGCACTCCGCGAGATCATCGAGGCAGAGGGGCCCATCGAGCAGCACCGGCTCGCACGCCTCGCCCTCGCGCGGTTCGGCTTCCTCCGGACCCGGGAGGACAGACGTATCGCCGTACTCGCGCTCGTCGACCCCCGGCGACTGCACACGCACCCGACCGTGAGCCGGTACGCCTGGCCCGAGGGCGTCGATCCGCAGACGTACCGCGCGTACCGGGTCACTCAGGCGAGCAACGACCGCGCGTTCGAGGAGGTGCCACCGGAGGAGGTGGCCAACGCTCTCGTGCACGCGCTGGAGGGCGTACCGGGCATGGACGAGGAGCGGCTGCTGCGCGCCGGCCTGGAGCGGCTCGGCTACCGCCGACGCACCGAAAAGATCGACAAGCTACTCCGGTACGGGTTGCAGGTCGCCGTGACCAGCGGTCGCCTCCGCGTCGACCAGGACGGCCGCCTCACCAGCGCCTGACGGTCCGGCTGACGTCAGCTTGCGAACAGCATCCTTGTCGGGAACTCGCCGCTGGACCGCCAAGCCTTCACGATCTTTGCCGTGATAGCACCGGCGGCGGAATCGACATCGCCATCATCGATCTGGGTGCCGAGGGTGCGTGGATCGATTGTCAGGATCCGGTCGAACTTGCCGCCCAAACCGAACTCGTATCGGATCTCGTCCGCAGCCGCCTCGACACGTCGCGCGGTCACCATCATTCCCATGTCCGCATCCTCCGATGGTTGCCCCACCAACGCGACATCATTGACTGCCGGGGTCACTCGATTCCGGAAAACCGGCTGAGTAGGTCGCGTTGACCAGCTCCTGAAGATGCTGGATGACGGCGATCTTGTGCTCGGTTTCCGGCAGTTGTCGCTCGCCAGCCGTCACGAGTCCGTTGCGCAGGTGGCTGACGATCTCCTGCTGCGCTGCAGCGGGTAACTCGTCGATCCACAATGAGCCGAGATTGTTGTCGACGATCTCCTGCAGGTGGTTGGCGGTCTGCCGGTCCGAGAGGCGGGAGATCACGAACTCGAGCGTCCAGTCGAACAGTCCTCCGGTCGCGGTCCAGTCGACACCGGGTTTCAGCACAATGAGGCCAGCCATTATTTCCCTACGATGAATACTCGTGGACCGAGGTTCCGGTCCGTAATGAACTGCTCGATACGGGCTACCTGTTCCGGGTTGAACTGCACGACGTCCACCGGCACCAGGTCTGCTTTGTCTAGATGTCGCTCAATCTGATACTGCAGTTGCGGCCACTGGCGGTCAAAGAACTGGGCCGGAAAGTTGCCCACCGCATCGTAGGTCCGCCCGGCGTCATCGACCCAGTCGGCAGAGGAGTCCGCCGGAGCGCGCTGCAGCCGCACGCCCACTTCCTGCTCCAACCGGGCCGCCGTCTCCGCCTCGCCCGGACGAAATCTCCCGGTGGCCGGATCCATGCCGAGATCGTGGACTCGTTGCTGCTCCGTAACCGTATGGCCTGGGGTCTCGCGAGGTGGCTCAGGTTCTGGCGCGTGCCGGCTCGGCGGCGACTCACCTTGCTGGAGTCGCCCCAACGCCTGCTTGAGTTTCTCGATGAGGTCGCCGAGCCGGCGCATCTCCGGAATGAGCCGCCGCAGGCTGGCCAGCAGCCCGCGCAGCAGCCGCGCGATCCGCGCCCCCCACGACGCGACCAACGTCGTCACCTGCTCCACCACCAGCGGCGCGGCCAGTCCACCGGTGATGACGAGTTCGCCCGCGTACACGATGAGGCGGGACACGCAGGTGGCGATGGCGTCGCGGACCAGGAGCCGGACGGCGGCCACCAGGCCGGCGGCGCCTTCGGTGATCGCGGCCATGGTGTCGGCGCCCTGGGCGAGGCCGGTGACGGCCTGTTGTTGTTCGGCGGCCCAGCCCCGGTAGGCGGGGCCGGCACTTCCGCCCCAGCCGGCGACGTCGGTGCGGACGGTGCGGGCCAGTTCGGCGGCTTCGTCGCGGAGGGAGGCGGCGACGTTGCGCCAGGTCTGGGCGTGTGCGGTGATCTGCGCGGGGTCGCCGGCGAGCCAGTCCAGTGCCTCGCTGAGGGGCTTGACGTGTTCGATGAGCCAGGCAATCCCGTACTGGAGCAGGGCGCCGACCGGGTCGGAGACGAAGGCGAGGGCGTCCAGGCTCGCGCTCACGATGCCGAGGCTGCCGTCTACCCAACTGCCGTTGCGGACGCCCTGCGCGATGAGTTCGATGTCCTCGCAGATCCACACCCCCGCCCAGGCGCTGGGTGGGGTGTCCGCAGCGGCGGCGACGAGTGGATTGGACGTCACCGCTGCTGCCGCACCCCGTCGAGCAGTTGCCTGGCGTGGGCGTCCGAGTGTCGGTAGCGGTCCGCGCTGGTCCGCAGCCTCCCGGCGGTGTCCCGCACGGACCCGGCGGCGGAGCCGATGCCGTCGACCAGGGTGCGCTGCAGGCCGTCGAGCAGCACCGGCATCATCGCGCAGAGCTGCCCGTAGGCGTCGGTGCCCAACCGGACGTGCTGGCCGGCCTGCTGGGCGGTGTCGAGGCTGCTGGCACAGCGATCGAGACGTGCGGCGTGGGCGGTGAGGTCGTCCGGGTCGACCTCGATGCCGTCACCGGCGGGCATCGTCTGATCCCTGGTCGGGGAGGAGCCGGCTGCGGTACGAGTCGATGATCGCCCGGGTGCTCGCGTCGTCGCCCAGTGACTCCGTGGCTGCGTCGCTGACCTGTCGGAGCAGGTCGGCGCGCGCGGCGGTGGTGGTCTCCAGGATCTGCCGAGCGGTGCGCGCCGCGGGTTGCTGCCGGCTGAGCTCGTCGAGCCGCAGGTCGATGAGCAGGCCGGTCGAGTCGACGGTGACGTGGACAGTGCGATCGGCGTTGCGGGCGGTGCCGGTCAGCTCCCGCATCGTCGCCGACAGGGTCCTGGCTCGTTCCGCCCGCGCGGCGAGCGATGATTCCCACTCGTCAAGTCGGCCTTCGGCCGTGTCGAGCGCGGCGTCGTCCACCCACATGTCGACCCTCCCCAGGAACCGGCGACATCACCGGCACGCTACCAACCGGTGGCGCTGCGTGCGTGCCCCTCAGGGTGGTCGACGAGGACGGGCCGCCCTCCGTGCAAGATCGACGCAACAGGCACGGCGTACGCGAATCCGAACCGCGTGCCGATCAGCTCGACAAGGATTGTCCCCGTGACGAGCAGCAGACCACTGCGGGGGTGGAGCAGCCGGACCGCCTGGGAGGGGAGGTTCAACGCTCCGCTGCGCGCGTTCCTGCGTACCGAGACCGGCGGTGCCCGCGTGGTGCTGGTCGCCGCGGTGGTGGCTCTCGCGTGGGCCAACCTGCACGTCCGGTCGTACGAGTCGGTCTGGGGCACGTCGTTCTCGGTCCAGCTTGGCGACTGGCCGGTGTCGCACGACCTGCGGACCTGGGTCAACAGCGGCCTGATGACCTTCTTCTTCCTGGTGGCCGGGTTGGAGTTGCGCCGCGAGTTCGACATTGGCGAGCTGCGGGAGCGCCGTCGCCTGGCGTTGCCGATGCTGGCCGGCTTCGGCGGCATGCTCCTGCCGATCGCGATCTATCTCGCGATCAACGCCGGACGTGGCACCGCCGCGGGTTGGGGTGTGGTGATGGCCACGGACACGGCGCTCGCGCTCGGTGCGCTGGCCGTCTTCGGGCCGCGTTTCTCCGATCGGCTGCGGGGTTTCCTGCTGACCGTCTCCGTCGTCGACGACCTGCTGGCGATCGCGGTGTTGGCGATCGCCTACCCGAAGCATCCGTCGCCGATGGCGCTGCTGGTCGCGGTGGGAATCTTCGCCCTCGTCCTGCTGGTGCGGGGCTGCGGTGTGCGACTCGGGCCGGTCTACGCGCTGCTGGGGGTGGCGGCCTGGGTCGCCGTCTCGAAATCCGGTGTCGACCCGGTCGCGGTGGGTCTGGTGATGGGGTTGCTGACCTACGCCTACGTCCCCGGTCGCGACGACCTGCAGCGGGCGAGCGACCAGTTCCGTCTCTTCCGGGAACAGCCCACCCCGCAGCTCGCCCGGATGGCCCGGGCCGGGCTCACCTCGGCGGTGTCGCCGAACGATCGGCTGCAAACTCTCTACCATCCGTGGGCGAGTTACGTGGTCGTGCCGCTCTTCGCACTGGCGAACGCCGGAATCGTCGTCGACGGTGAGCTGCTGGCCCGGGCCGTGACCTCGCCGGTCACGCTCGGCGTCGTGGTCGCGTACGTCGTCGGCAAGCCGGCCGGGATCGTGGCCACCTCGTGGCTGGTGGCCCGGCTGACCGGCAACCGGTTCCGGCCGCCGGTGGGCTGGCTCGCCGTCGCGGGGGTCGGCACGGTCTCCGGCATCGGGTTCACCGTTGCCCTCCTGATCGCCACCCACGCCCTCAGCGGCCCCGCCCTGGACGAGGCGAAACTCGGCATCCTCGTCGCGACCCTCGGCGCGTCCCTCGTCACCTGGCTGGTGTTCCGCTCGGCCGGGCGGATGTCGCCGGCACGGCGTACCCGGGCGCTGCTGGGCGTCACCGAGGGGATCGTCGACCTGATGCTGCCGGTCGACGAGCGGCGCGACCACATGCGCGGGCCGGTCGAGGCACCGGTGACGGTCGTGGAGTACGGCGACTTCGAGTGTCCCTACTGCGGTCAGGCCGAGCCGGTGGTCCGGGAACTGCTCGCCGACTTCGCCAACGTCCGGTACGTCTGGCGGCACCTGCCGCTCACCGACGTCCACTCCCATGCCCAACTCGCCGCGGAGGCCGCCGAGGCGGCGGGGGCGCAGGGCGCGTTCTGGGAGATGCACGACCTGCTGCTCGCACACCAGGACGCCCTCGACCCCACCGAGGTGCTCGGCTACGCCGAACAGTTGGGCCTGGACCTCGATGAGTTCCGGGAGCACATGGTGAAGCGGATGGGCGTCGACCGGGTCGCCGAGGACGTGGACTCCGCCGACCTCAGCGGTGTCACCGGCACCCCGACGTTCTTCATCAACGGCCGGCGGCACCACGGCGCGTACGACATGGCGGCGCTCTCGGCGGCGGTCAAGGGGGCGTTCGCCAGTGCGAAGCTCCGTCCCGAATACCACCCTCGGGATCCCGGGCGTCGGGAGAGCGGCCCGGCGACCTGACCGCACGGCCGCGGGGTCGTTGTCGTCTCCGGGTCAGAACACGATGATCGGCCACCGCCAGCGAGCCCGGCGTATATCCCACCCGCCGGTTCAGGAAGCGGACGCCACGACGTCAACGCGGAACGTCTGATCGCCCTCGCCTGTGCACGGCTCCTGCACGAGTTCGGCACCACTGACCGTCTCGCCGCCACGAATGCCGAGACAGAGCTCGCTGTGCACGGGCCGGAGCCGGTAACCCTCCAGCGGAGCGGCGACCGACTCGACCCGGAACAATTGCGTTGGCCCACCGGCTGCGCAGTCATTCCAGGGTTCGAGCATGCCCGCCGCGGAGCCGCTGGCCAGCACGGTCAGGCAACCCACTCCGTGCTGCGGGTGGCTCCACTTGATCTGGAAGCGATCTCCGTCGACCGGCACGAGTAGCGTCCTGGGCGGCTCGGCGTCCTCGCACGATCGTTGCACCGCGACGGCCCCGTCGTAGCGTCCGGTGTGCTCCCGCCCCTCGGTCAGGCAGAGCGCCGGTGTCCGCGCGGGGTGGATGCGGACGACACTGCCACCGGCGGGCAGCGCCAGCCGGCTCTTGGGCGCCGGGCCAGCTTCCCGGGCACGCGGCGACTCTCCGGTGTCGCGGACCAACAGCCAACCGCCCACTGCGAGCAGCGCCGCCACGGTCACACCTGCGGCGGCCCTGACCAAAGTACGCCAGAGGACGGCGCGGGCCCGCTCGGGAGCATGCTGATCGGTGACCTGAGCCGATTGCCCGGGCGGTGCCTCATTCCCGTTCGCCGCGTCGGCTTCGTTGACCAACCGATTGAGGGTGGCCAACCAGGCGGCAACCTGGTTGTCGTCCCCCGTGCACGCACGAACAAAGGCCGCCAGCAATTCCGCGCGAGGCAGGCCCGGCCGACCCAACATGTCCGCTACGGTGCTGCGGGCCAGAACCTCGCCGTGGCTTGCCGCCCGGTGCTCGAGCTGCCGGAACGTGTACCCCGACTGATCTTTCATCAGCCGCAGGAGCTGCACGAACTCGGCCTTGTCACGAACTGCGTCCGGCCGAACACTTTCCGCATCCATGGGTCTCCATACTGCCCGAGGTGACCACCGAGATCAATCTGCGTTAGCGGCACCGTCCGGACGGGCAGGCCGGACAAGCTCCTGGCCTGCCCGGACAGTGCTCCGCCTGTCCGGGACTGGAGCGACCCATTGCCGGACGTGATCGTCCAGGTAAGCCTTGATCGCACAGACAACCTTCCGGAAAGGGCACTGATGAAAGCGACGCGGCGAAGACTTTGGACGGTCCTGACGGAGGAGGGGCGCGGCTCCCACGGGATCGGCGTCTGCCTCAAGGTCCGCACCAGCGATGCCCACACCCACCGCGCATGCGGCTACCGGTTCTGAACCGGCCACCATCACCCGTTGGACACTTCATACAGGAGACATCCGTGAGAAAAGCAATTCGTGCGGCACTGGTTGCCGCAGTCGCGGCGGCGTCCGCCACGTTCATTGGCACGGGCACGGCTTACGCCGCCGGTGACACCCAGCTCGGCATCGACGTGGGCAACATCGCCTGGGAGCAGTACACCTCCACCAGCTCAACGGTTTCGGTCCGCCGATCGGAGGCCGGCAACGCAAACTGCAACTACTACACCGGGTTCTGGACCGACGCGGACAACGACCGCAGGACCAGCCACGCTTCGGCCGCCTGCAGCCCCGCCAAGACCACCTCGGGCACCATGTACAGCGATGGTGTCAAGCAATCAATGCCGGTGAGCTGGCGTTCCCGGGCCTGGTGCGCGGACTTCGCGAAGTACGCCTTCTACTGGGGCACGGCCGAATACTCGGGGATCACGCCGCACTCATCAAGTTTCATCACCTATGGCAACAACAATGGCACCTGGCACTCCAGGGGTAGCGGCTATATCCCCCGCAAGGGCGACGCTGTGGTTATCAACTATGACGGCGGCGAGACGGATCACGTTGCCATCGTCACCTCGTACTACCCAGACACGGTGGACAAGGGCTACTTCTACGTTGTCGGTGGGAACCAATCCGATGGCGTCACCCACGTGAAGTGGTACCCGTCGAACACCAGCATTGTCGGCTACGCCTCGCCGAAGGCGAAGTAGGCAGCAGGTCAGCCGGGGGCGGGCCGTCCGGCTCGCCCCCGGCAGGCTCCCGGCGGATTGCCCCGGCCCTGTTCACGGGGTGTTCCGGCGGGCGTCATGTCGGACAGTTGGGATCAGGAAAGCACGGCAACACCGTCTGCCTTCCGGAAGGTATCCCTCCATGTCGCACTCACCCCGGACGCTGCCGCGTCGTCACTTCCTCGCCCTCGGAGGTGTCGCCGCCGGCGCGACGCTCCTCGCGGCCGAGCCCGCCTCGGCGAGCAGCGGCGCGTCGAGCGACCACGTCAGCCTGCCCGGCTACGCGTTCACCCTCGGTGTCGCGTCCGGCGACCCGTCGCCCGACGGCGTCGTGCTCTGGACCCGTCTGGCACCGGACCCGCTCGCCCTCGACGGGTTCGGCGGCATGCCCGACCGCGCCGTGCAGGTGCGGTGGGAGGTGGCCGAGGACGAGCGGTTCCGCCGGGTGGTGCGCCACGGCGTGGAGCGTGCCACCGGCGACTGGGCGCACTCGGTGCACGCCGAGGTGCACGGCCTGCGGCCGGACCGCGGGTACTGGTACCGGTTCCGCGTCGCGGGCCAGGTCAGCCCGGTCGGGCGCACGCGTACGGCCCCGCGGCCGGGGGCCGGCCTGCAGTCGATGACGTTCGCGTTCGCGAGCTGCCAGGCGTACACGGACGGTTTCTTCACCGCGTACGAGCACCTGGCCCGGGAGGACCTGGACCTGGTGGTCCACCTCGGTGACTACATCTACGAGGGAGCCGGCGCCGGCACGATCGGTCGCCCGCACGTCCCGGCGGCGGAGACGTTCGCGCTGACCGACTACCGGATCCGCTACTCGCAGTACAAACTCGACCCGGCACTCCAGGCGGCGCACCGGGCCGCACCCTGGGTGGTCGCCCCGGACGACCACGACGTGGAGAACAACTGGTCCGGTGACCACTCGCAGCCGGACACCGAGCCGGACCAGGACCCGGCGGTGTTCCGGCTGCGCCGGGCCGCCGCCTACCAGGCGTACTACGAGAATCTGCCGCTGCGCCGCTCGTCCATGCCCAAGGGTCCGGAGATGCAGGTCTACCGCCGCCTGACGTTCGGTGACCTGCTCCAGCTCGACGTGCTCGACACCCGGCGGTTCCGCGACCAGCAGCTCACCGACCAGTCGCTGCGCTGGGACCCGAACCGGCAGATCCTCGGCGCCAAGCAGGAGGCCTGGCTGTTGGCCGGCCTCGGCGCGTCGCGCGCACGCTGGAACGTCCTCGGCAACCAGGTCTTCGCGATGGAGGCCGACCACACCGACGGCCCGACGGAGACGTTCGGTATGGACACCTGGGACGGGTACGCGGCGGCCCGGCAGCGGCTCTTCGACGGTCTGGCGAAGCGCAACGTCGAGAACTTCCTCGTCGTCACCGGCGACGCGCACCGCAGCGTTGCCGCCGACCTCAAGCTGAACTTCGCCGACCCGGCCTCCCGCACGATCGGTACCGAGTTCCTCGGCACCTCGATCAGCTCGGGCGGCAACGGCACGGACACGGACGCGCTCGGGGTGACCTGGCTGGCCGAGAACCCGCACATGAAGTTCCACAACTCCCAGCGTGGATACCAGGTGGTGCACCTCGGCCGTCGCGAGATGCGCACCGACTACCGCGTCGTGCCGTACGTCGACGTGCCCGGCGCCCCGGTCGCGACGCGGGCCAGCGTCTACGTGCAGAGCGGCCGGCCCGGGGTGGCGCACGTGTCGGCGTAGCGGGACGACCGCCTGGCGGTTGGCCACCGGGCCGGGTCTCCGGTGCCGGCGACCAACCGCCGGGCGGGTGCCACCCGATGCGGGCGTTTCGGGCCGTTACCGCACCTGCGCCACGATCACGACCCATGCTGGACGCGGGGACCGGAGCCGCGGCGGGGAGAGTGCGGGACTCGGCGGCCCGCACGCAGGGGTCCGAGCCCGGGGGGACTGATCATGTCCGAGGCCAGCCGCGCCGACGGCGCAGTGGCGCGGTCCGCGTCCGGCGCGGTGCGTGTCGCGTTCGCCTTCTGGATCACGCTCGTGGGCACCACCGTGCCGACTCCGCTCTATCCGCTCTACGAGCTGGAGTTCGGCTTCTCGTCGTTGACCGTGACAGTGGTCTACGCGCTGTACGCGCTGGGCGTGGTCGTCGGGTTGCTGGTTTTCGGTCGGCTCTCCGACCAGATCGGCCGCCGCCCGGTCATCCTCGTCGCGCTGCTGCTCTCTGTCGCCGCGGACGCCGTCTTCCTGGCTGCCGTGGACCTGGCGATGATCATCGTGGGTCGGATCCTCGCCGGCTTCTCCGCCGCGCTGATCATCGGTGCGGCGACCGCGGCGTTGGCAGAGTTGATCAGCCCACGGCATCCGAAGCGGGCCGCCACCGTGTCGATCTTCGCGAACCTGGGCGGCCTCGCCACCGGCACCCTGCTGTCCGGGATCGTGTCGGACGTGGCACCCGACCCGCTCCGGCTGCCCTGGCTGATCGTGCTGGTCCTGGCGGTGGCCGCGATCATCGCCCTGCGCGGCGTACCGGAGACGGTGCGGGAGCGCTCGCCGGTGACGCTGCGGGTGCAACGGTTGCGCATCCCGGCGAACATCCGTGGCGCCTTCGTCCGCTCGGCGATCACCGCTGGGGCCGGCTTCGCCGCGCTCGGCGTACTCACGTCGGTGACCGGGCTGTTCCTCGGCATGGTCCTGCACGAGACCTCGCACACCCTGGCCGCGCTCGTGGTCTTCGTGGCGTTCGCCGGTGCCGCGTTCGGTCAGCTGTTGACCCGTGTGCTGTCCTCGCGCGCCGCGCTGGCCAGCGCCTGCGTCGGTCTGATCGTGGGGTCTGGTCTGCTCGCGGTCAGCATGTGGATGGCCCTGCTGGCGACGCTGCTCGTCAGCTCGGCGATCATCGGGGTGGCGTCCGGGGTGGCGGTCGGCGACGGCATCGCGACGATCACGACGAAGACCGAACCGCAGCATCGGGCCGAGGCGGTGTCCACCTTCTTCGCCATCCTGTTCGCCATGCTCGGCGTGCCCGCCGTCGGGGTCGGTCTGCTGATCCAGGGCATCGGTCTGCGTCCCGCCGGCGAGATCTTCGGCGCGGTGGTGGCGGTGCTCGCCCTGGTCGTCCTGCTCAGTCTCGTCCGAGGCGGCCGGGCCCGGCCCGCGCACTGAGCACCGGCCGGCAGGTCTTGCGTTCGCACCGCGGCTGCGAGTGAGGTGTCCTCATGACGTTCACCACCCGACCCACGTTGCGGGGCACCTTCGGCATGGTCTCCTCCACGCACTGGCTCGCCAGCCAGTCGGCCATGGGCATCCTGGAACGCGGAGGCAACGCCTTCGACGCGGCGGTCACCGCCGGGTTCGTCCTGCACGTCGTCGAGCCGCACCTCAACGGGCCGGGCGGCGAGGTGCCGGCCATCGTGGCCACCGCGGCGGACCCCAGGCCGACGGTGCTGTGCGGGCAGGGGCCCGCACCGGCCGGCGCCACCATCGCGCACTTCCGGTCCCTCGGGATGGATCTCATCCCGGGTGCCGGGCCGCTCGCGGCCGCCGTACCCGGTGCCGTGGACGCCTGGCTCCTGCTGCTGCGCGAGCACGGCACACGCACCCTCGCCGAGGTGCTGGAGCCGGCCATCGGCTACGCCGGCGCCGGCCATCCCGTGGTGGGTCAGGTCGGTGCCACCGTGGCGGCCGTCCGGTCGCTGTTCGAGGACCACTGGCCGACCTCCGCCGCCCTCTGGCTGCGCGGCGGCCGGCCACCGGCGCCGGGGGAGCTGGTCACCAACCCGGCGTACGCGGACACCCTGCGCCGGCTGGTCGAGGCGGGCCGGGCGGCCGGCGCCGACCGGGAGGCGCAGATCGAGGCCGCGCGCCGCGCCTGGAGTACGGGGTTCGTGGCCGAGGCGATCGACACGTTCAGCCGGCAGCCGTTCCAGGACTCCAGCGGACGGCCACATGCCGGGCTGGTCACCGGCGACGACCTGGCGGCGTACTCGGCGACCTGGGAGGCGCCCGCCACCCTCGACTGGCACGGCTACTCGGTGGCGAAGACCGGCTTCTGGGGCCAGGGCCCGGTGCTGCTGGAGTCGTTGGCGACCCTGGACGCGCTCGACGATCCCGGCGCCTACGACCCGGACACCGCGGCCGGAGTGCACGCCCAGGTCGAGGCGCTCAAGCTCGCCTTCGCCGACCGGGAGGCCTGGTACGGCGACGGCCACGACGTGCCGGGCGAAGCGCTGCTCTCCCGGGAGTACGCGCGCCAGCGGGCGGCCCTGATCGGCGATCGCGCGTCGGCGCAGGTGCGGCCGGGGCGCCCCGACGGGCTGCGGCCCCGCCTGCCGGCCCAGGCCCGACCCGACGCCGCGCGACGTACGCACGCGACGGACCCGACGACGGGGGAGCCGACCGTACGCGCGGACGGGGTGACCCGTGGCGACACCTGCCACGTGGACGTGGTCGACCGCTGGGGCAACATGATCTCCGCGACGCCCAGCGGTGGCTGGTTGCAGAGTTCGCCGACCATTGCCGACCTCGGCTTCCCGCTGGGCAGCAGGTTGCAGATGTGCTGGCTTCAGGAGGGGCTCGCCTCGTCGTTGGCGCCGGGCCGTCGGCCGCGTACGACGCTGAGCCCGACGATGGTGCACCGCGACGGGGAGCCGGTGCTGGCCTGCGGGACACCCGGCGGCGACCAGCAGGACCAGTGGCAGCTGCCGTTCCTGCTGCGGCATCTCGTCGCCGGTCAGCCACTGCAGGAGGCGATCGACGCGCCGGCCTGGCACACGCTCAGCCTGCCGGGGTCGTTCTATCCACGCGAGATGGAGCCCGGCGTCCTGGTGGTGGAGGACCGGCTCGACGAGGGCGTGCGGGCGGCCCTGCGGGCGTACGGGCACGAGGTGCGGGTCACCGACGGATGGAGCCTGGGCCGGCTGTGCGCGGTGACCCGTGATCCGTCGACGGGCGTGCTGGCCGCCGGTGCCAACCCCCGGGGCATGCAGGGCTACGCGTGCGGCCGTTAGACGCCGCGCGCGAACAGGGCGAGGCGTACCCGGTTGGGGCTGTCGGTCTTGGTCATCAGGCTGGTGATGTGGGTCTTCACCGTGGTGACACCGATGTGCAGCCGGTCGCCGATCTCGGTGTTGGACAGGCCCTCGGCGACCAGGTCCAGGACGTCGCGTTCGCGGGCGGTCAGACCCTGCACCAGCCGTGGTGTCTCGGGTCGGGCGTGCACCGCGCGCTGGACGAGACGCCGCAGCACCTCCGGGCTGAACGGGCTGTCACCGACGGCGGCCCGGCGGATGCCGTCGAGCAGCTCGGTCGGCGGCGCGTCCTTGAGGAGGAACCCGCAGGCGCCGGCGGTCAGGGCGGGGTAGAGGTGGTCGTCGTCGCCGAACGTGGTCAGCACCAGGATGCGGGTGGTGGGGCGGTCGGCGAGGATCCGGCTGGTCGCGGTGATCCCGTCGACTCCGGGCATGCGCAGGTCCATGACGACGACGTCGGGCAGGAGCCGCCCGGCCAGCGGGATCGCCTCGCGGCCGTTGTCGGCCTCGCCGACGACCTCGATGTCAGGTTGGGCGTCGCAGAGCATGCGCAGCCCGGCTCGGATGAGGTGCTGGTCGTCGACCAGCAGCACCCGGATCACGCCGGCTCCGGCGCGGGCGAACCGGCGGGGGCCGTGCGGTCGCGGGGCACCGGGCGGGCGGGCGGCTCGGCGGGGGCCGGGAGCACGGTGCGCACCCGCCACCCCGTCGGTGTCGGGCCGGCCTCCAGTCGACCGCCGAGAACCTCGACGCGCTCGCGCATCCCGGTGATGCCGTGCCCGCCACCGGTCGGCGCGCCCACCGGCACCCCACCGTGTCCGTTGTCGGCGACCTCCCAGTGCACGGCATCGTCGCGGACGGCGACCACGAGGTGGGCGAACGCGGACGTCCCCGCGTGTTTGGCCACGTTGGTCAGCGCCTCCTGGGTCAGTCGCAGCACCGCCATGCCGCGGACCGCGTCGAGCGAACCGATCGCCGGATCGAGGTCGGCCTCCACTGTGACACCGGCCTGGCGGGCCCGGTCGACGGACGCGCCGATCGCCGCCGGCAGCGCCGAGGGTTCGATCGCGGTCAGCGCCGCGTCACCGCGTACCCCGTCGGGGTCGCGCAGCACCGCGACCAGCCGGCGCAGCTCCGCCAGCGCCGCGGTGCCGGTGCCGTGCACGTCGTCGAACACCTCGCCCACCCGGGGGTCCAGGTCGGTGAGCACGTGCCGGGCCACGCCGACCCGCAGGACCATCGACGCCACGTGGTGCGCGACGACGTCGTGCAGCTCGCGGGCGATGGCGGCGCGTTCGTCGGCGCGCGCCGCGCGGTGCTCCGACTGGTGCTGGCGCTGCTCGGCCACGGCCCGCTCGACGGCCTGCCGACTCAACTCCCGGTTGGTGCGGATGACCAGGCCGAGCAGCACCGGCACGCCGACCTCCAGGGCCAGCCCGACGACCCCGGAGGCGACCTGGTTGGCCGGGGCGCCGATCGAGTCGATCAGGTCGACCACGACCAGCAACGCGGCGGACAGCCAGATGACCCGGGGGCGGTGTGCCCGCATGGTGACCTCGAGCAGCGCCCAACTGGCACCGACCTGGTTGATCGTGAAGTCGTCGACCAGGCCGATCGCGACCACCAGCAGGGCGGCCTGGGTCAGCAGGCTGACCACCGGCCAACGGTGTGTCGCGAGCGCCACCACGAACGCGAGCACCGCGAGGGTCCACTGTGTCCCGTTCGGTGTCCTGGTGGAGTGGGGGACGAAGATCAGGTAGCAGATCCCGCTGAGGTCGAGCAGCACCATCCGCACGAGCGTGTCCCGCATGTCGAACAGTCGCCCCGGCCATCCCACGGTGGTCAGCCTAGGTGCTGCGCGCCGGTGGCGGCAGCCGACGGTCGCCGCCACCGGGGCCGGACCGCGAGGTACGCGGCCAGGCCCAGCGGTCCGAGCAGGATGGTCAGCAGCAGCACCGGGGCCATCACCAGCGCCGGCACCCCCCGTTCCCTGCTGTCCAACCAGGCCCAGCGCCCGACGAACAGATCGAACGCGATCATGTGCGCCCAGCCCGCCGCCGCTCCGGTGGAGGTGCCGAGCAGGTCACGCACCCCGTCCACGGTCGGTGACCGCACGGCCGTCAGCACGTCGCCGAACGCCGGGATCACCAGCAGGGCGTAGATCACCACGACCGGCAGCACGATCAGCGGCGAGGAGATGATCCGGGCGGTCCACGACCAGCGCGGCAGCAGGATCATCAGCGCCCAGAACGGCGCGGCCACCGTGAACGTCAGGGAGAAGAGCGTCTCGGTCACGCGGCCAACGCCAGTTCCGGGCGGCGTCGGCGGGCCAGCACCAGCCCGCTGGCGGCCGCCGTCGCGACCACCAGGGCCGCGACCGCGGCCAGCGTGCCGGCGTCCGGGCGCAGCAGCGGCTGCCCGCGCAGCGCCTGCCAGGTCAACAACACGATGAGTACGCCGTACGCGCTGCCCGCGACGACCAGCAGGCGGACGCGGGTACGCGCGTCCAGCCGGGTGGCGAACCGGGTCAGCAGGATCGCCAGGATCGGCAGCGCCTGGAGGGCGTGCAACCCCACGAAGTGCCCGATCCGCAGGTCACCACCCGTGGTGCTCCAGCCGACGATCGGCAAACCCGGCCCGCCGTCGGGCACACCGACGCTGTGCGCCCCGCTGATCCCCTCGATCCCCGGGTCCTGCGTCGGCAGCACCATCGGCACCGCCGCGAGCATGCCCAGCAGGGACAGGCCGAGGCCCCACCCGACGGCGGTCGCGGCGACCCGGTCGGGAATCCGCTGGATCAGGACCACGATCCCGATGACGAGGTGCGCGAAGAACAGGAACATGATCGCCAGGCCCGTCGACGCGGTCAACACGATGTTCAGGGGGGTGGAGATGTTGTAGTGGCTGGTCTCCCCGCGGAGCATCTGACCGACGATCCACGCGTTCTCGACGACCGCCACCGCGACGATGATAACGACCGCCCTCTCGACGGCCCGGCTGCGGCGGGGCAGCAGGGAGAGCATCCAGGCGAGCGTCGCGCCGTACAGCACGAAGGACACCCCGAACTTGAACGGCTTGAGCCAGATCGGCGCCCCGGTGAGGACGCGCGAGTCGGCGAAGACGCCAACCGCGGCGATGACGGTGAGCACCGCCATCACGGAGACCAGGACCATCAGTGGGCGGTTCCAGTGCGTCGCCCGACGCAGCACGGTAGTCATGCCTGTAGATGCTCGTGGCCGGTCGGTTCGAAAGCGTCCGACCGCGAGCCCCGGTTGCGGCCGGCGGTCGGAGCGGGCCTCCTCCCTGGGTAGGAGGCGAAAGCCGGCCTCGGACCTCCCCGCGCCGCGCCCCAGATCCGCGAAACGGCAGCGATGCCGTCGCCATCCGAGACCGTCAGGGCCGCAGCTTGCCGTGATCGTCGAGAACAACTCTTGCCAGCCGCTCGGGGAACATGCGGCGCACACTGGCGGAGTATTCGCTTCCGTCGCCGGGCTGCGTTACGCGATCGCCGTCCACTCGCACCGGCACGGAGACGCTCCAGCCGCCCTCGGCCCCCGGGGCTGCATCGCAGTGTGCCCACGCAAACGAGGAAGAGCCGTCGCGCCCGAGCAGTCGGACCTTGCAGGTGCCTGGTCCGCCCAGCAACTCGCTGGGCAGGAGCGTCACGAGCCGTTCCTCCTCAGCCTGAACGTCAGCCGAGTTTCGGTCCGGCAGCGGGTACGCCGCCTCGGAGCAGCCGGCGAGTAGCGCGATCGCCAGCCCGAGCCGGACGGCGTGTCGGCGAATCACCGGTGCAGCATCCCATCCGGTGGCCCTTGCGCGCCATCACCGTCCGCTTTGCGATATGCCATCCGGGCGCGTACGTCTGCTCATTCGACACAACGGTACAAAATTACCGCTTTAGGGTAAGAGTACCCATCACGACTACATCCTCCGATAGCTTTCGAAGCAGAGGAAAACTCGTATTCCTCCCTTCGTGGGCGTAAAGGAGTCAGTGATGAAGCGCAGCGTTGCGCTCGCGGCAGCCCTCCTGGCGGGTCTGACCAGCGTCGGTTCGGTCCCCGGAACGGCTCTCGCCGACGGTGGCGGCCCCGGTTACCACGACGACCGCAAGGGGGGTGACAACCACCACGGCGACGACGAGGGCGCGGTCTTCGTCCAGACCAACAAGGCCGAGGGCAACACCATCAAGGTGTACGACCGCGACGAGGACGGCCGTCTCACCAAGGCGGGTGAGTACGAGACGGGCGGGCTGGGCGGCTTCACCATCGGCGCGCCGCTCGACGCGCTCGCCTCGCAGGGCTCCCTGATCTACCACAAGGGGTTGCTCTTCGCCGTCAACGCCGGCAGCAACACCGTGACCGTCTTCGGTGTCGAGGGCACCAAGCTGCACAAGCTCCAGGTCATCTGGTCCGGGGGCCTGCTGCCGGTCAGCATCGCGGCCCGTGGCGATCTCGTCTACGTCCTCAACGCCGGTGGCGAAGGCTCGGTACAGGGCTTCGAGGTGCGCAAGGGCCACCTGTCGCGGATCGAGGACGCCAACCGGTCGCTCGGGCTGCACAACGGCAACCCGCCCGCGTTCGGCACCGCCCCGGCGCAGGTCAAGATCGACCCGGACAGCGAGTTCGTCCTGGTGTCGACAAAGGGCGCCAACGTGATGTTCAGCTACGAGATCGGTCGCCACGGCGAGCTGGCCTCGAACCCCGTCATCAGCGACGCGGGGAACACCCCGTTCGGCTTCACCTTCGACAGCGAGGACTCGCTGCTGGTCACCGAGTCGGGCGCCAACGCGGTCAGCCGGTTCGAGCTGGAGGACGACGGCACGCTCGACCAGGTCGGCGAGTCGGTGCCCAACGGTCAGCTGGCGCCGTGCTGGATCCAACGCGTCGGCGACTACTTCTTCGTCGCCAACGCCGGCAGCTCCACCATCAGCTCCTACCTGGTCAACGACGACGGCAAGCTCGAGATCGTCAAGAACGTCGCCGCCGACACCAACGGCGGGTCGATCGACATGACCACCGAAGACGGCTTCCTGTACGTGCAGAACGCCACCGCCGGCAACGTGCAGGGCTACGAGGTGAACAAGGACGGCTCGCTGAGGCTCGTCACCACCGTGGAGGGCCTGCCGAAGTTCGAGAACGGTATCGGCATGGAGGGCATCGCCGCCTCCTGACAGGCGTCACCCGCTGGTCCCGGTCGCTCGCCGACCGGGACCAGTTCCCTGCCCGCCCCCGAGGGCCGCGCCCTGCCGATGCCCTGATCCCGACGCTAGGAACCGTCGGCCCGTCGGAGCGCGGCAGCCAACTCCGCTGAGCTGTGGTCGGCGTCGACTCCCTCGACGATGATCAACTCGCCCGCGAGGTGCCTCGTCCGCAGGGGCTTGATCTCCTGGTACGCGGGCGAGTGGTACCAGGATCGGGCACTGGCCGAATCGGGAAACTCGACGATGACCAGGTCGCCCGACCAACTACCTTCCAGCGCCTCGACCGGCCCACCGTGGACGATGAACCGGCCACCGAAGGGCACCAGAGTGGCATCGATGAGCTCCAGGTATTCCAGCACCTCGGCATGGACCGGTGCCCGGCGCAGATGAGCGAGCGCGTACGCGGTCATGGTTCTCCTTCGTTGCGGACGGGTCGTGGCCTTGCCGGAAATGATCGCGAGTGCCGGCGCTCGCTGTCGATTACGTCGCAGGTAATAGGGCGTACCCCGTTGTGGTCACTAGGGTCAGGGAGTGACGACCAGGACCAGGCCGGGCCGGGCGGTGGGGGAACTGCTGCGCGACTGGCGTCGAGCCCGTGGGTTGAGTCAGCTCGACCTGTCGATCGGGGCCGGGATGTCGGCCCGGCATCTGAGCTTCGTGGAAACCGGACGGTCCCGGCCGAGCCCGGACCTGATCCTGCGGCTGGCGGAGCAGCTCGACATGCCACTGGCGGAGCGCAACACGGTGCTGCTCGCCGGCGGATACGCCCCCGCCTATCCCAGTCAGGAGCTGAGCGACCCGGAACTCGCCCCGCTACGGACCGCCGTACGGCAGATGCTCGACGGGCACAGCCCGTACCCCGCGGTACTCGTCGACCAGCACTGGCAGCTCGTCGAGGCCAACCCCGCCGTCGCCCTGTTCACCGCCGGCGCGGAACCTCACCTGCTGACCCCACCGATCAACGTGCTGCGGCTCAGCCTGCACCCCGACGGCATGGCGTCGCGAATCATCAACCTGCCCGACTGGCGGGCCCACCTGCTCGCACGCCTGCGTCAGCAGGCCGCGACGACCACCGACCCGGTCCTGTCCGACCTGCTCGAAGAACTTCGCGGCTATCCCAGTGGCGACGACGTCGTGGCGCCCACCAGCGACGACCGGTCGCGTGTCGTCATCCCACTGCGGTACCGCCACGGCGAGCGAGAGCTGTCCTTCATCAGCACCACCACCCTCTTCGGCACCCCGCTGGACGTCACAGTCGCCGGGCTGGCCGTCGAGGCATTCTTCCCCGCCGATCCGGTGACCGCCGCCGCGCTGCACGCCCTCGGCACGCCCGGAGCCGGCACGCGATGACCTCGGCGCCCATCGGGGCGCCCTGTCGGCACACCTCGGCCGAGGCAACTCCTCCCGCGTCCACCGTGCCAGCCGTGCCGCCAGCGTTTCAGAATGAACCTATCGGTCATATTTTCCGTGTTCCCGGTGAGGGCACCCACCAGAGTCGCGGAGGCACGATGTCAACGGTTCGAACCGGTCCGGTCCTCGGACTGCTCGTGCAGATCGCGGTGCTGGCGGTGCTCGCCGGGACCGTCGGTCTCGGCACCGCGGGGTGGCTGGCCGGCCTGGCGTACGGCGTTGGCCTGTGCGTCCTGCTCGGCCGGGGGCTGTCCCGGTCGGGTGCGCGGGGCCTGAGCCCGGCCGACCGGGTGACCCTGAGCCGGGCGATCCTCGTCGGCGGCGTGACGGCCCTGGCCGCGGACGCACTCACCCGGCCGGCGCCGATCGCGGTCATGGTCGCCCTGACCGCCGTGGCGTTGGCCCTCGACGCGGTGGACGGGTACACGGCCCGACGCACCGGGACCACCAGTGAGCTGGGCGCGCGCTTCGACATGGAGATCGACTCCTTCCTGGTGTTGGTGCTCTGCCTGCACGTCGCCCCGGCGGTGGGTGGCTGGGTGCTCGCGATCGGCGCGATGCGCTACGTCTTCGTCGCCGCGAGCTGGGTGCTGGGCTGGATGCGCGGTTCCCTGCCGCCGCGCTACTGGCGCAAGGTCGTCGCGGCGATCCAGGGCGTGGTGCTGATGGTGGCCATGGGAGACGCGCTACCCGGGCCGCTGACGACCCTTGTGCTGGTGGCGTCACTGGCGCTGCTGATCGAGTCGTTCGGCCGCGATGTCACGTGGCTGTGGCAGACCCGGCACCGCCGCCACACCCCGCTCCACGGCACCCCGGCCGTACCGGCCACGATGGTCCACCTGACCAGCCACCGCCCGACGGGCGCCGTGGCCCGCGGCGGGGTCGCCCGTGTCTGAGCCGCCGGTCCGCCGCACGCCGCAGTGACCATGGAAGGATGCCCGGGTTGTCGCTCTTGACGCGAGTACGTGAGCTGCCGAGCCAGAGGCGAGAGGCGATGAGGGACGGACCACCGGGTGGTACCGCCGACGACGGCACCGCAGGCGCGGGCCGCGCGAGGCGCGCCATCGTCGCCCGGCTGACGGCCGTGCTGGCCGCACTACTCGTGTTGTTCGTCCTCACCATGCCGTACGATTTCGGCCGCCTCACCCCGGCGGCGTTCGTGCGGATCCCCCTGGAGGCGCTGCTGGTCGTGGCCCTCCTGCTCGCCCTGCCGTCGCGGTGGAGCCGGCTGGTGGCCACCCTCGCCGGCGTGGCCCTCGGCCTGCTCGGCCTGCTGAAGCTGCTCGACCTGGGGTTCTCCGCCTCGCTCAGCCGGGCGTTCGACCCGGTGCTCGACTGGGCGTTGCTCGACGAGGGGTTCGCCTTCCTCAGCGAGTCCTACGGTCGGCCCGCCGCCATCGGCGCCGCGAGTGCCCTGGCGGTGGTGGTCGTGGGCCTGCCCATCCTGGTCACGTTGTCGGTGCGACGACTGCGGCGGCTGGCGATCCGGCACCGCACCGCGACGAAGCGGCTCGTGGCCGCGCTGGTGGTCCTCTGGGTGGCCTGCGCCGCGTTCAACGTGCGGGTGTCGGGTCTTCCGGTCGCCGACACGTCCGCGACCACCCTGGCCAACGGCCACGGCTTCCAGGTGCGTCTGCGCCTCGACGACCGGGAGACGTTCGGCGCCCTGATCGAGGACGACCGGTTCGGCGACACACCGGGTGACCAGTTGTTGACCGCGCTGCGCGGCAAGAACGTGGTCGTCGCCTTCGTGGAGAGCTACGGCCGGGACGCCGTCGAGGACCCGGAGTTCGCGCCGCAGGTCGGTGCGGTCCTCGACGGCGGCACCAGCCGGCTGGCCGCGGCGGGGTTCGCCGCGCAGAGCGGCTTCCTCACCTCGCCGACGTTCGGTGGTGGCAGTTGGCTCGCGCACGACACCCTGCTCTCCGGCCTCTGGATCGACAACGACCAGCGGCACCGCACCCTGCTGGCGAGTGACCGGATGACCCTCAACGGCGCCTTCCGGCGGGCGAACTGGCAGACCGTGGGTGTCATGCCCGCCGTCACCCGGGCGTGGCCAGAGGGCTCCTTCTTCGGCTACGACCGGTTCTACAACGCCAAGACGCTCGCGTACCGTGGCCCGAAGTTCAGCTTCGGCACCCCGCCCGACCAGTACACCCTGGCCAGCTGGCGGCGGCTGGAGCAGGCCAGGCACGACGGCACCCCGGTGATGACGGAGTTGGCGCTGGTGTCGAGTCACGCGCCCTGGACGCCCGTCCCGCCGTTCGTCGACTGGGCCACGGTGGGCGACGGATCGGTCTTCCGTGCCGCCGGTGGGGCGTCGGACGAGCGGCGACGAAGCACCACCCAGATCCGGGCGGACTACCGGCACTCCATCGAGTACACGATGGGCTCGCTCATCTCCTACGTGCAGACCTACGGCGACGACGATCTCGTGTTCATCGTGCTCGGTGACCACCAGCCCGCCGCGGTCGTCACCGGCGAGAACGCCAGCCGCGACGTCCCGATCTCGATCATCACGCGGGACCGGGCCGTCTTGGACCGGATCTCCGGGTGGGGCTGGCAGGACGGGCTGAAGCCCGGGCCGCAGGCACCGGTCTGGCGGATGGACGCCTTCCGCGACCGCTTCCTGACCGCCTTCGGACCGTAACACCGGCCACCTCTCTCACGGACTGGACCCACACAGATGACGGCTACCACCGACACCAGGATCGCCGCGCTCCGGACCGATCCGGTGATGTCCCCACTGCACCGGTCGCTGGACGTCTACTACGGCGACGCCGACCGCGACGCGCGGATGGACGCCTTCTACGCCCGGTTCGTCACGAGTGGGGATCTCGTCTTCGACATCGGCTCCCATGTGGGCGACCACATTGGCAGTTTCCGTCGCCTCGGAGCCCGGGTCGTCGCCGTGGAGCCGCAGCCGCTGTGTCTGCGCGCCCTGCGGGCGATCTACGCCGACGACGACCAGGTCACTCTCGTCGAAGCGGCGTGTGGCGCGCGCACCGGGCGCACCCGGTTGCACGTCAACTCCACGAACCCCACCGTGTCGACCGCCTCGCCCGACTTCGTGCGGGCGGCGAAGGGTGCCGGCGGGTGGGAGGGCGAGGTGTGGGATGCCGACATCGAGGTGCCGGTGGTCACCGTCGACGCGCTGATCGACGAGTACGGCGTGCCGACCTTCGCCAAGATCGACGTGGAGGGCTTCGAGGACGAGGTGCTGGCCGGCCTGAGCCGGTCGCTGCCGGCGCTCTCCTTCGAGTTCACCACCATCGCGCGCCCGGTTGCCGGTCGGTGTCTCGATCGGCTGACCACGCTCGGTTTCGACGGCTTCGACGTCGCGCTGGGCGACGACAAGTCGATGACTTTCGAGCGGTGGCTGCCCGCCAGTGACATGGCGGCACACCTGCGCGACCTGCCGCACCGGGCGAATTCCGGCGACGTGTACTGCGTGACCGGTCGGCACCAGCCGGGAGCCGTGGCGAGCACCGCCGCCGTCTGAGCATCCAACCCGGCGGGATCCGACGGGGGGACTACCGCGCCAGCGGCGAGTTGCCCGGTCAGCGACGGCAGCAGGTGCTGGGCTGACCCCCTCGTACCGCATCCTTATCCTTTGCTCTGCACCCGCCGGTGCACCACGCACGGTCCGTAACTGGTGCGTCGGCGGGTGCAGAGCAAAGGATGTGTGGGCACCCCGGGCACCCGGAGCAGCGGCACCCTTCGGCGCACCGGATCGCACACCCTCCGTGGGCCACACTCGATGCTCGGCGCCTGCTGGTGTCGTGGCGGCACTCGCTATCTTGTAGCCATGAGAATGGATCCGGCTTCGGCGTACGTGGTCCGGCGGAGCCGGCTCCGGACCGGGCTGACGTTGGCGCTGTACAGCCTGTTACCGGTCACGGCCATCGTGATCGGCCTACAGGACCTGTCCGTCCGCTATCTGTTCTTCATCCTCGGGGTGCTGTTCGAGGTCATCTTCCTCGCCAGCGGACGTCGTCGCGTGCTGAGCGCGATGCGGCGGGAGGTGCTCTTCGCGATTGACGAGCAGGGCGTCTACCTGGGCCCGGATGACTTTGGTCGGCCGGCGAAGCGCGAACCCTGGTCCAATATCGACGCCATCGTCTACTTCCACGGTCGAGTGTGGACGACGAGCAACATCCCCGCTACCAACCGTAACGTGGGTATCGTCCAAGGCAACCGGATCGTTCACTCCCGGGGGATGGGCGGCTGGTGGTTGAACGTCCGGCGAGCCTCCGCGGCCGCCGCCCGGTTCGGTGGGGGAACGCCGGTGCTCAAGGCGCCATTTTACGGCCAGATTTCGCGCGAGTGGTTCCACACCATCCCCTTGCCGCCGAACTGGCTCGCTGAGCGCGCCAGACCCGGGACAAGGCACTGACCAGCGGACGACCGGCGCCCGCGCGACGTTGTCAGGACCTCAGTCGAGCACTCCGGCCTGGTGGGCGAGGATCGCCGCCTGGACCCGGTTGGTCAGGCCCAGCTTGGCCAGGATCCGGCTGATGTGGGTCTTCACCGTCGCCTCGCTCAGGTAGAGCGAGGCCGCGATCGCGGTGTTGGACAGGCCGCCGCCGACGGCGACCAGGACTTCCCGTTCCCTCTCGGTGAGCACCGCGAGGCGCTGTTCGGCGTTGCTGCGCCGATCGGAGGTCGGACCGGAGAACTGCCGAAGCAGTCTGCGGGTGACCCGCGGGGAGATCATCGCGTCGCCGCGCGCCGCGCTTCGCACCGCGTTGAGCATGTCCTCGGCGGGGGCGTCCTTCAGCAGGAAGCCGACGGCGCCGTACCGCAGCGCCGTGTGCACGTACTCGTCGAGGTCGAAGGTGGTGAGCACGACGACGTGTGGCGGACGGTCCAGCCGGGCGATCCGCTCGGTCGCCGTCAGCCCGTCGATCCGTGGCATGCGGATGTCCATGAGGACGACATCGGGTCGGAGCGTCCGCGCGAGGTCGACCGCCTCGGCGCCGTCGGACGCCTCTCCGACCACCGTGATGTCCGGGGCCGCATCGAGGATGGTGCGCAGCGTCGAGCGCACCAGCCACTCGTCGTCGACGATCAACGTCCTAGTCGGTGCCGTCATTGTCCTTCCCGGGTGCGATCGGTACCTCGACGAGCAGGCGGAATCCCCCGTCCTCGGTCGGGCCAGAGGTGAGCTCCCCGCCGATCAGGTGGACGCGTTCGGCGAGGCCGAGGAGCCCGTGGCCGCCGACCGGCAGCGGCGGGGCCGTGGCGGGCCGTCCGCGACCGTTGCTGATTGTCACCCGAAGCGACTGCCGCGTCTGCCGGACGCGTATCCGGGTCCGGGCGCCCGGCGCGTGCTTGTGCACGTTGGTCAGGGACTCCTGCACGATGCGGTAGACCGCGTGCTCGACGAGCAGCGGTAGGCGTACCCCGGTGTCGTTCTCCACGTCCAGGGTGACCGGGACGCCGAGCCGACGGGAATCCTCGACCAGCGCGTCCAGCTCCGCCAGGCCGGGCTGCGGGGCGAGCGGCACGTCGTCATCGCCGCGCAGGATTCCGACCAGGGCGCGCAGTTCGGCGAGTGCCTCACGCCCGATCGCTGCGATCTGCCGCCCCCGGCTCACCGCGTCCCCGCCCCTGGCCGACTCCAGGGCGGTGGCCTGCAGCACGATCAGCGCCACCCGGTGGGCGACGACGTCGTGCATGTCGCGGGCGATGTGGGCCCGTTCGTCGCTGCGGGCCTGGGCCACCCGCTGGTGCTGTTCGCGTTCGAGCCGCTCGGCCCGCTCCCGCATCCGTTCGACCAGCTCGCGCCGGGTGCCGACGTAGAGGCCGAGGAGCGCCGGGGCAACGCACACCGCGACGGTGACCGGGATCGCTCCGTCGGCGCCGGCGTACCACCAGATCGGCGTGCCGACCAGGACCACCGAGACCAGGAGGCTGACGGTGACCTTCGGCCACGCCGTGCTGCGCTCGGCCAGCGTGTAGAGCGCGAGCATGACCGTCAGCTGGGCCGACACGAGAACGCTTGCCGCCAGCGACCCGGCCAGCAGGACGGCCGGGGCCCGTCGCCGCCGCCAGGTCAGCAGCCCGACCGCGAGGCCGAGGGGGATGCCGAGCCAGAGCGGGGGAATACGGGGGCCGAAGCCGGCGAGGGTGGGGCCGAAGAAGTCCACCCCGAACTCCCCGGTCGCCACGCACAGTGCCATGGCGGCCGCCGCCACCGCGTCGATCACCGGGCGGCGGCGGAACCAGCGCACCACCTGGGCCAGGAGACGCGACGTCATGATGGTGCCAGCGTAGGGCCGACCGGCAGGCGCAGACGTCGGTCGAAAGTTGTACGACACCCCCGTTGATCATCGCCGATAGACTGATTCGTTGTATCGGATCCGCCGACGCCCCGGGCTACCCGCCCCGGCGAGGGTTGGCGCATGGCCAGTCCACGTCTCAATCCGCGAACAACGCAGCTCGTCTTCGGTGTCTTCGCCGTCGCCGCGGGTGCCCTGATCGCGCTGCGCCCCGACCCGCCGCACCCGTTCTTCACGACCGCCGGGACGTACGGCTACGCGCTTGCCGCGGTGCTGTCGATCGGCGGCTGGCTCGCGCTCGGGCACCCCGTGCCCGCCGCCCGCATCCGGCCGGTGCTGATCGTCTTCCACCTGCTCTTCGTACCGGCGCAGTTCCTGTTCCTGCTCGCCCACGACATGCCGTGGCTCGGCATGGCGCTGTCCTCGGCGGTCGTGGTCGGCCTGAAGCCGCGTTTCCCCCGGTTGGGGCGGATGGCGCGCAAGGTCTGGCTGACGCTGCACGTCGGCATCGGGGTCGGCTGGCTGGGCATCTCGATGGGGATGCTGTTGCTGGCGGTCACCGGGGCGACGGCCGACAGCCACGAGTTGCAGCACGGGGCCTACCTGATGCTGAGCAGGTTCGACATCTTCCTGGCGATTCCGAGCGCCTTCCTGGCGATCGTCACCGGTGTCGTGGTTTCGCTCGGCACCCCCTGGGGTCTGCTCCGGCACAGGTGGGTGTTGGCCAAGCTGGTCATCGCGCTCGCCCTCCCGTTCCTCGCGGGCTTCGAGGGCCCCTGGATCGAGGAGCTGGAGGCCCGGAGCGCACCCGGCCTGATCGAGACCGGCACCACCGGGATGCTGCTGATCGGCGCCATGGGGCTGTTCGCCACCCTGCTGTGGACCGCGACGATCCTCTCCGTCTTCAAGCCCGGTGGGCGTACCCGATGGGGTCGTCGCAGGGACGAACGCCCGCCCGTTTCGAAAGGAGAAGAAAAGCCATGACCAGTGCGTACGCCATCGAGGTAGCGGCGCTGACGAAGAGGTTCGGCAAGCTCAGAGCCGTCGACGGCCTGAGCTTCACCGCCGAGTACGGCAGCGTGGTCGGCTTCATCGGCCCCAACGGTGCGGGCAAGACCACCACCATGCGCTCGCTCGTCGGGCACATCCGGCCGGACAGCGGCCGGGCGCACGTCGCCGGACGCCCCTACCGGGAGTTGGCCGACCCGTTGGGCACCGTCGGCACCGTGTTGGAGGCCAGCGCCGTGCACCCGGGCCGCACCGGTCGCAACCACCTACGGATCCTGGCCCGCCAGGCGAGGCTCCCCAAGCGGCGGGTCCAGGAGGTCATCGACAACGTCGGGCTGGAACGTGCCGCCGGTCGCCGGGTGGGCGGCTACTCGCTCGGTATGCGCCAGCGGCTCGCCCTGGCCGCGGCACTGCTCGGCGACCCCGCGATCCTGATCATCGACGAGCCCGCCAACGGGCTGGACCCCGAGGGTGTCCGCTGGCTGCGCGAGTTCCTCCGCGGCCTCGCCGCCGAGGGGCGTGCCGTGCTGGTGTCCAGCCACGGGCTGGCCGAGCTCGCGCTGATGGTCGACAAGGCGGTCGTGGTCGGGCACGGCCAGCTCATCGCCCAGGAGACGCTCGCCGGGCTCAGAAAGCTCGCCGGCGATCCGACGGTGCAGATCAGTGTCCCCGAGCCGGACCGTCTCGCCGTCCTGCTGGCCGAACGGGGCCACCAGGTCCTCGAACGCACCGGAGTCACCCTCACCGTCGCCGGAAACGACAGCCGCGCCGTCGGCCGAGTCGCCTTCGACCACGGCATCGGGGTGGACCGTCTTCTCGTTGACGAACCCTCACTGGAAGAGGCGTACTTCCGCCTCACCAGCGGAAAGGAATCGATCCGATGATCGCACTGACCCGCGCCGAGCTGATGAAACTGCGTACCGTGCGGTCGACCTGGGCGGTGCTTCTCGTCCTCCCGGTCGTGGCCTTCGTCAGCCTGCTGGATGCCGCACTGGACCCGGTCGAGGACAACACGAGCGTCGTCGACTTCATGGACGTCTCGCTCGTCGTGGTGGGCGTGGTCGTGGCCGCCCTGGCCGCGGCCGTGGTCGGCAGTGAGTTCGTCCGCCGGACGGTGGGCCTCGACTACCTGGCGGTGCCGCGGCGGTTCCCCGTGCTCGGCGCCAAGGTGTCGGCGTTCGCCTGCGTCGGCGCCGTCCTCGGGCTGCTGTCCGCGCTGCTGGCGACAGCGGTGGTCACACCCATCGCCATCGGACGAGAAGTCGTGCTCGACGGGCCCGGCGATGCTGTCCTTCGTATCCTGGCCGTCACGGCGGCGATCGCCGTGCTCGGCGCGCTCGGCGCCGCCATCGGGGTACTGATGCCCCATCCGGCCGTCGCCGTGGGGGCCATCATCGGGTGGCAGTTCGTCGAGATGCTCCTCGGTTTTGCCTTCGGGATCGGCGACTACCTGCCCATCGGCCTCATCACGACAGTCGCCCAGCTGGGCGGCACGGTGGCGTTGCCGGTGGCGTTCGGAGTCCTGTTCCTGTACGCCGGGAGCGCCGGGGGCGTCGCCCTGCTCGTCGCTTGGCGTCGCGACCTGACCTGAACCGAGCGCGGAGCTAGTGTTCGTAACCGGGATCCGCCAGACTGCGCGGTATGCGTGATCATTGGCGCCGGTGGGCGTGGGTCGGGGTGCTCGTCGTCGGGCTGATCCTCTACATGGCGGTGCTGCGTACCCTGGTCAGCACCAAGAATCCGAACTTCGTTCCGGCGCTGATCCTGCTCGGGGCGACGCTGGTGCCGCTGACGTTCCTGACGTTCGCGCAGGCCCGCACCGGGCGGTGGCAGGTGCCGGCGTCGGTGCTGGTGACGTCGGCGTTCTTCGGCGGGGTGATCGGCACGGTGGTCGCCGGCACACTGGAGTACGACACCCTGCGCGGCCTCGGCACCCTGCCCATGCTGTTCGTGGCGCTGATCGAGGAGTCGGCGAAGCTGATCGTCCCGGTGGTGCTGCTGTTCACGGTGGTGGCCCAGCATCGTCGTCGGGTGCCCTCCGACGGGCTGATCATCGGCATCGCCGCCGGCATGGGTTTCGCCGCACTGGAGACGATGGGTTACGCCTTCAGCGCGCTGTTGAGTTCGCAGGGCAACATCGGCGCGGTGGAGCAGACGCTCTTCATCCGGGGTCTGACGGCGCCCGCCGGTCACACCGCCTGGACCGGGCTGACCGCCGGTGCGCTGTGGGCGTTGCTGGCGAGCCCGAGCGTCGGTCGGCTGTTCGGGTTCCTCGGCACGTTCCTGGGTGTCGTCGTCCTGCACACCCTCTGGGACACGTTCTCCGGCTCCCTGGTCTTCGTCGTGCTGGCGATCATCAGCATCGGCTGGCTGCTCTGGGAGCTGCGCCGCTACCGGACCTTCGGCGACCAGCACGTGGGCCGGCTGCAACCGAGCTGACCTGCGCCGTCCTCCATGCCTTCCCCGGCCCGTACGAAGGGCCGGGGGAGGCATGACTTCGTGATCCCGCTGCGACCGGGCCGGCACCTCATCTAACGTCAGAGTGTTCATATTTGGCGGGATTGGTCGGGAAGGTGCGGCGATGGGGGTGCGGACCTGGATCGAGGGCTGGCCGGTCTACCGCCAGCTCACCGGCACCGACCCGCTCGGGCGGGGTACGGCGGCGGAGTCCGACGGGTCCCGGGCGCTCACCGCCCGCACCGACACCGCCGACTCGATGGCCCGGTCCGTCTGCCCGTACTGCGCCGTCGGTTGCGGGCAGCGGGTGTACGTCAAGGACGGCCAGGTCAGCCAGATCGAGGGCGATCCGGACAGCCCGATCTCGCGGGGTCGGCTCTGCCCGAAGGGCTCGGCCAGCAGGAGCCTGGTGACCAGCCCGCTGCGGCAGACCACGGTCCGCTACCGGCGGCCGTACGGCACCGAGTGGGAGGACCTCGACCTCGACACGGCGATGCACATGATCGCCGATCGGGTCCTGGCCGCCCGGGACGAGACCTGGGAGGACGTCGACGCCGAGGGTCGACCGCTGAACCGGACGCTTGGCTTTTCCAGTCTGGGTGGGGCGACGCTGGACAACGAGGAGAACTACCTCATCAAGAAGTTGTTCACCGCGATGGGGGCGCTCCAGATCGAGAACCAGGCCCGTATTTGACACTCCGCCACCGTCCCCGGTCTGGGGACCAGCTTCGGTCGTGGCGGTGCCACCCAGTTCCAGCAGGATCTGTCGAACTCCGACGTGATCGTCATCCAGGGCTCGAACATGGCTGAGGCGCACCCGGTGGGCTTCCAGTGGGTGATGGAGGCCAAGCGCAAGGGCGCGAAGGTCTTCCACGTCGACCCCCGCTTCACCCGCACCAGCGCGCTTGCCGACTCGTACCTGCCGATCCGGGCCGGCACCGACATCGCGCTGCTCGGCGGGGTGATCCGCTACATCCTGGACAACGAGCTGGACTTCCGGGAGTACGTCGTGGCCTACACCAACGCGGCGACGATCGTGACCGAGGAGTACGCCGACACCGAGGACCTGCACGGCCTGTTCTCCGGCTTCAACGACGACAACGCCACCTACGACCAGGCCAGTTGGCGGTACCAGGGCCACTCGCAGAACCAGACGACCCGCGACAGCGAGACGCAGCGGGAGACCGCGGCCGGGCTGGAGAACGAGTCGCACGGCGCACCGGTCGGCGGGCAGACCGAACGCGACGAGACGTTGCAGGACCCGCGCTGCGTCTACCAGATCCTCAAGCGGCACTACTCCCGCTACACGCCGGAGATGGTGGAACGGGTCTGCGGCATCCCGCAGGACAAGTTCCTCGAACTGGCCCGGGCGTGGACGGAGAACTCCGGCCGGGACCGCACCGGCATGCTCGTCTACTCCGTCGGGTGGACCCAGCACAGCGTGGGTGTGCAGTACATCCGCACCGGCGCGATCATCCAACTGCTGCTGGGTAACGTGGGCCGCCCGGGTGGCGGGGTGATGGCCCTGCGGGGACACGCCAGCATCCAGGGCTCCACCGACATTCCGACGTTGTTCAACCTGCTGCCCGGCTACCTGCCGATGCCGCACCACGCCAACCACCCGACCCTGGCCAAGTGGGTGGACAGCATCGCGCACCCGGGGCAGAAGGGCTTCTGGGGCAACGCCCGCACCTACGGGGTCAACCTGCTCAAGGCGTACTGGGGTGACGCCGCCACCGCCGAGAACGACTACTGCTACGGCTACCTGCCGCGAATGACCGGTGATCACGGCACGTACCAGCAGGTGCTCGACATGATCGACGGGAAGATCAAGGGGTACTTCCTGCTGGGTCAGAACCCGGCGGTCGGTTCGGCGCACGGCCGCGCGCAGCGGCTCGGCATGGCCAACCTGGACTGGCTGGTGGTCCGGGACCTGTTCGAGATCGAGAGCGCCACGTTCTGGAAGAACGCCCCGGAGATCGAGACCGGCGAGATCGTGACGGGGGAGTGCCGCACGGAGGTGTTCTTCCTGCCGGCCGCCTCGCACGTGGAGAAGGAGGGCACGTTCACCCAGACGCAGCGGCTGTTGCAGTGGCGGGAGAAGGCCGTTGAGCCGCCGGGCGACGCCCGCTCCGAGCTGTGGTTCTTCTACCATCTCGGGCGGATCGTCCGGGAACGGCTGGCGTCGTCGACCCGGCCGCGCGACCGTGCCCTGCTCGACCTCAACTGGCACTACCCCACGCACGGTCCGCACGCGGAGCCGAGCGCCGAGTCGGTGCTCTACGAGATCAACGGGTACGACGTGGCGACCGGCCGGCCGCTGTCGTCGTTCACCGAGATGAAGGCCGACGGCTCGACTGCCGGCGGTTGCTGGATCTACACCGGGGTGTACGCCGACGGCGTGAACCAGGCCGCCCGCCGCAAAGCCGGCGCCGAACAGTCCCTGGTGGCCCCGGAGTGGGGTTGGGCGTGGCCGGCGAACCGGCGGATCCTCTACAACCGTGCCTCCGCCGACCCGGACGGCAACCCGTGGAGTGAGCGCAAACGCTACGTGTGGTGGGACGCGGAGAAGTCCGAGTGGACCGGCTACGACGTGCCGGACTTCGAGAAGACCAAACCGCCGTCGTACCGGCCGGAGCGCGACGCGTCGGGCGTGGCGGGCATCGCGGGCGACGACCCGTTCATCCTCCAGGGCGACGGGAAGGGCTGGCTGTACGCGCCGACCGGCGTGCTCGACGGGCCGCTGCCGACGCACTACGAGCCGGTGGAGTCGCCGGTGCGCAACCCGCTCTACCGGCAGCAGGCCAACCCGACCCGCAAGGTCTACACGCACCCGATCAACACGCTCAACCCGAGCCCACCAGAACCACACAGTCAGGTCTTCCCGTACGTGTTCACGGTCAGCCGGCTCACCGAGCACCACACCGCCGGCGGGATGAGCCGGACCGTGCGGACGCTTGCCGAACTGCAACCGGAGATGTTCGTCGAGGTGTCGCCGGAGTTGGCGGTCGAACGCGGGCTCACCCACCTGGGCTGGGCGCACCTGGTGACCGCCCGTGCGGCCATCGAGGCGAAGGTGCTGGTGACCGACCGGCTCACGCCGCTGCGGGTGGACGGTCGGATCATCCACCAGGTGTGGTTGCCGTACCACTTCGGTTTCGAGGGTCTGGTGACCGGCGACTCGGCCAACGACCTGTTCGGCATCAGCCTGGACCCGAACGTCCTGATCCAGGAGAGCAAGGTCGGCACCTGCGACATCCGGCCGGGGCGCCGCCCCCGAGGGCTGAAGCTGCAGGAACTCGTCATCGACTACCGCCGGCGGTCCGGGGATCTCAGCCCGCACTACCCACCGCAGGTCACGACCGACTCCGCCGACGGCGGCCCGGACCAGGAGGTCTGACCCATGCCCCACGCCAACGCCCTGTACGGGCCACTGGATCCGGCGCCGGACGCCGGTTACGAGGACGCGCCGCCGCGGATGGGGTTCTTCACCGACACCAGCGTGTGCATCGGCTGCAAGGCCTGCGAGGTCGCCTGCAAGGAGTGGAACCTCGTCCCGGAGAGCGGCCTGGACCTGCTCGGCATGTCCTACGACAACACCGGCGCGTTGACCGCGAACTCGTGGCGGCACGTCGCGTTCGTCGAGCAGCCCCGCCGGGCCGGCCTGGCGACCCCGGCGTTCGCGCACACCCCGGACGGGCCGGCGGTCAGCCCGGCGACGGCGACGCTCGGTGCGCTGACAAGCGTCGACACCGGGACGAACCCGGGTCTGCCCACCGGCTCGCCCGCGGCGGCGGCCCGCATGTCGGCCGGCACCGCACCGGAGTTCCTGGGGATGCCGGGTGCGCAGCCGCCGGGTCGGGGCACGGGCGTCGAGGAGCGCACCGACTTCCGGTGGTTGATGATGTCGGACGTCTGTAAGCACTGCACGCATGCGGCGTGTCTGGATGTGTGTCCGACGGGTTCGTTGTTCCGCACGGAGTTCGGCACGGTGGTGGTGCAGGAGGACATCTGCAACGGGTGCGGTTACTGCATTTCGGCGTGTCCGTACGGGGTGATCGACCAGCGTAAGGATGATGGTCGGGCGTGGAAGTGCACGTTGTGCTACGACCGGTTGGGTGCGGGGATGACGCCGGCGTGTGCGCAGGCGTGTCCGACCGAGTCGATCCAGTACGGGCCCCTCGACGAGCTGCGGGAGCGGGCCGCCGCCCGGGTCGAGACGCTGCACAATCGGGGGGTCCCCGAGGCCCGGTTGTACGGGCATGATCCGCACGATGGCGTGGGCGGTGACGGGGCGTTCTTCCTGCTGTTGGACGAGCCCGAGGTGTACGGACTGCCACCCGACCCGGTGGTGACCACCCGCGACCTGCCGGCCATGTGGAAACGCGCCGGCCTCGCCGCCCTCACCATGGCAGCCGCCACCGTGTTCGCCTTCGCCGGTGGTCGGCCATGACCGACACGCCCCCGAACGAGCCGGCCGGCGCCCGGTTCCGCGAGTTCCAGGACCGTCTCGACCAGGCCGTCGGGCAGCGCCAGCGCGGCCGGGGGCGCGGTCACGACGGTGAGCAACTGACCGTGCCGGTGGCCGACTTCGCCTCCTACTACGGCCGACCGATCCTCAAACCGCCGGTGTGGAAGCACGACATCGCCGGTTACCTGTTCACCGGGGGCCTGGCCGCCGGCGGCGCGCTGATCGGCGCGGGCGCCCAACTGACCGGGCGGCCCGCCCTGCGTCGGGTGGGGCGGTGGACGGCCCTCGGCGGCGTCACCGCCAGCGCGTATCTGCTGGTGCACGACCTCGGCCGGCCGGAGCGGTTCCACCACATGCTCCGGGTCGCCAAGCTGACCTCGCCGATGTCCGTCGGCACCTGGATCCTCACCGCGTTCGGCCCGGCCGCCGGTGTGGCCGCGATCGCCGAGCTGGCACCCCGGCTCCCCGAGCATGGTCTTCTCGGACTCGCCCGCCGGCTGGCGCCGACCGTCGGCGACGTCGCCGGACTGGCCTCGGCGGTCACCGCCCCGGCGCTCGCCACGTACACCGGCGTGCTGCTGTCCGACACCGCCGTGCCTGCCTGGCACGAGGCGTACCCCTTCATGCCGTTCGTCTTCGGTGGCAGCGCGCTCGCCGCCGCCACCGGGGTCGGACTTATCGCGGTACCCACGGCCCAGACCGCTCCGCTGCGACGACTCGCCGTCGTGGCGGCGACCATCAAGTATCTCGGCGGTCGCCGGATGGAGCGGATGGGCCTGGTCGGTGAGCCCTACCGGCAGGGTCGCAGCGGCCGTCTGGTCCGGGCGGGAGACGTGCTGCTGGGCGTGGGCACCGTCGCCGCGTTGTTCAGCCGGCGGAGCCGGGTCCTGTCCGCGCTCTCCGGCGCCGCACTTGTCGCGTCGTCGGTCGCCACCCGCTTCGGCGTCTTCGAGGCGGGCATGGCGTCGGCGCGCGACCCGAAGTACACGGTCGTGCCGCAACGGGAGCGACGCGACCGCAGGGAGGGCCGGTCGCCGGCCGAGAAGGGGACGTAGCTCGACCAGCAGGCGCCAGCCAATGAGCCAGCAGACGGGGGACTCAGCTCATGGCACACACCGCAACCGACAAGGGAAGATCCGCGCCGACGCGGGGCCGCTGGGGTCTCGTTGTCGCCGCGGTGCTCGTCCAACTCGCGCTCGGCGCGGTGTACGCGTGGAGCGTGTTCAACAAGCCGCTACAGGACGAGTTCGGCTGGGCCAAGTGGGAGGCCGTGCTGCCGTTCGAGGTGGCGATCGGCACGATCTTCATCGGCAGCCTGATCGGCGGACGCATCCAGGACCGGCGCGGCCCGCGACCTGTCGCGCTCGGCGGTGGGGTGCTCTACGCGGTCGGCAACATGCTCGCCTCGCTCACGTCGTCGGAGGACGACCTGTGGTTGCTGGTGCTCACCTACGGCGTGCTGGGCGGCATCGGTTTGGGGGCCGCCTACATCACCCCCATCGCGATGCTCGCCAAGTGGTTCCCGGACCGGCGTGGCCTGATCACCGGCATCGCGGTCGCCGGGTTCGGCTTCGGCGCGGTGATCGTCGCACCGGTGGCGAAGGGGCTGCTCAACGGCACCGACGACCCCACCCACGTGTTCTTCCCACTGGGCGTCGCGTACCTGATCGCGATCCTGCTCGGGGCGTCGTTCTTCCGTAACCCGCCGGCGGGCTACCAGGTGCCCGGGTTCACGCCGAAGACCGCTGGTCGAGCCCTCGCCGGTACCCGGGTCTACACCCTGCGCGAGGCCCTGCGCACCCGGCAGTGGTACCTGCTCACCGGCATCCTCGCGCTCAACGTCACCTGTGGCATCGCGCTGATCTCGCAGGCGTCCGACGCCGCCCAGGTGATCACCGGGGCCAGTGCGGCGGCCGCCGCCACCCTGGTCGGCGTGCTCGGTCTGTTCAACGGGGCCGGGCGGGTGGCCTGGGCGTGGTTGTCCGACCGCACCGGGCGGATGCCGGCGTTCCTCGGGATGCTCCTGCTCCAGGCGATCTGCTTCTTCATCCTGCCGTACGCCGCGTCGCTGGCGCTCTTCGCGGTCCTGGCCGCACTCGTCTACCTGGCGTACGGCGGCGGTTTCGGGACGATGCCCGCCACCGCGGCCGACTACTTCGGCACCCCCAACGGCGGTGCCATCTACGGCGCGATGATCGTGGCCTGGAGCATCGGAGGGGTGGTCGGCCCGCTTGTCACGTCGCTGCTCTACGAGGCGAGCGGCAAGAGCTACACCCTGCCGTTCACGGTCATCGCGATCGTCGCACTGATCGCCCTGGTCCTGCCGCCGATCACCCGGATGCCCTCCGACCCAGAACCGTCCCGGTCGCGCTGACGCGGCGCCCGCCCGACGTCGTCGATCATGGAGTTGTGGTGGGGGACAAACTCCTCGTTGTCCGCCAAGTCAGGCACCACAACTCCATGATCGACCCCGCTGGGGGCCTGGGGCCGGGGTCAGCTGTTGCGGGCGAAGCCTCCCTTGGGGGCGATGATCTCCAGGTTCGTGCCGTCGGGGTCGTTGAAGTACGCGACCTCGGTGCCGACGGCGGCCGGCGGGTTCACCTCGCCCGCCGCGAAGGTGTACGGCTGCCCGAGGAACTCGAACCCGGCCTCGCTCATCCGGTCGAACACCGCGCGCACGTCGTCGACCTGGAAGCACAGGTGCATCGAGCCGGGCCGGTTGGCCGCGACCTGGGCGACGTCACCGACCGGCTCCTGGAACTGGATCAGGTCGATGCCGAGGTTGTCGAGGTTGAACGTGGCGTACCGCAGCTTCGTCGTCGGCAGCCCCTGCGACTGCGCGAACCCGGCGCCGTGCATGCTCTCGTCCCGGACGACCGGTTCTGCGCCGAGGAGCGCCTGGTAGAACGCGACCGAGCGGTCGAGGTCACGCACCGCGATCCCGACGTGCGCGGCCGACCTGAGGCCGATGGACACCGACGAGGGGTTCGGGACTGCCATGGTGACTCGCTCCTTACCAGCGTTCTTCGTCGCCGTTGCCGTTGCTGATCTTCGTGTCGTACCCCTCAGGAGACCGGTTCATGCGGCCGGACCGGCGCCGGAAGGACCGACATCCGCGCCCGGAGCAGCGCGGCCTCCTCGGTGCGACGTTGCACGTGCAGCAGATCCACCGCCTCCTGCCACGCCTGTTGTGCTTCGGCCCGCTTGTCCATGCTCGTGTACAGCTCGCCCAGACTGGTCAGGCAGTCGACCTCGCCCCTCGTGCTGCCCACGTCGGCGTACACCTGGCGGGCCTGCTGGTAGTGGGCCAGCGACTCGGCGTGGCGCTTCGTCTGGTGGTCGATGTAGCCGAGGCTGTGCAGGGCGTCCGCCGCGGCGTCCGGATGCCGGTGGCGACGGTACAACTCGACGGCCTCCTCGCAGGCGGTGCGGGCCTCGTCGTACCGCCCGAGGTGGGCCAGGGCCCAGCCGACACCGTTCAGGCTCCGCGCCTCCTCCACCGGATCACCCAGGGACCGGAACGTTTCGAGAGCGAGCCGGTTGTGGGCCAACGACAGGTGGTGGTCACCCTCCACCGACCAGGTGACGCCCAGTGCGAAGTCGATGCGGCCGCCCTCGGCGAGGTCGCCCGCCTGCTCGGCGTACGCCATGGCGACCTGGAAGCGTGCGACGGTCGCCCCGATGTCGCCCAGCCAGTGGATGGCCTGCCCGAGGAACCGGTGGGCCATGGCCTGGACGGCCGGGTCACCCTCGGCGTCGGCGGCCGCGACCCCGGCCTGCCAGACCGTCAGCTGGTCGCGCAGGCGACCTCGCCGCGCGTGGAAGGTCGCCAGCGCGCGGGCCACCTGCCACACCTGCCGGTGCCACCCGTGGCGCACGCTGACCTTCAGGACGCTGAGCAGGTGCGGATGTTCCCGGTCGAACCAGGCCATCGAGTCGGGCACGTCGCACAGCCGCTCCGGGGTGCAGCCCGGCGCCGGACGGCCGATCGTGATCGGCGGTCGCCACGGGTCCAACAGGCGGTCGGCGGCGCAGGCGGTGTGCAGGTAGAAGTCGACCAGACGACGCAGCGCCCCGTCGCACGTCGCGGCCTCCAGTGTCTCGGTGGCCTGCTCGGCGGCGTGCAGTCGGACGAGGTCGTGCATCCGGAAGCGGCCCGGCACGTGCTGGTGCACCAGGTAGGTGGCCTCCAACTGCCGCAGCAGCTCCCTGGCCCGGCTCGCCGGCCCGCCGACCAGGCTCGCCACGGCGGCGAGGCTGATGTCGTCGGTCGGCACCAGGCCGAGGAGGGCGAACACCGTCGCCGCCTCGCGTGGCAGCGCGGCGCAGGACGAGGAGAACACCGCCCGCAGATTCACGTTCAGCTCACCGGCGTCGAGGGCGTCGAGGCGGGCGGAGGCATCCTGCAGCTCGCGGGCCAGGGTGGCCAGCGGCAGCTGAGGGCGGGCGGCGGCGCGGGCGGCGACGATGCCCAGCGCGAGCGGCAACCCGGCGCACTGGTCGACGAGCGTCGAGATGGCCGGGGCCTCCGCGCCGACCCGCTCGGGGCCGAGGTGCCCGATCAGCAGTTCGCGGCTCTCGTCCGGCGACAGCACGTCGAGGGCGATCGGGCGGGCCCGGTGGGTGGCGGTCAGGGCGGCGAGCTCGCGCCGGCTGGTGACCAGCACCGTGCACGTCGGGCTGCCGGGCAGCAGCGGTACGACCTGGTTGGCGTCCCGGGCGTTGTCCAGCACGATCAGCATCCGTCGTCCCGCCACGAGGCTGCGGTACAGGGCGGCCTGCGTGTCCGGGTCAACGGGTATCGCGTTCGGTGCGACGCCGAGGGCTTCCAGGAAGCCGCGGATCACGGTGCTCGGCGAGACCGGGCCGAACCCCGGACCGAAACCGCGCAGGTCCGCGTAGAGCTGGCCGTCGGTGAACCGGGCGATGTGCGTGTGCGCCCAGCGCAGCGCCAGCGACGTCTTGCCGATCCCGCCCGATCCGCCGATCGCCGAGATCACCACTGTCGTCTCGGACCGTTCGCCCGCGGCGGCGGCCGCGGTGAGGTACGCCAGCTCCTCGGCTCGGGCGGTGAACAGGCCCGGTGGCGCCGGCAGTTGACGGGGGACCACCGACGGTGCCTGGCGGTGCGCCTGCTCCGGCGCGGCCAGGGTGGGGTCGGCGGCCAGGATCCGCTGGTGCAGGTGCCGCAGCGGGGGACTGGGGTCCGCGCCCAGCTCGTCGGCCAGCCGCAGCCGGATCCGCTCGTAGTGCTCCAGCGCCTCGGCCGGCCGGCCGCGTCGGTAAAGGCTGAGCATGAACTGACCGGCGATGCGCTCGTCGAGCGGGCGCGCGGCGGCCCGCGCCGGCAGGTCGGCCAGCAACTCGTGGTGCCGGCCCAGCAGCAACATCAGATCCGCGTGGTCCGACTCGGCCTCCAGCCGTTGCCGGTCCAGCCCGTCCCGTACGCCGTTGAACCAGGGGCTGTCCAGTCGGGCGAACGCCTCGCCCCGCCACAGACCGAGCGCCCGCGCGAACAGCGTCAGCGCCCGATCCTGGTCGCCTGTCGACCGGGCCTGGTCGACGAGGCAGTGGAAGCGGTGCAGGTCCACCGACTGCTCGTCCACGGCGAGCACGTATCCGCCGGACCGGCGGGCGATCTCCGCCCCGGGGGCGGCCGTCAGCGCCTGACGTAGCCGGGACAGGTAGCTGTAGAGCGTGTCCCGTACGCCGTCGGGGGGCTCTTCCCCCCACACCCGCACGACGAGGCTCTCGACGGAGACAAGCTGGTTGGCGTCGGTGAGCAGGGCGGCGAGCACGGCTCGCTGGCGCAGGGCGCCGAGCGGCAGTGCTCGGCCGTCGAGGTGGGCCTGGATCTCACCGAGCAGACCAAACTCGACGGCCACAGCGGACTCTCCTCGGCTCGATGCTTCTCGTCTGGTGCTCCATCTGACTGACGCGGGGGCGGGTGGCGCCCGTTGACACGCAGGCCCGTCGAAATGGCCGCGGCGCCTGACCACATCAGGCAGGCGTCAGGCTCTTTCGACGCGTGGATGCCGACGATCGGTCAACCGCAGCCCGACGCCTCGGACCGCTTCGATGCTGGCCCCGGTGTCGAGCTCGTGCAGCTTGCGCCGCAGCCGCTTCACCAGGGACTGCACGTCCGCCCTGCGTTCTCGCCCCTCGTCGCGCCAGACCGACCGGTGCAGGTCGGCGTAGCTCCAGACCCGCACCGGCTCGGTGGTCAGGCAGATGAGCAGGTCGTGCTCCAGCCGGGTGAGGTCGACCTCGCGATCGCGGTAGCGGGCGACGGATCGGGTCGAGTCGATCACCAGGGCGGAGCTGGTCGTGGCGGGCGTCGGCACGGACGACGCGGTGCCCGGTTGCCGCGGCACGGACGACGTGGTGCCCGGCTGCCGCGGCACGGCGATCAGTCGGCGTAGCTCGTCGAGGTCGGCCACCAGCAGCAGCGGTGCGATGCCGGCGAGGCGTTCGGCGAGCCGGATCCGCTCGGCCGGCGACGAGGTCACCGCGATCAGCAGCGGGAACGGCTCGTCGGCCGAATCGCCACTGTTCCACGTCGCCTCGTCGTCCTCGGCCACCGCACCGCCCGGGATCGAAGGGCATCCCTGCCCAGCTCTCGTCATGCTCCTGACAATGATGGGCAAGCGCGCCGCCAGCAGGGAAGCTCTTAGCGACAAGTTGCTCACGGCAAGTTCTTGATCGTCCGATCTTCTCGATCATAGTGTCCAGTCGGGCAACCAGCGTGACCCGCGCGGTGCATGGGGAGGCATGGAGGGTTCGATCGCTCGGTCCGCCGAGATGATTCTCCCGCACCCTCACCATGGCCCATTGACACCCTGGGTCGTTCTGAGGGAGGCAGCACCGATGTTCAGACGTCCACAATGGCGGCGCGCAGCCAGATCACTGGTGAGCGCCGGGGCGGCGACGATCCTCGCCGCGACCTGCTTGGCCACCATCGGTTCCGGCGCACAGGCCGCGCCGGGCACGACGGCGGCAGGGGACAAGATCCGACCGGAGCTCGCCAAGCAACTACAGGCCAAGAGTGAAGGGGACTTCTGGATCCGGTTCAAGGACCGGGCGGACCTGAGCAAGGCCAGCGCCATCAAGGACTGGTCCAAGCGCGGCACGGCTGTCGCGGACGCGCTGCGGCAGACCGCCGCGGCGAGCCAGGGCAAGATCCGGGCCGACCTCGACAGCTCCGGCGCGAAGTACCAGACCTTCTGGGCCACCAACGCGATCAAGGTGAGCAGCGGCTCGCTGGCGATGGCGCAGAAGTTCGCCGGTCACGCGGAGGTCGAGGGCCTCTACCCACCGGTTGCCTACAAGCTGCCTGAGACGATCAAGGGCACCGACGAGAAGACCGTGAACGCCCTGGAGTGGGGCGTCGCCAACATCAACGCCGACGACGTCTGGTCCGGGTACGGCGTCAAGGGCGAGGGCATCACCGTCGCGAGCATCGACAGTGGGGTGCAGTTCGACCACCCGGCGCTGGTGAACTCCTACCGGGGCAACAACGGCGACGGGACGTTCGACCACAACTACAACTGGTTCAACGCCGCCGAATCCACCGGCGCCTGCGCGACCGCGCCCTGCGACGACGACGGCCACGGTACGCACACGATGGGCACGATGGCCGGCTCCGACGGTGCGAACCAGATCGGTGTCGCCCCCGGGGCCAAGTGGATCTCGGCGAACGGTTGCTGCCCCACCGACGCGGCCCTTGTCGAGTCCGGTCAGTGGATGCTCGAACCGCTGGACCTCAACGGCCAGAACCCGGACGCGAGCAAGCGACCGAACGTCATCAACAACTCGTGGGGCACCCGGAACCCGTCCAACGAGCCGTTCATGGAGGACGTGACGGACGCCTGGACCGCGTCCGGGATCTTCGGCGTCTTCTCCAACGGCAACAGCGGACCGGCCTGCCAGACCAGCGGCTCGCCGGGCAGCCTCGCCAGCAACTACTCGGCCGGCGCATACGACGTCAACAACAACATCGCCGGCTTCTCCGCCCGGGGCGCCGGGCAGAACGGCGAGATCAAGCCCAACATCTCGGCCCCCGGCGTGAACGTCCGGTCCAGCATTCCCGGCAACGCCTACGGCAGCGCCAGTGGCACGTCGATGGCCGCACCGCACCTCGCGGGCGCGATCGCGCTGCTCTACTCGGCGGCCCCGTCGCTCGTCGGTGACGTCGACGCGACACGTGCGCTGCTCAACGGTGCCGCGATCGACAAGGCCGACAGCCAGTGCGGTGGCACCGCCGCCGACAACAACGTCTACGGCGAGGGCCGGCTGGATGCCCTCGCGTTGCTCGACGCCGCTCCGACCGGCGACATCGGCACCCTGGCCGGCACGGTCACCGACGCGGCCACCGGCGCGCCGATCGCCGGGGCGACCCTGACGCTTACCGGCCCGACCGACCGTGCGGTGACCACCGGTGCCGACGGGAAGTACTCGACGCAGCTCCCCACCGGTGACTACCAGGTCGCCGTGTCGGCGTTCGGTTACGCCAGCACCACCAAGCCGGCGACGGTCACCAAGGCCGCGACCACGACGCTCGACGTCGCGTTGGCGCCGGTGCCGAGCGTGAACATCACCGGAGCGGTCACCGACGGCTCCGGCCACGGCTGGCCGTTGTACGCGAAGGTGACTGTGACGGGCGTGTCCGGCGTCTACGACTACACCACTCCGTCGAACGGCCGCTACAGCCTCAAGCTGCCGGCCGGGCAGACGTACACCCTGAAGTACGAGGTGCAGTACCCCGGTTACCAGACCGTCACCAAGCAGGTCGTGGTCGGCTCGGGCAACGCCACCGCCAACGTCGCCGTGCCGGTGGACACCACCACCTGCACCACCGCGCCCGGCTACACGACCGGCTCCGACGGTGAGTACGAGACCTTCGACGGCACCACCACGCCGGCCGGCTGGACGGTCGTGGACAACGCGGGCAGCGGTCAGGTCTGGAAGTTCACCGACGACGGCGCCCGGGGCAACCTGACCGGCGGCAGCGGCAACTTCGCGATGATCGACAGCGACGACTACGGCGCGGGCAGCAGCCAGGACACCTCCCTGGTCAGCCCGGTGGTCGACCTGGCCGACGTCACCGCCCCGGTCATCCGGTTCAACCAGGACTTCAACCAGCTCAACGACGACACCGCAGACGTCGATCTGAGCATCGACGGTGGCGCCACCTGGACTAACGTGCTCCGCCAGGAGACCGACGTCCGGGGCCCGAAGGTGACCGAGATCCCGATCCCGCAGGCCGCCGGCCAGGCGCAGGTGCAGGTCCGGTTCCACTACTACGACGCCTCGTACGAGTGGTGGTGGGAGGTCGACAACGTCCTGATCGGCAGCCAGATCACCTGCGTGCCGGTCGACGGCGGTCTGGTCGTCGGCAACGTCCGCGACAAGAACGACAACAGCTACGTCAACGGCGCGACAGTCACCAGCAAGGACCGGCCCGCCGAGAAGGCCGTCACCGTGGCGACCCCGGACGACCCGGAGTTGGCCGACGGGTTCTACTGGATCTACTCGACCTTGACCGGCACGCACCCGTTCACCGCGACCGCCGGCAACTACGTCAGCCAGACCAAGCAGGTCGACGTCGAGGCCGACTGGGCGACAGTCGCGAACTTCCAGCTCGCGGCCGGCCGGTTGGCGGTGACGCCGACGCAGCTGAGCGCCACGCTCCAGATGCCCAGCGGCAAGGCCAGCAAGACGTTCACGGTGACCAACACCGGTGGCGCGCCGGTCGAGGTCAAGTTCAGTGAGCGGGACAACGGATTCGAACTCCTCCGGGCGGACGGATCCACTGTCACCAGGCAGCAGGTGCTCGGTGGCGCCGGCGCGCCGGCGCAGCGGCTCACCGCCGCGACGTCCTTCGCCGCGAAGGCGTCCGGCAAGGAGGCCAAGGCGACCACCGCCGCGGACGGCCCGCAGGCCGCGCCGTGGACCGACATCGCCGACTTCCCGTCCAACATCATGGACAACCGGGTGGTGACCCTGGACGGCAAGGTCTACTCGCTCGGCGGTGGCGACGGCAACGCCTCCACCGCGAAGAACTACGCCTACGACCCGGTCGCCCAGACCTGGGGGGCGATCGCCGACCTTCCCGGTGCCCGCAACGCCGTGACGGCGGGCGTCGTGGAGGGCAAGATCATCGTCAGCGGTGGCTGGGGTGACGCCGGTCCGGACTCCGCCACCTGGTCGTACGACCCGGGGGCCAACACCTGGACCGAGCTGGCCGACAACCCGGCGCCGCGGTCGGCGGCCGGTCAGGCCGTCGTCGACGGCAAGCTGTACGCCATCGGCGGCTGCACCACCGCCGGCTGCACGCCGATGTCGAACAGTGTCGTCCGGTACGACCCGGCCAGCGACACCTGGGCGACGCTGGCCAACTACCCGAAGTCGGTGGCCTTCGCCTCCTGTGGCGGAATCGACGGCACCGTCTACTGCACCGGCGGCAACGACGGGGCAGCCGCGCAGAAGTCCAGCTACGCCTACGACCCGGGTGCCAACACCTGGACGGCCGTCGCCGACGCGCCGGCCGACAGCTGGGCCAGCTCGTACGCCGTCGCCAACGGCAAGCTTCTCGTCGTCGGTGGCGCCCAGGGTGGGGCCATCAGCAACGCGGGCTTCGCCTTCGACCCGGCCACCGCCTCCTGGTCCAACCTGCCGAACGCCAACACGCCGCGTTACCGCGGCGGGGCGGCGTGCGGCTTCTACAAGATCGGTGGCTCGTCCGGCAACTTCAACGCCGCTCCGGACAGCGAGGTGCTGCCGGGCTTCGAGGGCTGCGCCGAGTCGGCCGCCGACGTCAGCTGGCTGAGCATCGACAAGACGGCGGCCACCCTGGCGCCGGGTGCGAAGGTCACGGTCACCGTCACGATGACGGCGAACGTGGACCAGCCGGGCACCTACTCCGGCGCTGTCGCGATCGCGGAGAACACGCCGTACACGGTCGCGCCGGTCGCGGTGACCATGACCGTGAACCCTCCGAAGACGTGGGGCAAGCTCATGGGTACGGTCACCGGCACCAGTTGCCAGGGTGCGACCTCGCCGCTCAGCGGCGCGGTCGTCCAGGTCGACTCGTGGGCGTCGTCGTTGACCTTCGCCACCGACGCGCAGGGCAAGTACGCCTACTGGGTGGACCGCCGCAACAACCCGCTCACGTTGATCGTCGCCAAGGACGGCTGGAAGCCGCAGACCCGTCAGACGAAGATCAACTCCACCACTCCCACCGTGGAGAACTTCGCGTTGGCGCCGATCAAGTGCTGACACCTCAGCGGTAGCGAGGACGTCCGGCCCGCCTGGTCACCGACCAGGCGGGCCGGACCGTGTCCGCCGGCTCAGACCGGGACGAGCCGGAAGCCGACCCCGCGGACCGAGTGGATCGTCGCCGCGGCGTTCAACCGGGCCAGCTTGCCGCGCACCCGGCGGACCACCGAGTGCATGTCGGAGTTGCGGCCGAGGTGCCGGTTGCCCCAGACCTCCAGGTGCAGGCGCTCGTAGGTCCAGATCTGGCCGGGCGCGTGCACCAGGCAGAGCAGGACGTCGTGTTCCAGACGGGTCAGGTCGATCTCCTGGTCGCGCCACCGCAGCACCCGGCGGTCGGAGTCGACGGCCAGGTCCGGTGGCGGCGGCTGTGGGCTCGGTGCGACCTCGGCGCGGCTGGCGGTGGCCGGGGGAGCCGCCCCGGGAGGCGTGTCGACCAGCCCGAGAAACTCCCGCGCCTGGTCGACTGTCGAGACGATCAGGAAGGCGTCGCTTCCGCCGAGCAGTCGGGCCAGCTGTCGGCGTTCGGCCGGTGACGACGCGATGCCGATGACCAGGCTGGCGACTGGAATTCCCTGCATTCCCCCCACCCCTTCCGGTTCCCCAATTCACTCCGGATGGATTTCTCGCACCGTCGAGGACCACATCGATCGGCGTTCTGACCCTAGTGGCGACTCGTCTCGGCCAGGTAAAACATCGTCGCATGCAAGCAAATGAATTTGACCACGTCGCAGCGCAGGTCCGGCGGCGTGCGGCAGTCCGAAGTCGGTTGTGACAGAACCAAGACAATCCGTGTACGTGGTGCGGACCTGGCGGGGCGAGCATGGGCGCCATGTCCATCGGATCGTCGTACCCCGTCGGGCGGTCGACGCCCGGCCCGCACCCGGCGCGACCGCTGCCACCCGCCCGCGCGGCCGTGCCGCTGAGCCTCCGGCTGCTCGCGGCGTCGCTGTGCGGCCTGCTCGCCCTGGCTCTCACCGCGGTCGTCTTCGTGCGGACGTACCCCGGTCAGTGGTGGGACGGCGCGCTCCTGCCGCGCGCCGAGCGGGGCGGGGGGTACGAGCAGCGGACCGCTCTGGTGGGCCCGGCCAAGACCGTGCTGGCCGCGTTCGGCAGCCCGACACTCCTCGCCGCCCTGCTCGGCGCGGTGCTGCTGGTGGGTGTGCTCCGCCGGCGGCTGGTGGCGGGCGTCGTCGGCGTGGGCCTGGTCCTGTGCGCGGTGGTGCTGGCCGGCGCCGTGAAGTCCGCGCTGCCCCGCCCGGATCTTGAGATCGAGAGTTCGACCACCCACAACAGTTTCCCCAGCGGCCACGTCGCGGCGGCGACGGCGCTGCTGCTGGCGTTCATGCTGGTCCTGCCCGGGTGGGCCCGGCGGTGGCTGGCGGTGCCGGGCGCGGCGGGTGTCTCGGTGATCGCCTCAGCCACGATGATCGCGGGCTGGCACCGGTTCAGTGACGCGCTCGGTGGCGTACTGCTGGGCGTGACGGTGTTCTGCCTGGCCGCGGCGGCGCTGGCGGCCCGGGGCGACCGGGACGCGGACGGCCGACCGGACGGCCGACCGGACGGCGGCAGCCGGTGGCGCGGCCTGGCCGGGGCGGCGCTCGGCCTGGCCGTGCTGGCCTGGGCGCTGGTGGTGGTCGTGCCCGAGCTGGCCACGTCGGTGCGGCGCGGGGCGCTCGTCGCCATCGTGGTGGCCGGCGCGTCGACGATGTTCCTGGTGGGTTCGGTGGTGTTCCTGGTGCGGTCGACGGATTTCGCTGGTCCGCTTCCCGCTGGTCGCCGCACGTGGCCACGGTCATCGACCGGACCACAAAAGATCTCATGATGGGATACTTGACGACATGTCGCAGGTGCTGCTGATCGAAGACCACCAGACCGTGCGCGACGGGCTGCAACTGGCGCTCACCCGGCAGGGGCACACCGTGCACGCGGTGGAGACGGGTGAGCAGGGGTTGGAGCGGCTGCGCACGACCCCGTCCGACGTGGTGGTCCTCGACCTCATGCTGCCCGGGATGGACGGGTTCGAGGTCTGCCGCCGGATTCGGCAGCTCGGCGACCTGCCGATCATCATGCTCACCGCCCGCAACGACGACATGGACGTGGTGGCGGGCCTGGAGGCCGGCGCCGACGACTACGTGGTCAAGCCCGTGCAGGCCCGGGTGCTTGAGGCGCGCATCCGCGCGGTGCTCCGACGCACCGCCGGCGAGTCGCGGCGCACCGGTGGTGAGCGGGCCGGCCCGGAACAGCACGGCCCGCTGGCCATCGACCGGGCCGCGCTGGTGGTCAGCAAGGACGGGACACCGGTCAGCCTGGCACCGACGGAGCTGCGCCTGCTGCTGGAGCTCTCGCACACGCCGGGCCAGGTGCTCAGCCGCCAGCAACTGCTGGAGGCGGTGTGGGAGCACGGTTATCTCGGCGACTCGCGACTCGTGGACGCGTGCGTCCAGCGGCTGCGCGCCAAGATCGAGGCCGACTCGGCGGCGCCGGTCTTCATCCAGACCGTGCGCGGTTTCGGATACCGGTTCGGCCCGCTGTGACCCGCTGGGCCGGCGCCCGGTTCCTGGGCCTGCGGGTCCGGCTGCTGCTGACGTTCGCGTTGCTGGGCGTGACCACCACGGCCGCCGTGGCCAGCGGCAGCTACATCCAGGCCCGAACCGTCATCCTGCAACAGGCGCAGGACGCCGCCGTGATGGCGCTGACCGAGCAACTCACCAAGGTCTACCCGATCGCCCAGCTCCCGCCGACGCAGGATGACCTCACTCTGCTGGCCCAGCGCCTCTCCGACCGGGAGGGCTACGCGGTGGTCATCTACCGGGACCTGCGGGCGCAGGGCTCCGAGGGCCCCGACCTGCTCACCCCCGAGCTGCGCCAGGACGTCGGCGAGGGCCGGATCGCCTGGCAACGTATCTCACGCGACGAGCAGCCGTGGCTGCTCGTCGGCACCCAGCTGAGGTTCGCGCGACTCGACGGCACGTCCCGACCGTCCGGGCTGGAGGTCTACTCGGTACGCACCCTCGCGCCTGAGCAGCAGAGCATCGACCGGCTCGCCAACCTGGCCTGGCTGACCGGCGGGCTGTCCCTGGTCCTCGCCGTCCTGCTGGCTCTGCTGGCCGCCCGGGGGGTGCTGCGACCCGTCCGCGACCTGGGCCGGGCAGCCCGCCGCCTCGGTGAGGGCGACCTGAGCACCCGGCTGACGGTCCGGGGCACCGACGAGCTGGCCGATGTGGCGCGGACCTTCAACGACACCGCCGGGACGCTGGAGCGGCAGGTCGGTGAGCTGCGGCGGATGGAGTCCGACGCCCGCCGCTTCGTCGCCGACGTCTCGCACGAACTCCGGACGCCGTTGGCGGCGATGACGGCGGTCACCGACGTCCTCGACGAGGAGGCGGAGCACCTGCCCGGGGACGCGGGCCGAGCCGCCCGGCTGGTCAGCAGGGAGACGCAGAACCTCACCCAACTGGTCAACGACCTCATCGAGGTCAGCAGGTTCGACTCCGGCACCGCGCGGCTCGCCCTGGACGACGTGGACGTGGCCGCGGCGGTGACCGCGAGCCTGCGGATCCGGGGGTGGCTTGACCGGGTGCGGGCGGACCTGCCGCCCGGAGTCGTGGCCCGCCTCGATCCGCGTCGGCTCGACGTCATCGTCGCCAACCTGGTCGGCAACGCCTTCCGGCACGGTGCCGAGCCGGTGTCCGTACGCCTGCGCGCCGACCCGGACTGGGTCACCGTCGAGGTGGCCGACCAGGGGCCTGGACTGGACCCGCAGGTGCTGCCGCACGTCTTCGACCGCTTCTACAAGGCCGACACCGCCCGCACCCGCTCCGAGGGCAGTGGCCTCGGCCTCGCCATCTCCTGGGAGAACGCACGCCTGCACCGCCACGGCGACCGGCGGGGGAGTCTCGTCGCCGACAACGCTCCCGGTGGCGGCGCGGTGTTCACGCTCCGACTGCCGCGCGACACGGCGGCCGCCGGAGGTGCCCGGTGACCAGACGTGCCCTCCTCGCCGGTGGCCTCCTGCTCACCCTGCTCGCGACCGGCTGCGGGGTACGACCCAGCGAGGTCATCAGGGGCCGGCAGGCGGTCAGCGGCCCGTCCCAGGGCACCGGGCTCTACCTGCTCGCGCAGGGCGAACTCGTGCTGGTCCTGCGCCCGGCGACGGCGGACGCCGCACCCGCCGACGCGCTCGCCCTGCTCGCGGCCGGCCCCCAGGAGAACGAACGCGCGCAGGGTCTCACCAGTGCGGTGCCGGCCGGGTTCGACCCGGTCACGGTGACGTCGGAGGCCGACCGCTCCGCCGGCCTCCGGGTGCGGACGACGATCGCGGCGCGGTCGTTGTCGTCGACAGCGGCCGACCAGATCATCTGTACGACGGCCGACGCCGCGGCCCAGTTCGGCCTGGCGGAGAATTCCGCCCCGGTCACCATCGTCGGGTCCGACGGTGCCCGGCCGCCCCGGCCGTGTCCGCTCAGCTGACCGAGCGCCGACCACCACTGCCCGCCAGGTCGGCCGTCGGTGCCGGCCGGGGCAGCCCGCCGTGGCGTACCCCGTCCTGGTCGACGAGCGCGCCGGCGATCAGGATGTCGATCAGCTCGGCGAACCCGAGACCGGCCTTCTCCCAGATCTGCGGGAACTGCGACGCGGCGGTGAAACCGGGGAACGTGTTGACCTCGTTCACGATGGGCTCGGGTGACCCCTCGGCGGGCAGGAAGAAGTCGACCCGGAGCAGCCCACGGCAGTCGAGGGCGCGGAAGGCACGGATCGCCCGGTCCTGGAGCACCTCGGTGGTCGCCGCGTCGAGCGGGGCGGGGATCTGGAAGGCGGCCCCGCCGTCGTACTTCGCGTCGTAGTCGAAGAAGCCGGCACCGGTCACCCGGATCTCCAGCGGCGGGCCGGCCTGCACCCGCCCGTCCGGGTGCTGCAGAACGGCCACGTCGATCTCCCGCCCGCGCGCCCCCTGCTCGACGAGCACCTTCGGATCGACCTGACGGGCCTGCTCCAGCGCGGCGGGCACCCCCGCCCAGTCGTCCACCTTGACCACGCCCAGGCTGGACCCGGCCCGAGCCGGCTTGACGAAGATCGGCAGGTCCAACCGTTGCCGGTCGGTGGGCGACAACTCCTCGCCGGGACGCAGGGTCACCCCCGGGCTGACCCGCAGGCCCTCCGCGGCGAGAAGCCGCTTGGTGACACCCTTGTCCATGCCGGCGGCGCTGGCGAAGACACCGTTGCCGACGTACGGCACGCCGAGCCATTCCAGCAGCGACGCCACGGTGCCGTCCTCGCCGTACGGGCCGTGCAGGGCCGGAAAGACCACGTCCTGGGCGCGCAGGACACGCAGCGCCTGGGGCAGCGTCGTCGGGCGACCGCCGACGTGCCACCCGCCGTCGCGGTCGATGAGCACCTCGGTGACCTGGTACCGCTCCCGGTCCAGGTTGGCGAGGATGCTCGCCGCCGAGCGGCGGGACACCTCGTGTTCGCCGCTCTGTCCGCCAAACAGCACTGCCAGTCGAGTCGTCATGAAGTCCGTGCCCTTTCGTGGAGGTGGTCGCGGGCCACCCGGGGCCCGATCCCGGTCAGGATCTCGTGCGGGTTGGTGCCGGCCCAGCGGGCCCACTCGACGACGGTCGGTGGGCTCTGGTCACCCTCGGCCGGGCCGAACACCACGACCGGGTCGCCGATCGCCACCGGAAGGTCCCCGGCGTCGACCACGCACTGGTCCATGGCGACGCGCCCAACGATCGGGCACCGCCGACCGCCGAGCCACACCTCGGCGCGGCCGCCGGTGGCACGGGGCAGCCCGTCGGCGTAGCCGAGCGGCAGCAGCGCCAGCGTGGTCGGCGCGGCGGTGACGTGTTCGGGGCCGTAGGAGACGCTCGTACCGGCGGGCACCCGCTTGACGTTGACCACACTCGTGCGCAACGTCATCGCGGCCCGCAGCCCGAATTCGCCCGGACCGCGCGCCCCGAACGGGTCCACCCCGTACAGCGCGATCCCGATCCGGCAGAGGTCGAAGCGTGTCCGGGGTGCGGCCAGCGCGGCCGCCGAGTTGGCCAGGTGAACCAGGTCCGGGTCGAGGCCGGCGGTGCGCGCGACCCGCAACGCCTCCTCGAAGGCCGCCACCTGCCGGTGCAGCTCGGGGGCGCCCGGCAGGTCCGCGTCGATGAGGTGGGACCACACCCCGCGTACCCGGATCGCGCCCTCCCGCTCGTACTTGCGGGCCCAACCGACCAACTCCGGCCAGTCGTCCCCGGCCGCCCCGTTGCGGGACAGACCGGTGTCCGCCTTCACCTGCACCATCGCCGGTACGCCGAGCAGGTGGGCCGCGTCGACGACGGAGTGCAGGTGCGTGGTCGTCGACACGCCGACGTCGACGCCGGCGGTGACCAACCCGCTGAAGTCGTCGTCCGGCCGGTGCAGCCAGCTCAACGTGGGTGCGGTCACCCCCGCGTCGCGGAGGGCCAGCGCCTCGGCCGCCGAGGTCACCCCCAGCCAGCGGGCGCCGGCGCCCAGGGCGGCACGGGCCACCTGCACCGCGCCGTGGCCGAACCCGTCCGCCTTCACCACGGCCATCAGGTCGGTGCCGGTGACCGACGCGATGGCCCGCACGTTGTCGGCGATCGCCCCGAGGTCGACCATCGCCTCGGCCAGGGCGCTCATCGGGACGCCCCCGCCCGGCGTGGGCCGGGGAGCGCGAACAGCCAGCCGGCGCGAACCGCCAGCAGCCCGCGATGCACGGCCAGGCTCAGCCCGATCACCGAGCCGGTGAGCAGAATCGGATAACCGAGCACGATCAGGCCCTGAGCGGACCGATCCAGCCCGGAAACGCCTACGAGCAACGGCCGGTGCAGCAGGGCCAGGACCGGCATGTGGATGACGTAGATCGGCAGCGTGATGCGGCCGAGCCTAGCCAGCGGTTCGCTGAGTGCCGACCAGCGGGCCAGCCGGGCAGCGGCGGTTATGCCGAAGATCACTGCCACGACCGAGACCAGCGTCCACACACCGAACCACTGCTGGGCGCCGGCCGCCGCCATCGCGGCGAGCGCGAGCACGTAGGCGCCCGAGGTCACCACGAGGCGGCGTGGGCTGGCGGTGGCCGTCCAGCGCTCGATCCGCGGCCGCAGGTACAGGCCGGCGAGGAAGAAGACCAGGTTCTGGTAGAGGCCGGCACGGTTGCCCGGTGTGGCGAGCAGGCCGGCGGCGGCGATCGCGGACAGCGCCGCGGCGGGTACCAGGACCAGCGCCCGGGGCACCCGACGGGTCGCCTTGGCGATGGTGAAGTACAGCGCGAGCGCGTACAGGTACCAGAGGTTCGACGGTGTGATGGTGAGCTGCTCCAGCAGGCCGCGGGCGGTGGTGGCGCGGTCGGTCGGCAACTGCGGAACGGCGGCGAGGATCGCGGTGTGGATCAGCAGCCAGACGGCGTACAGGTAGAGGAAGCCGGCGATCCGGCCGCGGGCGACGACCCGCCAGGGCCGCTGCACGGCGTTCGCCGCGAAGACGCCGGAGATGGTGAAGAACAACGGCATCCGCAGCGGCAGGAACTGCTCACCCAGCGTTCCCCACAGGCCGGGCACCGGCACACCGACGTGCCAGTCGATCTGCAGGTAGTCCTTCACGACGACGTGCCACAGCACGACGAGGATGATGCAGACGCCCTTCGCCGCGTCGGCCCACTGCGCCCGGTGTGACTGCCGGTCGGCGGGGACCGTCCGGGTCCAGTACCGGTGGCGAAACCGGACGCGCGTCGTTTCGGGCCGCGTGTCGACGGGCCGGGACTCGGTGGGAGACAACTGTTGGATCACTCAGCAGAAGCTGCCAGCCGGATATCCGCGCGTGATCCACGAATTGTCATGATCTGGTAATGGACGCGGCCAGCCCTCGACACGTCCCTAGTACGGCAGCATGCCCACGCGTACCAGCGTTGTCCCTTCGAGCCGGCCCCGGCGGAGCGGACCTGCCACCGGCGTTCGTCGGTGGCGAGCAGGGCGATGGCCTTCGCGCAGGTCATGGCCTGTCCGCGATCTGGTCGCCGAAGCCGAGTTGGTCGCGGGCTTGGTCGTCCAGATCGTGGAGCCAGTCGGTGATCGCGGCGAACGACGATGCGCCAGCCAGGACCGCGCACACCGCGACCGTGAGGAGACCTGTCAGCGGGTACCGCACCCCGCGAGGGTCGCGGGGATCCGGTACGCGCGACAAGACGCGTAGCAGTCCTGACGTCTCACCCTCGGTGACGGTGGGTGGTGACGCGTCGGGGTAGCCGGCGACCACGGACGGTGCGGTGATCGGGCTTGATGGCGTCGGCGGGTGAGATCCTCGGGGCGTCGTGAAGCGTAGAGAACTCCATGATCACCGGTGCGGTCCGAATCCCCGCCACAGAGAACGACCGCACCTCGCTTTGCGAGTAGCTCGTCCGACACGCCGCGGGCCGGCTCCAATGGCGACCAGTCGCTCGATCACTTGCCATTGGAGCCGGCCCGCTCAGGTCAAGGGCGCATTACCGGGACGAGACATCCGTCACCGGACATCGGTCAGTGAGTGGCGGTGAAGTCGTACAACTCCGACGCGGTGTCGTCGAAATAGGGTGACCACCACAAGGTCGGTGCCGCGTACGAGTTGAGCGTGCTGTTGACTCCGTTGAGGTAGCCCCAGTTCCCATCCCAGTTGATCAACCACGGGCCGCCGCTGGCGCCTGCGGTCAGGTCGCAGTTGATGCGGATCCGCGCCCCGGACTGGGTCGAGTTGCCGCTGCACCTCAACAGGTTGCCGCCGTCGAACGGCGCGCCGCTCGGGTAGCCGAAGTTGTTGATGCCGACCGTGAAGCCCTGGTGCGTACGGAAGCCGTGGCCCCCGAACTGGTTCACGATGTGGACGCCGTTGCGGGTGTTCATGATGGCCACGGCCATGTCGGCCTCCCAGTTGGAGTTGTCGATCCAACTGCTCCAGGTCCACAGCTCGCGGGCCGTCCAGGTGCCGTGCGGCCGAGGGTTGGCCAGGTCATCGTCGTACGCCGGGACGAACGACCAGTTGGTGGCGAGACTGCTGCCGGGGCCGCCGTGGATGCAGTGGCCAGCCGTCCACACGGTGTTGAAGCCAACCGAGTTGATGACCGCGCCGGAGCAGACCCACGATCCGCCGTCCATGTTGAAGAAGACCTTGCCGTTGGACCGGGCGGTCGGGTGGTTGGAGCCGAGGTTCGGGTTGATGGCCTGCGTGGACATGCCCGGGGTACCCATCAGGCCCGCCACCGGAGGCACATCCACCGGCCTGGACCGGCTGGTCGGCGCGGCAGACGAGGTCCCTCCACTCTGGGCAAGACGCCGTGCCGCGGCCTTGTACGAGGGAGACTCCTCGACGGGCCTGGCATTGCGCATCCGCTCGGGCGTCCAGTACGCCTCGATCGCCGCGTCGGCAGTCACCTGCGCGCCGTACCGCTGCCTGCCGGCCGCCCACGCCTCGGCGCTGACGGCCGTACCCACCTGACGGATGCTGTCACCGTCGGCGTGCGGAGCCGCCTGCGCCGGCTGGCCGACGGTCAGCAGCGGCAGGGCCAAGGCCAAGGCCAGGATGAGGTACCTTAGGCGCCGCCCGATATTCCTGGGTTGCATGTGGACCACTCCCTTGTCGGGGTCGAGTTGCCGGACCTGAATTCGAGTGGAGCCCCCGATTCCGATCCGGCGATTTGCTTCACAATGAGCGCGGCACCTACGTTTTTCAATGGGAATCGGTCAGTAACTGTTGTGGACGATCCCACACCGCAGCGAGGTATCTGCTGAGGTCCGCACCGTTCAGAGGCGACTCGTCGCTGTTTGATACAAACCGGTTTCTGGGCTCATCATCGGCCCGTAGGCCTGCCGTTCAATTAGCGCGCACGGGTGCTTATCCGGCGCCAAGGCACACGAAAGCGGCAGCCGTGGCGAGGTCCACCGGGTCGCCGGTGGCGCGCAACACCTGCTGTGCCTCGGCGAGGGCGGGCGCGGCAGGTGTGCCCGCCCGCAGTCGACGGTGCAGCTCGGTCATCAGTGCCACGGTGCGGTCCGCGGGCACCGGCAGCAGCGCCGCGACGAGCGTGCGGGTGCCGCTCGCCAGCAGTGCCGAGACGAAGCCCATGAGTTCATCACCAAGGGTGGCTTCGGCCCGTCCGCTCTCGCAGGCGGAGGCGATCACGCATCCCGGAGCCGTGCTCAACCGCTCCAGTTCGTACGCGAACAGCGGGCCGTCGGCGAGCTCCAGGGTCGAGAAGAGCGGGTTGTCGGCACGGAACGTTCCGTGCGTCGCGATGTGAGCCAGGCGCGCACCGGACAGGGCTGCGGTGACGGTGTCCACCGTAGCCTGCTCCCCTACCAGCGCAGTCGCCTCGGGCCACAGCGCCGCGAGTGCCGCGACCTCACTGAGCGCATCCGGCAGGCGCGGACCGGCGACCAGGACCGGCCGCCCGCCGGGTGCGGACCGTTGGGTGGCGGCGAGCCAGGTCGCGGCCGATGGTGCGATCGTGACCGGACGCCCCACGCAGGACGGCAGTGCTGCCCATGGCAGCGCGTACAACGCCTGGCCGGGCACGATGACCAATGGCAGGTCGCCGAGCCTGCGCCGGATCGGGCCGAACAGGTCTGCGTCGACCAGGCCGGCGGAGTGCTCGAGTGCCGCCGACGCCCCGGCCGAGGCGCCCAGCGTGACCAGTCGCCGCAGGGCGAACCGGATGCGCCCCTGGTGCTTGAGCACGGCAGGCAGCGCGCAGAGATCGTGCAGGCTGGCCCGCCCGTCACGTACCAGGACCGCCCAGATCCGGTCGCCGTGGCTAAGCAGCTCGACGAGAACGGCCGGACCGAGCTGAGCGGTGATCGCCGCGATGTCAGGCACGCAGACCGGCGTCCCGTCTCTGGTGCCGGCGCCCTGGCTCCGTCGGGCCAGGTCGCGTACGTTGGCCTCGAGTGCGGACTGCTGGCGCAGCATCGCCGCGAGCTGCGAGCCGCCGGCCAGCGCGGCGTCCTCGGCGTCGCGGGCCGCGGCCCGCAGGCGGGCCAGTGCCGCGGTCAGCTCCGGGTCGGTCGACGGACTCACGGGCTGGATCCGCAGGGTGCTCGCGCGCCACCGTTCCGCCCAGGCCAGGACCCGTGCGGGTGCTCCGGTGGCGATGGCGAGTTCCAGACCTTCCCGGGCCAGCTCCTGCCCGTGAGCGCTGCTGCGCGCCCGGAGCTCGGACGTGCCCAGGGTCACGCGATATTCGTCGAGAACGGACAGTCCGCGTTGAAGCGTGGACATGGCGGCTCGGTCGTCGCCGTCCAGACGGTGCAGTCGCGCCTGGGCGTGCCAGCCCTGGGCCCGTTCTGCCGCCAGTCCGCCGCGCCTGTGTCTGGCCGCCAGCGCCAGCAGTGCTCGGGCCTGGCTTGGCCGGTTCACCGCGAAGGCGACCGTCGCCGCCTCGTGCCAGGCCGTCAGAGCGAGACCGGTCAGGCCGGCCGAGGCCAGCGTGGCGGCGCTGTCGCTCAGGGCGCGCAGCTGGGCCGGGGTCCTTGTACCCTGTGCGAACCGGGCACGCAGCTCGATGTGGCGGGCGAATGCGTACCACACTGGGCGATGCTGTCGCCGGAACCTCCGGTATGCCGCCGCCGCGGAGCCTGCGGCCCGCTGCGGGTCACCGGCGAGCAGTTCAGCACGCGCCCTGGCCAGCAACGCCTCGGCGAGATCGGAGTCAAGCCCTCGGCGGTGCAGTTCCGCCACGGCGAACTCCGCCATCGCCGCCGCCTCCCCGATCAGCGGTACGGCGGCGAGCAGCTCGAACCGGTCGAGCAGCAGGCCGGGGCGCGGCACGTCGAGGCGGCGGTACTGGCGTTCGGTGTCGGCGAAGATCTCCAGCGCCCGGGCCAGGTCGCCGCAGCGAGCCGCGAGATGCCCGACGTTCCAACGGCAGTCGGCTGCAGCAAGATCCAGGCCGAGTTCGCCGAAGAGTTCGGCGGCCCGTTCCAGATCTGCTTCACCCGACAGGACGTGATCGCCGATCGGCAGCACCGCCCGATTGTTGCGGGCCCGGGCCTCCACCAGCCGATCGCCTTCCCTTCGGGCGACATCGATGGCTGCGCCGTAGTCGACGGCCGCCTCTGCGTACCGGCCGCGGAAATGTTGCACGACGCCGCGCTGCATCAGCGCCTGCCCGGCCTCGGCGCCGCCGAGCTGCGGCAGCGCGGCACTGACGGCGTGGTACGCGGCGGCGGTTCTCCCCGCGGCTGCGAGCACATAGCCGAGGCTCATCTGGGCCATGGCCAAGATCTGCGACGACCCGCTGCGGCGACCCGCGGCCACCGCACGACGTAGGTGCCGCTCTGCCGCCACGAGGTCGTTCATCTCCTTGTGAGCCAGGCCGAGGGCCCGCTCGGCGACGGATCGCTCCTGAGCGAAGCCAGTACGCCCGCAGCCGACAAGGACCTCTTCAGCCAGGACGATCGCCTCGCGCGGCTGGTGCTGCCGTAACGCCAGCGCACGCGCGGCGAGGTCGGCCAGCTCCTGCCGGCCGGCAGCCGACGAGGCGGCTGAGCCCGCCTTGATACGGTCGGCTTTGTGGATGACCATCGCGAATAGACATCCTAGCCTTGGCAACGATGCATCGGCATCCACAAGGATGGGAGTCGCGCCATGCGTATCGAGCCTGGAGGGCTGCGTCGGCGGACCGTGTTTGCGGCGGGAGGGGCCGCCGCACTGGGAGCACTGCTGCGCCCCGGGCGGGCGATCGCCGCTCCCGGATGGTACGAGCAGGCATTCCAGTCTGTCGTGGCCGCCGACCCGAACATCCGCGCCCACCTGACGCCCGGCCAGGAGTTCTGGTATCGGCCCCGGCAGCTCCTGGTCGCTCCCGCCGACCTTGGCCGCGTCATGGCGCGCTTGACCAACCTCGGGTACGTCGTCGCGACCGGCGCCCCGTTCGCAGGTGTCGCCCGGGTCATGTTCATGGTGGATGTCGACATCAAGGCGATCGTGGATGACCTGCGCAATCGGGCGAACTGGGCCGCGTCCGTCCCGGTGGTGCAGCCGCACCACGTCGTTGTCGGGTACCCCAACATCATGGGCAACCCGGGCGATGCGCCCGCGTCGCTCGCGGTGTCCGTCGCACCGGCGACGGGCTCTACGGGCTCCGGCCAGCTCGTAGGTATCTGCGACACCGGGATCTGGGCCGACGCGACCAAGAGGCACCCGCTCTGGTTCGCCGGCAGCTACGCTGCCGCACCGGCCGACATCGATGAGCTTTACCAGGGGAACTCCACGCTGGCGTTGCAGGCAGGCCACGGGACCTTCATCGCCGGAGTCCTGCGCCGGACGGCTCCGTCGATCATGTTCGATCCGGCCGTCGCGCTCACACCCCACGGGATCGGCGACGAGGCCTCGGTCGCGGCAGCCCTGGCGTCGCTGAACCCGACCGTGTCGTATGTCAACCTCTCGCTGGGCTGCTACACCATGGGCAACGTGCCCTCGTTGCCGCTGGCCAACGCGATCGCCAGCCTCGCCCCCACGCCGAGCGCGGCGCCGGTGGTGGTGGCCGCGGCGGGCAATGCCGGATCGGCCCGGCCCACCTGGCCGGCGGCGCTACCGGGTGTCGTCGCGGTCGCGGCGCTGCGCACGGACGCCCTGCTCGGCCAGGTGCCGACCGAATACAGCAACTTCGGACCCTGGGTCGACCTGTGTGCCATCGGCGGACATCAAGGACCATACGTCACCGGTCTGCTCGCCCCGCCCGACCAGAGACCATTGTCCTTCGACGGTTTCGCAACCTGGTACGGAACCTCGTTCGCGGTTCCGTACGCCATCGGTCGGATGGCCAAGCTGGTCACCAACCTCGGCATCAGCCCGCAGGCCGCCGCCGCCTCGCTGTGCGCCGGACCCAAGCCGTACGCCGGATACGGCGCCGTAGTGCCGTGAGCGGTAAACAGGTGACGCACGTCGATCTGGACGCCACCGTCCGGGCGGCCGCCGGCGGGGACCGGCGGGCATGGGAGGAGCTGGTGACCCACCTGATGCCCATGATCGTCGCGACCATCGAGGAGTGCGGGCTGACCGGCCCGGACGCCGCCGAGGTCAACCAGACAGTGTGGCTGCGCGTGGTGGAGTGGCTGGAGCATCTGCGTCACCCGGCAGCGCTGCCGAAGTGGATCGACACCACCACCCGGCGGGAGTGCCTGCGCGTGCAACGCACCGCGGGCCAGCACGCGCACCTCGTCGGCAGCGAAGACGAGCTGATGAGCCGGGAGACCGAGCCCTTGGACCCGATGGAGGCTGCGCTGCGCGAGGAGCAGTACGCCGCGCTGCGTACCGGCTTCGCCCAACTGCCGGACCGATGCCGTGAGCTGTTGAGCATGCTGCTCGGCGAGCCGCCGATGAGCTACCGCGACATCGTGACAAGGACCGGCATGCGTATCGGCAGCATCGGGCCCACCCAACGCCGGTGCCTTGACAAGCTCCGCGCGAGCCCGACGGTGGCCGCGCAACTCGAGCGTGGCCGGACGGTGACGAGGTGAACGGGCGGCGGTGGGATGACGACCGCTGGTTGGTCACCGATCTGCATACGGCCCTGTCTCCCGGCGGGCTGTCATCAGAACTGCTCCGGCAGCAGGCGTTTTCCGCATTCGACATCGGCCGCACCCACGGCCAGGCCATCCTCGCGGAGCTGGTGTTCGACTCAGCCTGCGATCCCGAGCCAGCCGGTCCGATCCGGGCGGTCGGTTCCGCGCGCCTCCTGGCGTTCCGCACCGACCGACTCGCGATCGACATCGAAGTCACCGAATCCGGCTTGGTCGGACAGGTTTACACCATCGACGGCACCGACCCGGCTGCCCCCGACGAGCCTCTCCTCGAGGTGGTCGGCGAGACCCCCCAAGGCGTCTTCGGCCACTCCCCACTCGCCGAGTTGGGCGGGTTTGAGTTGCCACTGCCTGCGCCAGGGCCGGTGCGGCTGCGGGCGATACTCGCCGAAGGAACCATGGTGACGAGCTGGCTTGTCCTGCGTTATCCGCGCTGACTGACCTGACCTCCCCACCTCGACGATCATCGCGGTCGGCGTGGGGATCTTCCCAGCAGGTCTGGGGCTGTCTCGCTGACGGCACCTCTCTTGTCAACCCGCCGGCAGCAGAGAGGTCTCCGTGTCTTTGATCATGGTGCGATAGACGACGTCGGCCAGGCGCCGTTTCAGGCAGCGCATGGCTTCCTTGTGGGTTTTGCCTGCGGCTCGGTTGCGCTGGTAGTAGTCCCTGCCTGGAGTCGCTCGTTTGATCTGGGCCATGGCCATGACATGCAGCGCGTAGTTCAGTTGCCGGTTGCCGGCACGCGATAGGCGGTGCCGTTGGACGTCACCGGATGACACTTCTATCGGCGCGACGCCGCAGTACGAGGCGAACGCGGACTCCGATCGGAACCTGTTGACGACTCCGGAGCGGGCGAGGATCTTCGCGGCGGTGACGTCGCCGATGCCGTGCAGATCGGTCAGGGTGGTGCCGGACGCCGCGACGGCGGCGGACAACGTTGCTGTTGCATCGGCGAGGTGCGCCGATCGAGGCGGCGCACCTCGCCGAGAAGGTCCACGGCGTGCCCGACCCGTTCGCGTACATATGCCAGGTGCGCGGTGTTGATGCCGTCGGCGAGCCGGCCGGCACAGCCCATGTACTGCCGTTTCACCCCGCACGTCGCGGTGCCCGCCTTCTGCTGACCGGTCTCGTCCAGCGCGGCGATCCGTAGTCCCCGCCGCCGGCGGCGTGCCGCTACCGTGTCCAGACCCGCCACCACGAACCGGCGCACGCCACTCATCGCGGCTGGCGTGTCCCGCTGCCGTACTAGGCTCGTTGCGGAGGTGCCACATGAAGCTTGGGCTGCACTACTGGAACTACTCGACCCCGGCCGACCCGGCCGCGATCGCACCGACCCTGGCGCAGGCGGCGACCACTGCCGAGCAGGCCGGCGTCGCGTCGTTCACGGTGATGGACCACTTCTTCCAGATGGACGCGGTGTTCACGGCCGAGGAGCCGATGCTGGAGGCGTACACCACGCTGGGCTACGTCGCGGCGAAGACCCAGCGGATGACGTTGGGCGTGCTGGTCACCGGTGTGATGTACCGGTACCCGGGGTTGCTGGCCAAGACCGTGACGACCCTCGACGTGCTCTCCGGCGGCCGGGCCCGCCTCGGCATCGGCGCCTCCTGGTACGAGCGCGAGCAGCTCGGGCTGGGCGTGCCGGTGGTGCCGGTGGCCGAGCGGTTCGAGCGGCTGGAGGAGACGCTGCGCATCTGCCTGCAGATGTGGAGTGCCGACGACGGCCCGTTCGACGGGCAGCACTACCAGCTCGCCGAGACCATCAACTCGCCGCAGCCGTTGAGCCGCCCACACCCACCCATCATGATCGGTGGCGGGGGCGAGAAGAAGACCCTGCTGCTGGTGGCGCGCTACGCCGACGCCTGCAACCTGTTCGGCCGTGCCGGCACCGACGACGTGGCGCGCAAGCTGGACGTGCTGCGCGGGCACTGCGCCGCCGAGGGCCGCGACTACGACACCATCGAGAAGACGGTGGTCGCCGCCCGGTCACCGCTGGACGACACCGACGCGTTCCTCGCCGAGGTCACCGACTACGCGGCGCTCGGGGTGACCGAGGTGCAGGTGACGCCGGATCGGCACCCGGTCGAGTTCGCCCAGCGGCTCGGCGACGAGGTGCTGCCGCGGCTGGCCGACATCGGCTGATCCCGCTGCGCGAAATTCGGTGGTCGTAGGCTGTCCGCGGTCTAGCGTGGCCCGCCGTGCTCACCAACGAACAGATCATCGGACAGGCCCTGGATCGGATCGAGGCAGGGTACGTCTTTCCTGCGAAGGTCGTGGACATCGACGCCGCGATCCGGCGCCGTCTCGCGGCGGGCGAGTACGACGGCCTGGCTGGACCAGCGCTCTGCGAGACGGTGATCGCGCACCTTCAAGAGGCGTGCCCGGACAAGCATCTGCGGTTGCTGTGGTCCGACCAGCCGCAGTCGCTGGATCCAGCGGACGAGGACGGAGGACGGGCCGCCTTCCTCGCACTGCTCCGGGCGGAGAACCAGGGCATCCGCCGGGTCGAGCACCTGACGTTGCGCAGCGCTTCAAAGGTCGTCTTGAGCAGGGAGTTCCCGCGTTCGCCAATGGCGCGGACCGCGTTGTGGCCTTGTTGAACTGCTGCTGTACGTCGGTGCAGGCATGGTTGCGTGGCTTCTTGAACGCCACCGTGATGGTGTCGGCCTCGCCTTCGCGGCCAGCAACACCGAGTGCAGGCCGGGCGCTTGGGCGGCGAGCACGGTAAAGCCCTGAACCTGGAGTCCGTGCCGAGCCGTTGCCATTCGGCGTGCAGGAGGCCGGACAGAAACGACACGGTCGCCTCGCGTACGGGCAGGATGGCGGCATATGTGTCGCTCGTAGCGACGCAGAACCTCGATGACGGTGATTCCGGGAAGGACCACCTTCATGCCGAGGTTCTGCGTCTTCTCGTTGCACCGCAACGGATCCGGGCGCGTCCGGCCCGCCGATCGAGCCAGCTACTCCAAGTCCTTGGTCGGAAAGGCCCAGTGGAGGATCAGCAGGGGGTCAGCTGCCAGGTCACCTTCGTCACGTTGACCGGTATATACAGGTCGCCCCCGGTCCCGCCGGCAGGAGCACAGTTTTTGAAGGGAGTCGAGGAGCCGAAAGCGAACCCGGATATTACGGCGTCGCGGCCTGTGCCGTTGTAGAAGTTGAATCCCTGGATGCTGCCGGTCCACTCGCTGTTGGTCGTCAGAGACGGCGTCTCCACGGGACCCTGCGGCGGGTGGTTCCAGTTGGGCCAGATGCAGAGCATGCCCTGCGGGCAGTTCCCGGACCCCCAGCTTTGTATCGACACTCCGGGTGCTGCCGCCGAGGCGGTGGGGGCGGCGGCCAGCACGCCCGCGACGGACGCGGCGATGGCGATGGCGATGGATTTCAACAGCACGGATCACCTGCTTTAGATAGATTCTTGTAGATGCAAATTTAAACTACCGGCGGAAAATTGACACGTCAAGCACCTGAAGCGACGTAGTCCGGCGGGTCAATCGGAAGCCGGCGTACCCTCCCGCCGATCTCGTGGTCTCTCTACCGGGACGGCACCGGGTTCGCCGTGTCGGCGCCACGCGACTGGCGGGTCGTCCGGCACGGCCAGCAAGTCGAGTTGACGCCCGAGGCCACCTGGGCGGCCGGGGTGGAGGCGTTTCGGGGAGGTCACCGCGGGCTTCCGGCCGGGGTCGGCGCCGGGCGACGCCACCCCGTCGGCCAGGCCCGACCTCAGCGTGTCGCCGACGCCGAGCGCACCTGCGGCCCGGTCGGGCCACCGGCTCGTCGGGGTGACGAGCAACAGGTGCCTGGACATCGCGGCGCCGGACTCACCGGATCCGGTCCGGCTCCAGCTCACCACCTGCAACACGACACCGGCCCAGCGGTTCACCCTCGACGAGGACCAGCACCTGGTCAACGCCCACAGCGGGATGTGCCTGGGTGCGGTCGGCCAGAGCACCGCGAGCGGGGCGCTGATCGAGCAGCGGAGCTGTGACGCCGGCACGGACCACCTGCGGTGGACCCGGAGATGACAGCCTGAGCACGGACGAGGGCTGTCCTCCCGTACTGCGGAGGACAGCCCTCGCCGGTGATCGGTCAGGCGACTCGGTGACGGGTCAGGCGACCGAGGCCGGGAACCGCTCCCACACCCGGTGCGCGGCCATCAACTGCTGCACCGCCGCCAGAGCCTCCGGACCGGAACCCGCCGCCACGATGCCGGGGGTGCCGGCCACGCCGGCCTGCTCCAGCACGGTGACGCCGGCGCCCCAGGCGCCCACGGCCTTGGCGTGCCGCCAGGACTCCTCGACGAGGAGCAGCACGCGGGGATCGACGGCGGTCGGCGCCGGCGTACCCGCCTTGGCGTCGCGGGCCGGGACGGCATCCGGCGCGGGCGCCGGCGCTCCGGCGAGCAGGACCGCGTCGAACTCGACGGACCGGCCGGTGGCGAAGGTGCGCTGCACCGGCAGGTCACCGACCAGGCCGCCGTGCGGGGCGATCAGCAGCGGCACCATGCCGGCCGCGAACACGGCCCGCCGGACCTCGTCGACGCCGTCCAGGTCGCCGGCGGGGTCGACGACGATGCCGACGGTACGACCGTCACTCGGCCACTCCCGGCCGACCTGCGACAGCGCCGGGCTGGGCGTGACGTCGGCGAGCGGTACCGTCGGCTGCGGGGCGGGCAGGCCCAGACCGGTGGCGACCTGCTCGCAGAGCACCGGGTCGATGTTGGCGAGGCTCTGGAGCTGGCGTTCCTTGATCGCCTGGTGGTAGCACTTGCTCAGCTCGAAGGTGTACGCCCGGATGATGTGCTCCTTCTCGACCGGCGACATGCTCAGCCAGAACAGGCGCACCTGGCTGTAGTGGTCGTCGAACGAGGCCGGGTTGGCGCGTACCTTCGGCGCCTCGGCCACCGTGACCGGCACGTCGACGAAGGCGTGCTCGGCGTCCCCGGCCGGGAACGGGTTGCCGCCGTCGAGCGAGTTCGGCCGGTACGGCGCCACGCCCGCGTGCACGGCATGCTGGTGGAAGCCGTCGCGCAGCATGTCGTTGACGGCCGCGTGCGGGCGGTTGATCGGGATCTGCGTGAAGTTGGGCCCGCCCAGTCGGGTGAGCTGCGTGTCGACGTACGAGAAGAGTCGGCCCTGCAACAGCGGGTCGTTCGTCACGTCGATGCCCGGCGGCAGGTGGCCCAGGTGGAAGGCGACCTGCTCGGTCTCGGCGAAGAAGTTCGTCGGCGTCCGGTTGAGCACCAGCCGGCCGATCGGCTGAACCTCGGCCAGCTCCTCCGGCACGATCTTCGTCGGGTCCAGCAGGTCGATGCCGGCGAAGGTCTCCTCCGGGGTGTCCGGGAAGACCTGGATGCCCAGCTCCCACTCGGGGTACGCGCCGGCCTCGATGGCGTCGTAGAGGTCCCGCCGGTGGAAGTCCGGGTCGAGGCCGCCGAGCAGCTGCGCCTCCTCCCAGGTCAGGGAGTGCACACCCAGCTTGGGCTTCCAGTGGAACTTCGCCAGCACCGTCTCCCCGGCCTCGTTGACGAGGCGGAAGGTGTGCACACCGAAACCCTCCATCGTCCGGTACGAGCGCGGGATGCCCCGGTCGGACATGTTCCAGATGGTGTGGTGCTGTGCCTCGGTGTGCAGCGACACGAAGTCCCAGAAGGTGTCGTGCGCGCTCTGCGCCTGGGGGATCTCCCGGTCGGGGTGCGGTTTGCCGGCGTGGATGATGTCGGGAAACTTGATCGCGTCCTGGATGAAGAAGACCGGCATGTTGTTGCCGACCAGGTCGAAGGTGCCCTCGTCGGTGTAGAACTTCGTCGCGAAGCCCCGGGTGTCCCGGACCGTGTCGGCCGAGCCCCGCGAACCGAGCACGGTGGAGAACCGCACGAAGACGTCGGTCTCGCGCCCCTTCTTGAGGAAGCCGGCCCGGGTGACCGCCTCGGCGGTGCCGTACGCGGTGAACACGCCGTGTGCGCCGGCACCCCGCGCGTGCACCACGCGCTCCGGGATGCGTTCGTGGTCGAAGTGCGTGATCTTCTCGCGCAGGTGGTGGTCCTGGAGCAGCACCGGCCCCCGTGGGCCGGCCTTGAGTGAGTGGTCCGTGTCGCGCAGCCGGGCGCCGTTCGCGGTCGTGAGGTAGGCGCCCTGCTGACCGTTCGCGGTGCTCGGTGCGCCGGTCTCGGCTCCGGTCGGCGTCCGCGTCTGCGGAGCGCCCTGTTCCGGCTTGGGTGGCAGCGGGTCGTGTGGCGTCGTCGGCTCCTCGACGCTCGGCGGCGCGCTACCCGGTGCGCCGGGGACATCTGGGGTCAGGGCGTCGGCGATCTTGTCCGAGGCCGTCTTCACGGCGTTCTTGACCGCCTCGGCGGGCTTGCTCTTTTCCACTGAACGGACCTCTCGATGGAGCTGTACGGGCAGGCGAGTGCCCTGCTACCCCTGGTCAGGGCGTCGAAACGCGACAGGTGTCGGCAACCTGCGGCGGGACTGGTGATTTCGCCGATGCGCGGATCGGTGGAGAGGAAAAAACTGACTTACGTCGATATCCCTCGACCCTAGGGAGTGCCCGACGTGTCCTCACCAACCACCACCCGTCCCCGTTCCGTGGTAGCCCGTCTCGCGGTGGCCGCCGTCCTGGTCGCCGGCGGCGTCCTCTCCGGCCCGACCGGCGCCGCGCAGGCCGCGGGCCCGTACGAGCGGGGCCCCGCCCCGACCACCGCGATCCTGGAGGCCAGCCGCGGCCCGTTCGCCACGGCGTCGCAGAGCGTGTCGTCACTGAGCGTCACCGGCTTCGGCGGCGGCGTCATCTACTACCCGACAAGCACCAGCGAGGGCACCTTCGGCGCCATCGCCATCTCGCCCGGCTACACCGCCGCCTGGTCCAGCATCAGCTGGCTGGGGCCCCGGATCGCCTCGCACGGTTTCGTGGTGATCGGCATCGAGACCAACACCCGGCTGGACCAGCCGGACAGCCGGGGCCGGCAGTTGCTCGCCGCGCTGGACTACCTCACCCAGCGCAGCTCGGTCCGCACCCGGATCGACAGCAGTCGACTCGCGGTGGCCGGGCACTCGATGGGTGGCGGTGGCACCCTGGAGGCGGCCTCGTCGCGGCCGTCGTTGCAGGCCGCGGTGCCGCTCGCGCCGTGGAACCTGGACAAGAGCTGGTCCGAGCTGCGGGTGCCCACGCTGATCATCGGTGGCGAGAGCGACACCGTCGCGCCTGTCGCGTCGCACTCGGTGCCGTTCTACAACAGCATCCCGGCCTCCGCCGAGAAGGCGTACCTGGAGCTGAACGGGGCGAGCCACTTCTTCCCGCAGACGACGAACACGCCCACCGCCCGGCAGATGGTGGCCTGGTTGAAGCGGTTCGTCGACGACGACACCCGCTACGAGCAGTTCCTCTGTCCGGGCCCGAGCGGTTCGCAGATCGAGGAGTACCGCAACACCTGTCCCAGCGCCTGACGGCGGTCTCGGGGCGGTCGCCACTGGCGGCCGCCCCGTCCACGTGCACTTACCAGCATCGAAGGTCTTGACGCCAAACCCGAGAAACGTACACTGCGAGTGTAAATAAACACCCGCCACGACAGAGGGATGGGTGATGGAGCGCGGCCTCGAACTGCACCACATCGGCGTCCGTTTCGGCGGCCTCACCGCCCTCGACGACGTCTCACTGCGGGTGCCGCCCAACCGGGTGGTGGGCGTGATCGGGCCCAACGGCGCCGGCAAGACCACGCTGTTCAACGTGATCTGCGGGTTCGTCGCTCCGGAGACGGGTTCGCTCACCCTCGACGGCCGACCGCTGCGGCCCCGGCCGCACCAGCTGACCCGGCTGGGCATCGCCCGGACCCTGCAGGGCACCGGGCTCTTCGCCGGTCTGACCGTGCTGGAGAACGTGCTGACCGGCGCCACCCACACCGCCCGTGCAGGTTTCTTCCCGGCCCTGCTCGGGCTGCCGGCCAGCGACCGCGACGAGCGCCGGCTGCGCCGTGACGCCCTGGACCTCCTCGACGACCTGGGGATCGCCGACCACGCCGAGGCCGCACCCACCACGCTGCCCTTCGCCGTACGCCAGCGGGTCGCCCTGGCCCGCGCGCTCGCCGCCCGGCCCCGGCTGCTGCTGCTCGACGAGCCCGCCGGTGGTCTCGGCGCCGACGACATCGCCGAACTGGCCGAGCTGATCCGGCACCTGCCCCGGCGCGACGACAACCCCTGCGCGGTGCTGCTCGTCGAGCACCACATGGACCTGGTGATGGCGGTCTGCGACGAGTTGGTGGTGCTCGACTTCGGCCGGGTGATCGCCGCCGGCACCCCGGACGAGATCCGCGACGACCCGGCGGTCACCGACGCCTACCTCGGAGCCGCCGTCGAGGAAGAGGTGTCCCCATGAGCGGCACCGATCTGCTCGTCGTGCGGGGGTTGGTCGCCGGTTACGGTGCCGCGCCCGTGTTGCGGGCCATCGACCTCACCGTCCCGGCCGGCACGATCGCCGCGGTCGTCGGCGCCAACGGCGCCGGCAAGACCACCCTGCTGCGGGCGCTCTCCGGGATGATCCGCCCGGCCGCCGGCCAGGTGCTCCTCGCCGGGGAGGACCTGCGGGGTACGCCGGTGGAGCAGCTCGTCCGGCGTGGCATGGCGCACGTGCCGGAGGGGCGGGGCGTGATCAGCGAGTTGACCGTCGACGAGAACCTGCGGCTCGGCGGGTTGTGGCGGCGCGACCGGGCCGACGCCGGTCGGGCCCTCGACGAGGTCTACCAGCTCTTCGAGCCGCTGGCCCGTCGCCGGCGGCACCTCGGCCACCAGCTCTCCGGCGGTGAGCGGCAGATGCTCGCACTCGGCCGGGCGCTGGTCGGCCGACCACGACTGCTGCTGCTCGACGAGCCGTCGCTGGGCCTGGCGCCGCGGGTGGTCGCCCGGACCATGGCCCTGCTCCGTCAGCTACGCGACCGCACCGGCCTGACCGTCCTGCTGGTCGAGCAGAACGTGCGCAGCGCACTCGCCGTCGCCGACCAGGGCGTCGTGATGTCCCTCGGTCGGGTGGTGATCGCCGCGCCCGCGGCGGAGCTGCGCGACGACGTCGACCTGCGCCACGCGTACCTCGGTTTCTGACCACCACCTCGTCCCCCGGAGGGAGGACTGTTGGACCGCTTCGTCTTCCTCACCGTCGACGGCCTGTCCCGGGGCGCGGTGTACGCCGCGTTCGCGCTGGCCCTGGTGCTCATCTGGCGGGCGGCGCGGGTCGTCAACTTCGCCCAGGGGGCGATGGCCGTCGCCGCCGCGTACGTCGCCTACACCGTTTCGACCGCGACCGGCTCCTACTGGCTGGGTTTCGTGGTCGCGATCGTCGCCGGCCTGCTGCTCGGCGCGCTCGTGGACCGGGTCGTGATGCGCCACGTCGACCACGCCTCGCCGCTCAACCCCGTGATCGTCGCGCTCGGCCTGGTGCTGCTGATCCAGGCCGTGCTGGGCATGCTGTACGGCAACGAGTTCCGCCCGGCCGAGGCGCCGTTCGACAGGTCCGCGCTCACCGTGGGCGGGGTGGCCGTGCTGTCGCCGTACGACCTGTTCGTCTTCGCCACGATCGGGGTGGTGGTCAGCGGCCTGGCCTGGATGTTCGCGCGTACCCCGGTGGGGTTGCGGATGCGCGCGGCGGCCTTCGCTCCCGAGGTGTCCCGGCTGCTCGGGGTCAACGTCGGTGGCATGTTGACCCTCGGGTGGGCGCTCGCGTCCGGGGTGGGCGCGCTGGCCGCCATGCTGGTCCTGCCGACCGAGTTGGGCCTGCACCCGCACGCGATGGACCTGGTGTTCGTGTCGGCGTTCACCGCGGCGGTGGTGGGTGGGTTGGACAGTCCACCGGGGGCGGTGGTCGGTGGCCTGGTGGTGGGTCTACTGCTCTCCTACGTGAGCGGTTACGCCGGCAGTGACCTCACGCCGCTCGCGGTGCTGGTCCTGCTGCTGGCGGTGCTGCTGGTCCGGCCCGGTGGGCTGTTCGCCCCGGTGGCGGCGAGGCGGGTGTGAGCGCCACGAGGGCGGCCCTGCCGCCGAAACAGCAGCTCGTCGACGCGGGCCGACCCGTCGACCGGCGACGCGGTTCGACCCTGCTGCGCCACCTCGCGGTGGTGCTCGCCGCCGGGCTGCTGCTGGTGGCGGTCAGCTACGCCGTCGAGCCGTTCCGCAACTTCCAGCTCGCCACCGTGGCCGCCTACCTCTGCGCGACCGCCGGGCTGACCGTCCTCACCGGGCTCAACGGTCAACTGTCCCTCGGGCACGGCGCGTTGATGGCCACCGGGGCGTACACCGTGGCGTTGTGCCAGAACGCGTTCGCCGACCGGGGGATGACCGGTGGCTGGCTGCTGCCGCTCTCGTTGGGCGCGGCGATCGTCGGCACGGTCGCGGTCGGCGCGGTGGTCGGTGTGGCGGCGGCCCGGTTGCGCGGCCCCTACCTGGCCGGGGTGACCCTGGCCGTGGCCGTCGTCGTGCCGGCGCTGGCTGTCACCTTCGACGGCGTGTTCAACGGCGAGCAGGGGCTGTCGGTGCCGGTGGAGCCGCCGCCGTTGTCGCTCGGCCCGTACTTCCCCTACGAGCGGTGGCAGCTCTGGCTCACCGGCGCGGCCACCCTGCTCGCGATGCTGCTGCTGGCGAACCTGATCCGCAGCCGGTACGGGCGCACCTTCCGGGCGGTCCGCGACGACGAGGTGGCGGCCCGTCTGGCCGGCATCCACGTGGCCCGCACCCAGGTTCTCGCGTTCGTGGTCAGTGCCGCCACCGCCGGGCTCGGCGGGGCGTTGCTGGCGGTGCTCGCGCAGAGCGTCTCACCCGGGGCGTTCTCGCTGACCCTGTCGCTGTTCCTGCTGATGGCCGTGGTGATCGGCGGTCTCGGCCGGCTCACCGGGGCGCTGTGGGGGGCCGTCCTGCTGGTCGCCCTGCCCGACCTCACCCACTCCGCGACCGAGTTGCTCACGCTCTCGCCCGCGGTGGCGCAGCGGCTGGAGGGAAACCTGCCGCTGGCGATCTTCGGCCTCACCCTGATCGTCGTCATGATCGCCGCACCCGGTGGCATCCAGGGGCTGTTGTCCCGTCTTGGTCGGCGCCTGCGGGCCCGGCGTTCCTGAGCTGCTGCGCGCCCGGCCCTCGGCCGGGAGTACCACCACCCACACCGTTCCCCCGAACCGGACCGAGAAAGGTCGGTGTTCTCCATGCACCGTTTGGCACAACGTGGTCTCGCGATCGCCAGCACCATCGCCCTGTTGGCCGCCGCCGCTGGCTGCAGCGGTGACGACGGCTCCGGTTCCGGCGGCGCGTCGGTGCCGGGCGTCACCGACACCGAGATCGTCGTCGGCACCCACATGCCGCTTACCGGGCCGGCCGCGGCCGGCTACTCGAAGATCGCCCCGGCGACGAAGGCGTACTTCGACTACGTCAACGCCAACGGCGGTGTGCACGGTCGGAAGATCACCTACAAGATCATGGACGACGGCTACAACCCGGCGAACACCCAGCAGGTGGTCCGCCAGCTCGTCCTGCAGGACAAGGTCTTCGCCGTCCTCAACGGTCTGGGCACGCCGACGCACAGCGGGGTGCTCGACTTCCTGAAGAGCAACCGGGTGCCAGACCTGTTCGTCGCCTCCGGCAGCCGCAGCTGGGACCAGCCGGACAAGTATCCGGGCACGTTCGGGTTCAACCCGGACTACACGGTCGAGGGCAAGATCCTGGCCAACTACGCCAAGACGAACCTGGCCGGCCAGAAGGTCTGCTTCCTCGGTCAGGACGACGACTTCGGCCGGGACAGCCTGGCCGGTGTGGAGAAGGTGCTCGGTGCCGGGGCGGTGGCGGTCAAGCAGACCTACGTCACCAGCAACACCAACGTGGCGCCGCAGATCGGCGCGTTCAAGGCGGCCGGTTGCCAGGTCGTCGTGCTCGCCACCGTGCCCGGCTTCACCGCGCTGTCCGTCGGCACCGCCGCGCGGCTGGGTTTCAAGCCGCAGTGGCTGGTCTCCAACGTCGGCGCCGACCACCCGACGCTGGCCAAGCAGCTCGACAAGGCCGCCCCGTTGCTGGAGGGCATGGTCGGCACCAACTACCTGCCGATGCAGCACGACACCGCGAACCCGTGGATCCAGCTCTTCACGAAGGTCAACAAGGAGCACAACGGGGACGCGCCGTTCGACGGCAACACCGTCTACGGCATGTCGGTCGGCTACCTCTTCGTTCAGACGTTGCTCGCCGCCGGCAAGGGCCTCACCCGGGAGAAGGTGCTGGAGGCGGTGCAGAAGGGCGGCTTCCAGGGCCCCGGGCTGGTGCCGCTGCGCTTCTCCGCCAAGGACCACTCCGGGTACGGCGGGCAGCGGCTGAACCGGGTGACCGGGGGAGTGCAGACCTACTTCGGGCCGGCGTACGAGACCGACGAGGCGGACGGCCCGGTCAACGAGTACACCGCCACCCCGCCCGCGCCCCCGGCAAACGGACTACCAACCGCCTCCTGAGCGTCCCCAACCCTTCCTCCCCTCCGCGATCTTGCACTTGCTCTACGGGGCATAACGGCGACAGAAAGTGCAAGATCGGCGCGAACCTGGCTGGTGGCGTCCGGCCGGGCGTGGTCACACGTGACCACGCCCGGCCGGATGTCTGTACGACGTTGACCGAGGCCGATTCGTGCTCCTACTATCTGCATCGTGAGTGCAGATTATGGATGACCGCGCCGGTGGTCGGTCCGGGGCCGCTGATCACCCTCTGTCTAGACTCGGCGGTGCGTCGGGGGACGCCACGGGAGCGAAGGGGCGGGGGCGGATGGACGGGGTCGACGTCGTGGGCCGGGTCGACGGACGCACGGCCCGGGCCGAGCGCACCCGCGCGGCCATCGTCGAGGCGCACCTCGCGCTTATCAACGAGGGTGACCTGCGCCCGACCGGAGAACGCATCGCCGAGCGGGCCGGCATCTCGCTGCGAACGCTCTGGACCAACTTCAAGGACATGGAGACGCTCTTCGAGGCCAGCGGCGCGGAGGTGCTCCGGCAACAGGACGCCGCCCACCGGCGTATCTCACCCGGGCTGCCGCTGGCCAAGCGGGTCGACGCGTACTGCCGGCAGCGGGCCCGGTTGCTCCAGCTCATCGCGGCGTCGGCGCGGGCCGCCCAGATGCGCGAGCCGGTCTCCGAGCAGCTGCACCGCAACCGTCTCAAGCACATCGAGCGGGTCCGCGACGAGGTCGAGGAGCTCTTCGCCGTCGAGCTGGCCGCGGCCGGGTCGGGGCGGGAGCAGCTGCTGCACGCCCTGGTGGCGGCGAGCACGTGGCAGGCCTGGTCGATGCTGCGTTACGGCCTCGGGCTGGGCGTGGACCAGGCCCGCGCCGTGATGACCCGGACGGTGGGCGCCCTGCTGGTCGAGGTCGCGGTCGACTGATTCCCGGCTCGGCCCGATATCGCCAACTCTTTCCATTCGGTTACCAATAGGTGACACTTCATGCATGGTTGCTGCATCGAGAGTGCAACTAACCGTGCTGCATGGCCGGGACGACGAATGCCGCGCCGTCCGGTGCCTGCTCGACGGCGTGACCAACGGTGGGGGTGCCCTGCTGCTGCACGGCGAATCGGGCTCGGGCCGCACCGCGCTGCTGGCCCACGCCCACCGCCACGCCACGGGCTGCACCGTGCTCGCCGCGAGCGGCCTGGCCGAGGAGGCCGCGCTGCCGTACGCGGGTCTGCAACGACTGCTCGACCCGGTGTCGCACCACGCCGCGGCCCTGCCCACGCAACAGCGCGACCTGCTGCGGCGGGCGCTGGGCGGAAACGGCAGCCCGGCCCACCGTCGGCTCGCCCTGTCCATGGCCGTGCTCGGCCTGCTCGCCGACGTGGCACGGGACCGCCCGCTGCTCGTCACCATGGACGACGTCGACCGCGGTGACCCCCTGACCGCGCAGGTGCTGGCCGTCGTGGCGCGCCGGCTGCGCAACCTACCGGTCGTCGTCCTGCTCACCGCGGACGTCGCGGTCACTGTCGACGGGATCCCGGCACACCGCCTCCGGTCGCTCGACCAGGGCGCCAGCGTCGCCGTCCTCACCGACCGGCTACCCGAGCGGCCCGCCGCGTCGGTCGTGACCGCGCTGGCGACGGTCGGAGGCGGCAATCCGCAGGCCCTGGTGGACCTCGCCGAGGTGCTCAGCCCCGCCCAGTGGCGCGGCGAGGAGGCGCTGCCCGCCGAGCCACCAGCGGACGGCGCGTTGGGCCGCGCGTACCGGGCCCGTCTGGACCGGTTGTCGCCGGACACCCGGCGGATGCTGCTGCTCGCCGCGCTCGACGCCGACGGTACGCCGGGCACGCTCATCCGCGCCGCCGCAGCCGCCGGCACCGGGGTCGAGGCGCTCGCCCCGGCGGAGGTCGCCGGCCTGGTCCGCGTCGAGCCGCAGGGCGTCACCTTCCCCCAGCCGCTGGTGCGCACGCTGATCGCGGCCAGCGCGCCACTCGCCGAGCGCCGGGCCGCACACCGTCTTCTCGCCGGGGTGCTTGTCGCGGACGGGCAGCGGCTGCGCCGGGCGATGCACCTCGCCGCCGCCACGGCGGGTGCCGATCCGGCCCTGGCCGCGGAGTTGGAGGAGGCGGCCTCGGGTGGAGCCGGCGGCTGGCCCGTGGCCTCGGCGGCGCTGCGCCGGGCTGCCGAACTCAGCGATCATCCGGCCCAGACGGCCGCCCGGCTGCTGAGCGCCGCCGACTACGCCTGGGTCGGCGGGCAACCCGAGGTGGTCCGGCTGCTGCTCGACCGCCTGCGCACCGTGTCCACGGACCCGGTCGTGCGGGGCCGCGCCGACCTGCTGCGCGGTGAGGTGGAGCTGCGCTGCGGTGCGGCGTCGGACGCGTCGGCGAGGCTGCTGAGCGCTGCCGAAGCGGTGGCCGACAGTGATCGGGCCCTGGCGTTGTCCGGGTTGGTCCGAGCCGGCGAGGCCGTCTGCTTCGCCGGCGACCAGTACCGGTACGCCGAGGTCGGCCGGCGGGCGCTGGCCGTGCGGCGGCCGACCGACCCGCCGGCGATGGAGCTGATGAGCAGTCTGGTCGCCGGGGTGGCGGCGACCCTGCGCGGCGACCATGAGCGCGCCGGTCCCACGCTGCGCCGCGCCGTCGTGCTGGGCGGCCGGCTGAGCGGGTCGGCGGTGACCCCCACCGCGCTCACCTGCGCCGCGGCGGCCGGCCTCGTGGTGGCCGTGGACGGCGCGGCGCACCGGCTCGCCGAGCGTGCCGTCGCGCTGGCCCGGGACCGGGGCGAGGTGTCCATGCTGCCCCGGGCACTGGAGTTGCGGGCGATCGCCGAGTACTGGCAGGGCCGGCACGAGGCGGCGGCGGAGACCTCCCGCGACGGGTTACGGGTCGCCCGTGCCACGGCTCAGGTCAACTACGCCAACGTCCATCTGGGCCTGCTCGCCGTGCTCGCCGCGATCCGGGCCGACCGCGACACCAGCCTGCGGCAGATCCGGGAGATCGGCGAGTCGCCGACGCCGGGCAGCCGTCCGCACGCGCTCGCCGGGTGGGCGCTGGCGGTGCTCGACCTCATCGAGGGTCGGCACGCCAAGGCCGCGGACCGGCTGGCGTCGTTGGCTCGGCTCGGGACGGGCCGAGGCCAGGTTCTCGTGCAGGTGATGGCGACGCCCTACCTGGTGGAGGCGGCGGCGCACCTGGCACACCGACCGGCGGCCGAAGCCGCGCTCGCCGTGTTCGACAGGTGGGCCAGCAGCACGGCGAGCCCGTTGCGCCGGGCCCTGTCCGCCCGGTGTCACGCGCTTCTCGCACCTCGGGGCAGTGCCGAGGCGGAACGGAACTTCCAGGCGGCGCTGCGGCTGCACCCGATGGAGGCCGGCACGTTCGAGCTGGCCCGTACCGAGCTGCTCTTCGGTCAGGAGCTGCGGCGCAGCCGACGCCCGCGCGACGCGCGTACGCACCTGCACCAGGCCCGGGAGATGTTCAGCCTGCTCGGGGTGGCGTGCTGGGCCGAGCGGGCCACCACCGAGCTGCGGGCAGCGGGGGAGTCGGTCGGTCCGCCGGACCTGCCGGCGGCACGGTTGCTGACCGGCCAGCAACTGCGGATCGCGGAGCTGGTCGCGGAGGGCGCCACCAACCGGGAGATCGCCGTCCGGATGTTCCTCTCGATCCGTACGGTCGACCACCACCTGCGCAACGTGTTCCACCGTCTCGGCATCCGCTCGCGGACCGAGCTGGTCCGCGCCTTCGCGAGCGAGCGGCACGCCGGGCTGGCTCCGACAGGTGACCCGGGGGCCGGTCTGGACGACTTAAACTATCACCGCTAGTTTGATGGTCATGGACCTCACCCTCTCCGCCGAGCAGGCCGCGGTCCGCCAGCTGGCCGCCGAGTTCGCCGACCGCGAGCTGGTGCCGCACGCCGCCGCCTGGGACCGACGCGAGTCGGTCGACCCGGCCATCGTCGGCCTGCTCGGCGACCTGGGCTTCCTGGGGCTGACCATCGCCGAGGCCGACGGCGGCTCCGGCGGCGACCACCTGGCGTACTGCCTGGTCCTGGAGGAGCTCGGCCGGGGCGACTCGGCGGTGCGCGGCATCGTCTCGGTCTCCCTCGGCCTGGTCGCGAAGTCGATCGCCGCCCACGGCACGGCCGAGCAGCGGGCCGAGTGGCTGCCCCGGCTCTGCGCCGGCACCGCTCTCGGCTGTTTCGCGCTGACCGAGCCGGACAGCGGCTCGGACGCGGCCGCGCTGCGGACCCGCGCGGTCCGCGACGGCACCGACTGGCTGCTCACCGGCACGAAGACGTTCATCACCAACGGCACCACCGCCGATGTCGCGCTGGTCTTCGCCCGCACCGGCGGTCCGGGACACCGGGGCGTCACCGCGTTCCTGGTGCCCACCGACAGCCCGGGGCTGGCCCGCCGGGAGATCCACGGCAAGCTGGGCCTGCGCGGCCAGGCCACCGGCGAGTTGCGCCTCGACGAGGTACGCGTGCCCGACGCGGCCCGCCTCGGCGCCGAGGGCGGCGGGTTCCGGCTGGCCCTGGCCACCCTCGCCAAGGGCCGGATGTCGGTGGCCGCCGGGTGTGTCGGCATCGCCCAGGGCTGCCTGGACGCGGCGGTCGGTTACGCCGGGCAGCGGACCCAGTTCGGCAAACCCATCGCGGGGCACCAACTCGTCCAGCAACTGCTCGCCGCCATCGCCGTGGACACCGCCGCCGCCCGGCTGCTGGTGTGGCAGGTGGCCGATCTGATCGACCGGGACCAGCCGTACGCCACCGAGGCGTCGATGGCCAAGCTCTTCGCCAGCGAGGCCGCCGTCCGCGCGGCCAACAACGCGGTCCAGGTCTTCGGCGGGTACGGCTACATCGACGAGTATCCGGTCGGCAAGTACCTGCGGGACGCGCGGGTCGCCACCCTCTACGAGGGCACCAGCCAGATCCAGCAACTCCTCATCGGACGCGCGCTCACCGGCGTCAACGCCTTCTAGTGTCAAGGAGACCTGCCGTGCGAGTCTTCACCTCGTTCGACGAGTTGACCGCCGCCGTCGGCGAGACCCTCGGGCCCGGTCCGTGGGAACGGATCGAGCAGAGCCGCGTCGACCTCTTCGCCGACGCCACCGACGACCACCAGTGGATCCACGTCGATCCGGTCCGGGCCGCGTCGGGGCCGTACGGCGGGACCATCGCGCACGGGTACCTGACGTTGTCGCTGCTGCCGGCGCTGGCCGGCCGGCTCTACCGGGTGCAGGGCGTGGCGATGGGGGTCAACTACGGGCTGAACCGGGTGCGCTTCCCCGCCCCGGTGTCGGTCGGCGCCGCGGTCCGGGCCACGGCCACCATCGCCGAGGTGTCCCCGGTGACCGGCGGCGTACAGGTGGTCGCGACGGTCACCGTGCAGAGCGACGGCGGCGGCAAGCCCGTCTGTGTGGCCGAGACCGTCAGCCGGCTCTACCTCGCGACGAGTTGACGGCGGTCCAGCCCGGCTCTGCCTTGCGGAGAAGTTCCGGAATTTGCGGTCCTTCCAGCGCCGCGGCTCCGCCGCGCTCGTCGGCTCCCGACACCGTGCACCTGCCGAATGGCCGCCCACCTGGACGGCTGCGTCTTCGGCTGCTGAACGGCGCCCCTGGGGTCTCGTAAAACTTCCGGAAATTGTTGCTCGTCGATCAGCGGCGCTGACATACTCCACATCCATCGGAGTCGATGATCGAGGGCATGTGCCTCTTCCCGGGCACCCCTTTCGTGCGTGGTCTCGACCCGATACCCCACCACCCACCGGGGTGCCGCGTCAGACACCCCGTCCGGGTCCACCGGAAGGAAGAGACATGACCGAGAGGTGCCACGGGGACACCCGCCCACCGGCGGGCCCACGAGCGCGTACGGCTATCGTCCTCGCCGCCGCGGCTCTGCTCGCCGCGACAGGTGCCGCGTTCCTGCCGAGCACGGCGAGCGCCGGAACCACCCTGGGCGCGTCCGCCGCCGAGAAGGGTCGCTACTTTGGCACCGCGGTGGCCGCGAGCCGGTTGAGCGACAACGCGTACACCACGATCCTGAACCGTGAGTTCAACATGGTCACGGCCGAGAACGAGATGAAGATGAACGCCACCGAGCCGCAGCAGGGCCGGTTCAGCTACGGGGCGGCGGAGCAGATCGTCAACCACGCGCGCAGCCGCGGCATGAGCGTGCGGGGCCACACCCTTGCCTGGCACTCGCAGCAGCCGGGCTGGATGGAGAGCATGAGTGGCAGTGCGTTGCGGCAGGCGATGCTCAACCACGTGACGCAGGTGGCCACGCACTTCCGGGGTCAGGTCGTGGCGTGGGACGTGGTGAACGAGGCGTTCGCCGACGGCAGCTCCGGGGGTCGCCGCGACTCGAACCTGCAGCGCACCGGCAATGACTGGATCGAGGCGGCGTTCCGGGCGGCCGACGCCGCCGATCCGACCGCGAAGCTCTGCTACAACGACTACAACACCGACAACTGGACGCACGCGAAGACCCAGGGTGTCTACAACATGGTGCGGGACTTCAAGGCCCGTGGCGTGCCGATCGACTGCGTCGGTTTCCAGTCGCACTTCAACAACAACTCGCCGTACGTGAGCAACTACCGCACCACGTTGTCCAGCTTCGCGGCGCTGGGCGTGGACGTGCAGATCACCGAGCTGGACATCCAGGGCGCTCCGGCGAACACCTACCGCAGCGTGGTGGAGGACTGCATGGCCGTGCCCCGCTGCAACGGCATCACGGTCTGGGGCATCCGCGACAGCGACTCGTGGCTGGCCTCGCAGACGCCGCTGCTGTTCAACAGCAACGGTTCCAAGAAGGCCGCGTACGACGCCGTGCTCGCCGCGCTGAACAACGGCACCCCGGTCCCGACGACGGCGCCGCCGACAAGCGTCCCGCCGACCTCCGTCCCGCCGACCTCCGTCCCGCCCACCTCGGCGCCGCCGACCACGGCGCCGCCCACCACGCCTCCGCCCGGCGGCGACTGCACCGCGACCCTGCAGGACAGCACCCGGTGGGGCGACCGGTTCAACAGTCAGGTGACAGTCAGCGGGGCGAGCAACTGGAGCGTCGTGGTGGCCGTCACCCCGCCACAGAAGGTGTCCGCCACCTGGAACGGCAGCCCCAGCTGGGACAGCAGCGGAAACGTCATGACGATGCGGTCGAACGGCAGCGGCAACGTCTTCGGCTTCACCACCATGGCCAACGGCAACTGGACACGCCCACAGGTGCTCTCCTGCACCGCCTCCTGAGCACCACCGCACGCTGACGGGGCGGCGACGGGATCCCGTCGCCGCCCCTCCTTCCTCAACGGATCGGGCCGACGGCTGGCGACGTCAGCTCAGCGCCGCCGCCTTGCCCAGGAGCACCGCGCGTTCGCGCTGGTTGGCGCAGAGCCGGGCGGCCAGCTCCAGTTCGGTGCGCGCCTCCGTTCGCCGGCCGAGGCGGGTCAGTAGCTCACCGCGTACGGTCGGGACCAGATGCGAGCCGGGGAGCCGGTTCGCGGCGATCAGCTCGTCCACGATGGCCAGGGCCCGAGCTGGACCCGAGGCCATGGCCACGGCGACGGCCCGGTTGAGCTCGACCACCGGTGAGGGCGTGGCCCGGCCGAGTGCCTCGTAGAGCACCACGATCCGGTCCCAGTCGGTCTCCGTGACCGACGGGGCCGACGCGTGGGTGGCGGCGATCGCGGCCTGTAGGCCGTACGGGCCGAGGCCGCGAGCCGATGCCCTGGACAGCGCGGTCAGCCCACGGCGGATCGCCGAGGAGTCCCACAACCGGCGGTCCTGATCCGCGAGCAGGACCGGCGCACCGTCCGGGCCGGTCCGGGCCGGGAAGCGTGCGGCCGTCAGCTCACACAACGCGAGAAGGCCGTGCACCTCCGGTTCGTCCGGCTGCAACGCGGCGAGCGTGCGGGTCAGCCGGACCGCCTCGTACGCCACGTCGGGGCGCAACAGTCGGTCGCCCGAGGTGGCCGTCGACCCTTCGGTGAAGATCACATAGAGGACGCTGAGCACACCGGCCAGACGGTCCCGGCGCTCGCCGGCCGGCGGCAGCTCGAACGGCACCCCGGCCGCCGCGATCGTCTTCTTGGCCCGGGTGATGCGGGCCTGCACGGTCGGCACCGGGACCAGGAACGCGCGGGCGACCTCCTCGCTGGACAGGCCGCCGACCACGCGCAGGGTCAGCGCCACCCGGCCCTGCGGGGAGAGCACCGGGTGGCAGCTGACGAACATCAGCGCCAGGACGTCGTCGTCGATCCGGTCGAGATCGACGTCCCTGTCGAGCACCGAGTGGACCGCCGGGTCGGCCGCCAGCAGGGCGTACCGGTCGTGCAGGGCGACCCGGCGGCGAATCGCGTCGATCGCCCGCCGCCGGGCGGTGGCCATCAGCCAGCCGGCCGGGTTGGCCGGAGAAGCACGCGGCCACGACACCAGCGCCTCGGCCACCGCCTCCTGGGCCGCGTCCTCGGCCAGCTCGAAATCGCCGGTGAACCGGGTCAGCGCGGCGACGATCCGGGCCGACTCGACCCGCCAGACGGCCTCGACGTCGGCCGTACCCATCAGATCTGGCCGTTGCTCTCGCTGCCCGGCGGAACCTCGTCGGCCTCGGCCACCCGCCGGACCTCGATCTTGGACCCGCGGACCGCCGGGAACCGGGTGGCCCACTCGACGGCCTCCTGTTTCGTGGCGACATCGAGCAGGAAGTAGCCACCGAACAGTTCCCGGGTCTCGCCGTACGGCCCGTCGGTGACCACCGGGGCCTCGCCGCTGAAGTCGACCACGACGCCCCGGCCCGGGTCGTCCAGCCCCTCGGCCGCGACGAGCACACCGGCCCCCATCATCTCCTCGATGAACCGGCCGGTCGCGGCCATCGCCTCGTCGATGGTGGCCATCATGGCCGCGTTCGTCTCGTCGGTGCCCCGCATGATCAGCATGTACTTCGACATCGTGTTCTCCTCGTCCGGCGGGGCCGCCTCCGGGCCCGCACACCCCCATGTCGAACGAGCGGCGCGCGGATCGACACGGCCGGTCAATAATCTCCCGCCGTGACGCGGGCCTGTGCTCTGGACGAGGGGCGCGGTGCCGGGCCCGTGCGGCCCGGCACCGCGACAGAACCGTCAGGCGACCGCGCAGGCGGTGCCGTTGAGGGTGAACGCGGACGGTCGGCCGGCGTTCCCGGTGTGGGTGGCCTGGAAGCCGATGTCGACCGAGGTGCTCGGCGCGATCGTCGAGTTGTAGGAGACGTTACGGGCGGTCACCGCCCCGCTCGACGGGGAGTAGTCGGCGTTCCAGCCGCCGGTGATGGTCTGCCCGCCCGGCAGCGTGAACGCCAGTGCCCAACCGTTGACCGGCGTGCTGCCCGTGTTGGCCACCGAGACCGCCGCGGTGAGCCCGTTGCCCCAGGCGTTGACCGTGTACGTGACGCGGCACCCGCCGGACGGCGGCGGCGTGGTCGGAGGCGGTGTGGTCGGAGGCGGCGTGGTGGGCGGGGGCGTGGTGGGCGGCGGCGTGGTCGGTGGGGGAGTGGTCGGTGGCGGGTCGCCGCCGATGCTGCCGGGCACCGTCCGCAGGGCGTCGTACCAGGCCACGGCCATCTTCCGATAGCCGGTGGCATTGGGGTGCACCCCGTCGGCCAGGTCGCTGAGGGTCAGGGCGCGGTACATGTCGACCAGGTGGACGCGTTTGCCGGCGGCGGCCCTGGTCTGCACGATCCCGGGGATCGCCGCGTTGTATCCCCGGACCTGGTTGTCCGCGCCCGACTTCGGGATGATCGTCGCGACGAACACGTCCGCGTTCGGGACGGTGTTGGTGATCCGGTCGACAAGGGTGGCCAGTCGGCCCGGGGCGCCGGAGGTGTCGCCGTACATGTCGTTGGTGCCGATGTGCAGCAGCACGGTCCGGGGATTCGTGGCCCGCAACCAGTTGACCACGTTGGCGTCGATCTGGGCGATGGTCCATCCGGAGTGGCCCTGGTGGTCGTGGTCGCCGAGGCTGGCCGGGCCGTTGAACTGGGAGCCGACGAAGTCGATCCGGTAGCCGCCGGCGATGAACCGCTGCCAGAGCTCGATCCGGTAGCCGCCCGCGACGTTGAACCCGTCGGTGATCGAGTCACCGAGGGGCATCACGCGTACGCCGCCGTTGGATTCGGCGCTCGCCGGCGTGGTCGCGATGGGTACGGCCGCGGCCATGGCCGCGGCAGCGGCCAGCGCCGCCCACCACCGGCGGGCTCGCCGGGGCCTCGGCGTCGTCGCGGTGGGTGTCGGAGGGACGGGGTGGCCGAGCGGTGCACTGCTCATGGGACATCCTCTGGTGGTGAGGGCGCGCGACAACGGCGACCACCAGGAGACGGCCGCCGCCAGGACGCGGTAGGCGGGCTGCGCGCAACGACCAGGAACCCGGACGTCGACACTGGTGGTCGTGGCGCTGCGGCTGGCACGGGTCATCGAGGGTCGGAGCCGACAGACCGATGATCCGTGGCGGAAGTGTGCCCTGCACCTCGCCTGACGCACCCTAACGTGTTATCGCTAACATCGGCAATAGATCGGCGTCCGGCTATGCATCATGCCCCGGACGGCGCGCCTACCCGCGGGAGGGGACAGCCGGGTGCAGCGTCGAGTCGAGCCAGCGCAGCTGACGCCGGACGTGCACGGCCTCGCCGCCCTCGTGACCGTTGAACGGGTAGACGTGCATCTCGCGCGCGGGCGGCACCGGGAGCCGGGCCGCCGCCCCGTACTGGTTGTAGGCGGCGAAGCCGGTGCTCGGTGGGCACACGGTGTCCCGCAGCCCGATCCCGAAGTGTGCCGGCGCGGTCGCCCGCCGGGCGAAGCTGACGCCGTCGACGTAGGACAGGGTGCGCCAGACCGCGTCCTCCGCCTCCCGGTGCACGGCCAGGTACCGGGCGATCTCGCCGTACGGCGCGGGTTCGCTGAACTGGACGGCCCGCCGCATGTCGCACAGGAACGGGGCGGTGCTCAACACCGCGCGAAGGTCGCCGACCAGGCCGGCCACCGCCAGGGCCACGCCGCCGCCCTGGCTGTTGCCGACCACGGCGACCCGGGCGCCGTCGACCCCCGGCAGGGCGCGGACGGCCTCGACCGCCCGGACCGCGTCGGTGATCAGACGCCGGTAGTGGTAGTCGCGGGGGTCGAGGATCCCCCAGGTAACCGGCCAGGGCCCGCCGGGTGCGCCGTGCGGGTCGGGGGTGTCCCCGGCGCCGTACTGGCCCGCCTGGCCCCGGTTGTCCATCAGCAGGTGGGCGTACCCGGCCGTGGGCCAGGTCAGCCGCTCGTGGGGCAGGCCGCGACCACGGCCGTAGCCGGCGTACTCGACGACGGCGGGCAGTGGCCCCGCCACCCCGGCGGGGCGGGTGTACCAGGCCCGGACCGGGTCGCCGCCGAAGCCCGCGAACGTGACGTCCCAGGAGTCGAGCAGGCGCAGGTCGGTCGGCTCGGGACGGACGTCGACGAGCACCGGTCGGCTGGCCGCCTCGGTGAGGGTGTCGCGCCAGAACTCGTCGAAGTCGTCGGGTTCCACGATCTCGGGCGCGTACCGCTGGAGGTCGTCGAGCAGGGCGGCGGAGTGGGGCACGGGTCCTCGCAGGGGGCTCGGGTCAGTGCGGGCTGGCGGGGGGTGCGGTGCTGGCGGGGGGTGCGGTGCTCTCCCGGACGACCAACTCGGTCACCAGGTCGATCCGGCTGGTCGCCGGCTCGTTGCCCCTGGTCAGGTCGAGCAACATCTGGGTGGCGATGCCCGCCATGTCCCGCAACGGCTGGTTGATCGTGGTGAGGGCCGGGTCGGTCCAGGTGGAGACCGGGAGGTTGTCGTACCCGATCACCGACAGGTCCTCGGGCACCCGCAGGCCGCACTGGCGGGCGGCCCGGAGCACCCCCATGGCCTGGATGTCGGAACCGGCGAAGATCGCCGTGGGGCGAACCGGCCGGCGGAGCAGTTCCAGCCCGTGGGCGTGCCCGGCGCCCGCGGAGAAGCTGCCGTAGCGGATCAGCTCGCGGTCGACGGTGAGCCCGGCCTCGTCGTGGGCCGACTGGAAGCCGGCGGCGCGGGCACGACTGCAGAGCACGTCGGGCGGCCCGGAGATGATGGCGATCCGTCGGTGCCCCAACTCGAGGAGGTGCCGGGCGGCGAGCAGTCCACCGTTCCAGTTGTTCGAACCGACGGTGGGTACGGAGGCCGAGGTCGCGCTGTCGGTGTCGACGACGACGAACGGAATGCCCTGACGCCGCAGGTGTTGTTGTTGGGCCTCGGCCAGGTGGGAGAGGACGAACACCACGCCCAACGGGCGGTCGGCGAGAATCGTGTCCAGCCATCGGGCCGGGGGGCGGTGCGCGCCGTCGAGCTGGGCGACCGACATCCCGACGCCGGCCGCGGTGGTCACCGCCTCCACGCCGCGCAGGATCTCCATGGCCCACCCGGTGTCGAACTCGTGGAACACGAGATGGATCCGCCCCCCGCTGGTCGAGGGTCGCCGGACACGGCGCTGGTACTGGTGGCGATCGAGGCTCGCCTCCACCCGTGCTCTGGTGCCCGGAGCGACATCGCCACGTCCGTTGAGGACCTTGGAGACCGTGGCGACCGAGACGCCGACATCGTGGGCGATTGTCGCGATGGTGGTGGAGGCGGGTGGGTCGAGCGGGCGGTGCTCTGTCATCGCGGCCCCATACGACATCCGAAAATTTCGGGAGACCCTAACACGATTGGCCGATCGCGCCAGCCGTTGCGGCAGTCGACCCGTCCGTTTCGCGGACCATTCTGCCCCCGGTTCGCGACAGAGTGCCGATGGTGGAGTCACCGTGTGCGCCGAGCGACCGCCGGAGTCCAGTTGGGACTCTTGACACCCATCGATGGGGCACTTAGGTTGCCGAAAAGGTCGCGCAGGCTTCCGGAAAGTTTCGGATCGGGTAAACGTCCGCCACCGAACTGGTTCCACCAGGGCACGGGGATGTGGCCGGAGCTAAGGGGTCATGGCATGAGAAGTCAGTTGCCCGTGGACAACGACGGCGCGCCGTGGCGCGATCCCCAGCTGTCGCCGACCGAACGGGCCGAGGCGCTCCTGCCGTTGATGACACTCGAGGAGAAGATCGCGCAACTCATCGGAGTCTGGGTCGGCGCGGACGCCTCCGGCGAGGGTGTCGCCCCACACCAGTCCGACATGATCAGTGAACTCCCGCCGTGGAGCACCGTCATCCAGTACGGGTTGGGCCAGCTCACCCGACCGTTCGGCACCGCGCCCGTCGACCCGGTGCTCGGTGCCCGGTCGCTCGCCGCCTCCCAGGCGCAGATCGTCGCCGCCAGCCGGTTCGGCATTCCGGCGCAGGTGCACGAGGAGTGCCTCACCGGGTTCGCGGCCTGGCGGGCCACCGTCTACCCGACCCCGCTGAGCTGGGGCGCGTCCTTCGATCCGGAGCTGGTCGAGGTGATGGCCGACCGGATCGGGCGCTCCATGCGCGCCGCGGGTGTGCACCAGGGGCTCGCGCCGGTGCTCGACGTCACCCGCGACTACCGCTGGGGCCGCACCGAGGAGACGATCGGTGAGGACCCCTACCTGGTGGGGACCACCGGCGCCGCGTACGTGCGGGGGCTGGAGGGCGCCGGTGTCGTCGCCACCCTCAAGCACTTCGCCGGCTACTCCGCCTCCCGGGGCGGGCGCAACCACGCGCCGGTGCCGATGGGTCGTCGGGAGCTGACCGACGTGATCCTGCCGCCGTTCGAGATGGCCCTGCGCCTCGGCGGCGCCCGGTCGGTGATGAACTCCTACGCCGAGATCGACGGCCTGCCCGTCGCCGCCGACGAGGCACTGCTGACCGGCCTGCTGCGCGACGAGTGGGGCTTCACCGGCATCGTGGTCGCCGACTACTTCGCCGTCCGATTCCTGCAGACCCTGCACGGTGTCGCCGGCGACGCCGCCGACGCGGCCCGGCTCGCCCTGCGCGCCGGGATCGACGTCGAGCTGCCCACCGTGGACACCTTCGGCACCCCGCTGGTCGAGGCCGTCCGCCGCGGCGACGTCGACGAGGCGCTGATCGACCGGGCACTGCGGCGGGTGCTGATCCAGAAGATCGAGATCGGCCTGCTCGACGCGGACTGGCAGGAGCTGCCCGACGACGTGGCGGCCCTGCGGTTCGACGACGAGGTCAGCCAGGACGTGGCCGTGCGCCTGGCCCGGGAGTCCGTCGTCCTGCTGCGCAACGGCGGCGTCCTCCCGCTGCCCGCCGGCAGCCGGGTCGCCCTGGTCGGCCCGGTCGCCGACGACCCGATGGCCATGCTCGGCTGCTACTCGTTCCCCAACCACGTGGGCATCCACCACAGCGAGCACGGGCTCGGCCTGGAGATCCCCTCGCTGCGCGACGAGCTGGCCCGACGCGTCCCGCTGCTCACCCACGAGCCGGGCTGCACCATCACCGGCGAGGACACCTCCGGCATCCCGGCCGCGGTCGCCGCGGCGGCCGCCGCCGACCTGTGCGTGCTCGCCGTCGGTGACCGCGCGGGCATGTTCGGCCGGGGCACCTCCGGTGAGGGCTGCGACGCCGTCGACCTGCGGCTGCCCGGTGTGCAGGCCGATCTCGTCCGGGCCGTCCTCGCCACCGGCACCCCGGTCGTCCTGGTGCTGATGACCGGCCGCCCCTACGCGCTCGGCCCGGAGTTCGACAGCGCGGCGGCAGTGGTGCAGGCGTTCTTCCTCGGGCAGCTCGGCGGGCAGGCGCTCGCCGAGGTGCTCACCGGTGCCGTGAACCCGTCCGGGCGGTTGCCGGTCAGCGTTCCCCGACATGCCGGCGGGTTGCCGGGCACCTACCTGTCGCCGCCGCTCGGGCGCCGCACCAAGGTCTCCTCGGTCGACCCGACCCCGGCGTACCCGTTCGGTCACGGGCTGAGCTACACCACCTTCGAGTGGTCCGACGCCGCCGTGGTCGACCCGGCGGGCGAGACGCGGGACGAGCCGGCGGCGTGGCCGGTCGACGGCGAGGTGCGGGTGCGGATCACCGTCACCAACACCGGTGACCGGGCCGGCACCGAGGTGGTGCAGCTCTACCTGCACGACCCGGTCGCGCAGACCACCCGCCCGGTGGTCCGGCTGGTCGGCTACACCCGACTGCCGCTGGAGCCCGGCGAGGCGGCGCACGTGACGTTCGGCGTACCGGCCGACCTGGCCTCGTTCAGCGGGCTGTCCGGCCGGCGGGTCGTCGAGCCCGGCGAGGTGGAGCTGCGGTTCGGCCGGTCGAGCGGCGACGCGGTGGCGACCCTGCCACTGCGGCTGACCGGCGTCGAGCGCCAGGTCGGCCACCAGCGGGACCTGCTCACGTCGGTGCGGGTGGAGCCCCTCGTGGCCGTCCCGCATCCCGCCTAGGAGACCGAGGATGACATCGACCCTACGGCCACCGCCGCCGGCACCGCCCCAGTCTCCGACGGAGGCCTCCGGCCCCGCCCCGAGAGCACCGCGCCGGCGGCGGAGCTGGCGGCAGGCCCTGCGCCGGGACTGGCAGCTTTACTCGTTGGCCGTCCTGCCGCTGCTGTTCTTCCTGGTCTTCCGCTATCTGCCGATGCTCGGCAACATCATCGCGTTCCGCCGCTTCAAGCCCGGCGGCAACATCTTCGGTGAGTACTGGGTCGGCCTGCGGTACTTCCGGATGTTCCTCACCGACCCGACGTTCTGGGAGGTCTTCACCAACACGCTCGTGCTCGGGACGCTGACCCTGCTGTTCTGCTTCCCGCTGCCGATCGTGCTGGCGCTGATGCTCAACGAGGTGCGCGCCCGCCGGTTCAAGCGGTTCGTCCAGTCGGTGTCCTACCTGCCGCACTTCCTGTCGATCGTGATCGTGGCGGCGATGGTCATGCAACTGACCTCGGTCGGTGGCGCGGCCAACCAGCTCGTCGGCCTGTTCGGCGGGGAGCCGGTGGCATTCCTGCAGAAATCGGAGTGGTTCCGCACCATCTACGTCTCGTCCGAGGTCTGGCAGACCGTCGGCTGGGGGACGATCCTCTACCTCGCCGCGCTCACCACTGTCGACGAGGACCTGTACGAGGCGGCCCGGATCGACGGCGCCAGCCGGTGGCGGCAGACCTGGCACGTGACGTTGCCGGGGATCCGGCCGACGATGATGACGCTGCTGATCCTCAACATCGGCAACTTCCTGGCAGTCGGGTTCGAGAAGATCCTGCTGCTCTACAACCCGCTGACGTACCCGACCGCGGACGTGGTCTCCACCTATCTGTTCCGGATGGGCTTCCAGTCCAGCAACTTCAGCTACGCCGCCGCCATCGGCCTCTTCGAGGCGGTGATCGGGTTGATCCTGGTCCTGACGGCGAACCTCATCTCGCGGCGCACGGTGGGGACCAGCCTGTGGTGATCCTCGGTACGAAAAGCGACGCCCCGAAGACGCGGGGTCCGGTGGACAGCCGGGGCTACCGGATCTTCCGGATCGTCAACACGGTCGTCCTGATCGGCGTCGTGGTCGTGACGCTGTTCCCGTTCCTCAACATCGTGGCCCGCTCGCTCAGCGAAGAGGCGTACATCATCACGGGGAAGGTGAGCATCGTCCCGCGCGGGTTCGACCTGACCGCGTACAAGCTGTTGATGTCCGACGGGTTGTTCTGGACGAACTACCGCAACACGGTGGTATACACGGTGGTCGCCACGCTCATCTCGATCGTGCTGACCACCTGTTACGCGTACGTGCTGTCGAAACCGCAGCTCAAGGGGCGCGGTGTCCTGGTCGGCATCGCGCTGTTCACCATGTTCTTCTCCGGCGGCCTGATCCCCAACTACGTGCTGGTCACCAGCCTGGGGATGAAGAACACCATCTGGGCCGTGGTGGTCCCCAACGCCATCAGCGTGTTCAACCTGCTGGTCATGAAGGCGTTCTTCGAGAGCCTGCCGAGCGAGCTCGAGGAGGCCGCCGCCGTCGACGGGCTGAACACGTACGGCATCCTGCTGCGGATCGTGCTGCCGCTCTCGAAGGCGATCATCGCGACGATGGTGCTCTTCTACGCGGTGTCCTTCTGGAACTCGTGGTTCACCGCGTTCCTCTACATCGACCGGCAGGACCTGCTGCCGGTCACGGTCTATCTGCGCAACCTCATCGCGGGCGCCACCAGCGCCGAGTCCGCCGCCGCCGACGCCGACAAGGTCCAGGCCGCGGCCACCCTCGAGGCCGTGACGATCGTGCTCACCACCCTGCCGATCCTGGCGGTCTACCCCTTCGTCCAGCGGTACTTCGTCCGCGGCGTGATGCTCGGCGCGGTCAAGGGGTGACGCCGGCGCTGCACCGTCCCACCTTCGAATCCCCACCACCGAAAGGACGAGCCATGCTCCACAAGACGTGGCGCCGGGTGGCGATAGCCACCGCGGGTCTGCTCGCGCTCACTCTCAGCACCGCCTGTTCCGAGGACCCCGGCGAGTCGACGGACCTCTCGGAGAACAAGGTCGGGGCGATGGCCACCTACGGCGTCGGCGACCAGTTCAAGGCCACCGAGGCGCTCTCCTTCTCCACCCTCTACAACAACCACACCTTCTATCCGCTCAAGGAGGACTGGGCGTTCTGGTCGGAGCTGACCAAGCGGACCAACGTCAAGATCGAGCCGGTGGCCGTGCCGCTGAGCGACTACGAGCAGAAGCGCAGCCTGTTGATCGGCGCCGGGGACGCCCCGCTGATCATCCCCAAGACGTACCACCCGCAGGAGGACGCGTTCGTGGCCTCCGGGGCGATCCTCCCGGTGAGCGACTACCTGGATCTGATGCCCAACCTCAAGGACAAGATCGCCAAGTGGAACCTCAAGCCGGAGATCGACAACCTGCGGCAGGCCGACGGTAAGTTCTACCTGCTGCCCGGCCTGCACGAGAAGCCCACGCAGGACTACACGGTGCTGGTGCGCACCGACATCATGCAGGAGCTCAACCTCCCCGTCCCGAAGACCTGGGACGACCTGTACACCGTGCTCAAGGCCATGAAGGCGAAGTACCCGAACGTCTACCCGTACTCCGACCTCTTCAGCAAGCCCAACCCGACCGGCGCCCTGCTGAACCTCCTCGGCTCGGCCCACGGCACCTACGCGGGCTGGGACTTCCAGCACGCCACCTGGAACCCGGCGGAGAAGAAGTTCACCTACACCGGCTCGTCCGAGCAGTACAAGCAGATGGTCACGTTCCTGCACAAGCTCGTCGCCGAGGGCCTGCTCGACCCGGAGAGCTTCACCCAGACCGACGACCAGGCCCGCCAGAAGCTCGCCAACGGCAAGTCCTTCGTGGTCACCGGCAACGCGCAGACGCTTGTCAACAACCACCGGCCCGACCTGGCCAAGACCCTGCCGAACGCGAAGATGGCCAAGATCCCGCTGCCGATCGGCCCGGCCGGCGAGGTCAACCCGTTCCCCCGCCTGGAGAACGGCATCATGATCTCCTCGAAGGCCCGAGAGAGCAAGAACTTCGTGGCCATGATGCAGTTCATCGACTGGTTGTGGTATTCGGACGCAGGTTTGGAGTTCGCCCGCTGGGGCGTCGAGGGCACCACCTTCACCAAGGACGCGTCCGGCAAGCGCACGCTCGTCCCTGACGTCAGTTTCCTGGGGCTCAACCCGAAGGCGACCAAGCACCTGCAGAAGGACTTCGGCTTCCAGAACGGCGTCTTCGCCTACGGCGGCGGCCCCGACCTGGTCCGTGGGTTCTTCTCCCCGGAGGAGTTGGAGTTCCAGAAGGTGATGGACGCCCGCAAGCCGCGGGAGGTCCCCCCGCCGCACCCGTTCACCGACGAGGAACGCGAGCAGGTGTCGCTCTGGGAGACCCCGCTGAAGGACTTCGTCACCCAGAACACGCTCAAGTTCGCCCTCGGCCAGCGGCCCCTCAGCGAGTGGGACGCCTACGTGGCCGAGCTGAAGGCCAAGAACTCCGAGCAGTACATCGACGTGGTCAACAAGGCGTACGAGCGGTTCCAGAAGGACAACGGCTGATCAGCGGGGAGTCCGGGCGGGCGGTCCAGCGGGGCCCCCGACCGGACTCCCCGACGACCACCAGCCCGGGGCGGCGCCGCGTCGGCCCCGGCCGTCGCGATCGGAGGGGACAGCGGTGAGCGCTGCGCGCACCTGGCGACAGTTCGGCGACGGACCGCTGTCGCGGATCACCTCGCGTGTCTACATCCTGCTCGTCGTCGAGTTGCTGCTCCTGCTCACCACCCTGCCCGGCCTGCTCCCGCTGCTGCTGCTGGGCCGCGACCCCAGCAACCTGCCGCTGGCCGCCCTCCTCCTGGTGCCGCTCGGGCCGGCGCTCTCCGCTGCCCTGTACGCCCTGCACCACCAGCGCACCGACCTGACCGACCTGCGGCCCGCCAGCGTGTTCTGGCGCGGGTACCGGGCCAACCTGTCCGGCGCGCTGCGCGTCTGGGTGCCGACGCTGCTGTGGCTGACCGTGCTCGCCGTGAACCTCGCCTACCGGGGTGCGGTCGGCCTGCCCGGTTGGTGGGCGGCGCCGCTGGTCCTGCTCGGAGTGGGTGTGACGCTCTGCGCGGCGAACGCCCTGGTGATCACCTCGCTGTTCGACTTCCGCACCCGCGACGTCCTTCGGCTGGCCGTGCACTTCCTCGTGCGTACCCCCGGGGTCACCGTCGGCACCGCGCTGCTGCTGGCCGCGGCGGCCGGGATCACCGCGGTCCTCTCCGAGGCGGTGCTGGCGATGTTCGGTTCGGTCGCGGTCCTGGCGCTCCTGCGCGTCAGCGACCCGATGGTGCGGCTGACCCGGCAGGAGTTCACCCGATGAGCCTGCCCGTCACCGCCGAGATGCCCGCCCGGGGCGACCACAACCCGCAACGGCCGCCTGAAGATCCATTGAAGTGGGGCTATCCTCTCTTCGACACCGTCCGGATCGACCTGGTCGCCATCGGCGTCTTCGACCGGGCGCTGTCCCGCTACGACGTGGCCGGTGCTTCGCAACGACCGCCGTCGTACGGCGTCGTCGTGCTGAAGGAGGATCGGTGAACGCCGAAGAGTCGGTGGAGTTGGAGCAACTGATGTTCGTCGACGAGCCGCTGGAGGGCGACGAGCCGCGCGTGCACGCGGCCTGGCTGCCACCGGAGGCGTTCCGGGCCCTCGGTGCACGGCGCGTTCTCGTCCACGGTGACGGGTTGCTCGTCGACACCGTCCTCGACGAGGTGTCGCGGGCCTGTGCGCGCTACGGCGGGCGGGTCTGGCATTCCCCCTCCTGGGACGTCGACGTCGACCTGGTGCTCGTCCTGCGGGGCGCGAGCGAGTTGCCCAGCCCGGCGGTGCAGGCGGCGCGGTCGGCGGCCGAGGCGGCGCTCGTCGAGCTCGGCGACGGCGGGACGCTCGGCGACGAGGGGTTCCTGCTGGCCCGCGCCGACCAGGTCACCGTGGTGCTGGCCGACGCGCCGGCCGGGTTGCTGTACGGGCTCTTCCACGTGGTCCGGCTCTGCGCGGGGGCCTTCGACCCGGCCCGTCCGCCGGAGCGGCACCGGCCCGCGCTGCGCCGCCGGATGCTCAACCACTGGGACAACGTGGCCGTGCACCCGGTGATGGGCCAGGTCGAACGGGGATACGCCGGCGGCTCGATCTTCTGGCAGGACGGCTGTCCGCGCGGCGACCTGGCCCGGATCCGGGAGTACGGGCGACTGTTGGCCGCCAGCGGCGTCAACGCCATCTCGGTGAACAACGTCAACGTGGCCCGTACCGAGGCGCTGCTGCTCACCGACCGGATCGGCGACGTGGCCGAGATCGCGGACGTGCTGCGCCCGTACGGCATCCGGGTGCACCTGTCGGTCAGCTTCGCCGCACCCGTGGTCCTGGGTGGCCTGCCGACCGCCGACCCCCTCGACGAGACGGTGCGAGCCTGGTGGGCCGCGACCACCAGGCGGGTGTACGAGCGCATCCCCGACTTCGGCGGCTATCTGGTCAAGGCCGACTCGGAGGGGCAACCCGGCCCGTTCACCTACGGGCGCGACCACGCCGACGGGGCGAACCTGCTCGCCGAGGCCCTCGCCCCGCACGGGGGAGTGGTGCACTGGCGGGCGTTCGTCTACAACCACCACCAGGACTGGCGGGACCGGTCCACCGACCGGGCCCGCGCCGCGTACGACCACTTCGCCCCGCTCGACGGGCGGTTCCGCACCAACGTCGTCGTGCAGGTGAAGCACGGTCCGGTGGACTTCCAGACCCGCGAGCCGGTGTCACCGGTGCTCGCGGCGATGCCGGCGACCCGGTTGGCGGTGGAGTTGCAGGTCACCCAGGAGTACACGGGTCAACAGCGGCACGTCTGCCACCTCGGCCCGTGGTGGAGTGAGGTGCTGAGCTTCGCGCCCTGGGGGCCGGGTGGCCGGACGATCGCCGACGTGGTCACGGGAGAGTCGGCGGCGGGCGGTGGGCTGGTCGCCGTCGCCAACGTGGGCGACGACCTCTTCTGGACCGGGCATCCGTTGGCGCAGGCCAACCTGTACGCGTTCGGCCGGCTCGCCTGGGATCCCCGAGCGGACCCGACGACGGTCCTCGACGAGTGGATGACGCTGACCTTCCCGCCGTCGGCCACCGCCGAACCGGAGCTGGTGCGGCGGACACTGCACGAGATCATGGACGACTCGTGGCGCACCTACGAGCGGTACACCGCCCCGCTGGGCGTCGGCTTCATGGTCAACCCCGACGGCCACTACGGCCCCGGCGTCGACGGGTACGAGTACTCGCGGTGGGGCACCTACCACTTCGCCGACCGCGACGGCGTCGGCGTGGACCGCAGCCGCGTGTCGGGCACCGGCTTCGCCGGGCAGTACCCGCCGTACTGGGCCGAAGTGTACGAGTCGCCCGAGACCTGCCCCGACGAGTTGCTGCTCTTCTTTCACCATGTGCCGTACCAGCACGTCCTGCACAGCGGGTCGACGGTCATCCAGCACATCTACGACACGCACTTCGCGGGTGTCGAGGAGGTGACGGCGATGCGCCGGCGGTGGCAGACCCTGAAGGGGATGATCGACCCGGCGGTGTACGAGCGGGTGGCCGAACGTCTCGACGAGCAGGTGCGCTCCGCCACCGAGTGGCGCGACCAGGTCAACACCTACTTCTACCGCAAGTCCGGGGTGCCGGACGAGCGCGGGCGGTGCATCTACTGACCCGGCCGGCCCGAGCGGGCCGGCCGGGTGCGCCACTCGGTCACCAGGGGTGCACCGTGCCGTCCTCCAGCCGGTTCACCGGCAGGTACGCCGGCGAGTACGGGTAGCGGGCCGCTGCCTCCTCGTCGATGTCCACCCCGAGGCCGGGCGTCTCGGCGGGGTGCAGGTAGCCGTCGGCGAAGTGGTAGCCGTGCGGGAACACCTCGTCGGTCTGCTCGGTGTGCCGCATGTATTCCTGAAGGCCGAAGTTGGGAATGGAGATGTCGAGCTGGAGCGCGGCGGCCATGCAGACGGGGGACAGGTCGGTGGCACCGTGTGATCCACTGCGGACGTGGTGCAGCGCCGCGAGGTCGAAGATGCGGCGCAGGTGGGTGATCCCGCCGGCGTGCACCACGGTGGCCCGGATGTAGTCGATGAGCTGCTCCCGGATGAGCTGGGCGGCGTCGAAGATGCTGTTGAACACCTCACCGACGGCGATCGGGGTGGTGGTGTGCTGCCGGATCAGCCGGAAGCCCTCCTGGAGGTCGGCGGGGACCGGATCTTCCATCCAGGTCAGCGCGTAGGGCTCCAGGCTGCGGCCGAGCCGGGCCGCCTCGATCGGGGTGAGCCGGTGGTGCACGTCGTGCAGCAGCCGCAGGGTCGGGCCGAACTCGTCGCGTACCTGGGCGAACACCTTCGGCACGTGCGCCAGATACCGTGGCGTCGACCAGGTCGCCTCGCTGGGCAAGGCGGCGTCGGCCGGCTCGTAGAAGAACTTGTCGGTGCTGACTCCGTACGTCTTGGGCAGGCCCGGCACTCCACACTGCACCCGGACCGCCCGGTAGCCGAGGTCGACGTAGCGGGCGACCTCCACCAGCACCTCCTCGACGGTCTCGCCGTTGGCGTGGCCGTACACGGTGACGCCCTCGCGGGACCGACCACCGAGCAGTTGGTAGACCGGCAGGCCGGCGACCTTGCCCTTGATGTCCCACAGGGCCGTGTCCACGGCGGCGATGGCGCTCATCGTGACCGGGCCGCGCCGCCAGTACGCCCCCTGGTACAGGTACTGCCAGGTGTCCTCGATGCGGGCCGGGTCCCGGCCGATCAGCAGGGGCGCCACGTGGTCGCGCAGGTAGGACGCGACGGCCAGCTCCCGGCCGTTGAGGGTGGCGTCTCCGACACCTGTCACCCCCTCGTCGGTGACGATCTTGAGGGTGACGAAATTGCGGCCGGGACACGTCAGGATGACCCTGACATCAACGATCTTCACTGCTCCTCCTTCGTGCCCACGGCGTCGTCCGCCGGACGCTCGTAGGGGGGGTCGCGCGAGGGAATTGGATGTCCGGCACGTTTCGAGAACATCCCGATAATAGCCCGCGACCGGCCGCCGGTGGTCGGGCCGGTGGTGGTCGCCGGCAGTGCAGGTGAGCCCGGAATCCGTTGCCGCGAAAGGTTTCCGGAAGTATTGACAATCGAGATATCTCGATCGAAGCTGGCTTCGTCACGCGAGCCGGGTCAGGGTCGGGCGAAGGGCAGTCCTCGACTTCAGTCCTCTTCCACGCGCCTATCTCCCGAGGGATCGCGATCGATGACACTCAAGACAAGGCTGCTCGGCGCCGCCATGGCGGCCCTGACGCTGGCCGCCGCCGCGCTGACGTTCGCCACCCCGGCGTCGGCGGCGACGCTGACCCAGGTGACCGGCTTCGGCACCAACCCCACAAACCTCCAGATGCACCTGTACGTCCCGGACCGGGTGGCCACCCGACCGGCGGTCCTGCTCGCCCTGCACTACTGCACCGGGTCGGGCCCGGCATTCCACTCCGGCACCCAGTACGCGTCCCTCGCGGACCGGTACGGGTTCATCGTGATCTACCCGTCGGTGACCCGCAGCAGCAAGTGCTGGGACGTGGCCTCACCGCAGGCCCTGCGCCGCGGCGGGGGCAGCGACCCGGTCGGGCTCATGTCGATGGTCGACTACGTGCGGCAGCGCTACGCCGCCGACCCGGCGCGGATCTTCGCCACCGGCACCTCGTCCGGCGCGATGATGACAAACGTCATGCTGGGTGACTACCCGGACGTGTTCGCGGCGGGCGCCTCGTTCGCCGGGGTGCCGTTCGGCTGCTTCGCCACCGGAGGCAGCTCCGAGTGGAACAGCCAGTGCGCGAACGGGCAGCTCATCAAGACCCCGCAGCAGTGGGGGGACCTGGTCCGTGGGGCGTACCCCGGCTACACCGGCCAGCGGCCCCGCATGCAGATCTGGCACGGCACCAACGACGACACGCTGCGCTACCCGAACTTCGGTGAGCAGGTCAAGCAGTGGACCAACGTGCACGGGTTGAGCCAGACCCCCACGTACACCGACTCGCCGCAGTCCGGTTACACCCGCACCCGGTACGGCAGCAGCGGCCCGACGGCGCCGGTCGAGGCGATCAGCATGCAGGGTGTCACGCACAACCTGCCGGTCGACGCCGCGCAGGTCATCCGCTTCTTCGGCCTGGACGGCACCACCACCCCGCCGCCCACGACGCCACCGCCGACCACGCCACCCCCGACGACGCCACCACCCACCACCCCGCCCCCGACCACGCCGCCGCCGACCACGCCGCCCCCGACCACGCCGCCCCCGACCACGCCGCCGCCGAGTGCGGGCGCCTGCCGGGTCGGCTACACGGTCAACGCCTGGAGCAACGGGCTCACCGCGAGCGTGATCATCACCAACACCGGGACGGCCGCCGTGAACGGGTGGGCGTTGACCTTCACGCTGCCCACCGGGCAACGCATCACCAACGGCTGGAACGCGCAGTACGCACCGGCCAGCGGCGCGGTGACCGCCAGCAACGCCTCCTACAACGCCACCATCGCCCCGAACGCGTCGGTCGAGATCGGCTTCCAGGCCACCCACGAGGGCGGCACCGGCAAACCCTCGTCGTTCGCCCTGAACGGTGCCGAGTGTGCGGTGTCCTGATCTCCCCTTCCACCACCACAGAAGGAGTCGCACGATGAGAAACACCAGATGGAAGGCGGCATCGAGAGCCGTGATCGCGCTGACCGGCGCGGCCGCGCTCGCCGCCGGCATGGCGCTGTTCGTGACGGCACCCGCCTCCGCCGGGACCACGCTCGGCGCGTCCGCCGCCGAGCAGGGTCGCTACTTCGGTACGGCGGTGGCCGCGTACAAGCTCGCCGACAGCGCGTACACCACGATCCTGAACCGTGAGTTCAACATGGTGACGCCCGAGAACGAGATGAAGATCGACGCCACCGAGCCGCAGCAGGGCCGGTTCAGCTACGCCTCGTCCGAGCAGATCGTCAACCACGCGCGCAGTCGCGGGATGCAGGTACGCGGGCACACCCTGGCCTGGCACGGCCAGCAGCCGGGGTGGATGCAGGGCATGGAGGGCACCGCGCTGCGCACCGCGATGCTCAACCACATCACGCAGGTGGCGACCCACTTCCGGGGGCAGATCTATTCCTGGGACGTGGTGAACGAGGCGTTCGCCGACGGCAACTCGGGTGGCCGTCGTGACTCGAACCTGCAGCGCACCGGCAACGACTGGATCGAGGCGGCGTTCCGTGCCGCCCGCGCCGCCGACCCGGGTGCGAAGCTCTGCTACAACGACTACAACACCGACAACTGGACCTGGGCCAAGACGCAGGGTGTCTACAACATGGTGCGGGACTTCAAGGCCCGCGGGGTGCCGATCGACTGCGTCGGTTTCCAGTCGCACTTCAACAACGAATCGCCGTACGCGAGCAACTACCGCACCACGTTGTCGAGCTTCGCCGCGTTGGGTGTGGACGTGCAGATCACCGAGCTGGACATCCAGGGAGCGTCGGCGGACACCTACCGCAGGGTCGTCGAGGACTGCCTGGCCGTGGCCCGGTGCAACGGCATCACCGTGTGGGGCATCCGCGACAGCGACTCCTGGCGGGCCTCGCAGACGCCGCTGCTGTTCAACAGCAACAGTTCCAAGAAGCCGGCGTACGACGCGGTGCTCGCCGCACTCAACAACGGCACCCCGCCGCCCACGACGGCCCCGCCCACAAGCATCCCGCCGACCACCCCTCCGCCGACGACCCCGCCGCCCACCACCCCGCCTCCGGGGGAGGGTGGCTGCACCGCGACGGCGTCGGTGAACCAGTGGACCGGTGGCTTCGTGGCGAGCGTACGGGTGACGGCCGGCTCGTCGGCTCTCAACGGGTGGACCGTGACGATCACCCTGCCGTCCGGCGCGACTGTCACCAACTCCTGGAGCGCCAACCCCAGCGGTAACACCGGCACGACGAACTGGACGAACGTGTCCTACAACGGCCAGGTCGGCGCCGGGCAGTCCACCGAGTTCGGTTTCCAGGGCAACGGCACCGCCGGCAGCCTCAGCCCCACCTGCGCGGCCAGCTAGAGGAACCGGAGGCCTACCCACCCCCGCACCGGCCACCCCCCCAGCCCGTGGTGATCGGGAGATCTGCGTCAGCCTGTGCGGCGTGGCATGACGCAAACCTCTTGATCACCGGGGGTGGGGTGGGGTGGTGGGTTAGTCGCCGGAGAAGCCCCAGAAGTAGATCTCCTCCGGCTTGCCCTGCCCGTCGTGCAGGACGGCGCAACGGCCGAACCAACGCTCTGCGGCCAGCCCCGTGATCGCGTCCAGGTGCGCGCGGGTGAGCCGTTCGGTGCCGGCCTCGCGTAGCGCCTCGGCGGGGCTCACCGGCTCGACAGTGCCGAAGTCGGGCCTTTCGCCCTCGGCCAGGACCCGGTAGACGTCGAGAATGGAATGGGTGCCCGATTCCTGCACCCATTCGTCGTTGAACAACTCTTCCATCGTGGCGGGCCGGTCGGGGTAGTCGCTCGCCGAGTTGGGGGTCTCGCCCCGGGCCCACCAGTACCGTCCCTCGGCGAAGACAGTCTCCCGCAGGGCGTCCAACGCCGCGTCCAGGTCAGGCTGGTACGCCACGAAGTAGCTCCATCCGGATGCGCCCACCAGTGCCTCTTTCCTCCAGCTGTCAACAGTGCCGGCACGGTAGCGGGCAGCACCGACATCACTGGAGGAGCAGATCATCGAGTTCGGTACCGCTTCGGTGTCAAGCCTGGGCGGCGACGAGGAAGATCGGCACGACGACGAGGATCCGGTCCGCGTGTGCGCGCTCGGTCTGCTCGGCGAGCCAGGTCTCCTCGTCGGTGATCCGTTTCAACAGGTCGAGCGCGGTGTCGTCGGTGAGCACCGTGGTGTGCACCTCGACGATCGGGTCGGTGAACCCGGCGTCGAGCAGCAGGTTGCGATACCTACGGGCAACGCGCGGCGACGGCAGCGAGTCCGCCTTCTCGTGGACCAGCCGACGGGTGGTTCCCGAGTCGTCCGAGTCGATGGCGATCAGGTCCCAGTCCTGGCCGAGCAGCACGGCTCGGCCGCCCGGCGCGAGCACCCGCCGGGCCTCGGCCACGGCTCGCGCCGGGTCGTCGAGCACGTGCAACACCTTGTCCGCCCGGTAGTAGGTGACCGATCCGGTCTCCAGCGGCAGGTCGGTGGCGTCACCGACACGGAACTCGCCGGCCGGCCAGCGCTTGCGGGCCACGCCGATCATCTCGGCATCGAGGTCGACACCGAGCGCGTGGGCTCCGCGCTCGGCCAGCTCGGCGACGGCGCGGCCACTGCCACAGCCAACGTCGACGACGGTTCGGCCAGTGAGGTCGCCGAGCAACTCGTAGGAACGGGCGCGCAGTTCGACGGCGGCGGGCTTGCTTTCCATGACATCGAGGACAGCTAGCAGACTGGACATGCCCGCCATGCTCGGACTTAATGTCGACATGAAGTCAAGCACGATGACGATCGGTGCAGTGGCCGACCACTTTGGCCTGCCGACGCACGTACTGCGGCACTGGGAGTCGGTGGGCCTGCTCCGCCCCGCCCGGGTCACCGGCGGTCATCGCCGCTACACCCGCGACGACCTGTTCCGGGTGGCCTCGATCCTGCGCGCGAAGCAGGCCGGCCTGTCGCTGCCGGACATCCGGGCGTTCCTCGCCGCAGGGGACCCCGCCGTGCGCAAGGCCGTGCTGCGCCGCAACCACGGCGCGCTGCGGGCCAGGATGGCGGCCCTGCGGTCGGCGCTCAATCTGGTGGAGGCCGGGCTGAACTGCTCACACGAGGACATCGCGACCTGCCCGAACTACCGCGGCCAGTTGGCGGAGCTGGTGGAGGTCGGCGGTGACTAGCCGTCGATGCGGGTGATGTTGCGGATCTTGTTGGAGGCGTCCAGGGCGGCGACCTTGTACGCCTCGGCCAGCGTCGGGTAGTTGAACACGGCGTCGATGAGGTAGTCGATCGTGCCGCCGCACCCCATCACGGCCTGCCCGATGTGGACGATCTCGGTGGCGGCGGTGCCGAACACGTGCACCCCGAGCAGTCGGCCGTCGTCGGGGGAGACGAGCAGCTTGAGCATGCCATACGAGTCACCGACGATCTGGCCGCGAGCCAGCTCGCGATAACGCGCGACGCCGACCTCGAACGGAGTCGAGGTGTCGGTGAGCTGCGCCTCGGTCTGCCCGACGAAGCTGATCTCCGGGATGGTGTAGATGCCGATCGGCTGTAGGCCGTGCATCTCCCGGATCGGTTCGCCGCAGGCGTGCTGGGCCGCCAGTCGACCCTGCTCCATCGAGGTGGACGCGAGCGCGGGAAAACCGATCACGTCGCCGACCGCGTAGATGTGGTCCACCGAGGTGCGGTAGTTGGCGTCCACCTTGATCCGGCCGCGTCGGTCCGCCTCCAACCCGGCGGCCTCCAGTGCCAGGTCGTCGGTCTGGCCCTGCCGGCCGGCCGAGTACATGACCGTGTCCGCGACGATCTTCTTACCGCTCTTGAGGATGCACAGCGCGGCAGTCTGGTGCTTCTCCACGGCGGCGACCTCCTCACCGAAGCGGAACGCCACCGACAGGTCGCGCAGGTGGTATTTCAGCGACTCGACGACCTCGTCGTCGCAGAAATCCAACATTCGCTCGCGGCGTTCCACCACCGTCACCTTGGTGCCCAGCGCGGCGAACATGGAGGCGTACTCCATGCCGATCACGCCGGCGCCGACCACGACCATGCTGCGGGGGACGGCCTGGAGGTTGATGACGCCGTCGGAGTCCACGATCGTCCGGTCGTCGAAGTCGACGCTGTCCGGGCGGGCCGGGCGGGTGCCCGCCGCGATGACGACCTTGTCGAAGGTCACCTTCGACTCGCGGCCGGAGCCGCCGTCGACCCAGATCGAGTGCGCATCCGCGAAGCGGCCGGTGCCGGTGATCATCACAACCCGGTTGCGGGCCAGCTGGTTGCGGATGACGTCGGTCTGCCGGCTGATCACGTGCTGGGTCCGGGCCGCCAGGTCGCTGACCGTGATCTCTTCCTTGACCCGGTAGTTGCTGCCGTAGAGGTCTCGCTGGCTCAGCCCGGTGAGATAGAGGACGGCCTCGCGCAGCGTCTTGGAGGGGACCGTGCCGGTGTTGATGCACACCCCACCGATCATGTCGCGGCGGTCGACGATGCCGACGCGCCTGCCGAGCTTGGCGGCGGCGATCGCGGCCTTCTGACCGCTGGGTCCGGAGCCCAGCACCAACAGGTCGTAGTCATACACAACCGATAGCGTCGCAAGATGTCGCGACTGGCGCCAGACCCCGGAGCCGAGCGTTATTCGTCTGCCACCACGCAGAGGCCACCGTTGAGCGTGATCTCCTGCGGCAGTTGCGTGCCGGAGGCGACGAGCCCCAGCGACACCGTGCCGCCCGGCGGGATCACCGCGTTGCGACCGGTGTTGCCCACCCGCAGGTAGCTGTTGTTGAGACGGTCGATGACCTTCGCGCCCCAGATGCCCTGGACCTGCTGGCCGGCCCAGAACCGCCACGTCATGGTCCACCCGTTGATCGCTGTGGTGCCGGTGTTCTGCACGGCGAGGTGCGCCACGAAGCCGTCCGACCACTGTCGCACCACGGACCGGACCGCGCAGCTCGGCGGTGGCGGCAGGGTGGTGACGGTGACCGGTGCGGACAGCGGGGACAGGTTTCCGACCTCGTCGCGGGCCTGCACCACGAAGGTGTACGTGGTGTTCGGCGTCAACCCGCTGATCTGGGTGCTGTTGACGGGCGGGTACTGCGACACGTCGCGGACGAAGGTGAGAGCGCCGCCAGCGCCGACCCGGAACACCTGGTACCGGTCGAGCACCACGTTCTCCACCGAGTGCGCCCAGCGCAGCGAGACCTGCGTGGCGGCCACGTTGTACGCCACCGGTTGACCCGGCGCGCCCGGCGGTTGGTCGTCGCCCGGCGGCATGGTCAACCGCAGGGTCGAGCTGGACAGGGAGCGGTTGCCGGCCGCGTCCAGCGCCGCCACGAAGAAGGTGTACGTGCGTGACGGCCGCAGGTCGGTGATCCGAATGCTGTTGGTGTCGGTCGACCAGGTCCTGCCGTTGTCCTCGAACTGCGCGGAGACCGGGTAACTGACCACCCCCACGTTGTCGGTCGAGGCAGCCCAGGTCAGCTCGACCCAGGTGGCGTCGATGGCGGCGACGGTGATCGGGCCGGGGGTGGTGGGGGCTTCGGTGTCGGCGGCGGCGTACGCCGGGGTCGCGCCCGTCGCCACCAGGGCCGCCGTGAGCGCGCAGGCAGCCAGTGCGGCGGCCCTGGACCGGACGCCGCGCCACGGATGATCGCGCAAGATGATCGCCTCGCTTTCGGGTGACCGCAGCGGACCAGTCATCGACTGATGACGATGGTAGGCCAGTCGCGGTCGCGTCGCTGTCCCCTCAGCCGACCAGGCGGCGTTCCCACGCCCACGCGGCGATCTCCACCCGGTTGCGGGCCTTGAGCTTCATCTGCACGCTCGCCAGGTGGGTCTTGACCGTGCCGACGGCGATGAAGAGCCCCGCGGCGATCTCGGCGTTGGTCAGGCCCCGGGCGACGAGCTTCACCACGTCGAGTTCCCGCGGCGACAGCCCGCCGTCGTCGCGCGCCGGGGCGGGTGAGCTGAGGTGCTCCAACAGCCGTACCGTGATCGACGGGCTGATCAGCGCGTCGCCGGACACGGCCGCGCGGACCGCCTCCACCAGCAGGGCCGGGCCGGAGTCCTTGAGCAGGAAGCCGCAGGCGCCGTTGGAGAGTGCGGTGTGCACGTACTCGTCGAGGTCGAAGGTCGTCACCACGACCACCCGCAGCGGGTCGGCGACGCCCGGCCCGGCGAGCAGTCGCAGTGCTTCGAGCCCGTCGAGGCGGGGCATCCGGATGTCCAGCAGCACCACGTCCGGGCGCAGTCGCCGGGCCACCTCGACCGCCTGGACGCCGTCGGCGGCCTCGCCGACCACCTCCATGTCCGACTGGGCTCCGATGATCATGCCGAAGCCGGTCCGGACCATGGCCTGGTCGTCGGCGATCAGCACCCGGATCACCGCGCCACCGCCACCCGCAGCGGGAACGCCGCGTCGAGCACCCAGCCACCCGCGACGCCGGGCCCGGCGGTGATCGTGCCGCCGAGGGCGCGTACCCGCTCGGTCAGGCCGATCAGGCCGAAGCCGTGCCCCCGGGCCGGCGCGGTGCGCGGCGACGCGCCGTCGTCGGCGACCCGGACCAGCAACCAGTCCGGGGTACGCCGCACGGCCACGTGCACCGACCGGGCGTCCGGCGCGTGCTGGCGGGTGTTGGTCAGCCCCTCCATCACCACCCGGTACGCCGACGTCGAGACCTCCACCGGCAGCCCGTGCAGGTCGCCGTCGACGTGCAGGTGTGCCGGCGTGTTCGCCGTGCCGTTGAACCCGGTCAGCAGCGGCTCCAGCTCGGTCACCCCGGCCAGCGGGGCCAGCGGCGCGTCCAGCGGGGCGTCCGGGTCACGCAGGATCCCGACCATCCGCCGCATCGAGGCCATCGTCTCCGCACCGGCCCGCTCGATCTGCGCCAGGGCGACGATCACCCGCTGCGGGTCCTGCTCGGCGACGAACCGGGCACCCTGTGCCTGCACCACGATGCCTGTCACGTGGTGGGCGATGAAGTCGTGCAGGTCACGGGCGAACTCCGCGCGCTGCTCGGCCCGGACCAGCGCGATCGCCCGCTCCCGACCGGCGGCCACGATCCGCAGGTAGAGCCCCACCCCGGCGGCGCCGGCCGCGGCGAGCACCTGGAGCAGTCCGAAGATCACCAGCAGGTTCTCGGTGCCGGAGCGCAGTGGCAACGCGGCCACGGCCAGCCCGACGGCCACCGCCGCCCACGGGGCGAGCCGGGGCGCGCCCCAGCGGGTGACCACGAAGACCACCCCGATCAGCCCGGCCGACTCGGCGAGCCCCCAGCTGCTGCTGAACAGGTAGCTGCCGTTGGAGAAGAGCACGACGGCCGCGGTCACGGCCAGTGAGACGACGGCGAGCCCCAGCGCGGCCAGCGGCAGCAGCCGCGAACCCAGCCGGTGCACCGGCAGCCAGAGCGGCACCGTCGCCACCGCCAGCCCCATGCGCACCAGCAGGAACAGGAGAGCGGCCAGGCTCTCCGGCGCGCCGAACCGGAGGTCGAAGAGGGCCAGCAGGCCCATGGCCAGCAGGCCGGCGGCCTGGGCCAGGCGTACCCACCAACGTCGAAGATCCGGCGTGCTCATGGTGACCCAGCGTAGCCAGCGGACGGCGCGGGCAGATCGGCCGAAAGACAGACCCCGCCCTGCCGATACCCGGCCACCGGCCGATGCGCCCACCCGCCGGTCGCGGCGACGCTTTCCGGGCCACACCGCAGCCACCGGCTGCCCAGCCACACCGCAGCCACTGGAGGAACAACAATGACAACGCACGCCCCGCCGGAGACCAGCCACGCCGCGGTCGCCGCGGTCGACCTGGTGAAGGTGTACGGCAGCGGCGACACCGCCGTCCGTGCCCTGGACGGGGTCTCGGTCGGCTTCGGCCGGGCCGAGTTCACCGCCATCATGGGCTCGTCCGGGTCCGGCAAGTCGACGCTGATGCACTGCCTCGCCGGTCTCGACACCGCCACCTCCGGCCGCGTCCTGCTCGGCGGCACCGAGCTGACCGGCCAGTCGGACCGGACACTGACCCGGGTACGCCGGGAACGAATCGGGTTCGTCTTCCAGTCCTTCAACCTGCTGCCGCAGCTCACCGCCGCACAGAACATCACCCTGCCGCTGGACCTCGCCGGGCGGCAGCCCGACGCCGAACTCCTCGCGCACCTGGTGCGGGTGCTCGGCCTCGGTGACCGTCTGAACCACCGGCCCAGTGAGCTGTCCGGCGGCCAGCAACAGCGGGTCGCGTTGGCCCGCGCCCTGGTGGCGCGACCCGAGGTGGTCTTCGCCGACGAGCCGACCGGCAACCTCGACTCCCGCTCCGGCGCGGAGGTGCTCACCATCCTGCGCGACTCGGTACGCGACCTCGGCCAGACCGTCGTCATGGTCACCCACGATCCGATCGCCGCCGCGTACGCCGACCGGGTGGTGCTGCTCGCCGACGGGCGGGTGGCCGGCGAGATCGACAAGCCCAACCAGGTGTCGGTCACCGACGCGCTGCGGGACCTGGCGGCCCGCCGATGAGGGCGACAGTGCTGCGTACCCAGACGAGCGCCGCCGCCCGGCGGCCCGGGCGGCTGATCCTGACCGGCCTGGCGATCCTGGTCGCGTCGTTCGTCGTCTTCGGCACGGTGCTGGTGCAGCAGATCACCGAACGGACCGTGCGGGACAACCTGAGCGGCACCCCGGCCGTCACCGACCTGGTGATCGGCAGCGTCGACGTGCCGTCACCCACCGTCACGGACCTGCGGCGGATCCGGGCCGTACCCGGGGTGGCCGAGGCGGTCGCCCGGGTGTCGACCGGCGTCTCCATCGGCGAGGGGTACCTCAACCTCCAGTCCGATCCGGGCACCGGCCCGCTGAGCACGGTCCGGGTGACCGAGGGCAGCTACCCGGACCAGCCCGGCGAGATCGCCATCACCCCGCGTACCGCCGAGCGGCTCGGGCTGTCGGTCGGCACCACCACCAGCGGTATGGGTGGCGAACTCACCACGCCGACCCCACTGACCGTGACCGGTGTGGTGAACGCCGGCACCGACGCCGGCTACGACGCGTACGCCCCGGACAGCGCCGTGATCGGCTGGGCGCGCCTGACGTCCGTGGAGCGCGTCGACGTGCGCGTCGCCCCCGGCACGTCGACGGAGAGCGCCCGGCAACGGGTGACCGCGGCGGTGGCCGGCCAGCCGATCCGCTCCGGCGCCGAGGTGCGCCAGGCGGAGGCGAACGCCGCGGCCGACGAGGTCGGGAAGCTCTTCGTCCTGGTCGGCATGTTCGTCTCGATCGCGGTCGTCGCCGCGGCGCTGGTGGTCACCTCGACCTTCCGCATCGTCTTCGCCCAGCGGATGCGGCAGCTCGCGCTGCTGCGGGCGGTCGGCGCGAACCGGGGCACCCTGGTGGGCGCGTTGACCGCCGAGGGCGCCCTGACCGGGTTGGTCGCCGGTGTCGTCGGGGTCGCCAGCGCCCTGGCCCTCGGGTACGCCCTGCCGGCCATCCTGCGTGCGTCCGGCATGGCGGTCTCCTCGCCGGGCCTGCCCCTGACGGCGGCGGTCGCGGTGGTGATCGGCGCCGTCGTGATCACCGTGCTGGCCGTGCTGGCACCGGCGCTCTCCGCCGCCCGGGTCTCCCCGCTGGAGGCACTGCGCACGGCGAGCACCACCGCCGGCCGGCGCGGTATCGGCGTGCCACGTCTGGTCGTCGGGCTGCTGCTGGCCGTCGGCGCGGTCCTGGCGGCGGTCGCCACGATCAGCCGGCTGCCGAAACCGGACCAGTCGAACTACGACCCGTCGAGGCCCCTGTTCCTGCTTGTCGCGTCCGGCACGTTGGCGTTCTTCGCGCAGGTGGCCCTCGGGCCGCTGCTGGTGCGCCCGGTGTTGGCCGTGGTGGGGTGGCCGCTGCGCCAGTTCGGGCCGCTCGGGCGGATGTCGGTCGGTGGGATCGGCGGGACGCCACGCCGGGCGGCGGCGGTCTCCGTCGTGGTCGCGCTCGGCGTGACCCTGATCTCCGGGGTGCTGATCGGCGGTGCGTCGCTGCAGGTCCTCGCCGACCGCGAGATGGCGCTGTCGGCACCGACCGACTTCGAGGTGACCAGCAACGGCGGGACGCTGCCGCCGGCCGTGGTGACCCGGGCCGAGGCGGCACACGCCGCGTTGGCGAGGGTGGTGCCGTACCGGATGGTCGGCGACGCCACGCTGCTGCGCGGTGCCGACCGGCTCGGCGACGTCGAGTCCGGTTACCCGACGAGCGACCTGGACCTGGCGGTGCTGCCCACCACCGGTGACCTGGACGTGGCCCAGGGCAGCCTGGCCGATCGTGGGCCCGGCCGGATCGTGCTCAACAGCTGGGTCGCGCGGGACGCGGGTCTGCGGGTCGGCGACACCGTCACGCTCGCCGTCGGCAGCCGCCGGGTCGACGTGCGGGTGGCCGCCGTCCTACCCGGTGACGGGCCGCTGCACGCGGGCATCCTCGCCGATCCGGCCGACCTGGACCGGCTCGGCGTGCCGGCCGCGTACACCGGTCTGCTGGCCGACGCGGCCGGCACCGGTGAGGACGGTCGCACCGCCGGTGTGCGGGCCCTGCGACAGGCGATCGCGGGCACCGACGGGGTGGGGCTCGCGGTGCTCGCCGACGAACGGGACCGCAACGACTCGTTGGTGCGCACCCTGGTCTGGATCGCCGTCGGCCTGGTCGGCCTGACCGTGCTGATCGCGGTCGTCGGCGTGGGCTCCACGACCGCGCTGTCGGTGGTGGAGCGGGTCCGTGAGTCCGGGTTGCTCCGCGCGATCGGCCTGTCCCGGACCGGCCTGCGCACGATGCTGACCGTCGAGTCCGGCCTGTACGGGGTGATCGGCGCGACCATCGGCCTGGTGCTCGGCATCCCGTACGCCTGGTTGGCGGTGCAGGCCCTCGGGATCGAGGCACCACTGACCGCGCCGCTGCTGCCGCTGGCCGGGCTGTTCGTGGTGCTGGTCGGGCTGACCGCGCTGGCCGGGGTGCTGCCGGCCCGGCGAGCATCGAGGGTCAGCCCGGTGGCGGCGCTGGGCGTGGACGGCTGACCACCACCGTGGGTCGACGCCCGGGACCACGGCGTCGACCCACGGTGGGCCGGGACTCAGTTGGGGTTGTTGGCGTGGGTCAGCGTCTCCCAGGCGACGAAGAGGTTGTTGGTGCCGGCCGGGCGCTGTTGCAGTGTGAGGGTCTGCGTGTTGGTCATGACGTTGCCCAGCCGGGTGCTCATCGCGTTGAAGCCGACCTCGGTGATCGGGCCGAGGCCCCGGGTGAGGCTGCCGCCGCAGAGCCAGGAGGGCGGCGCCTCGCCGAGCTGGTAGCGCGAGTGCAAGCCGAGCGCCTGCCGCAACCGCTCACCGACCTGCGGGTACAGGTCGCGGCCCTGGATCCGGGAGGTCTCCGCGACGTGCGAGATGGCGGAGATCCCGTACCCGGTGTGGACGAAGTCGCGGCAGGTCTCCTGGGCGAGGCCGGCGACGAAGGTGGACTGGCCCTGCCAGTAGCCGATGATCTCCGAGCTGGTGTCCAGGCCACTGCCGGGCACCGTGTACGGCAGCGCGCCGTCGCTGGGCAGGTAGACGAAGGCCCGGGTGCGGTTGAGGAAACGGGTGACCGCCGCGTCGTAGGCGCTGCGGTCCTCCAGGAAGACGGCGATGCCGACGGCGGCCTCCATCATGGTCAGTTCCCAGTTGCCGTTGCTGTTCGAGCCGTTGCGCACCACCGGCAGGTAGACGGTGCGCAGCATGGTGGCGAAGCGGTTGGCGTTGGGCCAGCCGGTGTACGTGTACTTGATGATCTCGGCGGCGCGGGGCCAGACCGAGGCGGCCCAGCCGGTCTGCAACGGGCCGTTGCTGCCGGTGTGCGCGGTGATCGTGGCCGACCAGGCGTCCATGAGCTGGATCGACTTCTGCGCGTACCGGGCGTCGCCGGTGAGGTACCAGGCGAGAGCGTCGGTGTACGCGGCGATCGCGTCCTCGCGCTCGTCGGTGCAGCCGTTGTTCGGGTTGGAGTACGACCCGCACTCGACCACCGACCGGGGTGCCGGGGTGCGCGACAGGGACGCGTACCGGCTGCTCATCATCTGGTTGTAGGCCGACGCCCACGGCTGCGCGCCGGCCTGCACCCGAGCGCGGACGAAGTCGAGCTGACCCCGGCTGACCAACACGCCGGGGTGCGTGAAGCCACCGGACGGGGGTGGTGTGGTGCCGCCGGTGGGCAGCGTCCAGGTCTGGTTGGCGGTGCCGGTGCAACTCCAGATCTGGAGCGGGGTGCCGTCGGCGGAGCTCTGGCCGGTCGCGTCGAGGCACTTGCCGGAGGTCGGGTTGACCACCTGCCCGGCACTGGACGACCACTGCTGCGCCCCGGTGCCGTTGCAGTCGTAGATCTGCACCCGGGCGCCGTTGGCGGTGCCGGCGGCGGCGATGTCCAGGCACTTGCCCAGCGCCCGGATCGTGCCGTCGTCGCCGACCGTCCACTGTTGCGCGGTCGAGCCGTTGCAGGCGTAGAGCTGGACCGCTGTGTTGTTGGCCGGGTTCGCGGCGGCCACGTCGACGCACTTGCCGCCGTACCCGGTGATGGCGCCCGTCGCGGCCGCCACGGCGGGTGCGACGCCGACCACCAGGGCGGTCGGTACGGCGAGCAGGGCCGCCGCGAGCGCGGCGGTCAGTCTGATGCGGGGGCGGCGGGGCGTGGGCCCGGCCAATCGTCGCGCCATGTGGGGTCCTTCCGGGGCGGCGAAGCCAACTGTAAAGTGTGTTAATCATTACAGTCGTGTGCACCGATATCAATGTCTTCGTCGCCGCGGATGCCGTTACGGGTGCATGCACGCACCCCTGAGCGCCTTGTCCACCACGTTGCGCAGGGCTTGGTTGACCGCGATCAGACCAGCTGGCCGCCGACGACGGCGAGCAGCCGCAGTTTCTCGTCGCTCGCCGAGCCGGGCGCGGCGGTGAAGACCAGCAGCGTCTGGGACTCGTCGGGGTCCACCAGGGTTTGACAGTGCAGCTCCAACGCACCGACCTCCGGGTGCAGGAAGCGCTTCGGCGGGCACTGGCCGGCCGGCACCGGGTGCTCCCGCCACAGCTGGGCGAACTCCGCGCTGCGGGCCAACAGGTCGGCGACGAGCGCCGCCGCCCGCGACCCCCGGCCGTCGCGGGTGTACGCGGCGTGCAGGCTCGCCACGAGCAGCCGGCTCTGCGTGGGGTGGTCCTCCTCCGGGCGCAGGTGCCGTGCCGTCGGGTCGGTGAACCAGCGGTGGTGCGCGCTGCGGGCCAACCCGGTGTGCCGGGTCTCGTCGCCGAGCAGGGCGACGGCCGGGGCGGTCTGCGCCAGGGTCTCCCCGAGGTGGTTCACCACCTGTGCGGGGGTGTCGTGCATCCGGTCGAGGATTCGCATCATGCCGGGGTTGACGTGCTCGGCCCGTATCGTCCGGTGCGGGACGGCGTGGCCGGCGAGCTGGAACAGGTGGTCCCGTTCGGCCAGGGAGAGCCGCAGGCCACGAGCCAGCGCGGTGAGCATCTGCTCCGAGGGGCGCGGCCCGCGCTGCTGCTCCAGGCGGCTGTAGTAGTCGGTGGACATTCCGCTCAACGTGGCGACTTCCTCGCGCCGAAGCCCACCGGTGCGCCGACGCGGGCCCCGGGGCAACCCGACGTCCTCGGGCTGAAGGGCCTCGCGGCGGGTGCGCAGAAAACTGGCGAGCTGGACGCGGTCCACGGCGCCTCATCCTTCCACCCGGAGTCGGATCGGTGGGTGCCGGCGGTGACCCCGGCACATCGGGTGCAACAGGCGGGCAGGGGGCCGATGTTCCGCCGACGGACTGCCCGGACCACCGGCGTGTTCCGGGCCGCCCGGCGGGTCAGCGCGCGGGCTGCAGCGGATGGATCATGACGACCGAAAGTGTCGTACACCTGTTCTAATGTCTGGTCATGGTCGAGGAGTTGACGCAGGCAGGCGACGCGGTCGCCGCCTGCGTTGACGACGCCACCTGGGCCCTCGCCGAAGATGAGCTGATCGCGGCACTCGACGCCGCGCACCGCCTTGAGCAACGCCGCGCCGCCGTCAAGCTCGCCTTGGTCCGCGAGATCGACGGTCGCGGCACCGCCCGCGCTCAAGGCGCGTCCAGCACGGCGGTCTGGCTGCGCGAGCGACTCCACCTCACCATCTCCACCGCCCGCCGGCTCGTCGACCTCGCCGCCGCTCTGGATGCCGGCAACCCCGGGATACGCGCCGCTCTGGCAAACGGGGACATCACGGTCGACCAGGCCCGGGTCATCGCCGACACCGTCGCCACCGTGCACACGGCCGCCGACGCGCAAGCAGCAGACAAGGCCGTCGGCGTTTTGGTCGGGTGGGCCGGGCAATTCGACCCCGCCCTCTTACGCAAGCTCGGCACCCGCATCCTCGACCACGTCGCCCCCGACATCGCCGACGCCGCCGCCCAAGCCGCCCTGGAAGCCGAGGCCCGCCGCGCCAGCCGCGACCGCCACCTCACCCTCTCCGCCCTCACCGACGGCCGGCTGCGACTCACCGGCATCCTCGACACCGAGACCGCCGGCCTGCTCCGCGCCGCCATCGACCCCCTCAGCGCACCCTCGGGCCCCGATGACCAGCGTTCCCCTGGGCAACGCCGCCACGACGCCCTCGGTGACGTGTGCCGCCTCGCCCTGCGCACCGACGAGTTGCCCGAGCACGGCGGGGATGCCGCCCAGATCGTCGTCATCACCAGCTACGACGGTCTGACCCGGCAACTGGGCAGCGGCACCCTGGACACCGGCCTACACCTCACCCCCGAGACCGTCCGCCGACTCGCCTGCGACGCCGCCATCCTCCCCGCCGTCCTCGGCAGCGCCAGCCAACCACTCGACCTCGCCCGACAACGCCGCCTCATCACCGGCCCCCTCCGCCGCGCCCTCGTCCTACGCGACCGCGGCTGCGCCTTCCCCGGCTGCGACCGCCCACCCCGCTGGTGCGACGCCCACCACAACCACCACTGGGCCGACGGCGGCACCACCACCCTGACCAACGCCGTCCTACTCTGCGGCCACCACCACCGACACCTGCACCACAGCGACTGGACAGTGCGACTCGGCGGCGACGGCCACCCCGAATTCGTCCCACCCGCCTGGCTCGACCCCGACCAGATCCCCCGCCGCAACCACTACCACCGACGAACGTGAGCACCACCTGCACACAACGGTCACCCCGATCAGCAGGCCGACCGAGTGGCCAACACAGCACGCCCTCATTCCACGCGCCACCGAGGCGGAGAGCGGCGCGCGACCAGCATCCGGCACGGCCGACCAGCTACTACCGAGGCGGTGCGCGGTCAGGGTCTGGCACGCCCTGCTTGCCGGCTGCGCGGCGGTGCGAGGGCGCGCGGCCACGGGCCGGCACGCCCCCGCGCCTGCCCGGATGCGAGGCGGTGAGCGGCGTGCAACCAGGGTTCGGCACTCCCACGCCCGCTCAGCTACTGGTGTCGGCGGACCGATTGATCACCAGGGCACCACACCGGCGTCCTCGAAGAACCCGCCGGTAGGCCCGTCGTCGGGCAGGGTCGCGAGCCGGACCGCGATCGCCGCGCCCTGTTCCGGGGTACGGACGCCGCGGAAGCCGTTGAGGTCGGTCGCGACGAAGCCGGGGCAGGCGGCGTTGATCAGGATGTTCGTGTCGCGAAGCTCCTTGGCGTACTGGACGGTGACGGCGTTGAGGAACGTCTTCGACGGCGCGTACGCGACGGCGAGCGGGCCTGTCGCCAACTCGTCGGTGGAGCCGCTCTGCCGGGTGAGGGAGCCGACGCCGCTGGACATGTTCACGATCCGCGGCGACGCCGAGCGACGCAGCAGGGGCAGCATCGCGTTGGTGACGCGGATGACGCCGATCACGTTGGTCTCCACCGCCGTTCGTACGACCGCGAGGTTGACCGTGGTCGGCTGCTGCGGCACACCGCCGGTGACGCCGGCGTTGTTGACGAGTACGTCGAGGCCGCCGGCACGTTTCTCGACCAGCCGGACGGCGGCGGCCACGCTCGTGTCGTCGGTCACGTCCAGTGGCACACCGAACGCGTCGACGCCGGCCACGCGCAACTTCTCCACCGCGGCTTCTCGGCGCGTGTCGTCCCGAGCGCCGACCCCGACGCTCCACCCGAGGGCGCCCAGGCCGGCCGCGATCTCGTACCCGATTCCCTTGTTCGCGCCGGTGACCAGCGCGATTGTCGTTTGGCTCATGCATCCGATCCTGTCCGCGACCCAGCGGGCCGCCAACACCGCTTGAGTGGGCGTCGATACCTCCCGGGTATCCATCGAGGCCATGCCGTAGGCGCCCGAGCGGGACGGGGCCGTGCCGTGCCGTCGGTACCGTTGCGGCATGGAGACGCGTGAGCTGCGGTATTTCGTCGCGGTCGCCGAGGAGTTGCACTTCGGGCGCGCCGCGCAGCGGCTCGGGATCGCGCAGCCGCCACTGTCGCGGGCGGTTGCGCAGCTGGAACGGCGGCTCGGGGTGGCGCTGCTGGAACGCACCAGCCGCACCGTCGCACTGACCGAGGCCGGCTCGGTGTTACTGGTCGAGGGTCGGGCGGCCCTCGACGCGGTCGAGGCCGCCGAGCGCCGTACCCGCCGCGCGGCCCTCGTCGGGGCCGGCCATCCCGGCCTGGTCCTCGTCACGAAGGCTGGAGCGTCCGGCGAGTTGCTGTCGAAGCTGCTCGACGCGTACGCCTGCGAGCCTGGCGCGGTCTCCGTCGACGTGCTGCTGTGCGGGATCGGCGAGCAAGAGCGACTGTTGCGCGACGGGCGGGCGGACGTGGCGCTGCTGCACCTGCCGTTCGACTCGACGGTCGGACTGGACACCGAGGAGCTGCGCACGGAGGGGCAGGTTGTGGTCCTGCCGGCCGGGCACCCCCTCGCCGCCCAGGCCCAGGTGCGGATGGCCGACGTCACCGCGCTGCCCGACCTGCCGCCGCCCCGCCGCCCCGGCCCCGACGGCACGTACCCGGACGGACCCGGTCCGCAGGTACGGGACAGCACGCAGCTGTACCAGCTGATCGCGCTCGGCCGAGCGTCGGCGGTCCTGCCCGAGTCGTGCCGGGCCGACCTGCGCCGCGATCTCGTCGCCGTGCCGGTGCTGGACGCGCCAACCGTGACGACGGTGATCGCGTGGCCGCCGCACAGTCGATCCCTGGCCCTCGCCGGGCTGATCCGGACCGCGATCCACCTGTAGGGCCGGTGTCAAAGCCCCTGGCCGGCCGCAACCGGACGGCCGATCGCGTTTTCGCCGTCGGGCGGTCACGAAACCTGGCGGCGAACCGTCACAACTGACGGTTAGTCTGCCAGCGCGCGTCGTCCCCGAGTACGTCGCGTCACGCGCCGGTGCAGGCGCGGCACGTCGCCACCGCCCACCATCCGGCGCTCAATCGACTTCAGGAGAGTTAGTGACACAGCAATCCGTCGCGACATCGGACAAACTCGACGGCGCGGTGCTCAAGGTGGCCGGCGTCGTCGTCCTCGGCGCCATCATGTCGATCCTCGACGTGACGGTGGTCAGCGTGGCGCTGCCCAAATTCCAGAGCGAGTTCGACGCGTCCTACGCCCGCGTCGCGTGGACGATGACCGCCTACACCCTCGCGCTGGCCACCGTGATCCCGCTCAGCGGCTGGGCGGCCGACCGGTTCGGCACCAAGCGCCTCTACATGGTGGCGCTGGCCCTGTTCACCATCGGGTCGGGGCTCTGCGCCACGGCCGACACGATCGGCGAGCTGATCGGCTACCGCGTGCTCCAGGGCCTCGGCGGCGGCATGCTCATGCCGCTGGGCATGACCATCATGACCCGCGCGGCGGGGCCGCACCGGATCGGCCGACTGATGGCCGTCCTGGGCATCCCGATGCTGCTCGGGCCGATCGGCGGCCCGATCCTCGGCGGCTGGCTGATCGACACCGCGAGCTGGCACTGGATCTTCCTGATCAACCTGCCGATCGGTGTCGTCGGCCTGATCTACGCGCAGATGGCGCTGCCGAAGGACGCCCCCGAGCCGTCCGAGTCGTTCGACTTCGTCGGCATGCTGATGCTCTCGCCGGGCCTGGCACTCTTCCTCTACGGCGTGTCGTCGCTGCCGGAGGCGGGCACCTTCGCCGCGGCCAAGGTGTGGGCTCCGATGCTTGTCGGCGGGGCACTTGTGGTGGCGTTCGTGCTCTACTCGTTCAAGCCCCGGCACCCGCTGCTCGACCTGCGGCTGTTCCGCAACCGCAGCCTGACCGTCGCGTCGCTGACGCTGTTCGTGTTCATCATCGCGTTCATGGGCGCCGGGCTGCTGTTCCCGAGCTACTTCCTGCAGGTGCGTGGCGAGACGACGCTGACCGCCGGCCTGCTGATGGCCCCGCAGGGCATCGGCGCGATGATCACCATGCCGATCGCCGGCACGCTGGCCGACCGGGTGCCGATCGGGCGGACCGTCCCGTTCGCGCTGGCGCTCATCGTCGCCGGGTTCTTCAGCTTCACCCAGGTCGACCCGCAGACCTCGTACTGGCTGCTCGGCGGGTCGCTGTTCGTGATGGGCCTGGGCATGGGCGGCACGATGATGCCGATCATGACGTCGGCGCTGCGGACATTGTCGGCCAACGACGTGGCGCGCGGCTCGACGCTTGTCAACATTCTCCAGCAGATCGGCGGCTCGGTCGGCGCCGCCGTCATGTCGGTGATCCTCACCAACGAGCTGAACGGTTCCCGGCCGATCCCCGGCCTGGTCGACGAGAGCGGCAAGCCGATCACCGAGGCCGGGCTGGCCATCGCCTCCCAGCAGCGGCCGGAGCTGCTCCAGCAGATGCCGGTGGACCCGTCGATCATCGAACGCGGGCTCGACTTCGCGGCCAAGTCGTTCGCCACCACGTTCTGGGTCGCGTTCGCGCTGGTCGTGCTGACGTTCGTCCCGGCGGCCCTGCTGCCGCGCCGACGTCAGCCGGCGCGGCACGACGACGTGCCGGGCGAGCAGGCCAAGACGCCAGTCATCATCCACTGACCGACCCCGCCGGGCTCGGCACCCCGCGAGGTGCCGAGCGCGGCGGGTACGACATCAGCGCAACGGGCCGTCGCCGGGTCCGTCCGGCTCCTCGACCACGTGGATCGCCGCTTCCTCGGCGCTGGCGGCGCCCGCGTCGATCCCGGCGTCCCAGGCGACCGACTCGGCCTCGTCGTCCTCGCGGACGCCCTCGTCGTAGGCGACGAGACGGCCGGCGCGCGCCTCGCTCTCGTACCCCCGGCGGGTCAGCTCGTCCTCGTCGTCGCCGCCCTCGGCGTACGGGTCGACATCCGGCACCTCCTGGGCGAGGTGCTGTGCCAGGGACTCCCCGGCCCGCTCCTCGGCCGGCGTGGTGCCGAACCGGTTGGCCGCGGTCCAGTGATCCTCGGCGATGATGCCGGTGTCCAGGGGGTCACCGACCCGGTCGTCGTCGAGGGTGTCGGAGGCGTCCAGGACGCCGTCGTCCTCGGCCACGTTCCACTCGTCGACGGAATCCATCCGCTCGGTCTGGCTCACGGCGGTCTCCTCTTCGTCACGGTGCACCAAAGTGCCCAGCCTATGACCGTGCAACGCGAACGCACCCCGAGGCCTGCCCGCTGTGACGAACCGACCTGGGGCCGCACCGGTTCAGCGCCTGAGCAGCTCCACCACGGCCTCGGTGAACTCCACCGGCTGCTCGACGTGCGCGAAGTGCCCGCTGCGCTCCAGCAGCACCAGCCGCGAGTCCTTCAGGCCCGCGTGCAGCTCCTCGGCGCGGTGCGGAGGGCAGATGAAGTCGTACGCGCCGACGATCACCACGGCGGGAGCGGTGATCTCAGCCAGGTTCTCCCGCACGTCGAAGGGCGCCGGATCCTGCGCGGTCGCCGGCGCCAACGAGATCCGGACAGCGGCCTGCAGTGGTGCGAATTCGTCCTGCCGGGCCCAGAAGTCCGCGAAGTAGACCGGAAGGGCGGCGCGCAGGGCGGTCGCCAACGACTCGTCGTCGGTGGCAGCGCCGATCTGCCCGAAGGCGGCCGGCACCGCCGCTGCCTCCGGCCGGTCCGGGTGCCGCTGCGGGTACGCGGCGAGCCCGGCCATCGCCTCGGCCCAGAACTCGGCCCCGGTGACGGGTGAGGTGTCGTACAGGGCGAGACCGGCGACCCGGTCCGGGTGTGCGAGCGCGTAGCGCTGGATGACGAAACCGCCGTGCGAGTGCCCGAGCAGGTACACCCGGGGTTCGCCGAGGTGTTGGACGACGGCGTCGAGGAACCGGACATACGTGTCGAGACGGTAGCCGGTGGGATCGTCGAGCCGTCCCGAGGCGCCCGTGCCGACGGGTTCGACGTACACCATCGTGAAGTGCTCTTCCAGGCTGGGCGTCCGCAGATACGCCCACTCGATGCCAGGGCCGCCGGAGTGCGCCACGCACACCGGGCCGCTGCCGGCGACGTGGTAGACCTGCCGGACGCCGTCGACGAGGAACGTGTGGGCACCCGGTGCGAGGGCGCTGACGTCGTGGCTGGTGGAACCCATGAACTATCTCCCGATCCGCGACCCGTGCGGCGTTTGCCGACACGGCGACTGGTGCATGACGCGAACCAGATGCGGGGGACGACGGGAAAGTTCGCTGGGTCGGGGAGGTCTTTTCAGCGCAGTGCGGGCACGGGGTGGAAGAGGGTGAGTTGGCGCACCCGGCCCTCGCGCAGCACCTGCAACCACAGCGCCGCCGGTGGGCAGTGCTCCGGGTCGTCGGGCGGGCTGATCAGGTCGGTTTCCCAGATCAGCACGTCGCCGCTGGCGACGACGTTGCGCAGCCGCTGGCGTACCCCGGCCGTCAGGTCGTGGCCCATGCCCGCGACGGCCAGGTCACGGCCGCCGCGCGGGCCACCCGGCACGATCATCTCGGCGTCCGGCCACCAGCTCTCGCGGACCACCCGGTCGAAGTCGCCGGCCATCGCCGTGGCGATCATGTCGCGACCCTCCCGCCACCGGGCCGCGTTCGTCGCGGTGACGTCGGTGTGCGCCGCGCCCGCCGCCGCCCGCAGGCCGCCGGTGAGGGCACGGCGGGCGTGGCTGAGGCGGCTGCGGACGGTGCCGACCGGCACGCCGCACACGGCCGCGATCTGTTCGTACGAGGACGCGTCGCTGAAGTACCGCAGCAGCGTGACCAGCCGGTCCGGCTCGGAGAGCTGCCCGATGGCGTGCCACACCCAGTCCCGCATCGCGGCCCGGTCCAGCGCCTCCTCCGGGGTTGGCGTGTCGGCGGGGCCGGCGAACCACTCCGGCTCGGCGACCGGGACGGCTCGGTGCCCGCGCACCGTCATCCGACTGTTGTTGCGCACGATGGCGCGCAACCACGGGCCGACGGCGGCCGGGTCGCGGACCTCGCCGATCCGGCGCAACGCCACCACCATCGCGTCCTGCACCGCGTCCTCGGCGTCCGGTCCGTAGCCGAGGACGCCCAGCGCCACGGCCCGCATCTCGGCCTCGTGGCGGGCCAGCAGCGCACCGAGCGCCGCCGCGTCTCCCGCCTGCGCGAGCAGCACCAGCTCCATGTCACCCTGCGTCACGCGTACGGCCTCCTGCACGTCCCGAGGTGTCCTGTTCGCGGCGGTCTGATCGGTTTGGTGTGGTGCCTGTCGCCGCTACCCAGCCTACGACGGGTAAGGATGCCGATCCCCGGAGCCGGCACCGGGCACAGCCCCGACGCCGGCGGCGGCTGCCGGAAAGTGACGTACGTCGGTCGTAGCGTGGGCGACATGACCAGACGCGCTGTCGAAGCCCCATCCTCGGTCACGGCCGACGGGCGCCTGTCGTGACCGAGCTGAGCTGGGCGCAGGTGTCCGCCCGGCGGCTGGCGCGACACGGGCTCTCGGCACCGGCGCCGTCCGACCCAGCCGCCACGCCAGCCGCCGACCCGGCCGCCACGCCAGCCGCCGACCCGGCCGCCACGCCAGCCGCCGACCCGGCCGCCACGCCAGCCGCCGACCCAGCCGCCGACCGTGTCGCCGACGTGGTGTCGACGATGTGCGGCGCGCATGCCCAGGTCGCCTCCGCCGCCGAGCTGTCCGTCGGCCTACGCGTCCCCGGCGCGACCCGTGCGCTGGTACGCCAGGCGCTCTGGGAGGACCGCACCCTGGTCAAGACCCGTGGGCCGCGCGGGACGGTGCACCTGCTCGCCGCCGCGGACCTGCCGATGTGGACCGGCGCGTTGAGTGCGATGCCCGCCCCGCCGTGGGAGCAGAGCCGCGGCCTGTTGACTCCCGAGCAGCACGAGCAGGTCCTCGGGGCCATCGCCGACGCGTTGGCGGAGGCCGAGCTGACCACGGCCGAGCTGACCGAGGAGGTCGTCGCCCGCACCGGTGCGTGGGCGGGCGAGCGGGTCATGGAGGCGTTCCAGGACCGGTGGCCAAGGTGGATGGCCGCGATGTCGGCCGCCACCCGGTGCGGGGTGATGTGCCACGGCCCGGCCCGGGGACGCGCCACCACCTACACCAGCCCGGCCCGCTGGCTACCCGGGTTCACGCCGCTGGCCGGCCCGGCGGCGCTGGCCGACCTCGTCCGCCGCTACCTGTACGCGTACGGGCCGGCCACCCCGGCCCAGTTCGCCAAGTGGCTGTCGGTGACCGAGCGGTGGGCGACCGAGGTGTTCCGGTCGCAGGATCTCACCGAGGTCACCGTCGCCGGCACGCGGGCGTGGGTGGTGGCCGGCGACACCGACTTCCCGGACGATCCGCCGTCCGGGTTGCGACTCCTGCCCTACTTCGACGCGTACGCGGTCGGCTGCCACCCCCGCGAGCAGCTCTTTCCCGGTGCCGCCGCCGAGCGGGCGCTGGCCGGTGGGCAGGCCGGCAACTTTCCGGTGCTGCTCGTGGACGGGACGGTCGCCGGGGTGTGGCACCAGCGTCGCTCCGGGCGCACGATCCGCATCACCGTCGAGCCGTTGCGGGCGCTCGGCGCCGGTCGCCGCCGGGCGTTGGACGAGCAGGTCGAGCGGGTCGGCCACATTCTGCAAGGCAAGCCGTCGTTGACAGTCGGAACTGTGGACGTCGGCCCGCACGCCTGAGTCAGGATGAGGGCGTGCACATCGAACCGGTCGACCACGCACCCCGGCAGGCGTTCCCCCGGGCGATCCTGCGACAACGCTGGGAAGATCTCACCTTCCTGCACTGGGCCGTCGCCCCGGAGGTCGTCGCGCCGCTGCTGCCGGCCGGCACCCGTCCGGACACGGTGGACGGCGTGAGCTTCGTCGGCCTGATCGGCTTCCGGATGGTCGGGCTGGGCTTCGGCCGCGGTCCGGGTGTGCCCTATTTCGGCACCTTCGCCGAGACCAACGTCCGGTTGTACTCCGTCGACGACACCGGCCGGCGAGCCGTGGTGTTCCGCTCGCTGGACGCGTCCCGCCTGGTGCCGGTGCTGGTGGCCCGGGTGACGCTGCGCCTGCCGTACCTCTGGTCGTCGATGCGGTTGGACCGCGACGGTGACCGCCGCGACTACCGGTGCCGTCGACGCTGGCCCGGCCCGGCGGGTGCGACGAGCCGGATGGTGGTGCGGGTGGGGGAGCGGATCGACGAGCCGAGCCCCCTTGAGCACTTCGTCACCGCGCGCTGGGGGCTGCACACACGGGCGCAGGGGCGCACACTGCACCTGCCGAACTGGCATCCGCGCTGGCCGCTGCACCGGGCCGAGCTGCTGCACCTGGACGACGAGTTGGTCACCGCCGCCGGGTTGCCGGCGCCGGTCGGGCCGCCGGTCAGCGTGCTCTACTCGCCCGGCGTCGGGGTCAGGTTCGGCCCACCGGTGGCACTGCGGCGGCCCGGCTGAGCGGTGCGCGGGCCGCCGCGGCCTCAGTAGCGACCGCCCTCCGGTGCGGGCAGCGCGTCCAGGTCGGCCAGGTCCTCGGCGCTGAGCCGCACGTCGCCGGCGGCGCAGTTGTCCACCAGGTACTTCGGGGTCTTGGTGCCCGGGATCGGGATGACCTGGTCACCCTGCGCGACCACCCAGGCGAGGGCCACCTGCGCGGGGCTGACCCCGGCGCGGTCGGCGATCTCCCGGACCCGGGCGACGATGGCGAGGTTGGCGCGCAGCGCGTCCTGCTGGAAACGGGGCAGGCCACGACGGAAGTCGTCGGCGGGCAGGTCGTCGAACGAGGCGAACCGGCCGGCGAGGAAACCGCGACCGAGCGGGGAGAACGGCAGGAAGGCGATGCCCTGCTCGACGCAGTACGGCAGCACCTCGGCCAGCGGGTCGCGGGTCCACAGCGACAGCTCGGACTGCACCGACGCCACCGGGTGCACCGCCTGGGCCCGCGCGATTTGGGCCACCGTCACCTCGGACAGCCCGAGCTGGCGTGCCTTGCCCGCCGCCACGGCCTCGGCCATCGCACCCCAGGACTCCTCGATCGGCACCTCCGGGTCGACGCGGTGTAGCTGGTAGAGGTCCACGTGGTCGGTGCCGAGCCGACGCAGGCTGTCGTCGATCGCCGCGCGGATGTGCTCCGGGCGGCCGTTGTTGCCGATCTTCGCGAGGTTGCCGGGACCGCCGGTGGGGGAGGTGACCACCAGGCCGGCCTTCGTCGCCAGGACGGCCCGCTCGCGGTGACCCCCGGCCAGCGCCCGCCCGACCAACTCCTCGTTGGTGTACGGCCCGTACACGTCCGACGTGTCGATCAGGGTGGCGCCCAGGTCGAGAGCCTGGTGGATGACCGAGATCGAGGTGTCGTCGTCGCGCGGGCCGGTGACGTCGTACGCGTGGGTCATGCCCATGCACCCGAGGCCGATGACGCCGACGTCGGGACCTGCGTTGCCCAGTGTGGTGGTTCGCATGCGCCCTACGCTACGACCCGGCGCGGCCGACCCGCACCCGGCGTCACCGGCCAGTAGGGTCGGTCCATTGTGGGGAGCACCGCCTCCGGCACACGATTGGAGCTGCCACGTGGCGAGCAGACTGGTGGTGGGGACGTTCCTGTCCCTCGACGGTGTGATGCAGGGCCCCGGCGGGCCCGGCGAGGACGACTCGTTTGGGTTTCCGCACGGCGGGTGGCTGCCGCCGCACGTGGACGAGGATTTCGGCGAGATCATGGGTGGGGTGTTCGACCGGGCGGACGGCATGCTGCTCGGCCGGAAGTCCTACGACACCCTCGCCGGGCACTGGCCCGACGTCTCCGACGAGGACGGCGGGGCAAAGATCAACAGCATGCCGAAGTACGTGGCGACGCGCAGCCCGATGACCGCCGACTGGCGCAACACCGAGGTCCTGGTGGGTGCGGCCGCCGAGACGGTCGCCGCGCTCAAGCAGCGCACCGACGGCGAGCTGCTCGTGCAGGGCAGCAGCGACCTGTTGCGTACGCTGCAGACCGCCGGGCTGGTCGACGAGTACCGCCTGCTGATCTTCCCGGTCGTCCTCGGCCAGGGAAAACGGCTCTTCGCCGAGGGCACCGCCCCGGCGGGGCTGAGACTGACCGGGTCGCGCACCACCACGGCGGGCGTCGTCTACGCCACCTACGAGGTGGCGGGCCAGCCGTCGTACGGCACCGTCCTGCACTGAGGCGGACGTAGGTCTCTGCGTGCTCGGCGCACTGCGCCCTGGTCAACCGCGCAGGGCCGCCAGGCCCGAGCCCCGAACGACGCGACGGACCTCCTCGGGCGACAGTCGCCGTCCCTGCTCGTAGGCCACGGCGAAGTCCTCGACACCCAACCCAGCCACGGCCAGCGCGGTCGCCCGCTCGACGTCGGGTCGGTCGGCCGGCGCCAGCGGGAGGCCGGTCGCCTCCCGGCTCGCCGCCGCCGCGCCGAGCAACCGGGCCGCGTCCTGCGGGCGGTCACCGGCGGCGGCCACACCGACCAGGATCTGCCACGGGTCCTGGTCGGCACCCAGGTCCGCGGCGACCTTGGCCGCCCGCAGGTGCCAACCCAGGGCTGCCGCCGGGTCGCCGCGCAGCTCGGCGACGTACCCCAGCTCGCCGAGGACTCCGGTCAGGTAGAGAGGCTGCCCGGGGCCGTCCTGCTGCCGTGCGGCCGCGTCCAGCAGGTTGCGCAGGTGGGCCTCCGCCAGGTCGAGCAGACCCTCCCGCCGCGCCGCGGCGGCGAGACACAGCTCGGCGAACACGATGCCGAGCGGCGTCCCCTGCTCGGTGGCCAGCCGCAGCCCACGACCGCTGAGCTGCCGCGCCCGCGGGTAGTCGCCCCGTTGCAGGGCCACCCAGCCCAGCCAACACAGGTGACCGGCCAGCTCGAACCAGAGGCCCAGGTCCTCCGCGACGCGCAGGCCCTCCTGGTACAACCGATCGGCCTGCTCGTAGTCCCCGGTCATGCCCGCCTGGGCGCCGAGCCACTCCGTGGCCTGCAACAACCCCCACCGGTCGCCGAGCCGGCGGAACAGCGTCGCGCTCTCCGCTCCGTCGCGCGCCACCATCGACCCGTCGCCCCGGGCGTACGCGTGCTTGGCGCGCAGGCCCAGGGTGGCGGCCACGATCCACTCGTCGCCCAGCCCGCGTGCCTCGGCGAGGACGCGGTCGAGCAACTCGCCGGTGGCCGCCACGTCACCGAGGTCGATCTGCGCGTAGGCGAGAAACCACTGCGCCCGGAGCCGGCCGTGCGGGTCGTCGATCCCCTCGTACCGCCGGATCGCCGCGTGGTGGCGTGTTGCCCAGTCCGCGACGTCGCCGGACAGGAGAGCGAAACCCAGGTGCCACGCCGTTGCGCGGGCTCGCTCGGCGGTGGGCCCGTCCGGCGAACACCCCAGTGCCGCCCCGAGCCGCCGGCGGGCCTCGGTGAACCGGCCCCGGAGGAACCAGTACCAGCTCAGCGCGTTGGCCAGGCGCAGCGCGAGGTCCCCGTCGCGCTGGCGGACCGCGGCGTCCAACGCGCCGCGCAGATTGGCGGACTCGGCGTCGAGCCGCCGCAACCACAGGCGTTGACCCGGACCGTGCAGGTGGTCCCGTGCCCGCTCGGCCAGCTCGGCGAGGTGCCGGTGGGCGCGCGTGCGGATCTGGTCCACCTCACCGGCCGTGCGCATCTGCTCCAGGCCGAAAGCGGCGACGGATTCCAGCAGCCGGTAGTGCGGGCTGCCGTCGCGCGGTGCGACGACGACAAGCGACCGGTCGACGAGGCGGGCCAGCAGATCCGCGACGCTCGCGGCGGGCACGCCGTCGGGCGCGCAGACGGCCCGCACCGCGTCGATCCGACCCCCGTCGGCGTACGCGGCCAGCCGTCGCAACACCACCCGTTCCGGCTCGGTGAGCAGCTGCCAGCTCCAGTCGAGCATCGCCAGTAGCGTGCGCTGGCGGGGAGGTACGCCCCGGTGCCGGGCCCCCAGCAACCGGAACCTGTCTTCGAGCCCGGCGACCAGACCCGGCACGCCCAGCCCACGGACCTGGGTGGCGGCCAGCTCCAGCGCCAGCGGGATCCCGTCGAGCCGACGACACAGGGTGGCGACGGCGCCCGCGTTCTCCACGCTGAGCGTGAACCCCCGGTCCGCGGCGGCCGCCCTGGCCACGAAGAGCCGCACCGAGCTGGAGAGGTGCAGGGCAGCCAGCTCCGTACCGCCGCTCTCCTCGGGGACCGGCAGCGGCGGGACGACCCACACGACCTCGCCGGACAGCCCGAGCGGCTCCCGGCTGGTCGCCAGCACGTGCACCCCGGGTGCCGCCCGCAACAACACGGCGGTCACCTCGGCGACCGGTTCCACCAGATGCTCGCAGTTGTCCAGCACGAGCAGGAGCCGGCGGTCGCCCAGCACCCGGGCGAGCCGGTCGGTCGGCGCGCTGGCCGGGCCCGCCTCGGCGGCGTCGCGGACGTCGAGCACCGCCAGCACCAGCTCCGCCAACGCGTCCACCGTTTCGGGCGCGTCGGACCGGGCGATGCCCGCCAACTCGACCAACACCGCCCCGTCCGGGTACGCGGCCGTCCGGCCGCGGGCGACCGCCAGGGCGAGCCGGGTCTTGCCGACCCCACCGATGCCGACCAGGGTCACCAACCGGTTGTGCGCCAACTCCGCGGTCAGCTCGGTGACGGCCGTCTCGCGACCGATCAGCTCGGTCAACGGGGTCGGCAGGTTCGTCCGCGCGGGAGCGACGTGCTCTGCCGCGCCGACGGCTGCCGGTGGTGTGGTGAGCGTCGGATCGTGCGCGAGGATGGCCCGCTGTAGCGCGACCAGTTCGGGGCCGGGATCAAGCCCCAACTCCTCGCGGAGTCGGACCCGCAGCTCGTCGTAGCTGCTCAACGCCTCGGCCTGGCGCCCCGCCCGGTACAGGGCGAGCATGTGCAGCCCCCGTGCGCGTTCGCGCAGCGGCTGCCGGGCCAGCAGGTCGCCGAGGTCACCGACCACGGCACCGTGCTCGCCGAGTGACAGCCGGTCGTCGAGACAGTCCTCCAGGGCGAGGAGCCGTTGCTCCTCCAGCCCGGCGACCACGGCGGCGGTGAACGGCTCGTCGCGGAAGTCGGCGAAGGCCGGACCCCGCCACAGGGCCAGCGCCGCCGCGAAGAGCGCCACCCGAGATCGAACGTCCCGCGTGGCTCGCGCCTCCGCCACCATCCGGTGGAAACGGCGGGAGTCCACGTCGTCGTGATCGACCAGGAGCCGGTAACCGGGTGGCGGTGACCGCACCAACTCCCGACCGCCGGGCTCGGCCTCGGCCAGCACCCGGCGCAGCTGCGACACCTTCACCGACAGCGCGCCGGCGGCGTTCGCCGGCGGGCTGTCACCCCACAGATAGTCGATGAGCCGATCCGCCGGCACCGGCTGCCCCTCGTGCAGCAGCAACGCGGCGAGCAGGGCCCGGACCTTCAACCCCGGGACGGCCACCACGCCACCGTGCGTGGTCCACACCGTCAACGGGCCCAGCACCCCGAACCGCATGGCGGCCAGGATACGGCCCCGACCTGCGTCACGAGGGCCGGCGCGCAGACCACGCGGCCGGGGGGTGGCAGCACACCGTAAAGAAACGGTAAGGCCGCCCCGGCAGGGTGAATCCCATCGGACGGCCGGCGCGAGCCGGCCCCAACCAGCCACCCACAGTCGTTTCCCGAAGGGGCACTCCCATGTCGACGTCGAACCGCTGCATCCTGCCCGTACTCACCGCCCTGTGCCTGCTGGCGCCGGCCGCCCCGGCCAGCGCCGCGACCACCGACCGCGACGCCCCGGGGGCCTGGTCGGCGGCCTGGTCGGCCGCCCACCACCACCCCGTGCCGGGCAGCGACTGGTTCGGCACCAACTGGTCCATGACCGGCTTCGCCGACGAGTCGGTTCGGCAGGTGGTGCGGGTCAGCGCGGCCGGCTCCCAGATCCGGATCCGGGTGTCCAACCGGTACGGCAGCCAACCGCTGCGCCTGACCGGCGCCACCGTGGGCCGTCCGGACACCGGAGCGGCGGTGCGCCCCGGCACCCTGCTGCCGGTCACCTTCGACCGGCGGCGCTCGGCCACCGTGCCCGCCGGCACCGAGGCCACCTCCGACCCGGTGTTCCTGCCGGTACGGGCGCTGGACGCGGTGACCGTGACGCTGTACTTCGCCGGTGCGACCGGCCCGGCCACCTACCACCAGGACGGGCTCACCAGCACCTACCGCGCGACCGGCGATCACCGCTTCGACCACCGCGCCGCCGCCTTCTCCGGCGAGACGAGTCAGTCGTGGTATCACCTGACGGGGGTGGACGTCACCGGGTCGCCGCGTACCCGGGGCACGGTGGTGACGTTCGGTGACTCGCACACCGACGGATACGGCTCCACTCCCGGTGCCGACAACCGTTACCCGGACCAGTTGGCCGAACGACTGGTCGCCGCCGGCCGCCCACTGGCGGTGGCCAACGCCGGGATCGGCGGCAACAAACTGCTCGCCGACTCGACGTGCTTCGGCGAGCGGGGCGTCAGCCGGTTCCGCCACGACGTCCTCGCACAGCCCGGGGTGCGGTCGGCCGTCGTCCTCGTCGGCATCAACGACATCGTCGGCGGCGGCTACCCCGACTTCGGCTGCGGCGCGTCGCCGGTGGTGACCGCCGCCGCGCTCATCGACGGCCACCGGGCGCTGATCCGGGCCGCCCGGGTCCACCGGGTCACCGTCGTCGGCGCCACGATGCCGCCGATGAAGGGCTCGGCCGGCTACACCGGCGAGAGGGAGGAGGTCCGCGACGAGGTGAACCGGTGGATCCGCACCAGCGGCGAGTACGACGCCGTCGTCGACCTCGACCGGATCCTCGCCGATCCGTCCGACCGGGACGCCCTGCGGCCCGCGTACGCCCACGTCGACTTCCTGCACCTCAACGACGCCGGGGCGACCGTCGCCGCTGCCGCCGTCGCCACCCAGATCCGCTGAAACCAGTAGTCACACCCGGAGGGACCCGAACATGACCAGCCATGACGTCGATGAGTACCTGGGTCGGCTGCCCGTCGAGCACCGCGACATCGTCGCCGCACTGCGTGAGGTGATGCGGGAGTGCGCCCCCGACGCCCGTGAGGTGATCAGCCGGGGCTCGCTCGCCTGGCAGGGTGTCAAACTCCTGGCGATCCTGAGCCTGAGCAAGACCCACGTCACCTTCGCGTTCGCCCGGGGCGCCGAGTTCACCGACCGCCACGGACTGCTCGCCGGTGTGGGAAAGGCAACCCGGCACGTCAAACTCAAGCCGGCCGGCACCCTGGACCGTGTGGCGCTGCGCGACTACGTCCACCAGGCAGTGGTGCTCGACAAGGGCTGAGCGCCCGCGCCGGAAGAAAATCAGGCGCACGTGTCGAGAGCGGGGGCCGCTGCTTCGACCACGGGGTGAGGGCCGGGCACACCCGGTCCCACCCGCGGGCGGACACCGCACGGACCAAGGAGTGGATCGATGACGAAGGTGACGACCGGGGCGACGATGTCGTTGGACGGCTACATCGCGGACGCGTCCCACGGTGGCTTCGAGTACCTCTTCCAGTGGTACAACAACGGCGACGTCGAGACGCCGACGGCCAACCCGAAGATGACGTTCCGGACGTCCGCCACGAGCGCCCGGCACCTGCGGGAGCTCACCGAGCGGACCGGCGCGCTCGTCGTCGGCCGGCGGCTGTTCGACATGACCAACGGGTGGGGCGGCCGGCACCCGTTGGACGTGCCGGTGGTGGTCGTCACGCACCATGTGCCGGAGGGCTGGGAGCCGGAGGGTGAGTCCTTCGTGTTCGTCACCGACGGCATCGCCAGCGCCATCGACCGGGCGAAGGCGCTCGCCGGTGACAAGGAGGTCGGCGTCAACGGCGGCACCATCGCCGCCCAGGTCATCGAGGCCGGCCTGCTCGACGAGGTGCACGTCGACCTTGTGCCGGTCCTGCTCGGCGCCGGCGTCCCACTCTTCGCCGATTTGAAGATCACGCCACTCCAGCTCGACGGCCCCCTGCGCGTCGTCGAGGGCGACGGCGTCACCCACCTGGCCTACCGGGTACGCCCAACAGCCTGAGCGCCCCGGGGACCGGCCATTCAGGTCGGTCCCCGCTCGAGCGCGGCGTACCTCAGGTTCCGGGTCCACCGGTCGTGGCGGGTCGCTCCCGGCTCTGGCGGACTCCGGGCCCAGGGCGGTATGCTCCGCCGCGATGATCACTTCCTCTCGTTTCAGATTGGGGGTCCCATCCGCGAACGGTGAGTGCTGATGCACTCCCGGGCCGCGAATGCGGATTCTCGACTGTCCTTCTGGCGGCGTGTGCGCGAGTTCGCCGTGCCGCAATCCATGATCGAGCGAGCGACCGCTCGTCGCCGGGTCGGTGACTGGGGCGGGGCGTGCGCCGCCGCCCGCGTCGATGCCGACATCAGCCTGCGCGCGGTCGCCAACCAGCACGGCCGAGAGCTGGCGGCACGGCTCCGGGCCGACCTTCGTCACCTGGCCCCTGACCTGCTGCGGTGGCACCTACCGAGGGTCGCCCCCGATGGTCTGCTGCGTCCGGGTCTCACCCTCTCGCTGATCCGGTACGACCCGGAGCAACCCGACGGCAACGCGGTGCACCTGGTGGCCCGCACCGCGCCGGCCTGGGCTGACGCCGGTCAGCGGATCAGCCTCGGGCTGTGGGACCGGTCCCGTCGCGGGTCCGGCCCGCGTTCCCACCCCGACCAGCGCTTCCGCCTCGACCTGCACCGCCACCTGTTCGACGCGCGCCGGACCGCCGAGTTGCGGGCCCGATCAGGTGCGGGCCGGTCGTCGGCCGCCGCCCCACCCGCGGGCGTCCCCGACACTGTGGAAGCGGGCTGCGCGACCGACCGGTGGCCAGCCGAGGCGGCGCTCCTGCTCGCGGCCGACGGGCGGGCCAGCGGTGCTGTCGTGGTGCGTCTCGGCGCCCGACGTCGGCTGGTCCTGGACGTCACCGCGAGCGCGGACGGCGGTCGGTCACCCGTGGCGCGGGTCAGCACGCGGGAGGGCGGGACCGGGCTGCCGGTGCTGCCCGACGCGGCGACCTGGGTGCTGCCCGATCTGGCGCTGCTGCGCGCCGGGCTCGTCGAGCCCGACCGACTGCATCCCCTGGTCACGGCGGCACTTGTGCCTGAGCGGCCGGTGCCTGAGCGGCCGGTGCCGCCCGGTTCGGCGGCGTCGTACCCGGCCGCGGCACCACGCCTGGTGTCGTGCCGAGGCGCCCACCATCGCATCGGCCTGGTCGACGGGGTGCTCGCCACGTTCGACCACAGCCCGGCCGAGATCCGCCGGGAGGAGTTGCTGGCCTCGCTCACCGGGACCCCGCTGCCCTGCCTGCGGGCCATCGACGAGGCGCACCGACAACCGGAGTGCCTTCCCGACGTACGGGCACGGCTCGACCACGGCGACACCGCTGGCGCGCTGGCCACCGTCGAGGCCCTGCTCGGCCCCGACGCGCTGCTGCGCGACGGTGCCCTGCGCGACGAACTCGAGACCGCCGCACAGCGGCGGATCACCCACGCCCTGTTCCGGGCCGGCCTGATCGGGGCCGAGCGCGGCCCCACCGCCGACGCACCTCGCCGCTCGGGCCCGCGCCGGCGGCGCACGCGCCACGCGACATCCGGCTGACCGCCGACCCCACCGCTGCGGTACGGCCTCCGCACCGCACACGAACCCCACAGGTGATGACCATGCCCGCATCCGGTTCTCAGCTCGATGTCGCCGACGACCTGCTCGCACTGCTCGGCGCGACCACCACCGAGCCCCGCGCCGACACCCAGTTGTCGGCACTGACCCTGACCGTGGCCGCGGACCTGCCCGTCCTGCTCTGGGGGGCGCCCGGCATCGGCAAGACGGCAGCCCTGACCCACCTGGCCGAAACCCTGGATCTGCCGCTGACGACTGTCGTCGCCAGCGTCCACGAACCGTCCGACTTCTCGGGACTACCGATCGTCGGCGACGACCCGGCGACCCAGGGCGTTCCGATGGCCCCGCCGGACTGGGCGGTACGCCTGGTACGGGCGGGTCGAGGGCTGCTGTTCCTCGACGAGTTGTCCACCGCGCCGCCCGCCGTCCAGGCCGCCCTGCTGCGCCTCGTCCTGGAACGCCGCGTCGGTGCCCTGCGGCTGCCGCCAGGTGTCCGGATCGTCGCCGCCGCCAATCCACGGTCGTCGGCCGCCGACGGGTGGGAGCTGAGTCCGCCGCTGGCCAACCGCTTCGTCCATCTCCAGTGGACCCACGACCACGAGGTCGTCGTCCGCGGACTTGGCGGCACCTGGCCCCGCGCGGCGTTGCCCCGGCTCAACCCGGACCTGGTGCCGGAAGCCGTCGCCTTCGCCCGCCGGGCGGTGTGCGGCCTGCTGTCCGTCCGCCCGGATCTCGTACACCGGCTGCCCACCACCGACGCCGCCCGCGGTGGGCCGTGGCCGTCGCCGCGGAGCTGGGAGATGGCACTGCGCCTGACCGCCTTCGCCACGGCGGCGGGCGTCTCCCGCGAGGTGCTGTCGCTCCTGGTGCGGGGGACCGTTGGCGACGGCCCCGGGCTGGAACTGCTGGCCAGCGTCGATCGGATGGACCTGCCCGATCCGGAGGAGTTGCTGGCTGACCCGGCGGCGGCGGTGCTGCCCGAACGGGGCGATCTGCGGCAGGCCGTGTTGGACGCCGTGGTGGCGGCGGTCCGCAACCGCCCGGAGCGGTCCCGGTGGGACGCCGCGTGGGAGCTGTTGTCGCGGGCCGTCGAGACCGGCGCGCCGGATCTGGTGGTGGTCCCCGCGACCACCCTGGCCACCCTGCGCCGGGAGGACTGGGACGTGCCCGCCACGATCGAACGCCTCGCCGGGGTGGTGTCGCTCTCCCGGCGAGCCGACCGGGCGGCGACGCGGATCGCGGCCGCCGCCGGTGCGGCACGATGAGCGCGGGCGACCCGGCGACGATGGACGTCGACAAGCTGTACGCCGCCCGCCTGTACGCCGCCCGTGTGCGCCCCTACCTGGCGACCGCGTTGTTCGCCCTGCACCCGGTGGCGTCACGGCGGGTGCCGACGATGGCCGTGGACCGGCACTGGCGCTGCTACGTCTCGCCGACGTTCGTGGACCGCACCCCGCTGGAGGAACTCGCCGGGGTGTGGGTGCATGAGGTGTCGCATCTGTTGCGCGACCACCACGGCCGGGGTGACCGGGTCGCCCGGGACCGGGGGCTCGGCGGCCCGGGGGAGCGGCTGCGCATGAACATCGCCGCGGACTGCGAGATCAACGACGACGTGTTCGGTGACGGGCTGACGATGCCCGAGGGTGCCGTCGAACCGACGTCGCTGGGGCTGCGCCCGGGGGAGTTGATGGAGGACTACCTGCGCCAGTTCGGGCTGGGTCCGCGTACCCAGGATCTGGTCTGGTTGGACTGTGGCAGTGGCGCGGACGGGCTGGCGCGGGAGTGGGACCTGGGACCCGACGGCGCGCACGGCCTCAGCGAGCAGGAGCGCGACGCGGTCCGGTTCCGGGTGGCGGAGGGCATCGCCGGACACCCGGGAACCGTGCCGCAGGGGTGGCGACGGTGGGCGGAACAGGCGTTCCACCCACCGCAGCCGTGGCGTGACCTGCTGGGGGCGGCGGTCCGCTCGGCGGCGGTGGCGGCCGGGACCGGCGCCGAGCACACCTACGGCCGGCCGTCGCGGCGATCCCACGGCGTGCCGGGTGTGGTGCTGCCCAGCCTGCGTCGCCGACCTCCGTCGGTGTGCGTCATCGTCGACACGTCCGGGTCGGTCAGCGACGCCGAGTTGGGTAGTGCGCTGCTTGAGGTGGCGGCGATATCCCGGGCGGTGGGCGGTCGGCGTGACCTGGTGAGCGTGTTGCCGTGCGACGCGGCGGCCCGGATCGTGCACCCACTGTGTCGCGCGCAGGAGATCCCGCTGATCGGCGGCGGAGGCACGGATCTGCGGGCCGGCTTCGCCCGTGCGCGGCGGGTGCGGCCGGACGTCATCGTGGCGCTGACCGACGGGCAGACACCCTGGCCGAGCGCCCGTCCGGTGGCGCGGACGGTGGTGGGGCTCTTTCCCCGGGCCGGGGCGTCGTGGAGCGAGGACGCGGACCGTGCCCCCGTCACGCCACCGGAGTGGGCGCGGGTGGTGACCATCGGGCCACGCTGAGTTCGACCTGCCGCACCCCGCGACCGACGCTCCGGCCGGCCAGAAAATCAGCCGCGCGGCCTTGAACCGCATAGCGGAAGATCGATATTGTCTGCCGCAGGCGCCGCCCCGCCACAGGCCATCACCGTCGATAGACCGAAGCGGGTTCAGCATGCGCACACTGAGACTTGTCACGACTCTGGCCGTCGCCGGCCTGCTCGCCGGTGCGGTGGCGACAGTCGCCACCACACCGGCCAGCGCGGCGACCGCCGTGTTCTCCGTGACGAACACCTGGGGCAGTGGCTATCAGGGGCAGGTCACCGTCACCAACAACACCTCCGCACAGATCAGCAGCTGGCGGGTCGAGTTCGACCTGCCTGCCGGGTCGAGCATCAGCCAGTCGTGGAACGCGCAGCAGACGACCTCCGGCAGCCACTACGCCTTCAGCAACGTGTCGTGGAACGGCACGCTCGGCCCCGGCGCGTCGACCTCGTTCGGCTTCCTCGTCACCGGGTCGGGCACCCCGGTGAACTGCACGGTCAACGGCGACAGCGTGTCCTGCACCGGCGGCACACCGCCGACGACGACTCCGCCAACCACCCCGCCCCCGACCACGCCGCCGCCGACCACTCCGCCTCCCACGACTCCGCCGCCGACCACCGGCACTCCGGTCGAGCGGCACGGGCAGCTACGGGTCTGCGGCACGACGATGTGCGACAGGTCCGGTGCGCGGGTGCAGTTGCGTGGCATCAGCAGCATGTGGCTCAACTGGGAGACGGCCCCGTACGCCGAGAACCTCTCCGCGTTGACCTGGATGCGCGACAACTGGAACCTCCAGGTGATCCGCGCGGCGATGGGCGTGGAGCCGGCCGGCGCGTACCTGAGCAACCCCGGCAAGGCGCGGGCGCAGGTGGAGACCATCATCAACAACGCGGTCAGCGCCGGGGTGTACGTCATCGTCGACTGGCACGCGCACGAGGCACAGAACAACCAGTCCCAGGCGGTGGCGTTCTTCGGCGATCTGGCCCGCCGCTACGGCCACCTGCCCAACGTCATCTGGGAGCCGTACAACGAGCCGTTGCAGGTGAGCTGGACCAACGTCATCAAGCCGTACCACCAGGCGGTGGTCTCCGCGATCCGTGCCGCCGACCCGGACAACATCGTCGTGCTCGGCACCCCGACCTGGTCGCAGGACGTGGACGTGGCGGCGGCCAGCCCGGTCACCGGTACCAACCTGATGTACACCCTGCACTTCTACTCGTGCACCCACGGCGCGTCGCTGCGGGCCAAGGGTGACGCGGCGATCCGTGCGGGCCTCGCGCTGTTCGTCACCGAGTGGGGCGCCAGCAACGCCGACGGCGGCCTCGACGGCCGGGCCTGCCTGCCGGAGGCGCAGTCCTGGATCGACTGGATGAGGGCGAACGGCATCTCCTGGACGGCGTGGAAGCTCGACGTCGGCACCGACACCACAAACCTGCTCAGCCCCGGCGCGCCGGTGACCGGCGGGTGGACCAACTACCTGCACGGCCACGCGCCGTTCGTGGTGGCGAACATGAGGTGACACCATGACGCGGTGACGCGCGTGGACATCAACGGCGAGCCGGCGACCGTCGAAGACCTGCATCGGGCAGCCGTGTGGAACTACGGCCACTTCACCTCCATGCAGGTGCGCGGCGCGGCCGTGCCCGGCCTGTCCCTGCACCTCCGTCGCCTGCACGAGGCCTCGGCGGTGCTGTTTCCCGACGCCGTCCCGCCGTCCGGCGACCAGGTCAGGACCCTCATCGACCAGGCGCTGGGCGGCCGGGACGACGCCTCCGTCCAGGTGACGGTCCTTCCCAACCCCACCCGGCGGTCCAGTACCGACATCATGGTCTCGGTCGACGAACCGGCCGACGACGCTGCACGTGCGCCGCTGCGAGTCCGGACTGTCCGGTACGAGCGAGAGCTCCCGCAGCTCAAACACCTGGCCACGCTGGGTCTCACCCTCCATCGCCGCCAGGCGCGCCAGGCCGGATTCGACGACGTCCTGTTCGCCGGCCGAGACGGCTCCCTCCTTGAGGGCTCGGTCTGGAACGTCGCCGACCGGGAGCCGATCCGGCCAGCTCGCTGGGGGGCGGGCGGTATTTGTCCACATTCTGCGCCGACCCGCGACCGCGCCTGCTCCCACCGCGCGTCGCCGGGATGCCAGCAGAACGGTCCGCCACCTTAACGTGCCAGAAACACCCCCGGTACCAAACCTGGGAACGCTCGTCGGACAGCCACGACCACCGACACGCGAACCGGGGTGACCATGGCCGACAACACCACCAACGTGCCGACGTTCGACGGGGCGATGGGCCGGTCCGGCAACGGCCGGGCCCTGCCCACACCACGCGCCAACCCGACCGTGACCCTCGACGACGGCGACCCGGCGGATCTGGCCACGATCGGCGTCGAGGAGGAGTTCCACGTCGTCGACCTGCACACCCGGGAGTTGGTGCCCCGAGCCGGGGAGTTGCTCGACCGGCTGCCGGCCGACTCGTTCACCGCGGAGTTGCACCGCAGCGTGGTGGAGACCAACACCGCGGTCTGCCGCACCCTGGACGAGATCCGCGCCGAGCTGACCCGGCTGCGCCAGCTGGCCGTCCAGGTGGCCGACCGGGCCGGGCTGGGCATCGTGGCGGCCGGCACGGTGCCGCTGCGCGCCGACGGCGACCCGAGCGTCACCCCCACGTCCCGGTACCGGCGGATGCTCGACGAGTACCAGTTGCTCGCGCGGGAGCAGCTGATCTGCGGTGCGCAGGTGCACGTCGGGGTGACCGACCGGGACCTGGCCGTCGCGGTCACCCGCCGGGTCCAGCCGTGGCTGCCGGTGCTGCTCGCCCTGTCCACCAGCTCGCCGTACTGGATGGGTCAGGACAGCGGCTACGCCAGCGTCCGGTCGCTGGTCTGGCAGCGCTGGCCCACGGCGGGTGACCCGGGCGAGGTGACGAGCGCGGCGGATCACGAGGCGCTGGTCGCCGAGTTGATCTCCTCCGAAACGATCACCGACCCTGCCATGATCTATTTCGATATCCGGCCGTCGGCGCACGTGCCCACCGTGGAGTTGCGGATCACCGACGCCAACGCCGACGTGGAGACCATCGTCCTGCTCACCGGCCTGTTCCGGGCCCTGGTCCGGCGGGAGGTCGCCGCCCTGCGTGCCGGGGTGGAACGCACCGCCGTGCGACCACCGGTGCTGCGCGCCGCGGTCTGGCGGGCGGCCCGCTCCGGGCTGGAGGGCGACCTGCTCGACCTGCCCCGCTCGGCCCGGCCGGTGCCGGCCGCCGAGGCGGTCCGCCGCCTGGTGACCGACCTGCGCCCGCAGTTGGAGGCGACCGGCGACTGGGAGCAGATCCGCGAGCTGACCCGGTACGCCCTGGAGCGCGGCAGCTCCGCGGCGCGGCAGCGCCGGGCGTACGAGCGTCGCGGCCGGTTGGCCGACGTGGTGGATCTGCTCCTCGACGAGACCCGGGGCCGGGTCCGCGAGGCACCGCCGGGTGCGTCCGCACCGCCGGTGCTGCCCACGTACGCCGATGCCGGTGACGAGGTCTTCGGAGCGAGCGGGCCGGCACCGGCGTACGGCCCGATCCTGGCGGCCCTGCGCCGACTCGGTGCCGGCGCCCTCCGACAGCGCGAGCACGACCGGGACGAGGAACAGCGCGCCCGCGGCGTGACGTTCAGCGTGGCCGGCGAGGCGAGCACCCGGCTCTTCCCGGTCGACCTGGTGCCCCGCGTGGTGCCGGCCGCCGACTGGCGGACGCTGCGCACCGGCCTGGTGCAACGCGCCCGCGCCCTGGACGCGTTCCTGTGCGACGTCTACGCCGACCGGGCCGTGGTGGCCGACGGCGTGGTGCCGGCGTGGGTGGTGGAGTCCTCGCCCGGCCTGCGCCCGACCGGCGCGCTGATGGGCCGTCGGGGCACCCGCGCCCAGGTGTCCGGGACCGACCTCGTCCGGGACCCGGACGGCGGCTGGTACGTCCTGGAGGACAACCTGCGGGTGCCCTCCGGAATCGGCTACGCGGTGCAGAACCGCCGGCTGACCCAGGCGGTGCTGCCGGAGCTGCCGGTGCCGCAGGACCTGCTGTCCGCCGACGAGACGCCGGCGATGCTGTACCGGGCGCTGATCGCCGCCGCGCCCCCCGCGGCCGACGAACCCGCCCTGGTGGTGCTCAGCAGTGGCCCGGGTGATCCCGCCTGGTTCGAACATCGGCTGCTCGCCGACGAGATGGGTGTGCCGCTGACCGAGACCAGCGACCTGCTGGTGGAGGAGGGCCGGGTCTGGCTGGTCCGCGCGGGCAGCCGCAGCCGGGTCGACGTGATCTACCTGCGGATGGACGAGGAGGCCCTGCTGCACGCGCCGGGCGCCGACGGGGTGCCGCTGGGCTGGCCGTTGCTCGCCGCCGTGCACGCCGGGCGGCTCACGCTCGCCAACGCGCTGGGCAACGGCGTCGGCGACGACAAGGCGCTGTACGCGTACGTGCCCCGACTGATCGAGTACTACCTGGGCGAGAAACCCCTGTTGGGGGACGTGCCGACGTACCTGTGCGGGCTGCCCGAGCAGCGGGCCGAGGTGCTGGACCGGCTCGATGAGTTGGTGCTCAAGCCCGTCGACGGGTACGGCGGCGACCGGGTGGTGATCGGCCCACGGGCCGAGGCGGAGGAGTTGGACGCCGTCCGGGAGCAGATCCTCGCGGCCCCGCACCGGTGGATCGCCCAGGAGATGGTGTCGCTGACCACCCACCCGGTCTTCGACGGTACGGCTCTCGCGCCCCGCCACGTCGACCTGCGGGCCTTCGTGTTCCTCGGCGAGCAGGCCGAGGTCGCGCCGGTGGCGCTGACCCGGGTGGCCCCGGCCGGCAGCATGATCGTCAACTCTTCGCGAGGCGGTGGGTCGAAGGACACCTGGTTGCTCGGCGCGGCCGAGCAGAATTCGGTGTAACCCACGCTTGACCATCCCGTCATCGGTACGCAACCCGGTCCGCCAAACCTGGACCGGTCAGCGGCCCGAGCGGATCCGAGCCGATGAGAGGTGTGTGCCATGTGCGGTATCGGAGGCGAGCTACGCCTCGACGGGGCGTCATCGGATCTGGCCGCCGTCGAGCGGATGCTCCCCGCCCTGGCCTCCCGGGGTCCGGACGGCGAGGGGCGGTGGCAGCACGGGCCGGTGGCCCTGGTGCACCGCCGGTTGCGCATCATCGACCTCTCCGACGGCGGAGCCCAGCCCATGGTCGACCCCGAGCTGGGTCTGGCCCTGGTCTTCAACGGCTGCATCTACAACTACCGAGAGCTGCGCGACGAGCTGACCGGCCTGGGCTACTCCTTCCGCTCGACCTCCGACACCGAGGTGATCCTCAAGGCGTACCACAGGTGGGGCACGGCCTGCGTCGAACGGTTCTACGGGATGTTCGCGTTCGCCCTGGTCGAGCTGGCCACGCACACCCTGGTGCTGGCCCGCGACCGGCTCGGCATCAAGCCGCTCTACCTGGCCCAGGGGCCGGGCCGCATCCGGTTCGCCTCGACCCTGCCGGCGTTGCTCGCCGCCGGTGACGTGGACACCGACCTCGACCCGGTGGCGCTGCACCACTACATGAGTTTCCACTCGGTGGTGCCGGCACCGCGCACGATCCTCGCCGGGGTCCGCAAACTCCCGCCGGCCACCGTGCGGGTGATCACCGCGGACGGCCGGAGCACCGACACGCTCTACTGGCAGCCGGAGTTCAGCCGGGCCGCCGCCGATCCGATGTCCGCCGACGAGTGGCAGGAACGGATCATGGCGGCGTTGCGCACCGCCGTACGCCGACGGATGGTGGCCGACGTGCCGGTCGGGGTGCTGCTCTCCGGCGGGCTCGACTCCAGCCTGATCGTCGCGTTGCTGGCCGAGCAGGGCCAGACCGGGCTGGCCACCTTCAGCATCGGGTTCGAGGCGGCGGCGGGGGAGAGCGGCGACGAGTTCCACTACTCCGACCTGGTGGCCCGCCACTTCGACACCGACCACCACCAGATCCGCATCGGTGCCAGCCGGTTCGTCCCCGCCGTGCACGACGCCATCGCGGCGATGAGCGAGCCGATGGTCAGCCACGACTGCGTCGCGTTCCACCTGCTGTCCGAGGAGGTCTCGCAGCGGATCACGGTGGTGCAGTCCGGGCAGGGCGCCGACGAGATCCTCGCCGGCTACGACTGGTACCCGCCGATGGCGAACGTGGCCCGCGCGGACGCCGTCGAGGCGTACGCCCGGGTGTTCTTCGACCGTCGGCACGACGCGCTCGCCGGGCACCTGGCGCCCGAGTGGATGCTCGACCACGACGCGAGCCTGGAGTTCGTCACCGCCCACTTCGGCGCGCCCGGCGCGGACACCGCGCTGGACGCGGCACTGCGCCAGGACAGCCTGGTCATGCTGGTCGACGATCCGGTCAAACGGGTCGACAACATGACGATGGCCTGGGGGCTGGAGGCCCGGGTGCCGTTCCTCGACCACGAGGTGGTCGAGCTGGCCGCCGCCTGCCCGCCCGCGTTGAAGCTGGCCCAGGGCGGCAAGGGCGTGCTCAAGGCGGCGAGCCGGGGCATCGTCCCGGACGAGGTGATCGACCGGCCGAAGGGCTACTTCCCGGTGCCCGCCATCCGGCACCTGTCCGGCCCACTGCTCGACGACGTCCGGGACGCGCTGACCGCCCAGCCGGCGCGCGAGCGGGGCCTGTTCCGCAAGGACTACCTGGAGGAATTGCTGGACGCACCGAACACCCGGCGGACCACGCTGGGTTCCAACGCGCTCTGGCAGCTCGGGCTGCTGGAGCTCTGGTTGCAGCGGATCGGGGTTTAGATGAGCGTACGGACCGAGGTGCCGCGTACCACCCGGCGGACCCGACCCGCCAGCCCTCGGCCGGTGGTGCCGGTGCCCGTGGTCGAGGAGTACCGTCCCGCGCCGTCGCCCGACGGCCGCCGGGTGGCGTACCTCTCCGACCAGGGCGGCAGCCCGCGCGTCTGGGTTCGCGACGTCGACACCGCCGAGGCCGTCGCGCTGCCCACCGGCGACGAGCCGGTGTTGGCGCTGAGCTGGTCCCCGGACGGGCGGTGGCTGGCCTGCGTCATCGCACCCGGTGGCGCGCCCCGCACCGAGCTGTGGGTGCTGCGCCCGGACGGTACGCGACGCCGCCAGGTCGCCGGGTTCGGCCGGCGCAGCGCCGCGCTGGCCGGCTGGCTGCCCGGCGGCGCGGTCCTGATGGTCACCGAGACCGACGATCACGGCCGGGCCGTCCTGATCGACGCGGACACCGGGCACCGGCGGGTGCTCGCCGAGGGTGACCTGCTCACGCTCCTGGACGTGACCCCGGACGCCGGCGCCGTGCTGCTGCGCCGGGGCCCCCGTAACGCCCGGTGGTTGGAGTTGCTGGACGTGGCGACGGGCGGGCGGCGGCGGCTGTTCCCGGACACCGGGCGGGGCAGCACCGACCAGGGCTGGTTCGGCCCGGACGGCACGACCGTGCTGGCCCGCACCGACGCGTTCTCGGAGCTGGCCGCGCTGGTGCGGGTCGACCTGACCCGACCGGAGCGGACGCCGACCCGGCTCGCCGGGCGACCGGACGCCGAGTTGGAGCACGTGGCGCCGAGCCCGGACGGGCGCCGTGCCGCGCTGCTGTGGAACACCTACGGCGGGCGCAGCGAGCTGAGCCTGCTCGACCTGGCCGACGGCGTGCAACGGGCCGTCGCCGCCCCCGGGGAGGTGCTCGACGACGCCGTCTTCGCCGCCGGCGGCGACCTGCTCTGCGTGACCGCGCAGGGGCCGGTGCAGCCCCGGGAGGTCTGGCTGGTCGACGCGTCCACCACGGCGCCGCGCCCGCTGCGGCCGAGCACCACGACCACCTCTACGAGCGGCAGCGGCGTCGCGCCACAACTCGTCGACCTGCGCGCCCACGACGGGTTACCGCTGTCCGGCTGGCTGTACCGCCCGGCCGGGCCGGGTCCCTGGCCGACCGCCATCAGCCTGCACGGTGGCCCGGAGGCGCAGGAGCGCCCCGGTTACCACCCGCTGTTCCAGGCCCTCGTGGCGCAGGGCGTGGCCGTCTTCGCACCCAACGTCCGGGGGTCGTCCGGGTTCGGCCGCTCCTTCGTCGCCGCCGACAACCTCGCCGGCCGCTACGGTGCGATCGCCGACGTGGCGGCCTGCGGTGAGTACCTCGTCGACGCCGGCATCGCCCGGCCCGGTCAGCTCGGCTGCCTGGGCCGTTCCTACGGTGGTTACCTGGTCCTCGCGGTGCTGGTGAACTTCCCCGGGCTGTTCGCCGCCGGGGTCGCCGAGTGCGGCATCTCCGACTTCCACACCTTCTACGCCGGCACCGAGCCGTGGATCGCCGCCGCCGCCGTCAGCAAGTACGGCGACCCGCAGCGGGACGCCGAGCTGCTGCGTGACCTGTCGCCGCTGACCCACATCGACCGGCTGGACGTGCCGGTGCTGCTCATCCACGGCGCGAACGACACGAACGTGCCGGCCGGCGAGTCGGCCCAGGTGGCGCGGGCCCTCGCCGCCCGGGACGTGCCGCACGGGCACCTGGTGCTCGCCGGCGAGGGGCACGACTTCCTGGCCCGGGCCAACCAGGAGGCGGCCCGTACGGCCACCACCGCCTGGCTCACCCGGCACCTCGCCGCGACCGCGACCACCGTCGGCTGAGGCGTTATCCTGCGCCGGTGGAGGTCACGACGCAGGGCGAGCGGTTGGCCGCGGACCTCAGTCGGTGGCTGGCCGAGGTGACGTTCGTCGACCTGGACGTCGACGCGGTCACCGCCCGGGTGATCGACGCGGTGGTGGGGTGGGCCGAGGCCCAGGGCTGGCGGGTCTACCGGCGCGCGCCAAGCGTGCTGCCGTTGCCACCGCCGCTCCAGCAGCGGCACTCGGTCCTCGACGTGGCGTGTGCCCGCCCGGACGGCCCGCCGGTCGTCGTGGAGGTCGACCACACCGACCGGGCCCGTACGGTGCAGAAGCTGCGCGCCGAGGCGGACGCCGGTCGCATCCCGCTCTGGGTGCGGTGGGGAGTCGGGCGGTTCATCGCGCCGCCACCGCCGGTGCGGATGGTGACCGTCGAGGTGACCCGGCGGGCCGGGCCCGCCGGGCGGGGACGCCTGCACAGCCGCACCGGGGACCGCCCCGCGCCGGCGCACTCGACAGGCGGTGCCACGGTGGCCACGCCGGCGCTGCCCCTGCCACTGACCGACCCGGGCGACGGTAAGGGCATTGCAAGCGAATCGTAAGTGGAGATCGGCAGAGTTCTGGGTGTCACCGGAGAACACGACGAAAACCCAGGAGATCCCGATGCGCAAGCTCATCAACTCGACCTACCTCACCCTCGACGGCGTCATCGAGAACCCGATGTGGACCGCGCCGTACTTCGACGAGGAGGCCGCCAGCCTCGCCGGGGCGCAGACCACCGAGGCCGACGCGATGCTGATGGGACGGGCCACCTACGACGGCATGTCCGCCGCCTGGCCGAACATGGACGAGAGCGACCCGACCACGGGCGCCGCGTACTTCAACAACGTCAAGAAGTACGTCGCCTCCACCACCCTCACCGACCCCACCTGGAAGAACACCGAGGTGCTCCAGGGTGACCTGGTCGAGGCGGTCACCGCGCTCAAGGCCCAGGAGGGCAAGAACATCATCCAGTACGGCTTCGGCTCGGTCACCGCGCAGTTGATCAAGGCGGGCCTGGTGGACGAGGTCCGGTTCTGGATCCACCCCGTGTTGGAGGGCGGTGCCAACCTGACGGTGGCGCTCACCGACTTCAAGGCCTCGTTCGACCTGGTCGACACCCGGGTGCACAAGAGCGGCGTGATCGTCGCCTCGTACGCGCCGAAGGCGACCGCCTGAGCGTCGGTCAGAGCTGAGCCCGGGCCTCGCCCGGGCTCAGCTTCGCGCCCTCGGCGAGCAGCGCGTCGAACCGTTCCGGCCCGAGTTCGGCCCGCAGTCGTGCGGTCGTCCGGTCGGTGTCGTCGCGTTCGGCCGGCGCGGCGGGGGACTGCGTGGCGAGTCGGGCGGCGGCCGCGGCGCCCAGCAGCCGGGCGGCGACCTCGGGGGAGGGCACCGCCGCCGCCATCCCCTCCAGGGGGCCGACCGCGTCGCGCATCGTCGCCATCGCCTCGGCGGCCTCGAACGCCTCGATGTGCAGGACCAGCGCCGCGTCCGGGTTGCCGCCCTGCTCGACCGCGTAGCCCAACTCGACCAGGACCATGGGCAGGTAGAGCGCCGGCTGCGTCTCGCCACGGCCCAGGTCGACGAGTCGGGTGAGGTGCGTGACGGCCAGGTCGAGCTTGCCGTCACGGCGGGCGGCCATCCCGAGGCTCATCTCCGCGAAGACCAGCGCACCGGGCGAGCCCTGCTCCACCGCCAGCGCGTACGCGCGTTCGGCCAGCTCCCGGCCCTGGGTGTAGTCGCGGGTCTGCACGGCGAGCCACGCCAACCAGGACAGCTCGGCGCAGACCTGCGGCCAGAGCGCCAACTCCTCGGCCCAGCGCAGCCCCTCCCGGTGCAGTGCGACGGCGCGTTCGTGCTCGCCGCGCATGTCGGCCAGCCCACCCACCCACTCGGTCGCCCGGAGCCGGCCCCACCGGTCGCCGAGGTCGGCGAAGAGGGCCGCGCTGCGGGTCGCGGTGCGCTCCAGGGTGGCCTGGTCACCGTTGGCGTGCGCGAGGTGTGCCCGGGAGGTGAGCACCGCGGCTTCGGTCCACCTGTCGACGACGGCGGTGGGCAGCAGCTCCGAGGCCAAAGCCAGGTTGCCGTGCTCGATCACGGCGTTGGCCGCGAACCAGGCGGCGTGGCCGTCCGGTTCGACAGCTACCGCGGCGCGGACGTCGTCCGGTGCGATCGCCTCGCCCTGCGACAGGGCGAAGCCGACCCGCCACGGGGTCGCGCGGGCCTCCTGCACCGGGTCACCGGCCACGGCCAGGGCCCGCCGTGCCTCGGTGAGCCGTCCGCGCAAAAACCAGTACCAGCTCAGTGCGACCGCCAACCGCAGCCCGCCACCGTTGACCAGCGCCGAACGCAGGTTGGCCGTCTCCGCGTCCAGCAGCGCCAACCATCGTTGCTGGTCGGCGCCGCGCAGCTCGGGGTCGGCGCGTTCGGCCAGCTCGGTGTAGTAGTCGGCGTGCCGCGCGCGTACCTCGTCGGCGTCGGTCAGCCGGGCCAGGCCGAACGCGGCGACCGATTCGAGCAGCCGGTAGCGCGGCTGCGCACCGGAGTCGTCGAGCACCACCAGCGACCGGTCCACCAGCCGCGCGAGAGTGTCCAGGTCGGTGCGGCAGACCCGCTCGGCGGCCTGCGGGGTGCAGCCGTCGCGGAACACCGCCAACCGGGCCAGCACCTCCCGGTCGGTCGCGTCCAGGAGGTCCCAGCTCCAGCCGATCACCGCGGTCAGCGTCCGCTGTCGCGTCGGCACGTCCCGTTGCGCGGTGGTGAGCAACCGGAAACGGTCGTCGAGCCGTTCCACCACGCCCCGCACACCCAGCGCGCGGACCCGGGTCGCGGCCAACTCCAGTGCCAGCGGCAGCCCGTCGAGGCGGCGACAGAGCTGGGCCACCGCCGGCGCGGTCTGCTCGTCGAGCCGGAAACCGCGCTGTTGCGCGGCGGCGCGGGCGGCGAACAACCGGGCCGCCGCCGAGCGCCGGACCGTGTCCAGGTCACCGTCGCCCGGCACGGGCAGCGGGGGTACGTCCCAGAGCAGCTCACCGGTCAACCCGAGCGGCTCTCTGCTGGTGGCCAGCACGCGTACCCCCGGCACGTCGCGCAGCAGCCGGGCGACCAACTCGGCGGCCGACTCGACCACGTGTTCGCAGTTGTCCAGGACGAGGAGCACCTGCCGGTGTTGCAGGGCCGTGACCAGGCGATCGGCGGCCGACCGGCTCGTGCCGGCGGCCTCGTGGGCGCCCAGCACGGCGAGCACCTGCTCGGCGACGCCCGGGTCACCGGCCGGCAGCGGGGCCAGCTCCACCAACTGGACACCATCCGGAAAGGACTGGGTCCGGGCCGCCTCGGTGGCCAGCCTGGTCTTGCCGACCCCACCCGGCCCGATGAGCGTGACCAGCCGCTGCCGGGGCAGCAGCGCCCGCAGCTCGGCCAGCGCCTCGGCTCTGCCGACCAGCTCGTCGAGTTGCGCCGGCAGGCTGTTGCGGATGAGCGCGGCCTTCGGCGGTGCGCTCAGGCCGGCGTCCTGTTCGAGGATCCGGCGGTGCACGGCGACCAGCTCCGGGCCGGGGTCGAGACCCAACTCCTCGGCGAGGCGTTCCCGCAGGTCGGTGTAGCTGTCCAGCGCCTCGGACTGGCGGCCGGCCGCGTACAGCGCGCGTAGCTGCACCGCCCGCAGACCCTCGCGCAGCGGATGCCGGGCGATCAGCTCGGCGAGGTCGGCGGCGACCAGGTCGTGCTCACCGCGGGCCAACCGGGCCTCGGCCAGCCGCTCGTGCACGACGAGGCGCTGCTCGGCGAGGCGGGCCGCCTCGGCGCGGACGAATTCGGAGTCGGCCACGTCGGCGTACGCCTCGCCGCGCCACAGCCCGAGCGCCTCGGTCAACCTGTCGACGTCGTTGCCGCGGGCCAGCTCGGCGAACCGGTCGGCGTCGACCGCGGCGGTACGCAGCAGGTAGCCGGGCGGCCGGGACTCGACCAACTCGCGGGCCCCCGGCTCGGCGTCGTTGAGTGCCTTGCGCAACTGGGACACCCGCACCTGGAGCGCGCCGAGCGGGTTGGCGGGGGAGTCGTCACCCCACAGGTCGTCGACGAGGCGGTCGGCCGAGACCACCTGGTTGCGGTTGGTCAGCAGGTCGGCCAACAACGCGCGCACCTTTGCGCCGGGCACCACCACTGGCTCGCCGTCGTCCGTGGTCACGGCGAGCGGCCCGAGCACCCCGAACTGCACGGCCGACATCTTAGCGCCGGTAAGGCGACCGGAAGTCAACCGTAAGCGCGTCGGCGCACCGTGTGGTCATGGACATCTACTCCGAAACACACGGCAACGGTCCGGGTCGCCCGCTGGTGCTGATCCACGGCGCCCTCTCCGGCATCGACACCTCGTTCGGCACGATCCTGCCGCTGCTGGCGAAGACCCGACAGGTGATCGCCGTCGAGTTGCAGGCACACGGCCGTACTCCGGACGTGGACCGTCCGCTGACCGTGGAGCACTTCGCCGCCGACGTGGTGGAGTTGCTCGACCGGCTGGGCATCGCGCGGGCGGACGTGTTCGGCTGGAGCATGGGTGCGGCGGTCGCGCTGCGCCTCGGCACCGATCACCCCGATCGGGTCGGGCGGTTGGTGCTCGCCTCGGTGAGCTTCGACGACGACGGCCTGCACCCCGGCCTGCTGGACGGGATCCAGGACCTGCAACCCGAGCACCTGCACGGCTCGGAGTTCCACGAGGAGTATCTGCGGACCGCGCCGGACCCGGCGGGCTGGGCCAACCTGGTCACCAAGATGAAGGTGCTGGACGCGAACCTGCCGCAGTGGACGCCCGAGCAGATCCGTGCGCTGGCCGCGCCCACCATGATCGTGCTGGCCGACTCGGACATCGTCCAGCCCGAGCACGCGGTGCTGATGTTCCGACTGCTCGGCGGCGCGGTGCCCGGCGACCTGACCGGTCTGCCGGTGTGCCGGCTGGCCATCCTGCCCGGCACCACGCACACCTCGATCCCGCAGCGCGCCGACTGGCTGGCACCGATGATCGACGAGTTCCTGACCGAGGAGTAGAACGGCCCCCCACGCAGCGTCGATCATGGACTTATGGTGCCCACCTTGTCGGCCCGATACCCTTTTGTGCACCACCACAACTCCATGATCGACCGAGCGGGGCGGGGGCGGGGGCGCGGGGCCGAGCGGGGCGGAGGGTGGGGTGGGGGGTTATGGGGTTTGTTCGGATTTTCGGCGGACTGTGGCCAGCATTCGGCGGATGCCGATGGCGTGACCGCCCGAGGCCAGCAGGATGTGTCGGTAGAGGCCGCCGGTCAGGCCGGGGAAGACGGCGCACGTCTCGGCTCGGAGCCGGGATCGGCCCGGCCCGGCTGGTTCGAGGCGGAAGATCAGCGCGTAGGTGGAGAAGCGGTGGCTGCCCCGGAGAGTCAACTGTCGGCCGGGGATCGCGGTGGTCACCCGGAACCCGGGGAGCGTCGAGCCGGTGACGAGTGGTCGTGGCCCGGACGTGACGGGGTCGGCGGCGCTCACCAGCCGGGCGTACCCGGTCATCCCCGGCCGTGAGAAGGACCGCTCGACGACGTCGGTCAGGTGGGGCCAGGCCCGGTCGGTGTCCGCCGCGATGAGAGTGGAGTGTTCGTCCAGGTGGGGCAACGAGTCGATGGGCATCAGCGTCTCCTCGCGTCGGCCTCCATTCTCACCCGCCCCTGCCGAACTTCGCCGTCCCCGGTCATGGCGTGTGGTCGATCCAACGGGTAGAAACATGTCTACCCGTCAGAGAGCGCTCTCACCGCCCCCAGCTGTGCCGGCAGGACGCCTCCGGCCAGCGGAGAGGACGAACCACATGACAAGCCCGTCCCGACGTACCCTCCTGCTTGCCCTTCTGGTGACCACCGCGGTCGTGACGACGAGCACGGCCGCCACCGCCGGCCGCCCCACGCACGGCGCACCCGACTTCGGGCCCAACGTGACGATCTTCGACCCGAGCATGCCGGTCGGTGAGATCCAGCAGACCCTGGACGCGGCGCACGCCCGGCAGGTCGACAACGAGATGGGCACCGAGCGGCACGCCTACCTGTTCAAGCCGGGCACGTACGGCACGGCCGAGCAACCGTTGCAGGCCAAGGTCGGTTACTACACCGAGGTCTCCGGCCTGGGCGCCTCGCCGACCGACGTCACCGTCAACGGCAAACTCGAGGTCTACAACCGCTGCCTGGCCGACGGCGGCACCGGCAACTGCCTCGCCCTGGTCAACTTCTGGCGCACCCTGTCCAACCTGTCGCTCACCATCAACGCCGCCGGCCAGGACGACTGCCGGTCGACGGCGAACTTCTGGGCGGTGTCCCAGGCGGTGTCGATGCGCCGGTTGAACATCGGCGGCGGTGGTCTGTCGCTGATGGACTACTGCACCGCCGGCCCGCAGTACGCCAGTGGCGGTTTCATCGCCGACTCGCGGCTGCCGGCCACCACCAACGGCTCGCAGCAGCAGTGGCTGACCCGCAACAGCGAGGTCGCCGGTTGGTCCAACGCGGTGTGGAACCAGGTCTTCGCCGGCGTCGAGGGGGCGCCGGACGACGCCGCGTTCCCCGACCCGCCCTACACCACCCTGGAGACCACCCCGCTCAGCCGGGAGAAGCCGTACCTCTTCGTCGACGGCAAGGGCCGCTACCAGGTACGGGTGCCGGCCGCGCAGCGGGACAGCCGGGGCATCTCCTGGGCCGACGGCATGACGCCGGGGCGGACCCTCGACATCGGTGACTTCTTCATTGCCAAGCCGACCGACCCGGTACGCGTCATCAACGCCCAGCTCGCGCGCGGGAAGCACCTGCTGCTCACCCCCGGCACGTACGACATCGCCCGCAGCATCGAGGTCCGGCGGCCCGGCACCGTGGTGCTCGGCATCGGGCACGCCACCCTCACCGCGGTGAACGGCGCCATCCCGCTGGACATCGACGGTGTCCCCGGCGTGATCGTCGCGGGCGTCACGATCGACGCCGGTCTGGTCGAGTCGCCGGTGCTGCTGCGGGTGGGTCGCCAGCACGGTCACAATGCCAGCAGCCCGACCAACCCGACCACGCTGTCCGACGTGTACTTCCGGGTCGGTGGCCCGCACATCGGGCGGACGAACACCGCGTTGGAGGTCAACAGCGACAACGTGCTGATCGACCACACCTGGGTCTGGCGCGGCGACCACGGCGTGGAGGGCTTCACCGAGGGCGTCAACGGCGACACCGACCGCTGGCGCACCAACACCGGTCGCTACGGCGCCGTCATCAACGGCGACCACGTGACCGCGACCGGCCTGTTCGTCGAGCACTTCCAGCGCTACAACACGGTCTGGAACGGCGAGCACGGCACCACGATCCTGTACCAGAACGAGCTGCCGTACGACCCGCCGACGCAGGCCGACTGGATGAACGGCGCGGTGCGGGGGTGGGCCGGTTACAAGGTGGGTGACCGGGTGCGGCACCACACCCTGCACGGCGGCGGGGTGTACGTCTTCAACCAGAACAACCCGTCGATCCACACCGAGAACGGCTTCGAGGTCCCGAACCGGCCGGGGGTGCGGCTGCACCACGTCATGACCGTCAACCTCAGTGCCGGCACGATCGACCACGTGGTCAACGGTGTCGGCGCGGCGGCCGACATGACCAAGGTCGGCGCGCCGGTCTACCTCGCGCGGTACCCGGCCCCGTAACAGGTCTGGTGGAGCGGACGGGGGTCGGAGCCGAGGAGGCTCCGACCCCCGCTGTCGTCCCCGCCACGCGCACACCCTTGTATTCCTATCGGTTAGGTAGGAAAATTGGCCGGCGTCGCTCCACACCCCCCGTCCACGCGCTGTCCACCGATCCGGCCCGGCCGGATCGGTCCACCCCCATGGAGGTACGCCATGACAACCGATCAGCCACCGCCCACCCCGCCAACAGCCGGGGAGTCCCGGCTCGCGTTCAACGAGGACTGGGTGGCGACGATCCTCGGCCTCGCCCTGCTCGCCCTGGTCCTGCTCGGTGCCATCCCCGCCGGGCTGGTGCCCTGATGGCCACGGACGAGACCCGCACGGCCGACCCGGCCGCGACGGCTGTCGAGCCCCGCACGACCGACGGCACCCGCACGCCTGACGGCACGGCTGATCCCGCGCCGGTCAGTGGGCCACCGACGACAGTCGACCCGGCCGGCCCCACCGGCACGGCGCGTGACGGCCGGTTCTGGGCCTGGACGCTGCTCGGTCTGGTGATCGTTGTCGGTCTCGGCGCGCTCACCCGCTACCTGGAGCAGAACGTCCCCGGGTGGGCCGAGGGCACCGCCGTCGAGGACATCGGGGCGGCGATCGAGTACCCGGTCTACGCCATCCTGCTCGGCCTGCTGGGCAACGTCGCCGTCACGCTGCTCGGCTGGCGCGACCGGATCGCCGCCGCGTTCCGCACCGAGTTCTTCATCAAGACCGGCCTCGTGCTGCTCGGCGCGTCGATCAACCTGGCCGTCATCGCCAGTGCCGCCGGCCCGGCGATCGCCCAGGCGATCCTGCTGATCAGCGGCGTCTTCTTCTTCACCTGGTGGCTGGCCGGCAAGTTCGGCCTCGACGACAAGCTGCGCGCGCTGCTCGCCTCCGCGGTGTCGATCTGCGGGGTCAGCGCGGCGATCGCCGCCGCCGGCGCGGTCCGGGCCCGGCGGGAGCAGTTGGCCTACACGGCGAGCCTGGTCATCATCTTCGCGCTGCCGTCCATCTTCATCCTGCCCTGGCTGGCCGACGTGTTCGGGCTGTCCGACGCGGTGGCCGGCGCCTGGATCGGCGGCAACATCGACACCACCGCCGCGGTCACCGCCGCCGGGGCGATCGCCGGCGAGGAGGCGCTCCAGATCGCCAGCATCGTCAAGGTCACCCAGAACGCCCTGATGGGTGTGGTCGCGGTCGCGCTCACCGCGTACTTCACCCTGCGGGTGGAGCGGCGGCCCGGCGCGGAACGGCCGGGCCTGCGCGAGTTGTGGATCCGGTTTCCCAAGTTCGTCCTGGGCTTCATCGCCGCCTCGGTCATCGCCACCTGGTATCTCGACGGGGCCGGTGCGGACGGCAAGGCCACCATCGCCATCGTCAACGACCTGCGCGTCTGGTTCCTGATCCTGGCGTTCGTCAGCATCGGCCTGGAGGTGCGGGTCGCGTCGCTGCGGGAGGCCGGTTGGCGGCCGGTGGCGGTCTTCGCCAGCGCCACCGTGTTCAACCTGGCGTTGGCGCTCGCCTTGGCGTCCCTGCTGTTCCGCAACTTCTCGGTCTGACCGGGCCCGCGCCCCGCCCCTCGATGCCCGGGGGCGGGGCGCTCGACTCCTTCCGCTTCGCTGACGAATAATTTCATCGATCAGTCGTACTCTTGCGGTGCGGCAACCACTCCTGCCACGATGGCCGTCAATGCCTTCCGTCCCGAAGGAGTGGTCGTCATGGCGGTCTCCCGCCGCAGGTTCGTCACGTCGGTGTTGGCCGGGTCCGCCCTCGCCGCCACCTCCTCCGCCACCGAGTTCTTCGCCAGCCCCGCACAGGCCGCCAGTCCCCCCGGGGACGTGGTCGGCAAGGTGACGGTCGGCTACCAGGGCTGGTTCAGCGCGCCCGGCGACTCCGCGCCGATCGGTGGCTGGTGGCACTGGAGCCGCGACCGGTTCCAGCCGCCCTCGCCCGCGAACACCACGATCGTGTCCTGGCCGGACATGCGCGAGTACACGCGCAGCTATCCCACCGCGTACCCCAATCTGGGCAACGGCTCACCGGCCAGCCTCTTCTCCTCCTACGACCAGCAGACGGTGGACACCCACTTCCGGTGGATGCAGGAGTATGGCTGCGACACCGCCGCCCTGCAACGGTTCAACCCGACCGGCGACGAGGGGCCGACCCGCGACGCCATGACGCTGAAGGTCCGTGCGGCGGCCGAGCGCTACAACCGCAAGTTCTACATCATGTACGACGTCACCGACTGGTTGACGATGCAGTCGGACATCAAGACCGACTGGACGACGAAGATGTCCACGCACACCGCGTCCAGCGCGTACGCCCGGCAGAACGGCAAGCCCGTCGTCTGCATCTGGGGCTTCGGCTTCAGCGAGTCGAGCCGCCCCTTCGCCCCCGGGCCCTGCCTGGACGTCATCAACTGGTTCAAGGCGCAGGGCTGCTACGTCATCGGCGGCGTGCCCACCTGGTGGCGGCTGGGCAGGGAGGACTCCCGCCCCGGCTTCCTCGACGTCTACCACGCGTTCCACGCGATCTCGCCGTGGATGGTCTACCGGACCGACACCCTGGAAGGGCTCGACTCGTACTACAACAACGTCAACATCGGCGACCTGGCTGACTGCGCGGCGCGCGGCATCGACTACCTGCCCTGCGTGATGCCCGGTGACCTGGCCGGTGGGCACCGCCGGCACGGCGACTTCTACTGGCGGCACATCTACAACATGGTCCGGCTCGGTTCCCAGGGCCTCTACGTGTCCATGTTCGACGAGTACAACGAGGGCAACCAGATCGCCAAGACGTCCGAGACGCAGGCCACCACCCCGGCCGGGGCGAACATCCGCGCCCTGGACGAGGACGGTGTGGCCTGCTCCTCCGACTACTACCTGCGCATCACCGCCGACGGTGGCCGCATGCTCAAGGGGCAGCTCGCGCTGACCGCCGTACGCCCGACGTCACCGATGGTCGGCACCTCACCGCCGGCCACCGGAAACCTCGCCGCCGGCAAGTCCACCTCGGCGAGCAGCCAGAACGGCTCGTTCGCGGCGTCGAACGCTGTCGACTCCGACGCCGGCAGCTACTGGGAGAGCAGCGGCGGCGCGTTCCCGCACTGGTGGCAGGTCGACCTCGGCGCCAGCCACCCGGTCAACAAGCTCGTGCTGCGGCTGCCCGCCGGCTGGGGCGCGCGCACCCAGACCATCACCGTGCAGGGCAGCGTCGACGGCAGCTCCTTCTCGACCATCGCCGGGGCCTCGGCGTTCGCCTTCGACCCGGCGACGGGCAACACCGTCACCCGCACGCTGACGACCACCACGGCCCGCCACATCCGGCTGAGCATCGCCGGCAACACCGGCTGGGCGGCGGGCCAGCTTTCCCAGGTCGAGGTGTACGCCGCCAGCGGCACCACGGACAACCCGCCGACCGCCCCGAGTGGCCTCACGGTGACGGGCAAGACGTCGAGCAGTGTGTCCCTGGCGTGGGCGGCGTCCACCGACGACAACGGGGTGACCGGTTACCAGGTGAGGCAGGGTGGCGCGGTGGCCGCCACGGTGACGGGCACCACGGCGACCGTGAGTGGGGTTGAGCGCGTCCACCGCGTACACCTTCACGGTCACCGCACGCGACGCGGCCGGCAACACCTCCGACGCGTCCGCCGCGGTCACGGTCACCACGGACGCCCCGGCCAACGCGGACCTCGCCCGGGGTCGGTCGACCTCGGAGAGCAGTCACGTCCAGAGCTACGGGTCGGGGAACGTGGTCGACGGTGACGCGAACAGCTACTGGGAGAGTGCGAACGGCGCGTTTCCGCAGTGGGTGCAGGTCGACCTGGGTTCGGCGCGCACGGTCGGGCGGGTGGTGCTGAAGCTGCCGCCGTCGTCGGCGTGGGGCAGTCGGACACAGACTGTCGCGGTGCAGGGGAGCGTGGACGGGGGGAGCTTCGGGACGTTGGTCGGGGCGGCGGGGCGAACGTTCGACCCGGCTAGTGGCAACCAGGTGACGATCACCTTCAGCGCCGCGCAGACGCGTTACGTGCGGGTCACCGTCACCGGCAACAGCGGGTGGCCGGCTGGGCAGTTGTCGGCGCTGGAGGTGTACGCGAGCTGACCGGTTGGGTGGCCGCCGATCGGCGGCCACCCACAACCACAAGCGCACCTCGCCAAGGTCCACGCCACCCGGTTAACACTGACCCAAGCTAGTGCTCGGCGTTCAGCAGCTTCAATGCCGTGTGCTCGCTCGGCACTAGAAGGGCTTACCGGCCGTGCAGATCTGCCGGGATTCCTATGCTGACTATGCGCACGTGGCGACGATCGCAGCATGACCAGTCACAATGGCGAGCCATGTCTGCAGTGCGGGTGCGCGCCCGAGGGGCCGCAGATCTAAGGGCAGAGCCTTTCTAACTGCGCGGCCCTGCGTCTACGAGGAGGACGATGGGCTATCGGATTTCCGCAGACGATGTCATCAGTATGCTCAATAACTGGCGGTCATGCTGCACTCAGCCCTCATTTGGCTTCGCGGGCCTGCCGTCTACTGCCACTCAAGGAGGGCGATGTGACTCCTAGCGCAGGCCAAGTTCAGGCTGTACGGGCAGCCTTCTTGCTTGCCGCATACGAATCCCCGGAGAAGTCACCTTTGAAAAGATCCTCGTTGAGGAGCAATAGCAAATCCGTCTTGGTTTGAGCGTTGAACACCAGCTCGCCATCGTCAAGCAACAGGTCAGGCTCCAAGTCGTGATTTTTCATCTTCTCGACAAGCGCATCCGGCGTAAGCTTCATTAGATGCGGTTTTCGAAGTATCGCCTGAATCTTATTGCGGAGGATGGAATTCTTGCGAAGCTGCTCAGCTAGGTATACCTTGCTTCCCGCTTCGATTGGAAGTACCCCCGACAGTTCCTCCACCCATTCGCTAGTCTTTGCCAGAACAACCTCGGTGTCCTTGAAAAGAGCGTTGAAGCCCTTCTGGTTTAGGACAGTCACTGCGCCGTCGGGCGCGATGATTACGTCGAAGAACCGATCGAAAGCGAAGATCGGCTCGGTAACTTTGTCAAGCGATTCACGCAAGAAGGCCACGAGGCTTTTATCTCCCAACTTTATGGGAGTACCTTTCCTCACGAAGAGCGACTGCTCCTCGACCTTATCTCCGACGAGAACTGCGTACATCTGGAGCTTCTTCATCTCGTCTCGTTCGGCCGTAGGCTGCGACGGCCCTCGGCGGAGCGCTTCTATGACCTTATGGTCAATAAGCTCGTCGCCCGGCACCCTCAGGAAAGGGGCATCACCCTGATCGTCGTCAGGGGTGTAGTCACGCCCACCTTCCTCCTTGAGCTTCTCTGCATTCTCCATCACATATTCGCGAAGCGTCTTGGCGACAGTTCCGGCAACTGCGACGTGTCGACTGTGAACCGTTTTACCCGATCGCCAGGCGACCACCAAGGAAAGTGCTGCACTCGGGGAAACCATCAAGTCCGACACGGGCACACCTCTCGAAACTCAGGGAGAACCAATCCAGGATCTTGCGTTAGCCCGCCGCTACCTCAGTAGCGGCCTTACGTCTGGAGATTAAGACATTATCGCCGAAGCGAGTGGCAAGGAGGTCGTCGCCCACTATTACCCGCCTACGACTAATGACGAATCCTCTAAACGTCTGGCTATCCTGGACTTCAAATACTTGCCAACCAAATAAGTATAAGACGGGATTGATTTGCATTAAGTTTGTTCTGATATAAACGGCAGCCACGACGAGCAGGAAAAGAACGTAGGCAGCCAGGTCTTTGGGGGTGGGGATGGAGACAGTAAGGAATGGTAGTAAATAGCTAGCAAGGTAGCCGGCAGCCTGACTTCCGGCATCGCCGACCGAGCTTACATGGTACGCGCCAGGCGACTTGCCGGCGTCAAGTTTGAAGATGAGCCAGAACGCAAACATCCCAAAAACGGATAGACCAATACAGGCCAGGCGTAGCCAGAGTTGATCGAAGCGTATTGCCAGGAGCGCAAAAAGGGGCGAATAGGATGAAATGAACAGGAGGAACCTGATTACCACCCTGACCTCCAGCTCTATCCAGTCGACCTATCACTTAGTCTGTGTCAGATATCTGCCACGGACCCGCAGTGCCTGTTGCGAAGTTCAAGTAGCATCTTGCCTTGCCGGTACGACATGCCCGAACACCACTTAGGGCTCTGTCAAATTGCCCTATTCTGATCAAGGCGCAGCGCTCCACGGTAGGGGGGCGGCAGGCCCGGTCGGTGGCTCCCGCCCCGCTGGCCAGGTGGCCTGCCCACTGAGCCCTTGGCGGAAGTCGACGGGTCTGGCTGATAGCGCTCGGGGCTTCCGGCTGCCGCGCCATTTCAGCTCCCCGGAGACTGGCTTGTCGCCGGGGACCAGGGCCGGGTCGAGGCGCAGCTCCACCGCCTGGGCTACCGGCTGCACGACACCGGCAGCGTCGCCAGAAGCCCCGCCAAGCCAGCGAACGGCCCTCAGAACGAGGCAGTACCTCGGCCGCGTTCGAGGCCTACTGAGCCTCCGATCAGACGTGGCGAGGCTGTCAAATGCCACCCAACGACGACGAAGGTCAACTACAGCCGGGGACTCGGCCCGTTGGCGTCCTCGCTGGCGGGCATCCGGGTCGATGGCATCCGGCAAATCGTCCAGCTCAGAGTCTTGGTCGGCTCCCCGAATGGTGCACTACGGACTAGCCCACCCGTCCGCCGGTTTGTTTTGCAGTCCGTGACCGGGGCCCTGCTTTGTGTTCAGCTTCATCGACGGTGGAAGGTAGGACGACCGCGCCGCCGGCAAGGTACAGCGGAGCGTTTAGGTTACGAACGTTCATCGCCGCCTGGACTCGTGTGGCGACGTTGTCGGGAAGGCGCTGCTCGGCTTCTGGGGGCGAGAAGAAGGCGGCGTCCTCCAACTCCTGCCCTGGGAGATCGAGACCATCGAGGTTGGCGATCGACCCGCAGTCGAACGTGAAGCTGATGATCGCGCGTGGCCGCTGACCGGCGGGCGGTGCCCAGTCGACGACGAGAAGACTGCCCACGGCCATCGAGATCCCCAACTCCTCTCGGATCTCACGGGCGCAGGCATCATGTGGGTATTCGCCCTCGTCGACATAGCCGCCGGGGAAGGCCCAGTGGTCGCGGTACGTGGGCTTGACGAGCAGCACGTTGCCGTCGGGATCGGTGATGAAGGCTGCGGCAGCGGCATAGAAGGAAGCCAGGTTGGCGTACCAGGTGGCGGGCTCCGTCCAGGTCACCTCGGTGACGCTAGCGGATGGGCCGAGGTGGGGCTCTCGCGCTATGCGGCCGTCGGCATGGTCGCGAGCGTGTGGAGGACTTCGTTGACCTGGGGCGATGCCCGCTGCGGGCTGAGGATGGTGGTGATTTCGCGGACGCGCTGTTGAACACGCGCCGACTGGATGCCCGCAGCGTGCTGCGCCAACTCCCGAGCCCAGTTGCAGGCGGCGTCGGTGTCTCCGGCGCGGGCATGAGTCATGGCTACAAGCGCGGTGTGCAGGGCACGCGTCCGGATGTTCTTGCTGGCGAGGCTCAGAGCATCGGGAGCGTGGCCGAGGGCCTGCGCGTACAGATGCAGGTCACCCAGGCACCTCAGCGAGGCTCCGGCGAGGTGGGCTGGGCTGAAGTAGGTGACCCAGCGTGGGCCGGGGTCTGGGCCTGTGCGGTCGAGAGCATGCTCGGCTCTGGCGAGCGCGAGCTGGCAGGCACGTCGCTCGCCTGACTGGCCGTATGCGGTGGCGGCGGTGGCGTGCAGCCGAGCGAGTACGGCCGCCGGTGCACGCCCTGCCCCGTCGATGGCCGCTTCGGCGAGGCGGGCCGCGTCCCGGGCGTGGCCCAGGTGTACGGCCTGGGTGGCGAGGTTGGCCAGCAGGTGAGCACCGTACAGGCGATCATCGGCGGCCTTGGCGAGCCGCAGGGCGACGGTCACGTGTTGTTGGGCGCTGGCGTGGTCGCCCGCGTCGTACGACATGAAGGCGAGTTGTCCGCAGAGCGTCGCGGCTGCGCGCATGAGGTCGCGTCCCACGGCTTCGGTGTAGGTGCCGTGCATCATGAGGGTGACCTGGCGTACGAGGAAGTCGGCCATAAGTGTCCGGGTGCGCGGCGAGCCGCTGCCGTGACGTCGGTCGAGATCGGTGAAGTGATCGGCCAGCGTGTAGAGCGTTTGAACGTCGGTGCCCGTGACCTGCTGTCGGCCGTTCCGGCTGACCGTCTCGTCGCGGAGGTCGTACCGCCAACCGAGCGCCGCCTGTAACGCCTTGCCGCTGTCGAACGTTCCGTTGGCCTGCTGGTTGAGGTGCTTGGCCAGCGTCGTCCAGATCTGCTCGGCGGTGTCGATCGCGCCACCGACCGACGCGGGGTAGATACACGTTCCGATGCTGTTGGACGCACCGAAGCCCAACTCTGTGGCGGCAACCGATCGACCGAGCTTGCGGGCAAGTATTTCCGCCATGGCTGCCTGGACGTGCTCGCCGGGTCGGCGACCGCGCAACCACCAGTAGACGCTGGCCGCGTCGTAGCGCCAGGTGCCCTGGTCGCGACCGGCGTGGTTGAGTTGGCGAGCGAATGCGGCGTGTGAGTTGCCGTAGCCGGCGGCGAGCAGCAGCCCTTCGAACGCCGCGTTCGTCACCGGTCGCGCCACGGTTCAACCTCCAGGCATCAGCCAACTACAACTAGTGACGAGCCTATGGGTTGATTCGGTCCTTTGGGGACCGGCGCAACCCCGCGCAACCCGCGTCCTGAGCAGCGCAATGGCGCGCATCGCTTGCCATCTGGTCCATCCCCTGGTGGCGGGCTTCGCTGATCACCGGAGGCCATGGGCGACGGAGGTGGGAATGCGGGGCGACGAGCCGGCAAGCAAGGGCGAAGAGTCGGACGCGGTTGAGCGGGAGGCGGCCAAGCAGCGCCTCCTGGCGCAGGCCGAGGCGGAGCGCGTACCGGTGGAGGACACGACCCGTGCGGTCCCGGATCGGCGGTGGCGGCGTGACCAGCGATGACCTGCCGATCGGCCGCCGGGTCGCGCGCTGGCGGGTACGGCGCTCGATGACGCAGCAGCAGCTCGCCGACCGTCTCCGTAGGTCGAAGAGCTGGGTCGACAAGGTTGAGCGGGGTGTGCGCGCCCTGGACCGGTACTCGGTGATCCACGAGGTGGCCGAGGTGCTGCGGGTCGACCCGGAGGTGCTGCTCGGCCAGCAGCCGCAGCGGACGCCGGTCGGCGCGCTCGGCGGGGTGGACGACATCCGGGCCGCTCTCGCCCGCTACGACACACCGGAAGTCACCCGGCAGACGACGGAAGAGGCGAGAAGGCAGGTCGGGCACGCCTGGTTGACCTACCAGCATGCGCACTACGCGCAGTTGGTGCGGGTGTTGCCGGGTCTGCTCGATGCCGTGCAGGGCGTGCGGGCACCGGAGTTGCGGGTGCAGACGTACCGGATCACCTCAGCATTGCTGGTCAAGCTCGGTGAGGCCGACCTCGGGTGGCTGGCCGCCGACCGGGCGATGGCCGTGGCGGGTGACGATCCGGCGCTCGCGGCGACGGCGGCCGTGTCGGTCGGGCAGGCGTTGCGCGCATCGGGCCGCGACCGTCTCGCCCTGGCCGCGACGCTCGCCGCCGCGAACCGCATCAGGCCGCAACGGTCGCCGGGGGAGTGGGCCGTGGGCGGGACGCTGCTGCTCCAGGCGGCTCTGGCCGCCGCCGGCTCCGGCGAGCACCGCCGCGCCGACGAGCTGACCGACCGGGCCGCGGGCGTCGCCGCCAACCTTCGGGGGTACGACGATGAGCACCGCACCAGCTTCGGGCCGGTTGCCGTCGACCTGGCGCGGGTGCTGGTGGCGGCGCAACGGGGGGACGCCGACGAGGCGGTGCGTCGACATGTGAGTGTCGTCCGGCGGGAGGCGTGGCGACGGCTGCCGGCCGAGCATCGGGGCTGCTACCTGCTCGACGCCGCGCGGGCGTACCTGCAACTGGGTGACCTGCGTGGCGCGGCACGCGCCCTCGTCGACGCGGACCACGTCGCGCCGGCCGAGGTTCGGTGCCGGCCGTTGGCGCGTACCGTGATCGCCGAGATCGCCCGCGCGCAGCCTGCGCCGGCTGGCGTGGCGCGACTGGCGACGGTGGTCGGTCTGACCCGCTGACGGACGAGCACCGGCGCAGGGCGGCGGCCGGATTGATCCTGCGCACCCCATCGGGCACCGAACCGCCCGCCACTCGCGCGGGTAACCCAGCTTCGGCACCCTCGCCGGGTCGGCGGGACGCACCTTCGACCCGGCCAGCGGCTCCTGCGGCATCCACCCCGGCATTGGGGTGCTCCTGTCCGCCATCCCGGGCCGGGATGTGGTCCTCGTGCATCCGTCGCACGCCAATCCATGACGATCATCAACCCTCGTCCGGACGCCAAGCCGACAGAAGGGGATTGCCGAGACGGCCGACAGGAATCGGGGTAGAAAAATGCCAGCGGGCCGGTTACATTGTCACAATGTAAGCCGGCCTTCGTCTCATCGGCAGCGGGGGGCGGTCGTCAGATCGACGAGGAGGACGAATGATCGTCAAGCGAAGGCTCATGGCAGGGCTGTCCACTTTCTTGCTGTCGATCGGAGCTGGCGCCTTCGTGGCGGCAGCTCCGGCTCAGGCGGCTCTCGCGGACTGCTCTGACAGCCCCCAGTTCTGCCTGTATGACTATTGGCTCAGTCCCTCCGAGCCGCCGTACCCCGGGAACACGCCCCGCAATACGTGCATCAAGCTGCAGAGCTTCGACGACGACTTCGTCATTAACCTGACCAACACGAGGTGGTACGTGTTCCGCACCACCACCTGCAACGGCTCCCACGGGGAGATTCCCCCCGGCTATGCGGGCCTGCTCCCGGCCGGATACGACTTCGGACAGACCCACGCGATCATGCGAACCAGCAGTACCAGCTAACCCCGAGATCACATTCGTCGTGCCGCCACCTGGGTGAGTGGCACTGAGTGTCGCCCATTGGATAATCATTTATGACGTTCAATCAATAAACGTTCGGGTGGCATCGGTTCTGTCAAGACGATGGCTGATGGCGACATTCGACGACGGCGGCGTGAGCACGTGGACGTCTCCGAATTAGCTGACCTTCCACCGGATCCGCACCCGGTGCCGGATCACTGCGACGTGCCATTGGCGACGAGGGGCGGCAGAAGTTTGGTTCTCCGCTCAGACTGCATCGACAGTAGGCGAATCGCGTCCGGTCGCTCGCCTACTGTCGTATGTCTGCGCGAGTCGCTGCTCTGGTTGCCCCTCACTCCCGCGCTGCCTACGAAGCAGACGAGCGCGGTCTGGGCCAGGCGCCGCGCGGGCGTACCTGCAACTGGGTGACCTGCGTGGCGCGGCACGCGCCGTGGTCGACGCGGACAGTGTCGCGCCTGCCGAGGTTCGGTGCCGGCCGTTGGCGCGTACCCTCATCGCCGATGTCGCCCGCGCGAAGCCGGCGCCGGCCGGCGGGACGCGACTGGCGACGTTGGTCGGCCTCATGGGCCGTGAGTGGCCGGGTCAGCGTCCCGACTGTTGGGAGAGCGCTGATGATCGACTCGGGTTTGGTGAACTCGCGGTGTCCGAGCCGCTCGGACACCGCGAGTTCCTGAAAACCGAGTCGATCTTGGGCCCGCGCGCCGACCGCGCGCCGGCGTGGCGCGACGGTGTCGGTCTTACCCGGTGACGGACGCGCGTCGGCGCAGGTCCTCGGCCGGGTCGATGGTGCGCACCGGGTCGGGGACCGAGCCGCGTCGCCGCCACTCGCGCGGGTAGCCCAGGGAGACCTCTTCGAACCGCACCCCATCGTGGAACGTCGTGCGGGGGATGTGCAGGTGCCCGTAGACCATCGTCGCCGCGCCGAAGCGCAGGTGCCAGTCGCGGGTGCGGACGGTGCCGCACCACTGGGCGAACTCCGGATACCACAGCACGTCGGTGGGTTCGCGCACCAGTGGGTAGTGGTTGACCAGCACGGTCGGCAGGGCCGGGTCGCGCTCGGACAGCCGGCGCTCGGTTTCGGTGACCCGGGCGTCGCACCACGCCTCCCGGCTCGGGTAGGGGTCGGGGTGCAGCATCGCCTCGTCGGAGCAGACCACCCCGGCCTTGTACGCCAGATCCAGCGACTCCTGTTTGGTGCGCGCGGCGGGCACCCGGAACGTGTAGTCGTAGAGCACGAAGAGCGGGGCGATCGTGGCGGGGCCGCCCACGCCGTCCCAGACCGGGTAGGGGTCTTCCGGGGTGACGACCCCCAACTGTCGACACATGCGGACCAGTTCCTGGTAGCGCGCCTCCCCACGGAGTTGCACCGGGTCGTCGGGCGGCGTCCACAACTCGTGGTTGCCCGGTGCCCAGACGACCTTCGCGAAGCGGGTGCTCAGCAGCGCCAGTGCCCACTCGACGTCGGCGTACCGCTCGGCGACGTCACCGGCGACGAGCAGCCAGTCGCCGTCGTGGTCCGGGTGTAGCTCCTGGACGAACGAGCGGTTCTCCGGGTACGCGATGTGCAGGTCACTGACGGCCCGCAGCCGAGGCGAAAGACTCACCCTCCGAGGCTAGGCCGTCGCGAGCCGATCCGGACACCCCTGTCCTGCCGTCTCGCGCCAGCGGAGGCGGTCAGCAGAACCAGCCGTCCTGCACCCAGCCGCGTCGGTTGATATACCCGTACGCGAAGCCGTAGACGTAGCCGCCGCTGCGGGGACCCTCGACCAGGAAGGTCTGCCCCTGGTAGAGAGTGCCCATCCAGGCGCCGTTGGGTTGGGTGCGGACGAACAGGTCGCTCGCGCACACTGTCTCCCGTTGGCCGATCGTGCCGTTGGCGGCCTGCGCGGGGGACGGCAGGGTCACGGTGGCGGCGACGATCCCGGCCAGCAGGCCGGCGACCGTCCGACGTCGGGTCACCATGAGTCGTACCCGCCGATGCACTCGGCGCGCAGGTAGCCCCAGTCGTTGGGGCCGAAGTCGAACGACGCCGCCCACCCGTTGTAGACCGGGTGCGCCCCCGGCGTGTGGCCGATCTTGTTGCCGTAGACCAGGGTGCGCTTGAGGCCGGTCGGCCCGCCGGCCGAGTCGTAGTTGGCGTAGAAACTGGCGCTCTGACAGACCACGATGGCGTGCCGTGGCACCACCGGGTCGGCGTGGGCCGGCGTGGCGCCCACTGCGACCGTGGCCGCTCCGATGGCCAACGCGGCGACCCTCGTGCGCATTCGTCGGGGCATGCCCACCTCCCGTACGCCGAAACTTTCCTACCGGCGAGCGTACCGATGAGGTTGATAAATGTCGATGGTGCGGTGGTCGGGTGAGCGCCTGCCGGGGTGCCTTCGGTGGCCCGCATATCCGGCGACCCGACGGGAAAGCGCGGGGGGTCCGACAGCCCGAGACCGGAGCAGGAGACAAACATGCCTTTCATCACCGTGGGGACGGAAAACTCCGCACCCATCGACCTGTACTACGAGGATCACGGATCCGGTAAGCCGGTGGTGCTGATCCACGGCTTCCCGTTCAACGGGGCGACCTGGGAGAAGGAAACCAGGGCGTTGCTCGAGGCCGGATACCGGACGATCACCTACGATCGCCGCGGTTACGGCAACTCGGCGCAACCAGCCTTCGGGTACGACTACAACACGTTCGCGGCGGACCTGGACGTGCTGATGACCGAGCTGGACCTCAGCGACGTGACCCTGGTGGGGCACTCGATGGGCACCGGCGAGGTGATCCGCTACCTGGGTAACTACGGCTCCCAGCGAGTGAGTCGGGCCGTGGTGCTCAGCCCGCTGCAACCCATGTTGGCCAAGGCCAGCGACAATCCGGAGGGTGTCGAGCGGAGCCTCTTCAAGGGCTTCCAGGACGCTATCATCAAGGATCGCTTCGCGTACCTGACGTCGTTCTGCGACGCGTTCTTCAACCCGGATCAGAACATGGGCAAGCGGGTCAGCGAGGAGGCGTACCGGGCGCACTGGCAGATCGGCGCCATGGCCTCCGGTAAGGCCACCCACGACAGTGTGGACGCCTGGCAGGAGGACTTCCGCCCGGACCTGCCGAAGATCGACATTCCGGTGTTGATCGTGCAGGGTGACCAGGACCGGGTGCTGCCCTACCCGGTGACCGGCCAGCGACTCGGGCCGATGATGCCGACCGGCAAGCTCATCACGCTCAAGGGCGCGCCGCACGGCATCCCGTGGACGCACGCCGAGGACGTCAACAAGGCGATCCTGGAGTTCATGAAGCAGCCGGCGAAGGCTCGCGCCTGACCCGTACCGGTAGCCGATCGGACGCCGGCACCGTGCGGTGCCGCGACACCCGGCCCACGGTTCGCACCGGGGCCGGGTGTCGCCGGCGGTCAGGGCCGGAGGGCCACCACCGCGCCGTTGGCGCCCGGGGCGTCGAACGGCACGGTACGCACGTCGACGAAGCCGGCGTCGGCAAGCCAGGTCCGGTATTCCGCGCCCGAGTAGTTGCGCCCGCCCTCGGTCTCGACGAGCATGTTCATCCCCATCAGCGCCGCCTCCGGTGGCCCGGTGCGTTCGTCGTTGAGCAGCAGCTCGCAGACGACGATCGCCCCACCGGGCGGCAGCGCCGCGTGGCAGCGGGCCAGCAGCGCCCGGTTGGTGGGCTCGTCCCAGTCGTGCAGGATCATGCTGAGCAGGATGACGTCGTGCCCGCTCGGCAGCGCCGGATCGACGAGGAAGTCACCGGCCACCGCGTCGATCCGCCCGGTCAGACCGGCCTCGGCGATCCGCTCCCGCGCCCGGACGCACACGTGCGGCAGGTCCAGCACCGTCGCCCGCAGGTCGGGCAGGCGGCGGCAGACCTCGATCGGGAACGCGCCCGCCCCACCGCCCACGTCGAGCAGCCGTTGATGGGCGGAGAAGTCGTACGCGTCGGCCAACGCGCTGGCGGTGAAGCTGGACGTGGAGAACATCGCGTCCCAGAACTGCGCCAGCATCGCCGGGTCGGCGGTGTCGAACATCGACTGCTGGGACTCCGGGTCCCAGGTCAACGGTCGATCGGTGCGCAGGGCCTCGCCGATGCGATGCCAGGGCAGGTAGGTGCGCAGGTCCGAGTAGCGCACCTGCGCGCCGAAGTAGTAGGGGCGGCCCTCGACCAGGAACTGCTCGGCCAACTCGGTGTTGCGGTAGCCGGCGCCGGCCTTCTCCAACAGGCCCAGTGAGGCACTGGCGGCCAGCAACAGGTCCGCGGGCCGGTCGGGTAACCCGAACTCGGCGGAGACGTCCTCCACGGTCATCGTCCGCCCGCCGGCCAGCCGGGTGAACAGGCCGAGCTCGACGCCGACCGCGAGGGTCTTGAACCCCCACACACCGGCCACCAGGCGCATGAGGGGAGTCGGAGTGTTCATCGCGACATGAGATCACAGATCGACTCCCTCCACTATGGGCGCGGGTGGCCGGGTCAGAAGGCGCTGATGTCGAACCGCGTAGCCGTGGCGCTCACCGGGCCCCGACCGACCTCGTTGCCGTCGATGTCGAGCGCCCGGTAGGTGCCCTCGCTGGTCAGCCTGTCGCCGTTCACCTGGGCGTGGTGCAGCGCCCGAACCTCGCCGTTGTAGCGCAGCGGCTGCCCCTTCAGGTCGTGCGGCAGCACCTGCCACAACAGGAACGTGACAGTCCGTCGGCCGGTGGCCTCCCACCGGCCGGTGGCGATGTGGATGCCCTGCGCGAACGACAGGAAGAAGCCTCCGGGCAGGAAGGTGAACAGGGCGACCTCATCCTCGTGCGGCAGGGTGACCACACCGCGCCAGGTGCCCAGCACCGGGCTGCCGGACACCCCGTGGCCGGGCGGGGCCGCCTCGGCCACCCCTCCCGTGCCCATCGCGGCACCGAGTGCCAACGCGCCAACCCCGGCGCCCGCACCGGCGGCACGTCGCAGAAACCGCCTCCGGTCAACGTCATCTGTCATGGGAAACACCTCGCGGATCGCTCGAACGGTCAGGACCGAGAACGACCGTATGGCGGTGGCCCGCCCTCCCACATCGATCGATGGAATGCGAGTCCCGCGTAGCCTGTCCGTCCTTCGGCTGAGCCGGCCGGCCGAAGGACCGACGTTCACGCGCGGATCAGCGTCACCAGCCCCGCCGCGACAAGCACGCCGGCCCACAGCCGATCGACGTTGAACCACGCCCGGCGCAGCACGCCGACCCCGAGCACCTGGTAGACGAGCATCGCCACGGCCACGGCAACGCCGAGCATCGCCGCGGTGTGCACCCCGGCCGCGGCGAGCCCGGTCAGCGCACCCACCGGTGCGGCGGCCAGGTGCCCGGCGTGGCCCCCGGGCACCGGCTCGGCCACCAGCACCGGCAACAGCATCAGCCCCGCGCCGTGCGCCGACGACATGAGAAACGACCAGCCGGCGAGCTGCGCCGAGGACAGTCGCATCCCCGCCCAGCGGAAGTGCCGCTCGGACAGCAGCCGCCACAGCCCGAAGGCGACGAGCAGCACGCCGCCGACCACCGCGAGGGCGGTACTCGCCGTCACCGACCGGGTCGCGGTCACCAGCGCCGCGACGATGGCCACCGAGGCGAGATGCCCCGCCGCGATCGGCGGCAGCGACCGCAGCAGCGCCGCGCGGCTGCGCTCCTGCAAACCCCGGGCCACCGCGAACAGCCACCCCATCGCCGGGTTCAGACCATGGAACGCGCCGAGCGCGGCGAGCGTCGCCAGGGTGGCGACGGTCACGGAAAGCAGTACGAGTCGGAGGACGCGTCCCCGCCCTGCAACCGGGTCTGGTGCACCCGCAGCCCGCGGAACTCCTCGCCGTGCGGGAAGAACCGCTCGTCCGGGGTGAGCCCACCGGCGTCGGTGTCGACGTCGAGCTTCGCCAGCCAGGCACCCACCCCGTCGGGGTAGAACTGGTCGTCCCAGGCGCCGTAGAGGGAGTTGCTGACGTAGACCCGTCGGCCGTCCCGGCTGACCTCGACCATCTGCGGGCCGCCCGCGAGGGCCTCGTCCGGTGCGGACGGGTGGGCGGTGCGGCGGACGATGCCGCCGAGGTGCACCGAGCCGGTGTGCACCGGGTGCAGCGGGTCGCTCACGTCGTACTGGCGCAGCTCACCGGTGCCCCAGCAGGAGACGTAGAGGAACCGGTCGTCCACTGACAGGTCGATGTCGGTCACCAGTGGCGGCACCGCGCCGAACGGCTTGAGCAGGTCGGGCAGGTCCGCCGGGTCGGCCGGCTCGGCCGGGATGTCGATCACCTTGGTGACCGCCCAGGCGTCCCCGTCGCGGTGCCACAGCCAGACCGAGGCGGACAGGTCCTCCACACTGATCACCACCCCGACGAACCCGTACGACTTCGTCGGGTCGTGCGCCGGGCGCAGCTCCAGCGGCATCTGGTATTGATCGCCCAGGTCGACCCGCTGCACGTGGCGACGTTTCGCGAGGTCCCAGAAGTGGATGGCGTGGCCGTAGCGGCGGCCCAGCAGCAACTCACCGATGATGCCGTCCTCGATCATCGACGGGGTGCCCCACTCGCTGGTGACCAGCACGTCCTGGGTCAGGTGCCACCACACGTCGTACGCGAGGAACTGCGGACCCCGGTCGGCCTCCCACGCCCCGCGGACCTCGAACGTGGTGTGGTCCAGGATCGCGATGCCGCCCGGCCCTTCCGCGCCGTCCGCGCCGCCGAGGGCGGACAGGTAGATGCCGTCCGGGCCACAGTGCACCGTGTGCGGCCGGGAGTAGCCGGCCCGCTTGGCCAGCTCCTCCGGCCCGATCACCTTGACCACCTGCGGCTGGCGCGGGTCGGGCTGGGTGTCGAGCACGTGGATGCGCGACGACCGCAGGCCGGGCACGATCAGGTAGCGCCGCTCGACGTGCGGGTGCGGTGCGGTCGGGCAGAGCGCGCTGCTGCACGCGTTCCAGCCGAAGTGGTGCAGCTCGTCGCCGAGGTGCGGCAGGTCGGTCCAGCCCACGACCCGGCCGTAGTCGGGGGAGTCGGGGTCGGTGTCCAGCACCACGATGGCGTCCGGGCGGCTGGCCGTCCGGTCGAAGGCCGCCACGTAGGCCAGCTTCTCCGCCGGTGCGGTCACCGCCTCGCGGGGTGAGGGATAGAACGTGGGGTCGGGGGTCCAGCGGGTCATCACAGCTCCGCTCGTCAGGTGGTGGGAACGCCGAGTCGGTCGAGCAGGTGCCGGCGCAGCGCGCCGAAGGCCGGGTCGTCCGGCGTACGGGTGGGGGCCAGGTCGACGGGAAGGTCCGCGGCGATGCGGCCCTCGTCCAGGAGCAGGATCCGGTCGGCGAGCAGCAGTGCCTCCTCCACGTCGTGGGTGACGAGCAGGGCCGCGAAGCCGTGCTCGGCGCGCAGCCGGCGCAGCAGGACCTGCATCCGCAGTCGGGTCAGCGCGTCCAGGGCGCCGAACGGCTCGTCGAGCAGCAGCAGGTCTGGTTCGCGGACCAGGGCCCGTGCGACGGCGACCCGTTGCGCCTGCCCACCGGAGAGCTCGGCCGGCCAGGCGCGGTCCCGTTCGGCGAGCCCCACCTCGGCCAGCGCCCGCTGGATCCGGCCGGCGGTGTCCGCTCCGGACAGCCCGAGCCCGACGTTGGGTGCGACCCGTTTCCAGGGCAGCAGCCGGTGCTCCTGGAAGACCACCGCGGCGGTGCCGTGCACGACGATCTCGCCGCTGGCCTCGCCGTCGAGCCCGGCGAGAATCCGCAGGAGGGTGCTCTTGCCGGAGCCACTGCCGCCGAGCAGGGCCACCACCTCGCCACGGGCGATGGTCAGGTCGACCCCGGCCAACACGACGGTCGGCCCGAACGCCCGGTGCACCGCGTGCGCGGTCAACACCAGCGTCGTGCCGCTCAGGTGGCCCGCAGTCCGCGACGCCATGTCAACATCCTCCTCTCCAGGACCCGCAACGCAAGGTCGGATATCAGCCCGAGCAGCGCGTAGACGAGCAGGCCGAGCACCACCACGTCGGTCTGGCTGAACTCCCGTGCCTCCATCATCAGAAAGCCGATCCCGGTCTGGGCGTTGACCTGCTCGCCGACGACCAGGCTGAGCCAGGCCGCGCCGATCGCCAGGCGCAGGCCGAGGAACAGGGACGGTAGCGCGCCGGGCAGCACCACGTGCCGCAGCCGGGCGGCCTGCCCCAGCCCGCAGGTACGAGCGGCCTCCACCAGCCGCTCGTCGATGTCCCGGATGCCGGCGTAGGTGTTGAAGTAGATGGGGAAGAACGCGCCCAGCGCCACCAGGCTGATCTTGAGTGACTCACCGATGCCGACCCAGATGATCAGCAGCGGGACCAGGCCCAGGTGCGGCAGCATCCGGGCCATCTGCACCGGTGGGTCGACCAGGTCGTCGCCGAGGCGCAGCAGACCCGCCACCGTGCCCAGGACCAGCGCCAGGACGCCGCCGATCAGCAGACCCGCCCCGGCGCGGGTGAGGGAGTCCAGGAGGTGCACGAAGAGCGTCCCGTCCCGGGCCAGCCGCCAGCCGGTGGCCAGGACGTCACTGGGCGCGGGCAGCTTCTCCGGTGCCAGCAGCCCGGTCCGGGCGGCCAGCTCCCAGCCCAGGACCAGCGCCACCGGGCTGATCAGCCGCCGGTAGCGCCGGGCCACCCCCGGGCGCCGCGGCGCGGCGGGCGCCGCGGTCACCACCTCGCTGGGGGCCTCGGCGAGCGTCGTGCGGCTCACTGGAAGACCGCGCTGAACCGGTCGTCGACCCGGGACCGCAGGTCGACCGGGCCGGGAATGAGCTCCAGGGCGATGAAGCTGTCGGTGATCGCCTGGAGTTCGTCGCCGATGGCCGGGGTGACCGGGGCGAGCGGCTTGGCGCTGCGGGCCAGGGCACGGCTGGTGACGTCCTGCGGGATCTTCAGCTCCGGCGCGAGGGTGCTGGCCCGTTCCTCGGGGTGGGCGATCCCCCAGTCGGTCACCTCACGGTAGCGCTGGAGGAACGCCCGGATGTCGTCCGACCGCTTGTCGACCGCGCCGGGGGCGGCCAGGACGTACTCGCGGTTGCTGGCCAGACCCGTCGCGTCCGCGAGCACCTGCACCCCCGGTTGCTCGGCCAGGGCGAAGTACGGGTCCCAGATCACCCAGGCGTCGATCTGCCCGCCGTCGAACGCGGGCCGCCCCTCGGCGGGCTTGAGGTACTTGACCTGGATGTCCTTCAGGGTCATGTTGTTCGCCTTGAGGAGCTGGACCAGCAGCCAGTGCACGTTGGAGCCCTTGTTGAGGGCGACCGTCTTGCCCTTCAGGTCGGCGAAGCTGCGGTAGCCCCGATCGGCCTTGACCAGCACGGCCTCACCCTGCGGGATCGGCGCGGAGGTGCCGATGACGGAGAACGGGATCTTCCCGGCCGCGGCGAAGACGGGCGGGGCCTCGCCCACCTGTCCGATGTCGATGGACCCGGCCTTGAGCGCCTCGGTGAGCGCCGGGCCACTCTCGAACAGCGACCACTCCACATCCGGTGCCGCGCCGCGCGCCTTGACCAGGCTGAGGCCACCGAAGCGCTGGTACCCGATCCGGAGCTTGCCCTTGGTGCCGCCCGCATCGGCGGTCCCGCCGCACGCGCTCACCGCGACCGTGGCGAGCAGCACCATGGTGGTGAGCGCGGCCGTCAGGAGGCGGCGACGCGGAGGGCGGCTCGTTGACGGGGTGGGCATGGCGGCTCCTCGGGTCGGGCAAGCGGGGGTGGTGGCGCATCGACAGGTGGTGAGTAGCCTACTAACCCGATAGGTTTTATGGGTAGGCTGTCGGCGCGATCGTCCCACCCCTCAGGAGGTGCCCGCCTCGCCGCGTGCGCCGACCGTCCCCGCTGGAGGAAAGAGCCGCGATGACCCTCACCTTCCACTGGTTCCTGCCCACCAACGGCGACAGCCGGGACATCGTCGGCGGCGGACACGGCGTGCCGACCGGCGCCGCCGGGGGAGCCCGTCCGGCCAGCGTGGCGTACCTGGGGCAGATCGCCCGCACCGCCGAGCAGCTCGGCTTCGTCGGCGCGCTCACCCCGACCGGCGCCTGGTGTGAGGACGCCTGGCTGAGCACGGCGATGCTGACCGAGGTGACCGAGCGCCTCAAGTTCCTGGTCGCCTTCCGACCCGGCCTGACCTCACCCACCCTCGCCGCCCAGATGGCCTCCACCTTCCAGCGGCTGTCCCGGGGCCGGCTGCTGCTCAACGTGGTCACCGGCGGCGAGTCGCAGGAGCAGCGCTCCTACGGTGACTTCCTGGACAAGGACGCCCGGTACGCGCGGGCCGACGAGTTCCTGCACGTCGTGCGCGCGCTCTGGCGCGGCGAGACGGTGGACCACGCCGGCACCCACGTACGCGTCGAGCAGGCGCGGCTGCACCGGCTGCCCGACCCGGTCCCAGCCGTCTACTTCGGTGGCTCCTCGGCCGCCGCGCTGCCGGTGGCGGTGCGGCACAGCGACGTCTACCTCACCTGGGGCGAGCCCCCGGCCCAGGTCGCCGAGAAGGTCAGCCGGGTCCGGGCACTGGCCGCCGACGCCGGGCGCGAGCTGCGCTTCGGCATCCGGTTGCACGTCATCGCCCGGGACACCGCCGAGCAGGCCTGGGCGCAGGCGCACCGGCTGCTCGACGGCATCGCCGAGGCCGACATCCGGGCGGTGCAGGACGGGCTGCGCCGCAGCGAGTCCGAGGGGCAGCGCCGGATGCTCGACCTGCACGGCGGGTCCCGCGACGGCCTGGAGGTCGCACCCAACCTGTGGGCCGGCGTCGGGCTGGTCCGCGGCGGCGCCGGCACCGCGCTGGTGGGCAGCCACACCGAGGTCGCCGACCGGATCGCCGAGTACCACGCGCTCGGCATCGACGAGTTCATCCTCTCCGGCTACCCGCACCTGGAGGAGGCGTACTGGTTCGGGGAGGGCGTGCTACCGATCCTGCGCGACCGCGGCCTGTGGCGACACCCCGACGGCCAGCCGACGGACCACGTCGACGTCCCGTTCGCCGGTGTGCCAGCGCCGCAGCCCGCCGGAGCCCGCTGACCAGCCGACCCGCGGCAACCGGCGCCACGGCCGGCATGCCCTAGGCGGATCGGCCGGCGGACCGCTGGCCGACCCGCCGCCCGACGAGGCTCACCAGGGCGCTGCCGACCGCCATCCCGACCAGCACCAGAATCCCCCCGACCGCCCACAACCCGCTGTCGTCGGTCCCCGCGGCCCGCCACGACCAGACCGCCGTGAACGTCACTGTCATCACCGGCGCCACCAGCCACGGGCTGAGCCGCGTCCCGGCGAGCGCGGCCAGCAGCACGAGCGTCAACACGCAGCCGATCACCTGCCACGGCTCGTACGGACCGCTGCTCGCGCCGGTCCGCGCGTCGACCGTGTACCGGGTGTCCCAGCCCAGCCAGAGGATCCACGCCCCGACCGTGGCCACCGCCAGGAACAGAACACCGAACAGTGCGCGGGTACCCCTCGTCGCCGTCATCCGGTGATCATCCCCTGCGTACCACCGCACCGGAACGGCTGTCCCGACCCCCGACCTCAGGCGCCGGTGGCGTCCCAGACCAGGACGCGCACGACGAACGTCGGGTCGCTGCCGGGCGAGGTGATGGTCGCGAACCCGACGCGCCCCTCCGAGGTGCGGAAGCAGAAATCCGCGCCGGGCGTGAACAACGCCCGGGGGGAGCCCGGCCCGCCGGCGGCGCACGTCGCGTATCCACGACGTGGGTCGCCGCCGGAGTACTGGTACACGTTCGGCGGGTTGGCCACCTGGACGTTGTCCGACCGCAGATCTCCCCAGTCGTGGTACAGGTCGAGCCCGTCGGTGGCCCCGGTGGTGTGGTGCGCGACGACCCGCTGATCCGGTTGGTCCACGTCGACGGCCGAGCCGCGCGGCAGCACGACGCTGCCGTCCACGAGCGTCCGGGGCGCGTCCGGGTCCGCCGGGGTGCCGCTGGCGATCGGGGTGGCCCCCGCCGACGGCGGACCCCCGGTGCCGCTCGGCGGGGGAGCACCGCCCGGTGCCGACTGCGTCGACGGTGTCGCGGTGGCGTGCGCGACGGGCGATGGCGTCGACTGGCGACCGAGTTGGGTCGCCACGACCGCGCCGAGCAGCACACAGCCGAGTGTGAGCAGGGTGATCGCCAGCCGGGTCCGCTGGTACCAGAACCAGAACCCGCCGAGCAGCAGGACGGCGGTGACAGCGAGGGCGATCAGCAGCGCGTCCCGCCGCAGTGCGCTCTGCACGGCGGTGACGACGCCGAGCACGTTCGCCGCCACACCCACCACGGCGAGCGCCCGGATCCGCCGTTCGCGGTCATCGGTCGCCGTGGACGCTGACTCCTGCATGGGCGCTGTCCTCCACAGTGCTCGGGTTGTGCTCATGCTCTCACCGACGCGCACACCAGCGGGGCCCCGGACACGCGGTCGAGTGTTGCCTCGGCCGGTGGCGATCCTCTACGGTCTGCTCAGCGGTGGGCGGTGCGGTCCGCATCCGACCGGACACCGCCGGTTGCCCGTTGCGCGGGCCGGGATGGTGGAGTCCCGGGTCACCCCGTCGGCGGTGGTTCCGGCGGTCCTGTGACTCCAGCTCGTACCCCGGGCAGTGCTGCCTGGCGCGGCTCCGTGCGGAGCCGACGACGAGCCGGGCACGCCGATCCCACCGGGAGAAGCCCGTGTTCCTCAGCCCGCACGAGCAGGATCGTCTGCTCGTCCACGTCGCGGCCGACGTCGCCCGCCGCCGCCGCGAGCGCGGCCTGCGCCTCAACTATCCCGAAGCGGTCGCGCTGATCACCGCGTTCCTGCTGGAAGGGGCCCGCGACGGCCAGTCGGTGGTCGACCTCATGTCGACGGGCCGGACCGTGCTCAGCCGCGACGACGTCCAGGACGGCATCCCCGAGCTGCTGAGGGAGGTGCAGGTGGAGGCGACGTTCCCGGATGGCACCAAGCTGGTGACGGTGCACCACCCGATCCCGTGATCCCGGGGGAGATCCTGCCGGCCGCCGGCCCGGTCGAGATCAACGTGGGTCGTCCGGTGACCACCCTGCTCGTGGTCAACACCGCCGACCGGCCGGTGCAGGTGGGCTCGCACTACCACTTCGCCGAGTCCAACCCGGCGCTGACGTTCGACCGGCACGCCGCCTGGGGGCAACGGCTCGCCGTGCCGGCGGGCACCTCGGTCCGGTTCGAGCCGGGCATCAGCCGCAGCGTCGACCTCGTCCCGTTCGGGGGAGCGCGCGTCGTGCCGGGCCTGCGCGCAGAGTGCGCCGGGCCGCTGGACCCGCCGCCGGCCGACGGGTCACCGCGGTGAGTGCCGTGCGGCGGGACCGCTACATCGGCCTGTACGGGCCCACCACCGGTGACCGGATCCGACTGGCCGACACCAACCTGTTGATCGAGGTGGAGACCGACCACTGCGTGGGCGGTGACGAGGCGGTCTTCGGCGGCGGGAAGGTGATCCGCGAGTCGATGGGCCAGTCCCGTGCGACCCGCGCCGAGGGGGCGCTGGACACCGTCATCACCGGTGCCGTGGTGCTCGACCACTGGGGCGTCATCAAGGCCGACGTGGGCCTGCGCGACGGACGGATCGTGGCACTCGGCCGAGCCGGCAACCCGGACACCATGCCCGGCGTCCACCCCGACCTGGTCATCGGCCCGGCCACCGAGGTGATCGCCGGCAACGGGCGGATCCTCACCGCCGGCGCGGTGGACACCCACGTGCACTTCATCTGCCCGCAGATCGTCACCGAGGCGTTGGCCAGTGGCATCACCACGATGGTCGGCGGCGGCACCGGGCCGGCCGAGGGGACCCGGGCCACCACCGTCACCCCGAACGCCTGGCACCTGGCCCGGATGCACGAGGCCCTGGACACGCTGCCGGTCAACGTGCTGCTGCTCGGCAAGGGCAACACCGTGTCCACCGAGGCGCTCTGGGAGCAGTTGCGGGCCGGCGCGGGCGGTTTCAAGCTGCACGAGGACTGGGGCACCACACCGGCGGCGATCGACGCCTGCCTGCGGGTGGCCGACGCGTCCGGGGTCCAGGTGTCGATCCACACGGACACGCTCAACGAGGCCGGTTTCGTCGCCGACACCCTGCGCGCGATCGGCGGCCGGGCCATCCACTCCTACCACACCGAGGGCGCCGGCGGCGGGCACGCACCGGACATCATCACCGTCGCCAGCGAACCGAACGTGTTGCCGTCGTCGACGAACCCGACCCGGCCGTACACCGCCAACACCCTCGCCGAGCACCTGGACATGTTGATGGTCTGCCACCACCTCAACCCGTCCGTGCCGGAGGATCTGGCCTTCGCGGAGAGCCGGATCCGGCCGTCCACGATGGCCGCCGAGGACCTGCTGCACGACCTCGGCGCGATCTCCATCATCGGCTCCGACGCGCAGGCGATGGGCCGGGTCGGCGAGGTGATCATGCGAACCTGGCAGAGCGCGCACGTGATGAAGGACCGGGTCGGCGCACTGCCGGGCGACGGCGCCGCCGACAACCACCGGGCCCGACGGTACGTCGCGAAATACACCATCTGTGCCGCCATGGCCAACGGGTTGGAGGACGAGGTCGGCTCGGTCGAGCCGGGCAAGCTCGCCGACCTGGTGCTCTGGGACCCGGCGTTCTTCGGCGTACGACCGCACCTGGTCCTCAAGGGCGGCATGATCGCGTACGCCCAGATGGGTGACGCGAACGCGTCGATCCCCACGCCGCAGCCGATGTTGCCGCGGCCGATGTTCGGGGCGTACGGCGCGGCGGCCGCCGCCACCAGCCTGGCCTTCGTGGCGCCGGCGGCCCTGGACGCGGGGCTCCGCCTCGACGTGCGACGGCGGGTGGTGCCGGTGCGCGACGTGCGGTCGCGGGGCAAGGCCGACCTGCCGGAGAACAACGCGATGCCGCGCATCGAGGTGGATCCGGACACGTTCACGGTACGGATCGACGGGCAGGTGGTGGAGCCGGACCCGGTGACCCGACTGCCGATGGCCCAGCGGTACTTCCTGTTCTGATGGCGACACCGAGCCTGCTGTTGCTGTTGGCCGACGGACGCTTCCCGGCCGGGGCGCACGCGCACTCCGGCGGTCTGGAGGCGGCCGTCGCCGCGGGCCGGGTCACCGACCTGACCTCGTTGGCGGCGTTCCTGGCCGGGCGGCTGGCCACCGCCGGTCTGGTCGGCGCGGCCTTCGCGGCAGCCGCACACCGGGCAGCGCAGCCCGAAATCGCCGACGTGGCCGCGCGGTCGGGCATGCTTGCCCAGCTCGACGGGGAGCTGGACGCGCGTACCGCGTCGCCGACCCTGCGGGCGGTCTCCCGCCGGCAGGGCCGGGCGCTGCTGCGTGCCGGACGGGCCATCTGGCCGGATGCCTCGTTCGGCGACCTGCCCGCGACGCCGGGCGGCGCACACCAACCGTTGGTGCTCGGGCTGCTCTGCGCGGCGGCCGGGCTGTCCCGTCTCGAAACCGCCACGGTCGCCGCGTACGGGACGCTGACCGGGGCGGCCAGCGCCGGCGTACGGCTGCTCGGCCTCGACCCGTACCAGGTCCAGGCCCTGCTTGTCGGTCTTGCCGACGCCTGCGACGGCACGGCCGCCGAGGCGGCCCGGGCCGCCGACGATCCACCGGAGCGGCTGCCGGCCGCTGCCGCTCCACTCGCCGACATCCATGCCGAAATCCATGCCACCTGGGAGGTGCGTCTCTTTGCGTCCTGAGACTGTTGTGCCGAGCGCTGTGCCCGCCGTCGAGCCGACCACGCCGCCGGCCGACCCGTTCCACGACGAGAGCGTCCCGCACACCCACCCCGAACCGGGTGTCGACCCGCACCCGCCGCTGGCCCGGGCGGGTCGTGCCCTGCGGGTCGGCATCGGCGGCCCGGTCGGGTCCGGCAAGACGGCCCTGGTGGCCGCGCTCTGTCGTGCCTTCGCCGACGAGCTGCGGCTCGGCGTGGTGACCAACGACATCTACACGACCGAGGACGCCGACTTCCTGCGGCGGGCCGGAGTGCTGGATCCGGCCCGGATCCGCGCGGTGGAGACGGGCTGCTGCCCGCACACGGCCATCCGCGACGACATCGGCGCCAACCTGGACGCGGTGGACGAGTTGGCCGACGCGGTCGGCCCGTTGGATCTGGTCCTGGTGGAGAGCGGTGGGGACAACCTGACCGCGACGTTCAGTCGGGGGCTCGTCGACCGGCAGATCTTCGTGGTCGACGTGGCCGGAGGGGACAAGGTGCCGCGCAAGGGCGGGCCCGGCGTCACCGCCGCCGACCTCCTCGTGATCAACAAGACCGACCTGGCGCCGATGGTGGGGGCCGACCTGGGCGTGATGGATCGCGACGCGCGAGCCCGACGTGGCGACCTCCCGACCATCTTCCTGTCCATCGTGGGAGACCCGACGGCGAGCCGGGTCGCCGACTGGATCCGGCACGAGTTGGCCCACCACGCGACCGCGCACCCCCTCGCCGTACCGGTCGGTCCCGTCTGATGCGAGCGCTCGCCCGGCTGGTTGCCCGGGCCGACGGTCGGGGCGGGACGGTGCTCGTGGAGTTGCACGGCGAAACGCCGCTGCTGCTGCGCCAGACCCCGACCGACGCTGGCTTCGCCACCGTGCACCTCGTCGGCGGGGCGGCCGGCCCGATCGCCGGGGACGATCTGCGGCTGGACATCGAGGTGGGACCGGGGGCGGCGGTCCGGGTGCACACCGTCGCCGCGTCGATCGCCCTGCCGGGCCGGCCGGGTGCGGTGTCCCGGATGGCGGTGCGGGCGGTGGTGCGTACCGGGGCGACGTTGCACTGGCTTCCCGAACAGTTGGTCGCCGCGGCCGGCTGCGCGCACCTCGCCGAGTCCCGGATCGACCTGGCCGCCGGGGCGAGCCTGCGCTGGCGCGACGAGCTGATCTGCGGCCGGTACGGCGAGACGCCCGGCGGGGCGGTCGTGCACACCCAGGTCGACTACGCGGGCCGGCCGTTGCTGCGGCAGTCCCTGGCCGTGGGACCGCAGGCACCCGGCTGGGCCGGACCCGCCGTGCTCGACGGCGCACCGGCCACCGGCTCACTGCTGGTGGTCGACCCGTCGCGGCCCACCGCGCCTCCGACCGCCGAGGGCAGTGTCGCCCGGCTGCCGCTGGCCGGCGGTCCGGCGACACTGTGGACCGCCACCGCCCCGGACGCGCACACCCTGCGCGCCCACCTGACCGTCTAGGGAGGCGCGGTCGGGCCGTGTGCTGCCACCAGTAAGGCCGCTCCCGAGGCCAGGTTGGTGCCCAGAACGACGGTGCCGGGCCGGCGGGAACGCTGGAGAGCGTGATGCCGGTGAGTCATCATGGTGACTCACCGGCATCACGCTCTCTGCGGTGTGGGGGGCGGGCCGCGCTCAAGGCCGTGCCGAACGCCCGGAGCCGAACGCCCGGAGCCGGAAGGCCGGGGTGCGCGGAGGCCGGGGAGCGGGGGCGGGTCAGCGGTGTGGGCCGGCCGCGTCGGCGTGCTCCCGCTGCCGGGCCGGGTCGAGGCGGCCGATCAGGTCGTCGAGCTGGTGTACGAGGTTGGCGGTCGGTGGCACCCCCGGCTCCGGGATGCCCAGCTCGGCGAGGCTGGCGCGGACCCGCTCGTCCAGGCGGGCGTGCTCGCGGCGGCCACGAGCGGTCAGGTACGCCCGGATTCGTCGGCGGTCGATCGGATCGATCCGGCGGAAGACGAGGTTACGGTCGACCAACTGGTCGACAAGCTTGGTGAGAGTGCCGGGAGGCAGTGAGGCCTCGGCGGACACCTCGCTCATCGGGTGGCCCTGGCCGTCGGCGAGCAGGCAGAGCACCCGCCACGCCTCGATGGTCAGCGCGTCGTCGGCCAGGACGGCGCCCAGCCGGCGGGAGAGCAGCCGTTCGGCGCGGGTGAGCGAGCGCAGCAGGTCAGCTGGCGCCCCGGGCACATCTGACATGGAACTCCCTGGTCCGGTGGCTCTGTCATGCTACCCAGTCGTCCCGGTCCGTGGTGAGCTCTGGCCTTCCGTCGTGGGCCGGGCAATCATGTGCACATGTCCGCGCCGGCACCGCCGTGGCTGACCGTCGACCGTGCCGTGGTCAGCATCGCCCTGGTCTACCCGATGCGCGGGCCGGCCGGCATGTTCGGCCCGACCTGCGAGCTGTGTGCGCAACTCGCGGTCGAGGAGATCAACAGGTGTGGCGGGGTGCTGGGCCGGGAGGTGCGGCTGGTGCCGGTCGACGGCGGTGCGCCGCCGGCCGAGGTGGCCGCCGAGGTCGAGGCACTGGTGTCGGTGGGGGCCGTGCAGGGGGTGACGGGGTGGCACATCTCGTCGGTGCGCCAGGCGCTGGCGCCCCGCGTCGCGCATCGGGTGCCGTACGTCTACACCGCACTCTACGAGGGCGGTGAGCGTACCGAGGGGGTCTTCCTGACCAGCGAGACGCCGGATGCCCAACTGTGGCCGGCGATGCGGCTGCTCGCCGGCGAGCAGCGGGTGCGTCGCTGGTTCGTGGTCGGCAACGACTACGTGTGGCCGCGTCGTACGGCGCGGGCGGCCCAGCGGTACGCGCTGCGGTGCGGCGGGCAGGTGGTGGGCCAGCACTTTCTGCCGTTGGACGCGCACGACTTCGACGAGGTGCTGCGCCGCATCGAGCACAGCGACGCCGACGCGGTGGTGATGCTGCTGGTCGGTGCGGACGCGGTGCGGTTCAACCGGGCGTTCGCCCGATCCGGGCTGGACCAGCGGTGTCTGCGGCTGAGCACCCTGATGGACGAGAACATGCTGCTGGCCAGCGGTGCCGGCGCGACCCGGCGGCTGTACAGCACCGCGGGTTTCTTCGCCGGGCTGGTGACCCAGGAGAACCTCGACTTCCACGGCGAGTTCGCCAGTCGTTTCGGCATCGAGGCGCCGCCGCTGGGCAGCCTGGGGGAGTCCTGCTACGAGGGCGTGATGTTGCTCGCCGCGCTGATCGGCCAGGCCCGCACCCTCGACGTGCGGGCCATCGAGACGGCCGCCGACACCGTGGCGTACCACGGGCCCCGCGGGCGGTTGCGGCTGCGTCGGCGGCACGTACGTCAGCGCATCTACCTCGCCGAGGCCGACGGGCTCGACTTCACCGTGCTCGCCCAGCTCTGACCGCCGACCGGGCCGACGTGAGCCTTGACAGCCGTACCCGCTGCGGCCCTAAGATACTTCCTGCGTGAAGGATCTGCCCCTGCGGGCAGCCACCACCAATGTGCGTCCCCGATCGGCGAAAGCATTCGCCGACCATTGTGGTGGCAATTTTTCCGAGATTTCCAGCGGCCGACACCGTCTTTCCCTGACGGCGTCGGCCGTTTTTTGCTGACCGTGTCGCGCGGCCGGCGGGAAACACTCAATTAAGGGCCGGGAAACACGATCGCAATGATCCCGGTCGACGCTTTCCCTGCCCGTATCCGCTGCGGTGCCCCGGTGGCGTCCACCCGTCGACCGCGGCATCGCCCACCTCAGATCCACCGGACCGCACCGACCGTCCATTCGCCACTTGAGCGCACCGCAGGGGAGAATTGATGTCATTATTCCGGGGCCGCCGCATCCTGGCGGGTGCCATGACCCTGGTCGCCGCGGCCGCGATGACCGCGTGCGGCAGCAAGACCACCGACGCGGGAAGCGCGACTGGCGTCACCGCCGACGTCTCCGGCTCCACCGTCAAGGTCGGCCTGCTCAACTCGCTCTCCGGCACCATGGCGATCAGCGAGGTCACCGTCCGCGACTCCATCATGCTCGCCGTCGACGAGATCAACGCGGCCGGCGGCGTCCTCGGCAAGAAGATCCAGCCGGTCGGTGAGGACGGCGCCTCGGACTGGCCCACCTTCGCGGAGAAGGCGGAGAAGCTCATCTCCGAGGATCGGGTCGCCGCCGTCTTCGGCTGCTGGACCTCGGCCAGCCGCAAGGCGGTCAAGCCGGTTTTCGAGAAAAACAAGGCGTTGTTGTTCTACCCCGTGCAGTACGAGGGACTCGAACAGTCGCCCTACATCTTCTACACCGGCGCGACGACCAACCAGCAGATCGTTCCCGGGCTCGACTACCTCAAGGCGCAGGGTGCGAAATCGGTCTATCTGGTCGGCAGTGACTATGTGTTTCCCCGGACGGCCAACAAAATCATCAAGGCGTACGCGGCCGCCAACGGGATGACCGTGTCCGGCGAGGACTACGCGCCGCTCGGGTCCACCGAGTTCGGCACGATCGTCAACAAGGTCAAGTCGTCCGGTGCCGACGCCGTGTTCAACACCCTCAACGGCGACAGCAACGTGGCCTTCTTCAAGGAGTACAAGTCGGCGGGCCTGACCGCCACCGCGATGCCGGTGGTGTCGGTGTCGATCGCCGAGGAGGAGGTCAAGGGCATCGGCACCCAGTACCTGGAGGGTCAGCTGACCGCCTGGAACTACTACCAGACCACGCCCGGTGCGGCGAACTCGAAGTTCGTGGCCGCGTACAAGGCCAAGTACGGGGCGGACAAGCCGACGAGTGACCCGATGGAGGCCGCGTACGTGGCGGTGCACCTGTGGAAGGCGATGGTCGAGAAGGCCGGCGCCTTCGACGTGGAGAAGGTCCGCACCGCGTCCGGGGGGATCACCTTCGACGCGCCGGAGGGCACGGTCACTGTCGACGGACCGACCCAACACATCGCCAAGACCGCCCGGATCGGCAAGATCGGCGCGGACGGTCTGATCACCGAGGTGTGGAACTCCGGCAAGCCGGTGCAGCCGGACCCGTACCTCAAGACCTATCCGTGGGCGAGTGGCCTGAGCTGACGATGCCGGCCCGGGCGGGCGCGTTGCCGCGCGGTCCGCCCGGGCCACCCGACCAGCAGTACGGAGTACCCACCGTGACAGTCCTCATCGGTCAACTCTTCACCGGCATCAGCATCGGCGCGGTGCTGCTGCTCATCGCTCTCGGCCTCGCGCTGACCTTCGGCCAGATGAACGTGATCAACATGGCGCACGGTGAGTTCATCATGGCCGGCGCGTACACCACATATGTCCTGCAACAGAGCATCACCGGTGCCGGCCTGTCACTGGTGGTCGCGCTGCCGGTGGCGTTCGTGGTCGCCGGCACCATGGGCGTCCTGCTGGAGATGCTGCTCATCCGCCGGCTCTACGCCCGGCCACTGGACACCCTGCTGGTCACCTGGGGTGTGTCGCTGATGCTGCAGCAACTGGCCCGCGACGTCTTCGGCAGCCCGAACGTGCAGACCCGTGCTCCCGACCTGCTGACCGGCAACGTGGCGCTGCCCGGTGGGCTGACCATCGCCAACAACCGGCTGTTCATCCTGGCCCTGGCGTTGGCGGCGGTCGCGGCGCTCACCCTGGCACTGCGGCTCACCCCGCTCGGGCGTCGCATTCGGGCGGTCGTGCAGAACCGCGACCTCGCCGCGGTGTCCGGCATCCCGACCGCCCGGGTCGACCGGACGACCTTCTTCATCGGCTCCGGTCTGGCCGGGCTCGCCGGAGTGGCGCTCACCCTGCTCGGCCCGATCGGCCCCACCATGGGCACCAACCTGATCATCGACGCCTTCCTGGTCGTCGTGGTCGGCGGGATTGGCCAGCTCAAGGGCAGTGTGATCGTCGCCTTCGCCCTCGGCGTGCTCCAGGCCACCGGGGAGTACCTGACCACCCTCAGCGTCGCCAAGGTGATCGTGTTCGTGGCGATCGTCGCGTTCCTCCAGTGGCGGCCACAGGGCCTGTTCACCCTGCGGACCAGGAGCCTCGCATGACCGCCGTCACCCCCGTGCCACCCAGCACCGCCGTCCACCCGGCACCCGCCGGCGCCGAACCACCGGGCCCGTCCGCGCGCCGCTCCCGGCTGCGGACAGCGGCCGGGTTCGCGTTCGGTGCGGCCCTGCTGTTCGCCGTGGCGCCGCTGGTGCTGTCGGACTTCCGGCTGGCCCTGCTCGCCAAGTACCTCTGCGTCGCCATGGTGGCGGTCGGTATCGGGATCGCCTGGGGCCGGGGCGGGATGCTCACCCTCGGCCAGGGCGTCTTCTTCGGCCTCGGTGGCTACGCGATGGCCATGCACCTCAAGCTCGCCGACGCGGGCCCGGGTGGGATGCCCGACTTCATGCAGCTGTACGGGCAGCTCGACGAACTGCCGCTGTGGTGGCGGCCGTTCGCCAGCCCGTGGTTCGCGCTGCCCGCGACGGTGCTGCTGCCGATGGCTGTCGCGTTCGGACTCGGGTCGCTGGTGTTCCGTCGTCGGGTCCGGGGCGCGTACTTCGCGATCCTCAGCCAGGCGCTCGCGGCGGCGATGGTGATCCTGCTGATCGGGCAGCAGGGCACCACGGGTGGCACCAACGGGTTGACCGACATCAAGGGCTTCTTCGGCTACAACCTCGACGACCCGGTCAACCAGCGGATGGTCTACTTCATCATCGCCGGCACGCTGCTGGCGTTGCTCGCGCTGACCCGCCAACTCATCCAGAGCCGCTACGGGGAGCTGCTGGTGGCGGTCCGCGACGGTGAGGAGCGGGTCCGTTTCCTCGGCTACGACCCGGCGTCGGTCAAGCTCGTCGCGTACGTCGTCGCGGCCGGCATGGCGGGGCTGGCCGGGGCGCTGTTCGTGCCGGCGGTGGGCATCATCTCGCCGGCGTTGATCGGCATCGTCCCGTCGATCGAGTTCGTCATCGGGGTGGCGGTGGGCGGCCGGGCCACCCTGCTCGGCCCGGTGCTCGGCGCGGTGGCGGTGGCCTGGGCGCGTACCGCGTTGTCGGAACGTTTTCCCGGCACCTGGACGTACCTGCAGGGTCTGCTCTTCGTGGTGGTGGTGGCGTTCCTGCCTGGCGGCCTGGCGTCGCTGTGGGCGCTGGCCCGCCGCCGCGACGGCGGCGCGGAACCGGCACGCCGCCGGTGGTCGCCATTTACTCGACGACGCGACGGGCGGGCGGAGGTGCCGGCGGCATGAGTGACGAGCGGCTGGACGGGTTGTCCGTCCGTGACGTGCGGGTCAGCTTCGACGGGTTCACCGCCGTCGACGGGGTCTCGTTGGAGGTGCCCGCCGGTGACATCCGGTTCCTGATCGGGCCCAACGGCGCCGGCAAGACCACCCTGGTCGACGCGATCACCGGCCTGGTCCGGGCCACCGGCTCGGTCCGGTTCGGCGAGCACGAGCTGCTGGGCCGCCCGGTGCACCGGATCAGCCGGTTGGGCATCGGGCGGACCTTCCAGACCTCGACGGTCTTCGAGGAGCTGTCGGTCCTGCAGAACCTCGACATCGCGGCGGGTGCCCGTCGCAGCTGGGCGACCCTGGCCCGTCGTCGCCGGGGCATCCCGGACGAGGTGGCCGCGGCACTGGAGACCATCGGGCTGGCCGGGCGGGCCGGGCACCTCGCCGGGACGCTCGCGCACGGCCAGAAGCAGTGGCTGGAGATCGGCATGCTGCTGGTGCAGGATGTCCGGCTGCTGCTGCTCGACGAGCCGGTCGCCGGGATGAGCCACGAGGAACGCGACGCCACGGGTGCCCTGCTGGAGACGGTGAGCCGGGACCGCACGGTGGTGGTGATCGAGCACGACATGGACTTCCTGCGCCGTTTCGCGCGCACCGTCACCGTGTTGCACGCCGGTCGGGTGCTCAGCGAGGGCACGGTGGCGCAGGTCCAGGCGGACCCGCGTGTGCAGGAGGTCTACCTTGGCCACCCGGTCGACGCCGGGTCGGCCCCCACGGTCCTGGAGGCATGATGCTGACGCTGCGCGGGGTGCACGCCGGGTACGGGCGCTCTCGGGTGCTGCACGGGGTGGACCTCACCGTCCCGCCCGACGGGGTGGCCGCCGTGCTCGGCCACAACGGCGCCGGCAAGAGCACCCTGCTGCGGGTCGCGGCCGGGCTGCTGCGCCCGAGTGCCGGCACCATCGAGCTGGACGGCGAGGACGTCACCCGTCTCGGGCCGCACGAGCGGGTGGCGCGGGGCATGGCGTACGTCCCGCAGGGCCAGCAGAGCTTCCCGCACCTGACCGCCGCGGAGAATCTGCGGCTCGTCGCCGACGGGCGGCGCGACGGTGCGGTGGCCACCGCGGAGGTGCTGGACCTGTTTCCGGCGTTGCGCCCGCTGCTGCGGCGGCGGGCCGGGCTGCTCTCCGGCGGCCAACGCCAGCAACTGGCCATCGCTCGCGCACTGATCACCAGGCCGAGGTTGCTGATGCTCGACGAGCCGACCGAGGGCATCCAACCGTCGGTGGTCGCCGAGATCCAGGAACGGATCGTCGAGCTGACCCGGCAGTCCGGGTTCAGTGTGCTGCTCGTGGAGCAGCACCTGGGCTTCGCGTTGCGGGTGGCGAACCGCTACCACGTGCTGGAGTCCGGCCGGGTCACCTCGCACGGCGACGGGGGTGTCACGGCGGAACGGGAGGTCCGGGCGGCCCTGGCGGTCTGAGTGGCAGGATCTGGACGGTGAGCGGCATCCGGGAGTTCGACGTCGGCGGCACCACCCTGCGCCGCACCGCCGGCGCGTGGAACTGGGCGCCGGTCACCCCGACCAGGTGGCAGTTCACCCACGACCAGGTCATCCTCGCCGAGGCCGGCGAGAGCAGGCCGGGGCCGCGCCGACCCTTCGAGTACGCCGTGCTGACCGCCGGCCCGGCCTGGTCGTCGGCCGAGATCGACGCGTGGGTACGACTGGACACCCCGGTGGAGGTCACCAACCGGGACGTGATCATCGTCTTCGGTTGGCGTTCGGACACCGAGTTCTACTACGCCCACCTCTGCACCGACAACACGATCTACCCGCACAACGGCATCTTCACTGTCGACAACGCCGACCGGGTCCGCATCGACCACCAGTGGAACGGTCACTCCCGTGGCGCGGACCCGGCGATCACCGACGCCGACTGGCACCACGTGCGGGTGGCGCACCTGCCGGCCAGCGGCGAGATCGCCGTCCACGTCGACGGGCACCCCGACCCGCTGATGACCGCGACGGACACCACGTTCGGCTCCGGGCGGGTGGGGTTCGGCTCGTTCGACAACGTGGGCCGGTTGCGCGACCTCACCGTCACCGGCACGCCTGCCTGAACCGGTTGTGGCCCCTTTGCTCTGCACCCGCGGATGCGCCGGGAGAGCGGCGTAGGCCGTGGCCCTTTGCTCTGCACCCGCGGATGCGCCAGGGGGGTGGCGCGCGCCGCCGTCCCCACCGGGTCATCCGCCGACCTGGCCCGCCGGACCCGGTTCGGTTCGTAGAATCCCTGCCATGCCGGAGATCGTCGAGTTGCTGGCCTCGCCCGTGCACCGCTTCCTGGGCCGGCCCGCCGACGGCCCGGCGCCGGCCCCACCCGGTGAGCTGGTCGACGCCGTCCGGATCCGGGCCCACCTCGGCATCGTCGGCGACAGGTACTTCGGCCAACAGGCGCACCGCGACGCCAGCGTCACGGTCATCGCCCAGGAGTCACTGCCGGTCGGCTTCGGCCTGGCCGAGGTGCGGCGCAACATCCTCACCACCGGCATCGCGGTGGACGAGCTGATCGGCAGGGTGCTGGTCCTGGACTCCGGAGACGGCCCGGTCAGCCTGCGGGTCAACCGGGCGGCCCGGCCCTGCGCCTGGATGGACGTCACCATCGGCCCGGGGGCCTGGAAGGCGTTACGCACCACCGGTGGCATCCGCTGCACGCCACTCAACGACGGGACCCTGCGCGTCGGCCCGATCGACGCCGTGGTGAGCTGAGGCGCCGTGGTGAGCTGAGGAAACGACTCGACGGCGGCGCCCCGGGACCGGCATGGTGTGCACCGGACACCGCCCGGTCGGGCGGCCACGCAGCGCCCGGGGGAAGCCGCAATGGAGCAACCGCCTACCGATCAGCAGATCGACGACCTGACGATCCTGCAGGTCGTCGTGGGTTCCCGGGCGTTCGGCCTGGCCGGCGAGGCCTCGGACACCGATCGGCGCGGGGTGTACGCGTTACCCGCCTCGGCCTTCTGGGGGCTGCGGAAACCCGCGTCGCACCACGAGGGGCCGCTGCCGGAGCAGATGCGGTGGGAGGTGGAGCGGGTCTGCGTGCTGGGGTTGGCGGCCAACCCCACGGTCCTGGAGGTGCTGCACTCTCCGCTGGTCGAGACGTGCACCCCACTGGGCGCGGAGCTGCGGGCGCTCACGCCGGCCTTCCTGTCCCGGCGGGTGGCCGACACCTACCTGCGCTACGCCACCGCCCAGTTCGGCAAGGCCGAGCGTGGGATCGCCCGCTCCGGCGCGCCGGTGTGGCGGCACGTCATGCACCTGATCCGCCTGCTGACCGCCGGGGGTGACCTGGTCCGCACCGGCCGGCTGGTGGTGGACGTGGGCACCGACCGGGACCGTCTGCTGGCGGTCAAGGCCGGTGCGGTGCCCTGGGACGAGGTCGTCGCCTGGCGTGACCGGCTGGTCAGCCGCATGACGGAGGCCCTCGCCACCAGCCCGTTACCCGAGCGGCCCGACGAGGCGAGGGTGGAACAGTGGCTGGTCTCGGTTCGGGACCGTTCGGTGCGGTGCGCGGCGTGAGCACCTTGGGGTCCGCGGGTCTGCCGGCCGGCATCGACCTGGCGGCAGTCGTCGACGAGCAGCCGTACCCGCTGGTGTTCGCGACCGTCTCCGGCGCCCACCTGTACGGGTTCCCGTCCACCGACTCGGACGTCGACCTGCGCGGCACGCACCTGCTTCCGGTCGAGGAGGTGATCGGGCTGGCGCAGCCGGCCGAGACGCGTACGGTGATGGCCGACCGCGACGGCGTGGAGCTGGACCTGGTCACGCACGACCTGCGCAAGTTCGTGCGGCTGATGCTGGGTCGCAACGGCTACGTGCTGGAACAGCTGCTGTCACCGCTGGTGGTGCGGAGCACCCCGGTGCACGCGGCGCTTGTCGAGCTGGCGCCGCTGGTGCTGACCCGGCACCACGCCCACCACTACCGTGGCTTCGCCGCCACCCAGCGACGGTTGTTCGGCATTAGCGGTGAGCTCAAACCACTGCTGTACGCGTTCCGGGCGCTGCTCACCGGCGTGCACCTGATGCGTACCGGTCGGGTGGTGGCGCACCTGCCGAGCCTGCTCGACGCCGAGCCGGCGCCGGCGTACCTGGCCGACCTGATCGCCGCGAAGCGGGCCGCCGAACACGGCGGGCTGGGCGACCTCGTCGCCGGCTCGGTCCTGGATGGTGACCTCGCCGAGCTGACGGCACGGCTCGACCAGGCGCAAGACGACACCCGGCTGCCCGAGCGACCCGCCGGGGTGGCGCGGCTCAACGACCTGGTGGTGGCGGCCAGGTTGGCCGATTCGGCGAGGTGACGCCCCCGCGGGCCGGTGCGTGGTAGAACCAACACGCGCACCGGTTCGCGGAGCTGAGGGCAGATCCGGGCCGACCGGACGGACCTGAGGCGAACAGAGGTGGTGGATTGATCCCCGAGCTGCGGCAGCTCATCGAGGAGCTGCGGGTGGACCTGGCCGACCAGCCGGCGAGCGTGGCGTTCGCCGAGTTCGGCGAGGGTGCCGCCATCGACGCCGTTCCGGTCGGGTTGCCGGACGACCTGCGGGATCTGCTGCTGGTCGCCGACGGGCTGCGCGCCGGTCGGGTCGAGTTGGCGAGCACGGCGACCCTCGCGGGAGTCCAGTACCACCTCGACTACGCGCCGGACTTCTCCTCGATCCCGCAGGACCGGGCGGGCTGGCTGGTGATCGGCACCCGCAGCGACGAGCCCATCTTCATGGACCGTGGCACGGGCGCCATCTGGTATTTCCCACCGACCGGCACCGAGTGGTTCATGTCCGACGCGTTCGAGGAGCTCGCCCCCGACCTCGGGTCCTTCGTGGACTACTACGTGCTCGGCCCGGGTTATGCCGAGCTGACCCCCGCCGACGACAGGTGGTTCGCGTTCCTCGACGAGCAGGGCCTGCTCGACGTCGACGACGGGGCCTGACCCGGATCAGACCGGGCTGACGTGTGCGGCGAGGACCCGCCAGCCGTGTGGGTCGTCGTGGACCCAGGTCCGGGTGTAGCGCAGGCGCGCCGCGAACGCCGCCCCCTCGAACACGCCGGACACCCGGCCCAGGAAGAACGTCACACCGGTCTTGCCGACCACGAGCAGGTCCAACTCCTCCTCGACCAGCTCCTGCACCACCGAGCGACGGTCCCGGTGGGCGGCCAGGTCATCCTGCTTGGTGTAGGCACGGCCGTCCGGGCCGATGGCGATCAGCTGGTCGACGAGCAACTGGTCGAGGGCGGCCACGTCGCCGGCCCGCTGGGCGTCCTGCAGGGTCCGCTCGGCATCGAGCAACTCCGCCTCGCGTGCGCTGTCCGGCATCGTGCCGTCCTCCCGATCGGTGTCGGCCCGGCGTCACCGTCGGCCCGGGGCTGTCCGCATTGTGACAGCCGGCGTGGCCCGCAGCGGGTGGATCGCCGGCGGTGTTCACAGGCTCAGGCGAATCCGTACGACGGTCTCGCCGGGACGGGTGAGCACGGCGACCTCGTCGCAGACCTGCTCCACGATCGCCAGCCCGCGCCCCCGTATCGCGTCGGCGGCCGGCATGCCCCGGCCGAACGCCCGCGTCGGCCCCCGGTCGACGACGTCGCAGAACAACTGGCCCGACTCGGCCCAGAGCCGGACCCGGCCGCCGCCGGTGGTGTGCTGCAACGTGTTGGTGGCCAGCTCGCTGACCGCGAGCGTCAGCAGCTCCACCCGCTCCGCCGGCAGACCCCGGGCCAGCGCCCCGACGCTGACGAACGCGCGCAGCGCCCGCACGTCCGTCGCGACCCGGTACGACATGGTGTCCGCGAGGCCGGCGGGGACGCTCTGCTCGGCGACGGCCTCCGGTCGCTCGGGCGGCATCAGCCCACCATCCGCGGGTCGCCGGTGAGCCGCACCACGACCGACCCGGGTGCGGTGGACGTGCGAGCCGCGAAGTGCGCCATCGGGCAGCAGCAACCCTTCTCCTAGCGACAGCTGTTTGTTCACACATCATGTCACCTGTTGGCCCAATGGCCGTCCCGCCCGTTCGGCGGTCGATCCGGCGACGCACGGACACACCGGCCCGTACCCCGGCCCGGTCGCCGCGTCGGTCGGGGAGCCGGGTGTCGGTCCGGGGCCGCGTCGGTCGGAAGGCCGCGTCGGTTGTACGGCCGCGTCGGTCGGAAGGGGCGCGTCGGTCGGAAGGGCCGCGTCGGTCAGGGGGCCGGGTCGAAGGCGATGGACTCGCTCAGCTCGCGCCACCGCGCGTCGGACGCGGCCAGGGCCTCGGCGGCGGCCGTGGCGCCCGCCACGGCGTCGGCGCCGAGCAGCAGCCGCAGGGGCGGGTCGTCGACCTGGGTGATCCGGATGATCACTTGGGCGGCACGGGCCGGGTCGCCCGGTTGGTTGCCGCTGGCCTGGCGCAGCCGCTGCACGGCCGGATCGATGACCGGACGGTACGGGTCGCTGATCGGCAACATGCTCATCGACGAGCCGGCCCAGTCGGTCCGCAACGCGCCCGGCTCGACGCTGGTGATCCGGATCCCGAACCCCTCGACCTCCTTGGCGAGCACACCGGAGAAGCCGCTGACCGCCCACTTGGCGGACTGGTACGCGCCCAGGCCGGTGCTGGCGACCCGGCTGCCGACGCTGGAGATCTGCAGGATGTGCCCGTGCCCCTGGTCGCGCATCGCGGGCAGGGCCGCGCGGGAGAGATTGACCACCCCGTAGAAGTTGGCCTCGAGCTGGGCCCGGAAGTTGTCCTCCGGCATGTCCTCAATCGCGGCGACGTCGGCGTACCCGGCGTTGTTGACGAGGATGTCCAGGCTGCCGAACGTGTCCACGGTGGTGCGGGCGACGGCGTGGGCGGCCGCGGCGTCGGTGACGTCGAGGGCCACCGTCCTGACCTGGTCGCCGTACCTGTCGCGCAGGGCGTCGAGCTGGGCCGGGTTGCGGGCGGTGGCGACCAGGTGGTCGCCGTCGGCCAGCACGGCCTCGGCGAGCGCCCGACCGAGACCCCGGGAACAACCGGTGATGAGCCAGACTCGCGGCACGTGGTCTCCTCCTGGCGGGTGGGCGGCTGCTACGGGCGGATGTCCAGAGCGCCGACCAGGTCGTCGCGCAGAGTGAACCGGTAGCGCAGCTCGATCGGGCTGCCGGGGAAGTCGCCGGACACCCGGGTGAGGACCAGGTACGAGTCGCCCGCCTGCGGTGTGACACGCACCGGCTCGGCGGTGTACGAGTAGGCATCCATCGTCTTCTGCCGCCAGGCGCGGATGGAGGCCCGTCCGTCGTAGAGCCGGTCCTCGTCGGCGACGCTCGCGGTGTCCGCGAAGCAGGCGACGAAGGCATCCAGGTCCCGGTCGTTGATGGCCCGGAAGTACCTGTCGAGCACGTCGGGTAGGTCCACCGCCATCTGCTCCTCCTGTGGCACACCGCCGCCGTCGGGTTCCCGGTCCGATCTCACCGTACGAGAAGGGGACCGTCCCGCGCGGAGCAACGAACAGAACGACCGGGCGGGCGCGCGACGAGGGCTCACCGGCCGTGGGGCCGGTGGGCGTCCAGGTCGGCGGGCGGGGTTTGCCACCGGCCGGCCGGGGTAGGCACGCCTTTCCGAAGTGAAGGGCGGGGGCATGGCCGAGCTGGGGTTCGTCGACAAGGTTGCCGCGCGGGCGGGCATTCCGCCGGCGCAGGCGCGCCCACTGACCGAGGCTGTTCTGCGGACCCTCACCGAGCGCCTCAGTGGTGGTGAGGCGGGCGCGCTGGCCCCCCACCTGGCCGACGAGCTGAGCCCGCTGCTGGTCAAGGGCGCGGAGCCGCCCGAGGCGTTCGGTTACGACGAGTTTCTGCGCCGGGTGGCCGACCGCGCCGGGATCGACCGACCCGCCGCCGAGCGGGGTGCCCGGGCGGTCCTGCAGACGATGCACCGGGTGGTCGGGCACCGGGAGTTCGAGGACGCCCTGGCCCAACTCCCGTCGGATCTGCGGGCGCTGGCCCAGCCACTGCCGCACGGCCCCTGACCCACGCGGGTACGGCCGGACGCCCAGGTATCGATGACCGTTCGGTCCCTGGCGTGCCGGGCGCCATGCCGGCTCTACTGTGCGTGACCGTTTGAACGCACAGTGGTGAGGCCCGGTCGCGCCCGTCCGCGGGCCTTCGCCGCTCCGATGCGAGGAGCGTCCCCGTGGCGTCCGTGCTGTCCCCGCGTTCCCTGCTGACCGTCGCGACGACGACGGTCGTCGCCCTGACCACCCTTGCCCCCGTTCCCGCCGCCGCGTCCCCGCGTACCTACCGGGTCGTCGACCTCGGCACGCTGAGCGGGGGAGACGGCGCCGCGACGGCGATGAACGACCGCGGCGACATCGTCGGCTGGAGCACCGTCGCCAGCGGCGCCCGGCACGCCGTGCGCTGGCGCCACGGCGTCATCACCGACCTCGGCGTGCTGCCGGGCGACACGGATTCCGAGGCCGTGGACGTCAACGAGTTCGGCGACGTGGCGATCACCTCGTTCGGTCCCGACTACCTGACCCGGGCGGTGCTCTGGCGCAACGGTCACCTCCTCGACCTGGGCACCCTGGGCGGGGAGAACAGCGTGGCGATCGGCGTCAATGACCGGCGGCAGGTGCTCGGCACCAGCGAACCCGCCGGCGACATGCCGCACCGGTTCCTGTGGCGCGACGGCACCTTCACCGACCTGGGTCAGCAGTACTTCTACGAGTTCACCGCCGATTTCAACAACGTCGGTGACGTGGTGGGCGGGTGGAACGTGCCGCCGCAGGACTATCCGTGCACCTGTGTCGGCGGCCGGCTGCGCGACGGTGTGCTCACTCGGATCGGCAGCGAGGCCGTCGGCGTCAACAACCGGGGCCAGGTGGTGGGCGCGGCCAACGGGCGGGCCTTCCGCTGGCAGAACGGGACACTGACCGACCTGGGCACCCTCGGCGGCGACTGGAGCCGGGCCACCGCGATCAACGACCGGGGCGTGGTGGTGGGCCGGAGCACCACCACCACGCAGTGGCAGCCGTTTCTCTGGCGCGACGGGGTGATGACCGACCTGACCACCCGGGGCGTGCGGGAGACCGACGTGATCGAGGACATCAACGTCCACGGCCAGCTCGTCGGCGCCCGGGGGAACCGACCGGTGCTGTTGCGCTGAACGAGCGGGGCGCGGCCGACCCGCCGGTCAGACCGCGCCCCTCGTCCGACGTCAGCCGGTCACACCGGCACCGATGACCCACTTCTGGTGGGCGCCGCCCGCGTACGTGCCGAGCTGGATCTGGGTGCCGTTGGCGGTGCTGCCGCCGGCGGCCTCCACGACCTTGCCGGACTGCGGATTGCGGATCGACCCGTCGGCCTGTGGCTGCCAGACCTGCGCGCCGGTGCCGTTGCACGTCCAGAGCTGGACCTTGGTGCCGTTGGCGGTGCCGCCGTTGTCCACGTCCAGGCACTTGCCCAGGACCCGGTACGTGTCGCCGATGCGCAACCACGACTGCGCGCCGGTGCCGTTGCAGGTGTAGAGCTGGATCTTCGTGCCGTCGGCGGTGCCGGCGTTGTCGACGTCCAGGCACTTGCCGCCGACGCCGGTGATGGTGCCGCCGGTGGGCGCGGGAGGGCTGCCGGGGATCGAGTTGAGCGTGTACCACGCCTCGGTGCTCCACAGTGACTCGCCGCCGGTGGCGGTGAACGGGCGCGGTGAACGCAGGTGGACGACCCGTCCGGCCTTGCGGCCGGCGACGGTCAGGGAGACCTTCCGGCCGTCGGCCGAGAGGGTGGCCGAGGTGACGCTCAACGTCTCCTCGTCGATCTTCGGGCCGCCGTAGTTCGCGGTCGCCTCGTACCGCCACTGCTTGAGCTTGTAGTGCGCGGCTAGGTCGGCGGCGGTCTCCGTCGAGACGGGCTGGGTGTACTCCACCTCGAAGCCGGTCGTGGTGGCCCGCATGGCGAGCATCTCGAACGCGGTGGTGCTGGTCGGGGTGAGCTTCTGCAGGCCGTACGACAGCTTGCCGGTCTGACCCCAGTTGCCACCGGCGCCGAGCCCGCCGACGTAGATCGCACCGTCCGGGCCGATGTTGACCTCGGAGACGCCCGCCTCCAGGCCCTGGGTGAGCCGGAACAGGGCGCCCTGGTACTCACCGTTGATCTTCTCCACGTTGGCCCGTTGCAGGCCGCCGTACGTCACGTCGCCGATGACGAACTGGCCGGCGTAACGGCCGCTGGTCAGGTACAGCGGCGTGCTGGGCGAGTTGGCGATCTCGTTCTGCGGCATCCACAGCACCGGCGGCGTGACCAGGGCGGTGTCGAACGGGCCGGCCGGGTTCGTGTAGTGGTTGAAGAACCGGCCCTGCTTGACGTGCACCAACTTCGACGAGGGCAGCCAGCCGCCCTGGTTGTCGGTGACGAAGATGCCGCCCTCCGGGCCCCACCCGATGCCGTGTGGGGTACGCAGGCCGCCCGCGACGTAGCTGACCGCGCCGGTGTCCTTGTTGACCTTGAGGGTGGTGCCCCGGTTGGTGGCGGGTTGCGGGTTGGTGGTGGCGCCACCGGAGTTGATCGACACCGACAGGTTCAGGTAGAAGAACCCGTCCTGGTAGAGCAGCCCGAACGCGAACTCGTGGAAGTTGCCGCCGTACGGCCAGGTGGCGACGGTGTCCAGGCGCTCGGCCACCTCGTCGCCGCCGGTGTTGACCAGCCGGGTCAGCCGCTGCTTCTCCGACACGTAGACCACCCCGTCGACGACCTTGAGCCCCTGCGGCTCCTTCAGGCCACCGGCGATCTTCTTGGTGGTCACGGCGCCCGACGTGGTCGCGCCGCCGGTGTTGCCGAGGATCCAGACCTCACCGTCCTGGGAGGTGCCGGACTGGTCGCTGCCGCCCCAGGTGCAGATGACCAGCCGGCCGTCGGCCAGCCAGTCCATTCCGGTGACCTTCGGCTGGAAGCCGCTGGGCCGCAGGTTGGTCAGCGTGTAGCCGGGGTGCACCCCGGTCAGCGGGAGGCCGTCGCCGGGGGTGTCGGCGATGCCCTCGCACTCCTTGCGGCCCGGCGCGGTCACCCGGACCACCCCGGCGTCGGTGCTCAACGCCGAGTTCGGTACGACCACGAAGGACGACGAGCCGGGCGTCTTCCACTCCAGGGTGATCTGCTGTCCGCCGCCCCGCTCAAAATGGTCGATGCGCAGCGGGTGCAGACCGGCGGTGAGGGTGACGGTGCCCTCCTTGGGCGGGGTGGCACCGTGCAGACCGTCGTGGTTGATCACGACGGTGTTGTCGATCGCCAGCTTGGACCCGTCGTCGCTGCTGAGCCGGAACGTGTAGCTGCCGGCCTGGGTGGTGGTGATGTTGCCGAGCACCTGCGAGACGAAGTTGTCCTCGAAACCGAAGTCGGCCGCCGACGTCCAGTTGATCGTGGACATCAGCTTGTCCACGTTGGGTGTCTGCGCGGGCTTGAGGGTGCAGAGCTCGGAGAGTGGCACCTGCACGTCGAAGACGCGCAGCGTGACGCCCGGTTCCTGCGCGGGGGCGGCGGTGGCCGGAGCGGCCCAGAGGCCGGTGGTGAGGACGAGTGCGAGCGCACCCAGGACGGGATGGTGGAGTCGGCGTTGCAGGCGTGGGCCCATCGTTCCTCCAGGAGGCAGTGGAGTGTCCGACGGCCGGTGCGAGGCAGCGGTGAGGAAGGCCGTCGGGCCCGGCTCCGTAACGTCCTCGACGCCGACGAGTGACATTGCGGAAACATCGGGTTGATGGGTCGAGACATTAAGGCGTTTCGATTTGACTGTCCATGGCTTCGCGTCGATACATCAAAAGTTCCCGATGTCTGTACGAAAGTCCGTGGTGATACGCGGTGAATGCCGGATGTCGGGGCGGCCCTACCGCCGTCCGCGCCGGGCCGGACGACCGGTCTTGCGAGGGGTGGTGGACTGACGCGCCGGGGCACCGGCCTTGCGGGCGGGGCCGGCGGGTCGGCGGCCCGGTGTGGCGGCCGTGCGCGCGGCGGGTCGGCGGCGTGCCGCCACCAGCACGATCGCGGAGACCACGACGACGATCAGGGCCGGGACCAGCCAGGCCGGGAACCCGCCGGACCGCTCCTCGCTGGCGGCGGTCGGAGCGCCGGTCGGGGCCACCGGGCTGTCGGTCGCCGCCGGGGCGGCCGATCCCTCGCCCTCGGCCTGGGCCAGCAGCGCCGGGTCCGGCCCCGCCGTGGGCGCCGTCCAACCGGCCGGCGCGGCCGTGCTGCGCCCCTGGTAGTCGAAGGTGACGGTGCCGCGGACCGTCTCGCCGTCGGAGGCGACGGAGAGGTAGTTGGCGGTGTAGCGGCCCTTCGCCGGCCAGTGCGCGACGGTCACCAGGGCCGGGAAACCGGTGTGGTAGAGCCGTGGCTCGAACACGCCGTTGACCTTGAAGTATTCGGTGACCGGCTTGTCCAGCCGCTTCGGCTCGCCGGCGGACCAGCCGCTGTCCACCCGGGAGCCGTTCGGCCCGGTGACGGTGAAGTGCGCGTTCGCGGCCGGCTTCTCGGTGAAGTACAGGGCCAGTTGGGTCAGCGGCTCGCGCACCACGGTGCCGGTCAGCGGGGTGGAGGTCGCCAACTGGCCGTGCGCGGACGCCGGAGCGGCGGGCAACAGCAGCGACACCACGAGCATCGCGGCCAACGCCGCCACGGCACGACTCAGGGTGTTACGCACAGTGACCAACCTCGATGGCATTCGTTCATCATGGTCATTTCGCCGCCGCCGAACAAGACGTAGAGTTCTCCTCCCCGACGATCACCCCGCCACCCGTCCCCCTCGCGTCGTTCGGAGCCCGCCCGTGTTCGCCCGCACCCCCACCCCCCGCGCCGCTGCCGCCCTCACCGCCGGTGTTCTCACCGCCCTGCTCGTCGCCGGTTGCGGGCACGACGACGACCCGTCCGTGGCCACCCCGACCGCGCCGACCACGTCCGCCGCCGCGCCGAGCGCCGCCACCACCGCGCCGACCCCGACGGCCAGCCCGTCACCCAGCGCACCGGCGGCGGACCGCGAGATCGTCGTGACGATCGCCAAGCGGCGGATCAGTCCGCCGACCGGACGGATCACCGTGGGTAAGGGACAGTTGGTCCGGATCACCGTTACCTCCGACGTGTCGGACGAACTGCACGTGCACGGCTACGACCTGGGCGCGCGACTGCCGGCCGGCAAGCCCGGCTCGGTGGATTTCCGGGCCGACAAGACCGGTCTGTTCGAGGTGGAGACGCACGAGACCGAGCTGGTGCTGTTCCAGCTCGTCGTCCGCTGACCGAGATGAGCGACCCCGCAACGCTGCTGGCACACGGCGTCGGTGGCCGCCAGGACCTGCCGATCACCCTGCCGCAGCTGGTCGTCGCCGCCGCGCTGACCCTCGTCGTCACGTTCCTCGCGCTGGGCCTGCTCTGGCGCGAACCCCGACTCGACCGGGACGCGACAGGCGGCCACCCGGTGCCGCGACGGCTCGCCCGGCTCGTCGACGCACCACCGTTGCGGTGGACGCTGCGTGGGGTCGGCCTGCTCGCCGCCGTCTGGTTCTGCGTGGGTCTGCTGGGTGGGCCGGACACCGCGGACAACCCGAGCGCCGGCGCGCTCTACGTGCTGCTCTGGGTCGGGCTGGCCCCACTGTCACTGCTGCTCGGCCCGGTCTGGCGGGCGCTCAACCCGCTGCGTACGGTGCATCTGCTCGTCGCGCTGGCGGCGCGCCGGGACCCGGACCGTGGGCTCCGTGAGCTGCCAGCCGGTGTGGGGCTGTGGCCGGGTGCCGCCACACTGTTCGGATTCGTCTGGCTGGAACTTGTCGCACCCGAACGGGCCACCCTGCCGGTCATCACCGCCTGGCTCGCCGCGTACGCGGTGGTCATGCTGGTCGGAGCGGCCCTGTTCGGCGTCGGCTGGTTCGACCGCGCCGACCCCTTCGAGGTGTACAGCACCCTGGTCGGTCAGCTCGCCCCGATCGGCCGTGCCGCCGACGGCGTACTGGTCTGGCGCAACCCGCTCGACGGGATCGCCGGCCTGCGGCCCCGGCCCGGGCTGGTCGCCGTGGCGGTCGTGCTGCTCGGCTCGACGATGTACGACAGCCTCTCCAACGCGCCGGGCTGGTTGCGCTTCAGCCAGGAGAACGGCCTGCACCCGGCGGTCACCGGCAGCGGCGGGCTGATCCTGGTCATCGCCGCCGTCGCCGTGGCGTACCTGCTCGCCACCGCGGCCGCGGCCCGCATCGGGCGAGCCGACCCGGCCGAAACCCGAGCGGTGCCGGGCGAGATCGCCCACTCGATCGTGCCGATCGCGGTGGGCTACGTGGTGGCGCACTACTACTCGCTGCTGATCCTGGAAGGCCAACGCACCGTCGCGCTGCTCTCCGACCCGCTGGGCACCGGCGCCAACTGGCTCGGCACCGCCGACTGGGAGCCGCACATCGGGCTGGTCACGCCCTCCGGGGTGGCCAGCCTCCAGATCACCGTCATCGTCCTCGGACACCTGGTCGGCACACTGCTCGCCCACGACCGCGCCCTGTACCTGTTCCCCCGGGCCCGGGCGGTGGCCGGTCAACTCCCGCTGCTGGCCCTGATGGTCGCCTACACCGTCGCCGGCCTGCTGCTGCTCTACGCGGGGTAGTCCCGCCCGGCTCCGACCCGTGCGCCATGATGGCCCGTGGACTCCGCACTTCAGCACTATCTGGACGACCTGGTCGCCGCCGCCCGGGACGTGCTCGGGGCCGACCTGGTCGGCGCGTACGCGGCCGGCTCGGTGGGGCTCGGCGCATACCAGGCCGGCCGCAGCGACGTGGACGTGGCGTTGGTCAGCGCCGGACCGCTCACCGACGCCGTCAAGCGGACGCTGGTGGCGCGGCTACGCCACGAGGCCCTGCCCTGCCCGGCGCGCGGGCTGGAACTTGTCGCGTACCGGCGGGACGTGGCCGCCTCCGGAACCCCCGATCCGGGCTTCGAGGTCGAGCTGAACACCGGGTCCGGCATGCCGTTCCGGTGCACCCTCGACCCCGCCGACCGGCCGGTCGGCGACGGCCGCTTCTGGTACGGGCTGGACCGCAGCATCCTGCACCAGAGCGGGCTGCCGCTGCTCGGCCCGCCGGCGGGGGACACCTTCGCCGACCTCGCCCCGGCCGACCTGCGCCGCCTGCTCGTCGACGCGCTGTCCTGGTGGCTGGCCCTGCCGACCCCGCCGGACGACAGGCCCGCGCCCGGCACGGAGGACGCCGTGCTCGGCGCCTGCCGGTCGCTGGTGCGCCACCGCGACGGCGTCTGGCTGGCCAAGGTCGCGGCCGGTCGGCGGCTGATCGACGCCGGCGACCTGGCCGAGGTGATCGGCCGGGCAATCGCCGCACGCCACGGCGGCCCCCCTCCCACCGGGGCACAGGCCCGTGCCTTCCAACAACGGGTACGCGACGAGATCGCCGCCGCGTAGCCGTGCTCCGCGGCGCTCAGCGGACCGGCTTCGGGTCAAGGTCACACACGAGCAGGTCCCTGGGCGGAAGCGGCCTTGGAGGCGCCGGTCGTTGGGGCGTACCGCTGCTGTGTCGCCCAGAGCGCGAGCAGGCGCAGGTTGTCGTGTGAGCTGCTGCCGGGATCCGTGGTGTAGATGAAGAGCGTCTGGTCGTCGTCGCCGGGTAGTGCCAGCGCCTCGTATCGGATGGTCATCGGTCCCACGACGGGGTGGACCATGTGCTTGGTGCCGTGGGTCCGCTCGTGCACCCGGTGGTTGTGCCACCACGTACGGAACTGCGGGCTCTTGATGGTCAGCTCGCCGACGAGTTCGTTGAGCTGCGGGTCGTCGGGGTTCCGGCCGGCGTAGAGGCGCAGCGTGCCCACGACGTCAGCCGCCACGGTGGCCCATTCGGGGTAGACCTCGCGGGCGCCGGGGTCGAGGAGGACCCAGCGCGTGTAGTTGCGCTCGCGGGGTGGCAGTTGGGTCCAGTCGGTGAGGAGGGCGCGGGCCAGCAGGTTCGACGCGAGGATGTCCGTGCGGCGCCCGACGATGAAGGCCGGGTGGTCGACCATCGAGGCGATCATCTGGTGCATCGCCGGCCGGACCCGCTGGCCCGGCACCTGCCCGGCGCGGTGCCGGGCCGGCCGGGCCAGGTCGACAAGGTGAGCCCGGGCGGCCGCGTCGAGCTGGAAGACACGGCCCAACGCGTCGATGACCGCCTCCGACGGACTGCTGTGGCGGCCCTGCTCGAGTCGGGTGTAGTAGTCGACGCTCACCCCGGCGAGCTGAGCCACCTCCTCACGGCGCAGGCCGCGGACGCGTCGCCCCGACAGCGGGACGATTCCCGCTGCCTCCGGCGTCGTGTCAGCCCGGCATTTCCGCAGGAAGCCGGCCAGTTCTGTACGTCGCACCATGTCGCCAATGATGCCGCGCGCGACAGGCCGCGCCCAGGGGTTGGGTGGGCATGTCGTTCCCAGGTACGGCTGGGCCTGGCCAGGGGTGTTCGGCCCGCCCGCCCGGCAGCAGCATGAAACGCGTCTCCGGCAGGGCACAGCGCTGCCACTCCAGTCACAAGGAGAACACCGATGTCGTACCCCACCACCCGACCCGCCACCTGGTTCGTCACGGGCACCTCCCGGGGCCTCGGCCTGGAGTTGGTCAAGCAGCTCCTCAAGCGCGGTGACAACGTCGCGGCGACGACCAGGTCGGCTGAGCGTCTCGACGCGGCCCTGGGATCCGTGGACCGGGCCCGGCTGCTGCCACTTGAGCTGAACCTCGCGAACGAGCCGGCGGTCGCGGCGGCGATCCGCTCCGCCACCGACCGTTTCGGCGCGATCGACGTAGTCGTGAACAACGCCGGCTACGGCTTCCTCGCCGCCATCGAGGAGGTCACCGACGCCGACGTCCGGCAGATGTTCGACGTGCAGATCTTTGGGCTCTGGAACGTTCTTCGTGCGGTGCTGCCGTCCATGCGCACCCAGCGCAGCGGTCACATCATCAACATCTCCTCGATCCTCGGTCTGACCTCCTTCCCGGGCTGGGGTCTCTACTGCGCCGGGAAGTACGCCCTGGAAGGGCTGACCGAGTCACTGGCCGCGGAAGTCGGCGATTTCGGCGTGCAGGTCAACCTCGTGGAGCCCGGCTACATGCAGACCGATTTTCTGCGTACCCACTCCCTTGGCCTGCCGCCGACCACCGTTTCCGGCTACGAGTCGATCCGGGAGATGACCGAGGCGCACCTGGCGATGCCGGGCACCCAGCTCGGTGACCCCGTCCGAGCCGCAACCGCCATCATCGAGGTGGCGGTCTCGGGAAAGGCTCCTCTGCACCAACTGCTCGGCTCGGACTCCTACTCACTGGTCAAGGCCCGGATCGATGCACTGACCTCCGACGTGGAGGCGGGCCGCGAGCTGGCGTACACGACGGACATCCCGCAGCACAGCTAAGGGCTCTCCGTTAAGTCCTGGCGTTGCCCGGCCTGGTCTCACTGTCCAGGCCGGGCCCGACATCATGAGGGAACCCGGTTCCTGCCCAACCCCCTCGGAGGCTATCTTCCGGACCTATGCGCTTCACCTCGGAGACGATCGCGAACGGCGTCTCGGAACGTCGCTTCACCCTCGGGGACATCCCTGGAGTGCTCTGGTCGCCGGCCGGTGCCGCCAGCGGTCGCCCCTTGGTGTTGCTGGCCCACGGCGGCGGTAACCACAAGCTGGTCTCGGGTCTGGTGGCCCGTGCACACCGCTTCGTCACCGCCCACGGTTTCGCGGTGGCGGCCGTCGATGCACCGGGACACGGTGATCGGTCGGGAACCGAGCTGACCGAGCGGTTCAGGGTCGGAATTCGGGAGCGGATAGCGGCCGGCGAGCCCATCGACTCGCAGCTCCTGCGGCACAGCGCTGAACTCGCCAGACAGTCGGTCCCGGAGTGGCGAACGGTGCTGGACGCCCTGCAACAACTCGACGTCGTCGGGCGGGGAGGGCCGGTGGGGTTCTGGGGATTGTCGCTGGGCAGCGCGATCGGAGTGCCGTTGGTGGCGGCCGAGCCGCGGATCGTCGCCGCCGTCTTCGGCCTCGTGGGCCGGGAGACCTTGGCCGAGGCGGCGGCCCGGATCACCGTACCTGTCGAATTTCTCCTGCAGTGGGACGACAAACTGGTGCCCCGTGACTCGGCTGTCGCGCTGTTCGATGCATTCGCCTCGCCGGAGAAGACGCTGCACGCCAACGCTGGGCCGCACACCGGCGTACCCGCATTCGAGCGGGAAAGCTCGGAGCGCTTCCTCGCCCGTCACCTCGCCTACGGCGGAATCCGCTAGCCGTGGGCCGTGCGACGCTCAGCGGACCGGTTTCGGGTCAAGGTCACGGACGAGCGGATCCATGGGCGGCCCCCACGGCAGGACCGACGCGCCGACCTGCCGCCACCCGTTGTGCGCGTAGATCTCCCGTGCCCGGGAGCGGGGGTCGGAGGCGAGAGTGGCGTACCGCTCCGGCCGGTCGGCGAGCAGCCGGCGCATCAGCTCCGCGCCGACTCTCTCGCCACGGCGCAGCGGGTGGACGATCCACTCCAGGACCGCCAGCTTCGACGACGCACGGATTTGCGCGGGCGGTTCGGTGTCGGCTCGGGACCACCAGTTCCCGGCCGACATGGTCCACCCGTAGGCCGCACCGACCAGGGGGAGCCCTCGGCGACGGTCACGAAGGTGAAACCGGGCCGGGCGGCCTCGCCGGGCAGGTTGTCGCGGAAACGGGCCACCTGGTCGGGGCCCTCCTCGTACGGCGGCTCGGCGTAGACACACTCGTACAGGTCGACAAGCGGCCCGAAGAAGCGTGCCGCGTCGTGGCCGTGGCTTGTCTCGTAGGTCAGGGCCATGCCCGGATGCTAGCCGCGTACCCGGAACTGTGTGAGCGCTCCGACGGAGGGCGCCGGGTCAGCGGACCGGGCGGGGCTTGAGCGAGGCGAAGAGCAGGTTGAGACCCTCGGTCATGGTCGGGTGGGTGATGACCGCGTCGCGCAGGGCGGTCCACGGCATCCCGGCGAGCATGGCCAACTGCACCGAGGTGATCACCTCGCCGGCCTCGGCGCCGAGCAGCGCCGCGCCGAGGATCCGGTCGGTGTTGGTGTCGATGACCGCCTTCCACGTGCCCTGGGTCTGGCGCAGGGTGCGTGCCCGGGGGATCGCGGCGACCGGCAGGTGGGCCACCTCGATGTTGTACCCGGCGCGGCGCGCCTCGGTTTCGGTGAGCCCGACCCGGGCCAGCTCCGGGGTGGTGAAGACGGTGTACGGGATGAGCCGGTCGGCGGTGCTGCGCTGTCCTCCCGCGAGGTTCGCCCGGATGATCCGGTAGTCGTCCAGCGAGACGTGGGTGAACTGCGGGCTGCCGGCGACGTCGCCGGCCGCCCAGGTCCGCTCGGCGCTGGTGCGCAGGTGCTCGTCGACCTGCACGAAGCCGCGCTCGTTGAGGCGTACGCCGGCCACGTCCAGGCCGAGCCCGTCGGTGACCGGTTCCCGCCCGGCCGCCACCAGCACGTCATCCCCGGTCACCAGGCTGCCGTCGTCAAGTGTCACCCGGAGCGTGCCGTCCACGTCACGGTCGACGCGGGCGACGGCGATGCCGACGCGGACGTCGATGCCGTCGTCGAGGAAGACCCGCAGCACCGCGTCACTCACGTCCGGGTCCTCGCGGGGGAGCAGCCGGGGGCCGCCCTCGACAAGCGTCACCGCGCTGCCGAACGACGCGAACATCTGCGCGAACTCCACCCCGACGGTGCCGCCGCCGAGCACCACCAGCCGGGCCGGCAACCGATCCAGGCGCAGCAGCTCGTCGCTGGTCAGCACCCCGGCCTCGGCCATCCCGGGCACCGATGGCAGATGTGGACGCGTACCCGTGTTGATCACCACGTCGTCGCCGCGCAGCAGCCGCTCCCCGCCGTCGGCGAGCGACACCCGTACGGTCCGGGGGCCGACGAACCGGGCCTCGCCGATCACCAGGTGCAGGCCGGAGTCGAGGAACTGCTGCCGGTTGGCGGCCACCATCCCCTCGACGACGTCCTGCTTGTGCGCACGCAGCAGGTCCACGTCGACCCGTCCGCCCTGCACGGTCAGGCCGAGCGCGGACGCGTCGCGCAGCAGGCGGGCCGCCCGAGCGCTGGTGACCAGGGCCTTCGTCGGGATGCACGCGACGTTGATGCAGCTGCCGCCGATCATGCCGCGTTCGACCATGGCGACCCGCTGCCCGGAGCGGGCGACGTCCATGCTCAACGTCTTGCCGGCCTTGCCGCCGCCCACGACGAGCAGGTCGAACTCCTCAGGTCGGTCGGTCACCGGGCGCTCCTCTCGGTCACCGGGCAGGCCGGCGGCCACCGCTGGTGCGCGGCGGCCAGCCCAGCCTGCCAGTTCCGAGGAGACCGGCGACCCCGTTCCGGGCAGAATTGCCCCAGGTCAACAGTCGTTGAAGGGCTGTCGTCCAGGTTTCCGGGTCGGCCGGGTTACGGCTCAGCGGAGCACCAGCAGGTCCAGCGCGTCGACGACCGGGCCGGAGGGCGTTCGGGCGGCATCGTGCAACCGGGCGACGCCCGCCGCGTACGCCTCGTCGCTGATCAGCTGCAGAGGAGTGTGCGCTTCACGGCGAAGTCCGGCGGCGGCGTCGGCGACCGACGGGGCGGTCACCTGTGGAACCGGCTCGCAGCCCGCGATGGTGAACCCGGCGGTGGCGAACGCGGCCTCGACGTCGGCGATGCTCGGGTAGCGGTCCAGCACGGCGACGGCCTCCGGGAACCAGTGGAACAGGCTGATCGCCTCGTGCCGACCGGCGAACGCGGACCGGATCAGCACCGGCGCGCCCGGTATCAGCACCCGCCGGATCTCGCGGGCAGCAGCAGCGAGGTCGGGAACATGGTGAATCACTGTGGAGAGCCAGACCCCGTCGAAACTCCCGTCCCGGAACGGCAGGCCGTCGGCGGCACCCGGCACGACCGGCTGGAACACCGCACGCTCGCGCATGGCCGCCGAGGGGTCCACCGCCACGACACTGACTCCAGGCCACCAGGTGCGGAACGCGTGCGCCCAACTGCCGGTGCCGCAGCCGAGGTCGAGCATGCGCATCCCGGGCCGGGCCTCGAAGTGTCGGCTGATCGCCGTACGCCAGGTCCCGAGATCGGCGTTTCGCAGGTGCCGGGTCGCGTGGAAGGCGGCTGCGTCCACGCTGTCGTAGGAAATCAGGGCCATGCGCCTATCCAAACCGGCAAGCCGTGCGGCGGCCAAGAGGGCGAGCGCCGACTCACACCGGCGGTCGCGTCGATCTGATCCGGTCGTCGCCGTCGCGGGTCGCTCCTCCGCCGCCCCCGAGGTGCCGAGGAAAACCGTTGGGCTGCCCCGACCTGCATCAGACATGATCGACTCGTGGACACCTACCTGGAGACCGAGCGACTGGCCCTGCGCCGTTTCACTGCCGATGACGCGGACCTGCTGATCGAGCTGGACAGCGACCCGGCGGTGATGCGCTACCTGACCGGCGGCAACCCGACCGCGCCGGAGTTCGTCCGGGAGCGCTACCTCCCGAACATCCTCGCCGGGTACGAGAAGTGGGACGGCGACCTTGGACTGTTCGCCGCGCACGAGAAGGACGGCGGCGCGTTCATCGGCTGGTTCATCCTGCGACCCGAGCCGGAGGGCCCGCTGGACGAAGTCGAACTCGGCTACCGTCTGCGGCAGGCGGCTTGGGGCAACGGTTATGCCACCGAGGGCTCGCGGGCCTTGCTGGGCAAGGCGTTCACGGAGCTCGGTGTGCGCATGGTCTGGGCTGAGACGATGTCCGTGAACCAAGGATCGCGCAACATCATGGAGAAGCTCGGCATGACGCTCGCGGCCACCATCCCTACTCCCTCCGACCTGGAGATGATCGAGGGCTCCGAGCACGGAGGCGTACGGTACGAGATCACCAAGGAGCAGTGGGAGCGGCAGTAGCCACGGCGCCCGGACCGTCCCGGGCCCGTGCGAGTTCGCTGCGGGCCCGGACGACAGTGGTCGTGGTCAGTGCCGGGTGGCGCCGTTCTCGCTGACCGGCTGCCCGAAGGCGAGGAACGGCACGGGTGTCGGGGCGTCTGGCCGGGTGAAGATGCGCTCCGGCTCCTGGACGTGCCCGTCCGGGGCGGCGGGCCGGTCGGTGGGCGCGGCCACCGGCTCGTCCACAGTGGTCGGCCCGTCGGCGCGTTCACCGTCGGCGCGTTCACGGTCGGCCGGCTCGGCACCGGACCGGTCGCCCCTCGGCTGCTCGGTAACGGACTGCTCGTCGCCGGACTGGTCGGCGTCGGCCCGCCCGTGACCGGTCCGGTCGACGAAGGGCCGGTCGGCGCTCGGCCGGTCGATGCTGGACCGGGTGCCCACCATCGGGTACTCGGCGGTCTCCGGACCACCGGCTGCCGCCGCCATGACCGCGGCGGCGGCGAGGTCGGCCACCCGCTTGGCCTCCCGCTGCACCCGGGCGCGTACCTCCTTGGCGTGCCGTTCGGCGGAGTCCCCGGCACGGCGGGCCTCGTCCAGCCGGGCGCTCTCGGCGGTGAGGTCCCGGCGGACCTCGCTGAGCCGCTGTTGCATCCGCGACAGCTCGTTCTCCAGCGTCTCGCCCTCCTGCTGGATCTCGGCGAGCTGCTGGCGGGCGGTGTCCAGCTCGGCGTGCAGCTCCTCGGCCTCCTGCCGGCGCTCCGCGATCTCCTGCTGAAGGGCGGTGAGCTGCTCCTGGTGCGTGGCGGCCTGCTCGTCGGCCCGGTTACGTAGCTCGGTCACGTGCTGCTGCGCCTCGGCCAGCAGCGCGGCGATCTGCTGCTCGGTGGAGCTGCGCTGCTCGGCAAGCTCCTGCTCGGCGGCGGCCTGCTGCTCGGCGATGTCCTGCTCGGCGGCCGTGCGCCGCTCGTTGACCTCCCGCTCCACGCTGGCCTGCCACTGGGCCATCTCCTGCTGGTTCTTGGAGCGGGCCGACTGGAGCTCCTGCTGGATCTGGGTACGGGCCGACTTCATCAGCGCGTCGGCGGCGACCCGGGTCTGGTTGAGCTGCTGGGCGCTCTGCTCGGTGATCCGTTTCGCCTCGTGCTGGGCGCGCTCGTGTGCGGCCTCACCGTCGGCGCGCAACTGCTCGGCGTGCTCGCGGATCGCGGTCAACTCGGCCTCGGCCAGGGTGCGCCGCTCCTCGTGCGCCTGCTCCTGCTCGGAACGCCGGGTCGCCAACTCCTCGGACAGGTCCTGCCGTGCCTGCGCGGCCCGCTCACGGGTGTCGGCGAGGATCCGCTCCGACTCGCCGCGCAGTTCGTTGGCCCGGTCGCTGGCCGACTCGATGATCATGGCGGCCTGCTTGTCGGCGAGCGTCATGATCTCGGCGACCATCGGGCCCAGATCGTGGATCGAGGCACGGTCCACCTGCACCGGCTGCTCCCGCATCTCGGCCAACTCGGCGCGCAGGCGCTGCACCTCGGCGGTCAACTCACGGACCCGGACCGCGGAGCGACCGTGCTCGCCACTCAGCATCGCGATCTGACCGTCGAGCTGCTCCAGGTGCCGATCCACCTGGCGTTTGTCATAGCCGCGCAGGGCGAGCTCGAAGCTCGGCCGGGAGGCCGCATCGTCGCGTGCTGCGTGCGGCTCAGCGCCGATGGACATGCACCATCCTCCGTACGATCGGGGGCGTGCGGGTCGGCGGTCGCCTGCCCCGCGGGCCGTCAGTGTGGCGCAACGCTACCGCCGAGCCGACCGCATGCGAAGTCCCGCCCCACCACGTCTCGTAGAGCCCCCTCATCTCGCGTCGATCATGAAGTTGTGGTGGGCGACATAGGTCGTGGACCACCACCATTCCGGCACCACAACTCCATGATCGACGGGGTCGGAGCGGGCTAGCGGCGGCGGGCCAGCAGGACTGCGTCGTGAATGGTTATCTGCTCGCCGGTCGGTGCGGTGGCCGGGCGGGGGCGGGCCTCGGCGGCCAGCACCTCCCAGTCGGACGGGTTCAGGGTGGCGGCTACGTCCTGCGCGGTGAACATCATGTCCGGCATGTGCATCCGGCGCGCCGACGTCCACAGGTCCGACGGGTGATGCCCGACGATCAGCAGCACCCCACCGGGTGCCACCGCCTCGGCCAGCCGGGCGAACAACTCGCCTCGCTGCACCGGGGGCAGGTGCATGAACTGCGCGGACACCAGGTCGTACGCCTGCTCGGCGGGCGGCTTGTCGCGCAGGTCGGCGTGGGTGAACTCGATCCGGTCGCCGACGCCGACGCTGTCGGCGTGCGCGCTGGCTCGGCTCAACGCGGTGGTGGAGATGTCCACCGCCGTCACCCGCCAGCCCCGCTCGGCCAGCCACACCGCGTCGGCGCCCTCACCGCTGCCCACATCCAGCGCGCGCCCCGGGACCAGGTCGGCGACCTCGGCGACCAGTTGTGGGTTCGGCTGGCCACTCCACACCGCGGGCTTGGACCGGTACCGCTCCTCCCACGCCGGCTCCTCGAACGCGGTGGCCACCACCTGCCGGTACGCGGCCACCGCCGCCCGGGTGTCCTCGGCGATGAGATCGGCGTTGATCGCCGCGCCGGCGGTCAGGCCGGCGGCGGCGGACGTGATGACCTGACCGCGGATGTCGGCGATGTTGCCGGCCACCCAGACACCCGGCACGCTCGTCGCTCCGGTCGGGTCGGCCGGGATCTGCGCACCGATCACGACATCACCCATCGTCACCTGCTCCGGCGCGAGGCCCAGCCCCACCAGCAGGCCGGCGCGGGGAGTCAGCCGCGTCCCGACCACGACCGCGTCCAGCGCCACCACCCGCCCGTCGGCGAGCCGTACGCCGGTCAGCACGTCGTCGGTCACCTCCACGGCGGCGACCGGACCCGGCACCACCGCGATGCTGCGGGCGGCGAGCCGCTCGGCGGTCTCCGCATCCGGTGCGGGAGCGTCGTGCAGCAGGAGCAGCACGTCGGAACTCCACTGTCGCCACATCTCGGCCTGGTGGGTGGCCAGCGGCCCGGTGGCCAGGACGCCGATCCGCCGGTCCCGGACCTCCCAACCATGGCAGTACGGGCAGTGCAGGACGTCGCGTCCCCACCGCTGGGCCAGCCCGGGCACGTCGGGCAGTTCGTCGGTCAGCCCGGTGGCCACCAGCAGTCGACGGGCCCGCACCGAGCTGCTGTCGTCGAGGTCGAGGCGGAACCCGTCGTCGTCGCGGGTCACGGCCCGCACCAGCCCGGCGCGGAACTGCCCGCCGTACTCGGCGACCTCGGCCCGCCCGGCCGCGAACAGCTCGCCCGGCGGCGTCCCCTCGCGCCCCAGGTAGTTGTGCACGTGGCCGGCGGGCGCGTTGCGCGGCTCGCCGGCGTCGATCACCAGCACCGATCGCCGCGCCCGGCTCAGCGCCAGGGCTCCGCTGAGCCCCGCGGCGCCGCCGCCCACCACCACCACGTCGTATGTCTCGTCCACCGGTTCTCCCTCATACCTTGTCGGCTGAGCCCACCATCCGTCGTCGCCGGAAAAGTGGCAACTATTCTTGCCGTTATGGCAAACGAGGACACCGCCGCGCTGGCGGCCGTCGGCCCACGGCTGCGCGCCCTGCGCCACCAGCGGGGGACCACGCTGACCCAGCTCGCCGACCTGACCGGCATCTCCGTGAGCACCCTGTCCCGGCTGGAGTCCGGCAGCCGCCGGCCCACCCTGGAACTGCTGCTCCCGCTGGCGAGGGCCTACCAGGTGGCGTTGGACGAGCTGGTCGACGCGCCGGCCACCGGCGACCCCCGGGTACGCCCCAAGCCGATCGTCATCCACGGGGTCACGTTCCTGCCACTGACCCGCCGACCGGGTGGCCTGCAGGCGTTCAAACAGATCTTCCCGCCGGATCCGAGGGCCGGGGAGCGGACCCCGCAAACCCACGAGGGGTACGAGTGGCTCTACGTGCTCTCCGGCCGGTTGCGCCTGCTGCTCGGCGACCGCGACCTGACCCTGACCCCGGGCGAGGTGGCCGAGTTCGACACCCGCGTTCCGCACCTCGTGCTCAACCCCGGGCCCGGTGTCGCCGAGGCCCTCAGTCTCTTCGGCCCGCAGGGGGAGCGGCTCCACGTCCGGGCCCGACCGGCCTGATCAACACGCGATCAGTGAAGTCGGGGCATCCAGGCCGCCGGGACACCCCGACTTCGGCGACCTCGTGTCGATCAGCAGGGAATCTCAGGCTTCTTGCAAGGTTTGTCCAAGACCCCTGACGCACGCTTCTGACACGGGGGACGACGGGTGCCGGGTGACGCGAGACATCCCCGGCACCCGGAGTGCCGGGTGCCGAGCACCCATCTCCGACTCCCACCGGGGAAGCCGGACAACCGCGGCGTCGAAGGGACGGACATGACCGAAGAGACCCTGCCGATCTGGGCCGACGAGCTGATGGCCGGCCGTGCCGCCGACGGCTCCACGCTGTGGAGTGGCTGCCGCAGCGCCGCCTCGTGACACGGCGCGAGGGCCGGACCGGTTCCCCTCCGGTCCGACCCTCGCGACTGTTCCGCGCTAGGCGCGGGCCCTACGCTGCCGGACGATCAGCAGCAATGTGGCGCCGAGGAGCACCGCCAGCAGGCCGGCGGTCATCCAGCCCCCGATCGGGAAGGACTCGCCGGTCACCGGGAGCTTGCCCCGCACCGGAATGGTGATGGTGGACTCGGGGGAGAGCGGTGCCGGACTGTCCGGCGGGGTGCCGGTCGCGGTCGCTGTGTTGCGCAGCGACCCGTGGTGGTAGTCGGCCTTGCTGACGGTGTAGGTCGCCGAGCAGGTGACGGCGGCGCCCGCCGCCAGGGTCACCGCCCCGTTGGCGGTCCGGTCCGGGCCGCAGGTGATCGGGCCGAGGTTCGTCGGCGCGGCCGGCGCGGTGAGGGTGTCGGTGACCGTCACGTCGGTCAGGGCCACCTGCCCGGTGTTGGTGACCACGAACTGGAACGGCACCTGCTGGCCCGGCCGACCGATCTTGTCGGTGCTGCTGGACTTCACCACGGTGATCGCCGCACCCCGGGTGGCCGTGACCTCGGCGGTGGCCGGATCGGAACGTACCGGTCCCGGCGGTTGTTGTCCGGGGATGGTCGGCGGCGTGCCGGCGGCGACGGCGGTGTTGGTGATCCGGCCGGCCGCGATGTCGGCCGCGGTGACGGCGTAGGTCGACGTGCAGGTGGTGCTCGCCCCCGCCGCCAGCGTGACGCTGCCGCTGGCCACCGGCGGCGTGCCGCAGGTGATCGCCCCGGGCGTGCCGGTGCCGGAGAACTCGGTCTCGTCGACCGTCACCGCGCTGAGCGAGGTGGTGCCGGTGTTGGTCACCACGAACTGGTACGTGACGGTGTCACCGGCCGCGGACACCACGCTGGGCGTGACCGCCTTGGTGATGGCGATCTCCGGATGCGGGATCGGAATGTCCAGCGACGACGGCGGGGAGACCGGCGGCGCCCCGATCGGTGGTGTGCCGGTGGCGGTGGCGACGTTGATCAGCGCCGTGCCGGCGAAGTCCTCGGCGGTCACCGTGTAGGTCGCCCGACACTGGATGTCAGCGCCCGGAGCCAGGGTCACCGCACCGTTCGGTGTGTTCTGCGGACCGCAGGTGATCGGCCCGAGCAGGACGCGCTCGGACGGCGGCAGCACGGTGTCGGTGACGGTCACGCCGGTGAGCGTGAGGCCACCGGTGTTGACCACCAGGAAGGTGAACGGCACCTGCTGCCCCGGCGCGGTGATCGCCACCGTCGTGGACGACTTGATCACCTCGATGTCGGCGCTGAGCCCCGCCTCGGGGATGGTCAGCGTCGAGGGCGGCGAGTTCACCGGTGTCCCCCCGCCCGGCGGCGTCCCGTGTGCGGTGGCGGTGTCGGTGACCCCGCCGTTGTCGAGGTCGGCCTGCGTGACCGTGTACGTGGCGGTGCAGTCGGTGGACGCGCCAGGGGCGAGTGTGGTGGTCGTACAGGTGATCGGCCCGAGACCGGCGTTCGACGACGGTGGTGCCTGGACGTCGGTGACGGTGACGGTGGTCAGGGTGAGCCCGCCGGTGTTGACCACGTGGAACCGGTAGGGCACCTGCTGCCCGACCGCGCCGATCGTGACGGTCTCGGAGGACTTGATCACCGAGATCGCGGCGACCAGTCCAGTCTCCGGGATCGTCAGTGTGGACGGTGGGGAGTCGATGGGGGTGTCACTGCCCGGCGGGTTGCCGTGCGCGGTGGCGACGTCGACGACCGCGTTGTTGTCCAGGTCGGCCTGGGTGACGGTGTAGGTGGCGGTGCAGGCGGTCACCGCACCGGGCGCGAGCGTGGTCTGCGGGCAGGTGATCGGCCCGAGGTTCGCGTTCGACGAGGGTGGTGTCTGCGCGTCGGTGACGGCGACGTTGGTCAGCGTGACGCCCCCGTTGTTGATGGCGAGGAACTGGTAGGGCACCTGCTGCCCGACCGTCGTGATCGACGTGGTGGTGGACGACTTGACCACCGAGATCGACGGGGTGACGTCGGCTGCCGGAATGGTCAGCACGGACTGGTCCGAGTCGACCGGCTCCTCCGTGCCGGTCGGGGTGCCGTGCGCGGTGGCGATGTCGGTCACCTCGTCGTGGTCGAGGTCGGCCTGGGTGACTGTGTAGGTGGCGGTGCACACGGTGGTCTCGCCGGGGGCGAGGGTGGTCTGCGGGCAGGTGATCGGCCCGAGGTTCGCGTTGGACGACGGCGGGTCCTGCACGTCTGTGACGTTGACGTTGGTCAGGGTGACGCCGCCGGTGTTGGCCACCAGGAACCGGTAGGGCACCTGCTGGCCCACCGCGTTGATGGTCGCGGCGGTGGACGACTTCACCAGCGCGATCGCCGGCGCGACCACGTCGCCCGGGATCGTCAACGTCGACGGCGGCGACTGCACGGGTGGGCGGCCGCCGGGTGGGGTGCCCTGCGCGGTCGCGGCGTCGCGTACCGCGCCGAAGTCCAGGTCGGCCTGGGTGACCGTGTACGTGGCGGTGCAGGTGGTCTGGACGCCGGGGGCGAGGGTGGTCGCCGCGCAGGTGATCGGCCCGAGGTTGGCGTTCGACGAGGGCGGGGTCTGCACGTCGGTGACGCCGACGTTGGTCAGGGTGAACCCGCCGGTGTTGACCACCTGGAACGTGTACGGCACCTGCTGCCCGATGGTGGTGATCGTGGTGGTCGTGGACGTCTTCACCACCGCGATCGAGGGGACCAGGCCGGTCTCCGGCAGGGTCAGCGTCGAGGGCGGCGAGTCCACCGGCGTGCCGCCGCCGGGCGGGGTGCCGTGGGCGACGGCGGTGTTGGTGACCTGGTCGTTGTCGAGGTCGGCCTGGGTGACGGTGTAGGTGGCGGTGCAGGCGGTCTGCGCGCCGGGCGCGAGTGTGGTGACGGGGCAGGTGATCGGGCCGAGGTTGGCGTTCGACGACGGCGGCGCCTGCACGTCTGTGACGTTGACGTTGGTCAGCGTGAGTCCGCCGGTGTTGACCACCTGGAACGTGTACGGCACCTGCTGCCCGACCGTGGTGATCGACGCGGCGGTGGAGGTCTTCGTCACCGCGATCGACGGGGTCAGCCCCGCCTCGGGGATGGTCAGTGTCGAGGGTGGCGAGGTGACCGGCGGGCCACTGGGCGGCGTGCCCCGCGCGGTGGCGGTGTCGGTGACCCCGTTGTTGTCGAGGTCGGCCTGGGTGACGGTGTAGGTGGCGGTGCAGGTGGTGGTCTGGCCGGGCGCGAGGGTGGTCTGCGGGCAGGTGATCGGGCCGAGGTTCGCGTTCGACGACGGCGGCGCCTGCACGTCGGTGATGCCGACGTTGGTCAGGGTCAGACCGCCGGTGTTGGCGACCAGGTAGCGGTAGGGCACCTGCTGCCCCACCGAGCCGATCGACGTGGTGGTGGACGACTTCAGCACGGTGACGGCGGCGGTGAGCCCCTGCGCCGGGATGGTCAGGGTCTCCGGTTCGGAGACCACCGGGGGACCACCGGGCGGGGTGCCCTGGGCGGTGGCCACGTTGGTGACCCCGTCGTTGTCGAGGTCGGCCTGGGTGACGGTGTAGGTGGCGGTGCACGCGGTCCGCGCCCCGGGGGCGAGGGTGGTGGCGGCGCAGGTGATCGGGCCCAGGTTGCCGTTCGACGACGGCGGGGTCTGGGTGTCGGTGACCGAGATGGTGGTGAGCGGGACGCCGCCGGTGTTGACCACGTGGAACGAGTACGGGACCTGCTGACCGACGCTGGTGATCACCGTGGTGGTCGACGACTTGACCAGGTCGATGTCCGCCGGGGTGCCGCCCGCGCAGGCCAGCGTGGTGCTGAACGGGAAGTAGTGGATCTCGCCGCCGCGGTGCTCCAGCGTACGGGTGATGACGCTGCCCTCGGTGTTGCTGGCCGAGAGGTCGGTGAGGCTGGCGTTGGGGGCGTAGATGGTGCCCTCGACCGTGGCCGCCCCCGGGGTGAGGGTGAGCGCGGTGGCGGTCGGGAAGTTGAACAGGATGTAGGACGCCTGCGGGCCGCCGATGCCGGCGAAGTTCGGGGCGGTCCAGGCGAAGTCGTTGCCAACGCCGCTGGTGTCCACGTTGACCAGTAACGGGGTGTCCGCGGTGGGCTGGCTGGCGAAGGTCAGCGTCTGAATGTTGTTCAGATCGCCCGCGCTGAGGTTGAGCACGTTCGTCACACCGGGGGTCAGGGTGACCACGGCGTTGCTGCCCGCCGGGATCGGCCGGGGCAGCACGTCACCGTTCGGTGTGCGCAGCACCACCGTGTTGTCGCAGGTGGCCAGGCCGGCGGTGGTGTCGCGGAAGCTCGCGAAGGCTCCGGCGAAGTTGATCGGGGAAGCGGGCCCGACGCTGGCGACCGGCTGCCGGGTGACCAACTCGACCCGAGGGGCGGCGTCGTAGTTGTCCGACGGCAGGATCCGGGTGTTGACCTGGGCGCCGTTGTTGTCGGTGTCCCGGACGAACGTGCCGGTCAGGTCGCCGACCTTGGCGTACCCGCTGTTGAGCACCTGGAGCCGGCTGCCGCCGACGCTGCCGGCGAAGTTCACCCGTCCACCCACGACCAGCGCGGTCGGGTTGGCGTCGCCCGGCACGACGAACGACCCGGCGGTCGCCCCGGCCAGCTGGTAGCCGCCGAAGGTGAGGTCACCACCGACGGCGAGGGTGCCCTCGTTCTCGTTGTCGAACACGCCGGCGTTGCCCTCGGTCATCACCCCGAAGCTCAGCGCCTCGGCGACCGGGTTGATCGGCCCGATGGCCTCGGCCGCGACCAGGACCCGGTTCAGCGGGGGTTCGGGTGGCATCGGTGCCAGCAGGGTGTTGACTGCCAGCACGCCGCCGACGGCAACCAGCGCCGCAGCCCGTGACCTGCGACCACCCCACGAAGAAATCCTCATCACGCCCCCGTTGTGTCCGATGTGCCAGGGGAGCGTATAGGGGCAAAAGAGAATTTAATGGGCTTTTGTCCGTTTGGTGGGTCGACTGGCCGCAGCCGGGATCGTCCCGGGTGGCAGGCCGCGCGGGCCGGACCGGTTCATCTCCGGTCCGGCCCGCGCGCGTTCGCACCAGCCCAGGTGTCACCCCTTGTGCTTCTCCTGGCACGGCACGCAGAAGCGGACATGCGGGAGGACTTCGAGGCGTTCGGCCGGGATGCTCTTGCGGCACCTCTCGCAGGCGCCGTAGGTACCATCCGCGATCCGGCCCAGCGCGCCGGTGATGTGCTCGATGTGGCGGCGGGTGGCCACCAGTAGAGCGGCCAGGTTGTGGGCCTCGCCCGGGTCGCCGGTGTCCGCGGTGAGTTCGGTCAGTTCCCGTAGCCGAGCCGTCTGCGTCGCGAACTCGTCCGCCAGGGACGCTCGTAGATCAGCCAGCCAGCCGTGCTCGACAGCGCGTTGATCGATGCTCATGGTCTGCCCTTCAGAAGAACGAGGAAAAAGAAAAAGGGCCGAAGCTTGAGTAGCTTCGCCCTGCGGTCGTTTCGGGATGCAACGATTCCGCGGGAGGGCCTCGGCCGGTGCGCGCCAGGCTCGACGTCCCGCGCGTGGGCACGATGTACAAGGCGCCGACGACCGGCACTCCCATGCAGGCCTTGCCGCGCGGAACCGTCACGACGCGGACAGCACTGCCAGCCGTCACGTCAGTGACGGCTGGCGAGCGGAAGGTCACCCACGGCATGCCCCCACCATAGGGCGGCGGATGCCCTAAAGCCAACGTCCCCTGATCCATGATCAACGCATCGGGACGGGCGATGGCACCCCGGGCGGCATCGGACTTCTGAGCACAGTCGAGGCACGGGACTGGTGACGCGTCACCAGCACGGCGAGCCGTCCTCGGCCGATCACCGGAGAACGTCGAACTGTGGACGCGGTACCTCCGTGTTTATGATCGACGGCCCCGACCGGGGACGGCCGCGCTGTTCGGCCGGGAGTAAGAGGTGAGGTGCGCGACGGTGATCCGCGAGGCGTACGCCTGCTGGGTGCGCGAGCCCGGCACGGCGGAGATCCGGCCGGTGTCGCTACCGACGCCCGGCCCCGAGGACGTGCTCGTCCGGGCCCGCTACTCCGGGGTCAGTCGGGGCACCGAGACGCTTGTCTTCGCCGGCCAGGTGCCCCCCGACCAGTACGCCGCGATGCGCGCGCCGTTTCAGGAGGGCGACTTCCCCGGCCCGGTCAAGTACGGCTACCTCAGCGTCGGCGAGGTCGAACAGGGCCCGCCGGAGCTGCTCGGCCGCACCGTGTTCTGCCTGCACCCGCACCAGAGCGCGTACGTCGTGCCGGCCACCGCCGTGGTGCCCGTACCGGACGGGGTGCCGCCCGCCCGCGCGGTGCTCGCCGGCACGGTGGAGACCGCGATCAACGCGCTGTGGGACGCCGCGCCGCTCGTCGGCGACCGGGTCACCGTGATCGGCGCGGGCATGGTGGGCTGCTGCGTCGCCGCCCTGATAGCCCGGTTCCCCGGCGTGCAGGTCGAGTTGGTCGACATCGATTCCCGCCGGGCCGGGGTGGCCGGCGCGCTCGGCGTCGGGTTCGCCCAACCGGCCGACGCCAGCGGCGACCGGGACCTGGTCGTGCACGCCAGCGCCACCGGCGCCGGCCTGCAACACGCACTGGACCTGCTCGCGCCGGAGGGCACCGTCATCGAGCTGAGCTGGTACGGCGACCGCCCGGTACAGGTGTCGCTGGGTGGGGCGTTCCACTCCGGTCGACTCACCGTACGCAGCAGTCAGGTCGGCATGGTCGCTCCCGCCCGGCGGGGACGGCGCAGCTACCGCGACCGGCTGGCCCTCGCCCTGGACCTGCTCGACGACCCGGCCTTCGACGCGCTGATCACCGGCGCGTCCCGGTTCGCGGAACTGCCCGACGTGCTCGCCAGACTGAGCACGGGCGACCTGCCCGCCCTCTGCCACCTCATCACCTACGACGACGGGGAGTGACCGTGTTCAGCGTGACCGTTCGGGATCACATGATGATCGCCCACAGTTTCCGGGGCGACGTGTTCGGTCCGGCCCAACGCCTGCACGGGGCGACGTTCGTGGTGGACGCGACGTTCCGCCGCGCCGACCTGGACGCCGACGGCATCGTCGTCGACATCGGCCTGGCCACCGAGCAGCTGCGGGCCGTAGTGGGGGAGCTGACCTACCGCAACCTCGACGACGAGCCGGCCTTCGCCGGGGTGAACACCACCACCGAGGTGCTGGCCCGCACCGTCGCCGACCGGCTGGCCGAGCGCGTGCACGCCGGTGACCTGGGCGCGGGCGCCCGCGAGCTGGCGGGAATCACCGTCACCCTGCACGAGTCGCACGTCGCCTGGGCCAGCTACGAGCGGGCACTGTGATCGATGCGGGCCGGGCGGCACCCACCGCCGGCTCGGGTAGCACCGGCCGTACGGTGCACGTCGTCCTGCCCGGCGACATCGACGACCCGGCCACACCCAGTGGCGGCAACACCTACGACCGGCGCGTCTGCGCGGGCCTCGGCGAGCGTGGCTGGGCGGTGTACGAGCACGCGGTGCCCGGGGCCTGGCCGAGCCCCGAGCCGGCCGACCGGGCGGCGCTGGCCGGGGTGCTGGCCTCCGCGCCGGACGATGCCGTGGTGCTGCTCGACGGTTTGGTCGCCTCGGCCGTGCCGGACCTGCTCGCCCCGCACGCCCGCCGGTTGCGCCTGGTCGTTCTCGTGCACATGCCGTTGGGCGACGAGGTGGAGGGCCGGGCGCTGGCCGCCGCGCGGGCCGTCGTCACCACAAGCGAGTGGACGCGCCGCCGCCTGCTGCTGCGCCATCCGCTGCGGCCCGACCGCGTCCGGGTCGCCCGACCGGGGGTGACGTCGGCGCCGCCGGTGCCTCCCGGCCCGACTGCCGGCAACCGGCTGCTCTGCGTGGCCGCGGTCACCCACCACAAGGGACACGACGTGCTCGTCGACGCGTTGACCGTGCTGCCCGAGGTGCCCTGGACACTTGTCTGCGCCGGCACCCTGACCCGGGAACCCGAGCTGGTGCACCGGCTACGCGACCAGCTCGCCGGCGCCGGCCTCGCCGACCGGGTCCGGCTGGCCGGCCCGCTGACCGGCGCGGCACTCGACGCCGCGTACGCCGCCGCCGACCTGCTGGTGCTGCCGTCCCGGGCGGAGACGTACGGCATGGTCGTCACCGAGGCGCTGGCCCGCGGCCTGCCGGTGCTCGCCACCGAGGTGGGTGGCCTCCCCGAGGCGCTCGGCCGCGGCGCCGACGGCGATCTGCCGGGACTGCTGGTCCCGCCGGACGACCCGGCCGCGCTGGCCGGCGCACTGAGCTGGTGGTGGGGCGACGACGTGCTGCGGGCCCGGCTGCGGCGGGCGGCTCTCGCCCGGCGCGACACCCTGACCGACTGGACGGTGACCGCCGCGTCGCTGGCCGCCGTGCTGGAGGAGGTGGCGCGATGACCGTCGAGGAGACCCTGCCGTTCGCCGACTGGCTGCGGCTGCGCGAGCCGGCCGACGCGGCGGCGCGGGCCGAGGACCTGGTGGACGCCGTCCGCCCCCGGCTCACCGGTGCCGCCCCGACGGTGGTCCACGACCTGGGCAGCGGCACCGGCTCGATGAGCCGCTGGCTGGCCCCCCGCCTGCCCGGCCCGCAGCACTGGGTGCTGCACGACCGCGACGCCGACCTGCTCGCCCGCGCCGCCGAGGGCATGACCGGGGTGACCGCCGCCGACGGCGCCCCGGTCACCGTGACTGTCCGGTGCGGCGACCTCACCCGGCTCAGCGCCGCCGACCTGGCCGACGGGTCCCTGGTCACCGCGTCCGCGCTGCTGGACATGCTCACCGCCGAGGAGATCGAACGGGTGGTGGCCGCCTGTGTCGGCCGGCCCACCCTGTTCGCCATCTCGGTCACCGGCCGGGTCCTTTTCACCCCGACCGATCCGCTGGACGCGGCGGTCGAGGCCGCGTTCAACGACCACCAGCGGCGTACCGTCGGCGGCCGGCGACTGCTCGGCCCGGACGCCGTCGCCGCCACCGCCGCCGCGTTCGCCCGACACGGCGTGGACGTGCGGGAACGGCCCAGCCCGTGGCGGCTCGGCCCGGAACAGGCCGACCTGGCCGCCGAGTGGTTCCGGGGTTGGCTGGGCGCGGCCTGCGCGCAGCGTCCCGACCTGGCCGGCCCCGCCCAGGCGTACGCCGAGCGTCGGCTGGCCGACGCGGCGGCCGGTCGGCTCAGCGTGCTGCTCGAACACACCGACCTCCTCGCGGGTGGATGAACTGTTCACGCCCTGGGTACGTGGACTAGGGCAAGAGAACGATCTTCAAGGGGAGGGCCGGCGTCGATGTTCTGGGCCTGGGCACGAGTGGTCGGTGGGGTGGGTCTGCTCACCGTCCTGTTGTGGCAGGTGGGCACCGGCCCGTTCCTCGCCGGGGTGCGGTTGATCGACGCGCCCGCGTTGGTCGCGGCGCTGTCCATCGGGGTGCTCACCACGGTCTGCGCGGCGTGGCGGTGGAGCCTCGTCGCCGGTGGCCTTGGCGTGCGGCTGCCGCTGGCGACCGCGGTGGCGCACTGCTACCGGGCCGTCTTCCTCAACGCCACCCTGCCCGGCGGGGTGCTCGGCGACGTGCACCGGGCGGTCCGCCACGGCCGGGACGCCGGGGACGTCAGCCGGGGCATCCGCGCGGTGGTCTGGGAGCGTACCGCCGGGCAGGTGGTGCTTGTCGGCGTCGCGCTGGTGGTGCTCGCCGCCTTCCCGTCCCCGGTGCGGACGTATCTGCCCGTCGCCGCCGCGCTGCTGGTCGCGGCCGGACTGGTCGCGGTGCTGCTGGCCCGGGCCGTACCCAACGCCGGCCCGTCGCGCTGGGCGCGGGCGCTGCGCACCGCCGGGGCGGACGTGCGGTCCGGGCTGCTGTCCCGGCGCACCTGGTTCGGGGTGCTGATCGCCTCCACGGTTATGGTCGCCGGTCACCTGGCCACCTTCCTGGTGGCGGCCCGCACCGCCGGATCCGACGCCCCACTGGCACGGCTGCTGCCGTTGACGCTGCTCGCCCTACTCGCCATGGGGCTGCCACTGAACGTCGCCGGCTTCGGCCCCCGCGAGGGGGTGGCCGCCTGGGTGTTCGGCGCGGCCGGCCTCAGCGCGGCCGAGGGCGTCGCCACCGCCACCGTCTACGGTGCCCTGATCCTCGTCGCCAGCCTGCCCGGAGCCGCGGTGCTGCTGGTGCGACGGAACCGACACCCGGTCGCCGCCCGGGAAGCCGTCCCCGACGGCGGCTGTTGAGTCGGTGGTGAGGAACACGCGTCGCCGCGCGTCGGTGGCGCCGGACAGAGGAGTCCCATGCCCGCAGCATTGCCGGTTGCCACGATCCGTACGCAGGTCACGGTGCCGTTGACGTTTCCCGACGGCTACACCACGACCGTCCGGGTGTTCTCCTTCAAGGGCCTGGTGGACGCTCGGGAGCACCTCGCCCTCGGCCTGGGTGACTGGGCGGGCGCCCTGGACCGGCTCGCCGCCGGGGGAGAGCCGCCGCTGGTCCGCCCGCACAGCGAGTGCCTGACCGGCGACGTGTTCGGCAGCCAACGCTGCGACTGCGGGCCGCAGTTGCGCGAGGCGGTGCAGCGGATCGCCGCGACTGGCGGTTTCCTGCTCTACCTGCGACAGGAGGGACGCGGCATCGGCCTGTACGCCAAGCTCGACGCGTACGCGTTGCAGGACGCCGGGCTGGACACCTACCAGGCCAACGTGGCGTTGGGGCGGGGTGAGGACGAGCGGGACTACACCGCCGCCGCGCAGATGCTCGCCACGTTGGGCGTGCCACGGATCCGACTGCTGAGCAGCAACCCGGACAAGGCCGCGCAGTTGACCCGCCTCGGCGTGGACGTCGCCGAACAGGTGCCCACGAGCGTCTTCCTGTCCCCGGCCAACGCCGACTACCTGGCCGCCAAGGCCGCCAAGGCGGCGGAGGTCATCTCGGCCGCGCCCGACCTGCCTGTCGACAAGTGAGCGGCACACCGGCGCCGAGGCGGCCGTACGTGCTGCTCAGCTGCGCCACCTCGATCGACGGGTACATCGACGACGCCTCTGACCAGCGGCTGCTGCTGTCCAACGACGACGACCTGGACCGGGTCGACGCGGTGCGGGCCAGCTGCGACGCGATCCTCGTCGGGGCCGGCACCGTTCGCCGCGACGACCCCCGGTTGCTGGTGCGTTCCGCTGACCGCCGGGCCGAACGGGTGGCGTGTGGTCGGCCCGCCTCGCCCACCAAGGTCACCCTGACCGCCCATGGTGACCTCGACCCGACCGCCCGGTTCTTCACCGCTGGTAACCCCACCCGGCTCGTCTACTGCGCCACCGGCGCGTTGGAGAAGACCGAGGAACGCATCGGTCGACTGGCCACCGTGGTGGACGCGGGGGAGCCGGTCGACCCGGCCTGGCTGCTGACCGACCTGTACGCGCGGGGCGTACGGCGGCTGATGGTGGAGGGTGGCGGGACGGTGCACGCCCAGTTCCTCGCCGCCGGTCTCGCCGACGAGCTGCACCTGGTCGTCGCCCCGTTCTTCGTCGGCGACGGCCGGGCGCCCCGGTTCGTCGGCGAGGGGCGCTTCCCCTGGCACCCGGGCCGGCGCGCCCGGCTGGCCGAGGTCCGCCAGATCGGCGACGTGGTGCTGCTGCGCTACGCCCTCTCCGACCGCTGCACCGAAAGCTGACGCCGGCTGCCATGCCGGAGGCGCGTCACCGGGGCGTTGGCAGGCGGCGGGCGCCGGGGCCCTCGCGGCCCAAGACGTCGCGGGGGTTGGTCAGGTGGCAGGCCCGCAGGGAGAGGCAGCCGCACCCGATGCACGCGCTGAGGTCGTCCCGAAGTGCCCGCAGGTGCGCGATCCGAGCGTCGAGGACGCCGCGCCAGGCGGCGGACAGGCGAGCCCAGTCGTCGCGGGTGGGGGTGCGCTCGCTCGGCAGTCGATCGAGGGCCTCCCGGATCACCGTGAGCGAGATGCCGACGTGTTGGGAGGCCCGGATGAACGCCACCCGGCGCAACGTGTCGCGGCTGTACCTGCGCTGGTTGCTCGGCGTCCGGCTGCTGCGGATCAGGCCCTTGCGCTCGTAGAAGTGCAGCGCGGAGATCGCGACGCCGCTGCGGTCGGCGACCTGGCCGACGGTGAGTTCGTGGAATGTGGTGCGAGCCCTGGGCATGAGACCAAGCCTAGGGCTTGACCTCAATTGAGGTTGAGGCCAGAGAATCGGCGGCGTCCAGAGCCGCGAATCAGGGAGCACCCTCATGGCACACGTTCTCGTCATCGGCGCCACCGGCAAACAGGGCGGTGCCGTCGCCGACCTGCTGCTCCAGCACGGCCACGACGTCGTCGCCTACGTGCGGTCGCCCGCGTCGCCCGCCGCGGTGGCGCTGTCCACCGCCGGAGTCCGGCTGGTCACCGGCGACCTGGCCCACCCCGAGGGCCTGACCGACGCCGCCAAGGCAGTCGACGCGATCTTCGGCCTGTCCGTACCGTTCGGAACCGGCGGTAGGGACGAGGAGGTCGCCCAGGGACGCCACCTGGTCGATGTCGCGGCCCGCGCCGACGCGCACCTCGTCTACTCGTCGGTGCGCGGCGCCGGCCGGTTGGCGGCTACCGACCTCGACCACGCCGACAGCAAGCGACTCGTCGAGGCGTATCTGCGGGATCAGCAGGTCAGGGCGACGGTCCTCGGGCCGGTGTACTTCATGGAGAACGCGCTCAACGTCGGGTTCAGCCGCCTGACCGACGGTGTCCTGGCCAACCCGCTCACCGCCGGCAAGCCGCTGGACCAGGTGACCGTCCGCGACATCGCCGGCCTCGCCGTGCACGCCATCGAGCACCCGGACCGGTTCGTCGGCGAACGGATCGACGTCGCCTCCGACCGGGTCACCGGCGACGAGGCGGCCCGCATCCTCGGCGACGTGCTCGGCCGCGAGATCCCGTACCAGCAGATGCCGTTGGACCAGGTCCGGCAGTGGGCCGGCGACGAGATCGCCGACATGTTCCAGCGCTTCGAGGAGAACACCGACTTCGTCGACATCGACGGGCTGCGCGCCAGGTACCCGGAGGTGACCTGGCACCGCTACGCCGACTGGGCCCGGACTGTCGACTGGGACCGCGTCCTCGCCGCCCGGCCGAGCTGGCAGTAGTCCGCCTACTGGCCGGGTGGGCGTACCGACAGGTCGTGGTGGAAGACGTCGCGGGGGTCCCACCGGGCCTTGACCTGTTGCAGTCGCGGGTAGTTGGGGCCGTGGTAGAGGGCGGGCCAGGCCCGGGTGTCGGTGCGGAGGTCGACGTCGGGGTAGTTGATGTACGCGCCGTGCGGGGGTACGCCGCCGGTGTCGGCGTACATGTCCCGGTAGAACTCGCGGATCCAGGCCACGGCGGCGGTGTCGGCGGCCGGGTCGGCCCAGCCCGCGAGGTAGAACAGCAACATCGACGCGTCGCGGTGGCTGGCGGCGGTGGCGGTCGGCGGCACGGCGTTGATCGCCCCGCCGTAGGTGTTGAGGCTCAGCGAGCCGGTCAGGAGGCTGTCGTCGGCGCGGGTGAGGTGGCGGTAGGCGACACGCAACTGGCGGTCGGTCAGGGGTGTGCGGTGGAAGGCGGACTTGACCTTCAGCCGCCAACCCTTGCCGTCGTCGTCACTGTGCAGTGTCGCGGCCAGCCAGGGGAGCGTCTGCGCGGAGACCGTCGGGGTGACGCCGACGCCGTCGCCGAGCGCCACCACGAGCTCGTCGAGCAGGTGTCTGCTGTCGTGCGGGACCTGGCCGGCGAGGGTGTGACCACCGGCCTGCGGGCGGAACAGGATCAGCTCCCCGTACAGGTGTCGTCCCCGCGAGTCGGGTGCGCTGTTGCGGGCGCACCACCTGCCGAAGTTGCCGGCGAGCCGGCAGAAGCCCGCCTCGTCCATGCCGGCCCACGGCCAGGTGACGGTGAAGTCCACCACCCGCGCGGGCGGCGTGGGCAGCGACCGGAACCAGTACCTGGTGACGACGCCGAAGGTGCCTCCGCCCGCGCCGGTGTGCGCCCACCACAGGTCGCGGTGCGGATCCGTCGGCTCCCGGGTGGCCACCACCGCACGGGCGGTGCCGTCGCGGTCCACGACGACCACCTCGATCGCGGACAGGTGGTCGGCCGCGAGCCCGTGCAGGCGGGAGAGCCGACCGTAGCCGCCGCCCGCGACGTGGCCGCCGACGCCCACACCCGGGCACGATCCACCCGGGATGGTCACCCCCCAACCGAGAAAGAGCCGGCGGTACGCCTCACCGAGCGTCGCACCCGCCTCGACGGCGAAGCCGTACCGTCGCGGGTCGTGGTAGACAGCGGTCAGGCCGGACAGGTCGATCACCATCCGGACCGCCGGGTCGTCCACGAACCCCTCGAAGCCGTGTCCGCCGCCGCGTACCGCCACCCGCCGGCCGGCGCGGACCGCGTCCTGCACGGCGGAGACGACCTGTTCGGTGGAGCCGACCACGCGCACCTCGTCCGGTGTGCCCACGAACCGTCGGTTGCCGCGACGGACGAGGTCCGCGTACCGGGGGTCGTCCGGCAACACCCGGACCGGTCCGAGTGGGGGCGGACAATCCGTCGGCGCCGCGGAGGCGGAGGCCGGGGACGGACAGAGAACGGCCGCGGACGCGACCGCGCCGGCGCGGAGCAGATCCCTGCGACTGGGCTGATTCATGCCGTCGATCCTGGGTGTCCGCCGTGGACGACGTGGAGTACTTTCGTCACACCGTGTGCCGTGACGAAAATGGGGGTGGCCGTGCTCAGCGGCCGGTGTGTCGAGTGCGACGCCGACCTGCCCGGCGGCTCCGGCCGGGGCCGCCCCCGCCGCTACTGCTCGCGCCGCTGCCAGGCCCGCGCGTACCGCTGGCGTCGCGACCACGGTCCCACCGCGACGTCGCGTCGCGTCCCCGGTCCCACCGCGACGTCGCGTCGCGAGCATGGTCCCACCGCGACGTCGCGTCGCGTCCCCGACCTGCCCACGCCCAGCGGCGGCGACCCCCGCGACCGGCTGGTCGGCCTCGCGGTCGAGCTGGCCGACTCCGAGGGCCTCGACGCGGTGTCCATGCGGGTGCTCGGCCAGCGCGCCGCGATGCCCGTCCACACCCTGTACCGGTACCTTCGCAACCGGGGCGAACTGCTCGCCGCGATGGCCGAGCGCATCACCGCCGCACGGATGCCCGGCGGCGCACCCGGGTGCGACGACCCGCGCCAACAGCTCGAACGGCTGGCCCGTGACGAGTGGACGATGTACCGGCGTCATCCCTGGCTGCTGGCCGTCCTCGCCACCGACCGGCCACCCACCGGGCCGGCCGTCCTCGCCATGGTCGACCGGTTCGTGGCGGCGTTCACCAGCGCCGGCTACGACGCCGCCGAGGCGTTCCGCTCCTACCTGGTGCTCAGCGGCTACATCCAGGGCATGGCCCTGCTCATCCGGCGCGATCCGACCGACACCACCTACCCCGCCTGGTGGTCGGCGACCCGCGTCCGGCTGGAGCGGACCGGCCGCACCCAGCGGCGACCCTGGCTGGTCGCGGCCGGACAGAGCAGCCCCGAGACGGCCCTGGACACCTGGTTCCAGTTCGGCCTGCGCCGGCTGCTCGACGGCCTGCTGTCCGGCCCGGCCCGATAGGGTGGCCGGCGTGCCGCGACTCGTGCAGATCACCCCGGACAACGTGGAAGCCGCCTGCCGGGTGAGCGTGCGACCGGACCAGGAGAAGTTCTCGTCTCCGGTCGCCTGGTCCCTCGCCGAGGCGTACGCGCAGCCCGACGTCGCGTGGCCACGGCTGATCGTCGAGGGTGACGAGATCGTCGGCTTCCTGATGGGCTTCTTCGACATCGTCTGGGACCCGGCTCGCCCCGACGACAGGCGCTCGGGCCTGTGGCGGCTGAACATCGCCGCCGAGCACCAGGGTCACGGGTACGGCCGCTTCGCGGTTCGGGCCGTCTGCGCCGAGGCGCGCGAACGCGGGCACGACCGCGTGTTCACGACGTGGGAACCGGGGGCGGGCGGCCCGGAGCCGTTCTACCTGAAGCTCGGCTTCCGTCCCACCGGGGAGACCAGCGGCGGCGAGGTCGTCGGCGAACGGCACCTGACCGACTGATCAGCGGTGCGGCGTTGCCTGCGTACGATGCGGGGTCGAGTTCCCCTCGTCGCGCGGAGGTATCGGGCAGATGGCAGGCCAGCACGAGGGTTTCGCCCTCGGCGTCGACCTCGGTACGTCCAACACGGTCGCGGTGCTGCGCTGGCCCGACGGGCGGACCCGCCCGCTGCTGATGGACGGTCAACCACTCAGTCCCTCCGCCGTGTACGCCGACCCGGACGGCACCCTGCACACCGGGTGGGACGCCCGGCGGTTGGCACAGACCGACCCGGGCCGGTTCGAGGCGAACCCGAAGCGCCGGGTGGACGAGCCGACAATCGTGCTCGGCGACCGCTCGTACCCGCCGGCCGACCTGCTCGCCGCGGTGCTGGCGGCGGTCGCGCGGGCCGCGGTGGGCGCCGTCGGCTTCCTGCCCCCGGCCGTGCTGACCTGCCCGGCCGCCTGGGACGCGACGCGGCGGCAGGTGCTCGCCGACGCCCTGCTGCTGGCGGGCTGGCCGCAGGTGGCCGAGCACACCCTCGCCGGGCCGACACCGCCGGGCACCCGGCTGCTGCGGGAGCCGGTGGCCGCCGCCCGCTACTACACGCAGGTGCTGCATCGTCCGGTGCCCGTCGGCGACGCGATCGCGGTGTTCGACTTCGGCGGCGGGACGCTCGACGTCGCGGTGCTGCGCAACGAGGGCGCGGACCCGTGGGGTGACTCCGGATTCAGCGTGGTCGCCGACGGTGGTCTGCCCGACCTGGGCGGGCTGGATCTCGACGCCGCCCTGGTGGGTCGGGTCGGCGAGCTGCTCGGGGAACGCCACGCCGCGCAGTGGGCCCGGCTGCTCCGGCCGGCGGACCCGGCGCAGCGCCGCGACCAGGTGCGGCTCTGGGACGAGGTACGAGGTGCGAAGGAGACGCTGTCCCGTTCGACAGTGGCGCCGGTCGCGGTGCCGGGGGTGGCCGAAGCCGTCCAGCTCACCCGGGCCGACGTCGAGCGGGTGGCCGCGCCGCTGCTGCGCCGCGCGGTGGACCGGGCCCGGGAGGTGATCGCCGCCGCCGGGCTCAGCCCCGACCAACTCGCCGGGCTGTTCCTGGTCGGTGGCTCGTCGCGGATCCCGCTGGTGGCCCGGATGCTGCACACCGAACTGGGGGTGGCGCCGACGGTGCTCGACCAGCCGGAGCTGCCGGTGGCCGAGGGCGCGCTGACCGACCTGCCGCTGCGCCGACCACTGCCGGCGTACGCCGGGCCACAGCTCGCCCCGCCGACCCCGGTGAGTCCGCCCGCACCGGCTGGGTCGGTCGGAGCGGCTGGGCCTGTCGGGCTGGCTGGGCCTGTCGGGCTGGCTGGGCCGGCTGGGTCGGGCGGGGACGTGCCGCCCGTACCGTCGCAGCCCTGGCCGGGCCCACCCGCGCCGGCGGGCCCGGGTTGGGCGGGCGCACCGCCGGCGGGACCGCCCACGCCGGGCCGGGCGGGCGCGGCGCGCTGGCGGCGGGCGCGTTGGGTGGTGCTGGGCGCGGTGCTGGCCCTGCTCGGGGTGGGCACCGCCGCCACGCTGTACCTGACCCGGGACCGCTACCCCGATCTGGAGTTCGCGTCGCTGCGCGAACTGTCCCGGCCGAAGGCCGGCGGCGAGCGGCCGGCCGGCATGTGGACGGCGGTGCTCGGCGACCGGGCCTACCTCGGGTACCCGCTGCCGGACGACCGGCTGGAGGTGGTGGCGGTCGACACCGGCACCGGTGACGAGCTGTGGCGCAGGGCGACAGACGTGCGGGCCGACGACTGGGAGGCGATCATCGCCGTTCCCGGGGCGGTCGCGGTCCTCGCCGACGCACCGGGCGACAACACCCCACGCCCGCTGGCTGTCCTCGACGGTCGGTCGGGCACGCAACGCTGGCAACGCGCGGTCCGGGGCGACGACGAGATCTACTTCGCCGACGACACGGCGGTGCTGGTGGACCGTGCCGCGGCCCAACTGGTCGGCCTGCGCCTGAGCAACGGCGCCCAGAAGTGGACCCAGGCCAACCCCCGCGACCAGTACGACAGCAGCCGCACCGTGGTCCGGCCGGTGGGCAGCGACGAGGCGGCGGGCGGACCGGCCTTCCTCGACGGCACGCCCCGCAACCCGTGGACGAGCAAGGGGCGGCGACTCGTCCAGGTGGGTGCGGACCGGTCCGTGCGGCTGCTCGACATGACCTCCGGCAGGGTGCTGCGCCAGTGGGGCAGCGTCGCCGACCTCGACGATCTGGTGGTCGCCCACGAGGACCGCCTGTACGTGGTCGCCAACGAGGGCGGGTACCAGTTGCTGGCGTACGACCTGGGGTCCGACGCGGAACCGGTGGTGCTCTACCGCTCCGGGAACGACGAGCAGCGCGCGAAGGCACTTGTGGCGTGCGGTGAGCGGCGGGCCTGCCTGTTGCAGGTGCCGAACAACGACGTCCAGCGCACCGAGGTGGTGGCGGCCACCGAGGGTGAACGCACGGCCCACTGGCCGGCGCCGGGCGTGACCGACCTGGTGCCGGTGGGGGAGCAGGTGCTCGCCCAACGGGAGTACCCGGAGCCGACAGTCACCCTCTTCGACGCCGCCGGCAAGCCGGTGTTGCGCGACCGGGGTGGGGTGGCGGTCCGGCTGGACGAGGGCAACCTGCTGGTCTTCGCCAAGGCACCCGGCACGGTCGCGGACAACCGCGTACTGGCCGGGGTGTGGACCGAGTCCGGCGAGGTCGACGAGTTGGGCGAGCTGAAGGACGTCCGCAGCGCGTCCTGCTCGTGGAACACGCACGTGATCGCCTGCGGCGCGGACGAGGACTTCGTCCTGTACCGCTTCACCAAGGACTGACCCCACCGGTGCGGCGGTCACCTCGTACGATGCTCCGGTGAATCTTCGGGGTACGGTCCGCGCCGATCGTCCGTTGGTGGTGCTCGCCGTCGGGGAGGAAGCCCGCTACCTTCCGCCCGGGTTGCCGGTGCTGCTGACCGGCATGGGCAAGGTGAACGCCGCCAGCGCGGTGGCCGCCGTGCTGGCTGCCGGGCCGCGCCCCAGCCTGCTGCTCAACCTGGGCACGGCGGGTGCGCTGCGCCCGGGGTGGGCCGGCATCCACGAGATCGCCACCGTCCTCCAGCACGATCTGGACACCGACCTGCTGCGGACGCTCACCGGGGAGACCTGCGGTGCGCCGCTGACCCTGGCCGCCGAGGGTGCCGTGCTGGCCACCGGCGACACGTTCGTGGCCGACGACGCGGCGCGGGACCGGTTGGCGCTGCGTGCCGACCTGGTCGACATGGAGGGGTACGCGGTGGCGTGGGCGGCCGCGCAGGCGGGTGTGCCGTGCCGGCTGGTCAAGCAGGTCAGCGACGAGGCGGGCGACGGCGCGGTGCGCAGCTGGCAGGAGTCGGTGGACGCGTGCGCCCGGGCCCTCGCCGAGTGGGCCGGCCACCACCTCGCCTGACCGTCGACGGTCATTCGGCGGGCCCTCGCGGTCGGAGCCCCCGCCTGGTCTCCCGGCTCTGCCCCCTGGGCAGCAGCACGTGCACGGCCAGCCCGAGGGCCACGATCGCGGTGACCAGCACCGGTGGCCAGCGGCCGGCCCAGGGCAGCAGCAGGGGCGGCAGTTGCGAGGCCACGCGAACCCACGGCACGCGGCCGGACAGCAGATAGGCGAACAGCACCCGGCCGAGCACGAACACCAGGGGCCCGCCGATGATCAGGACCAGCCACCGCACCGGTGTCGTTCCGGTGGGTCGGTCGACGACGAGGTCGAAGGAAGCCGCCGTGACGAGCACGCCGACCAGGAGCACCAGATGGGAGTACGGAGCGATCCGGGTGGACCGGCCGGGCTCCGACGAGGCCGCGGTTTCGAGCAACTCGCCGGCCCGATAGACGTAGATCTGCCACAGCAGCAGCATGATGGCGAACGCGCAGAGCAGCGCGGTGACCCTGGAGCGGTCGAAGTCGCTGCGGCTCAGCTCCAGGGTGGGCACCAGGATGATGTCGCCGAGGGCCAGGATGACGAACTGCTGGTACCGCTCGCCCAGGTGGCCGGTGGTCCGGTCGTACTGTTCGAGAGGCACCCGGCCGAGCCACGGTGTGGGGTAGCGTGCCGCCGCGGAGAGCAGGTCGATGGCGATCGCGGTGGTCCAGATCCACCACCGGGCGGTGCCGGCCAGCGCCCCGACGATCCAGAGGACGCCGGACACCAGGAACCAGAACAGGAACCGGGTGGCTCGCGCCATGGCCGCGGGGTGCTGCTGCCGGTACAGGGCGCTGAGCAGGACGATGCCGCGCACCACGTGCGTGCCGACGTAGGCGAGTGCGAAGGCCAGCGACTGCCCTCCGGTGACCATCGGCAGCGATGCCGCCATCCCCACCGATCCGACCATGGCGACCATCAGGATGGCCTGGATGGGGCGCTGCTGAGGGTCGTAGAACTCGGTCGTGGTGGAGGTGACCGACCAGGTCCACCAGATCGCGACGAGCAGCAGCGCCACCGACGCGCTCTGGGCCCAGGACGTCTGGTCGGCGAGCAGCTTCGAGGTCTGCGCGAGCGCGGCCACGAAGACCACATCGAAGAGCAGCTCCAGCAGCGTCGCCCGGGTCGACCCGTCCAGACGGCGTACCAACGCCGGGGTGCCTCCGGTGGTCATGCCCGGCCTCCCGCCGTGTCTTCCGAGAATTATCGGCGGCCCCGGCGCGGACGTCCCCGGATCGGCGATTCCCGCCAAGCGGGGAGGAGAGGGATCGGTGCCCCCGGGCGCGGTCAGGCGTCGTCGGTTCGCCGGACGTTCAGCCCCGGCGCGGTCTCCCGGTCTCCGGCGGGGACGACGATGTGACCGGCCAGCGCGAGCGCCACGACGGCGGCGACCAGCAGCGGCGGCCAGCCGCCGGCCCACGGCAGCACCAGTAGTGGCGTGAGCTGCCAGGCAACTCGCCGCCATGGCACGACCCAGGACACCAGCAGGGCGAACAGGACGCGACCGAGCACGAACAGCGTCGGGCCGCCGACGATCAGCACGAGCCACCGCACCGGTGTCGTTCCGGTCGGATGGGCGACGACCATCTCGAACGAGGCCGCCGTGGCGACCACACCGGCCAGCAGGACCAGATGGGTGTACGGAGCCAGCCGCACCGGCCGGTGCGCCCGGGCCTCGGCCGCCACCATCAACTCGCTGGCGCGGAAGACGTAGACCTGCCAGAGCAGCAGCATGGTGGCGAATGCGCAGAGCAGGGCGACGACCCGGAGAAACCGGAGTTCGCCCCGGCTGACCTGCAGGGTCGGCAGCAGGACGATGTCGCCGAGGGCCAGGATGACGAACTGCTGGTACCTCTCGCCCAGGTGCCCGGTGATCCGCTTGTACTGGTCGATGGGCACCTTGCCCAGCCGGGGCGTGGGGTAGCGGGCCGCCGAGGCGACCAGGTCGATCGTGATGGCGATGGTCCAGAGCGCCCAGTTCGGACTGTTCGACAGCGCGCCGGTGACCCAGAAGACGCCGGACACCGTGAACCAGAAGAGAAACCGGGTGGCCCGCTCCCTGGCCGTCCGGTGCCCCTGCCGGTGCAGGACGACGACCAGGATGACGCAGCGGGTCACGTGCGTGCCGACGTACGAGAACACGAAGAGCAGCAGGTGCGCGACGCTGACCATCGGCAGCGCCACCGCCATCCCCACCGAGCCGACCATGGCGATCATCAGGACGGCCTGGATCGGGCGCTGCCGCGGGTTGTAGAACTCGGTGGTGGTCGCGGTGAGCGACCAGGTCCACCAGATGGCGGTCAGCATCAGCAGCACCTTGGCGCTGCCGGCCCAGGTGCGCTCCTCGGTCAGCAGGGTCGACAGCAACGCGAGGGCGGCCACGAAGACCACGTCGAAGAGCAACTCCAGCAGCGTGGCCCGGGTCGACCCCTCCATCCGGCGTACCAGCGCCGAATTTTCTCCGGTGGTCATGCCCGGCCTCCCGCCGTGTTTCCGAGGATTATCGGCGGCGTCGGCGGGGCCCGTCCCCGGATCGGCGATTCCCACCGGCCGGGGAGGGGACGGCCCGAGGTTGCCACGGCGCCGGACCCGGGGCGATGCTTAGGGGCATCCATCATGCTCGATTCTCGCGGAGGCTCGGATGCGCCGCTCCCCGCTCGTCGCCCTCGTCCTGACCACCCTCCTGCTCGTCACGCCCAGCACGGCGCGGGCCGCCGTCCCGGACCGGGCCGCCGACGCGGCGGCCACCCTGACCGGGGTACGCACCGCGGGCACCGCCTGGGGGCTCGACCCCGCCACCGGCCGGATGACCCTCACCGTCGACGACACCGTGGCCCCCGGCGAGCTGGCCGCGTTGCGGACGACAGCCGACCGGGCCGGCGTGCTGCTGCGCCGCGAACCCGGAACGTTGCGCCCCCTGATCGCCGGTGGGCAGGGCATCTACGGCGGTGGCGCGCGCTGCTCGCTCGGCGCGAACGCGCGCAGCGGCAGCACCTACTACGTGATCACCGCCGGGCACTGCACCACCACCGCCGCCACCTGGTACGCCGACAGCGCGCAGACCACCGTGCTCGGCACCCGCACCGCCACCAGCTACCCCACCAACGACTACGGGCTGATCCGCTACACCGGGCGGATCGCCCACCCGAGCGCGGTCTACACGTACCCCGGTCTGCTGACCATCAACGGTCCCGGCACCGCGTACATCGGTCAGGCGGTGTGCCGCAGCGGCAGCACCACCGGCGTGCGCTGCGGCACCGTCACCGGTCTGAACCAGACCGTCAACTACGCCACCGGCGTGATCTACGGCCTGATCCGCACCAACATCTGCGCCGAGCCGGGCGACAGCGGCGGTCCGCTCTACGTGGCCTCCACCGGCACCATCCTCGGCATCCTCTCCGGTGGCAGCGGCAACTGCACCTCCGGCGGCACCACCTACTACCAGCCGATCGGGGAGGTGCTGGCCGCGTACGGGCTGACGTTGCCCTGACCGGCGAGGTGTGACGTATGACGGGTTGCCCGTCTCGCGCCCGAACACCTAGGCTCGGCGGCGCCCAGGATCCCCGCCGCGAGGACGTGTGCCCCGATGCCGACCGACTCCCCACCTGACGACGCGACCGTCCCGGCGGGCCCCGCGCCGATCGAGGTGGCCGCGGTCGGGGAGACGATGGTGGTGCTCTGTCCCGCGCCGGGTGAGCCGTTGGAGCATGCCGACCGGGTCGCCGTCTCGGTCGGCGGCGCGGAATCCAACGTGGCCGGCTACCTGGCGCGGCTGGGGCACCGGGCGGCCTGGGTGAGCCGGGTCGGCGACGACCCCTTCGGCCGGGCCGTCGTCCGGCACGTCGCCGCGACCGGCGTCCGTGTCGACCAGGTCAGCGTGGACCCGGCCGCCCCCACCGGCCTGTACGTCAAGGACCCGGGCCCGGAGGGCACCGCCGTGCACTACTACCGGGCGGGCTCGGCGGCCTCCCGGATGGATCCGGGCACGCTCGCCGCCCCGGGTCTGGCCGGTGCCCGTGTGCTGCACCTGTCCGGCATCACGCCGGTGCTCTCCGCGTCCTGCCGGGCGCTTGTCGAGCACGCCGTGACGGACCGGCCGCTGGCGGGGGCACTTGTCAGCTTCGACGTCAACCACCGGGGCCGGTTGTGGCCCGCCGAGCAGGCCGCTGGGGTGCTGCGCGACCTGGCCGACCGCAGCGACCTGGTCTTCGTCGGGCAGGACGAGGCGGAGACGCTGTGGGGCACCGCCGACCCGCTGGCCGTACGCCGGCTGTTGCCCGGGCCGGAGACGGTGGTGGTCAAGGATGGCGCGGTGGGCGCCACCGCACTGCGCCGGGACGCCGAGCCGATCTTCGTGTCCGCGCCCCTGGTGACGGTGGTGGAGCCGGTCGGCGCCGGAGACGCGTTCGCGGCCGGCTACCTGGCGGGGCTGCTGCGCGGCCTCGACCCCGTGCGCCGCCTGCGCCTCGGGCACCTCGTCGCCGCACAGGCGTTGACCAGCAGCGGCGACAACGCCCCGATCCCGCCGTGGGCCTGGTTCGAGCGGCTGGTCGACGCCCCCGTCGAGGCCTGGTCGCCGCTCGATCTGACCGGCGCCCTGGCGACGACCTGAGTCAGGCCGTCGCCGTCCGACCGGGCCAGGTGCGGCGGTCGATCGGGCCAGGTCGAAGGCCGGCGGGGCCCGGTCGGCGGTCGACGGCCAGTAGGCAACAGATTCACCGCGATCTCGGATGGAGTGCACCATGACCACAGCAGACTTCGAGCACATCTTCGGCAACGCCCGGGTGATGGCGATCCTGCGCGGCCTGCCGGTCGCCGAGACCGTCCGGCTCGCCGAGCGTGCCTGGGACCTCGGCATCGACGTGGTGGAGGTGCCGGTGGCCACCCCGGACGCCGTACCGTCGCTGCGCGCCGCCGTCGAGGCGGGCACCGCGCGCGGCCGGATCGTGGGCGCGGGCACCGTGCTCGACGTCGAGCAGGTCGCCGCTGCCGCCGACGCGGGCGCCCAGTTCACCGTGGCGCCCGGCCTGGACCTCGCGATCGCCGACGCGGCCGCCGCGCGTGGTCTGCCGCACCTGCCCGGCGTGGCCACCCCCACCGAGGCCCAGCAGGCGCTGCGGCACGGCCTCACCTGGCTCAAGGCGTTCCCCGCGATCTCGCTCGGGCCGGCCTGGTTCAAGGCGATGGCCGGCCCGCTGCCGCAGCTGCGCTTCGTCGCGACCGGCGGCCTGGACGCCAGCAACGCCGGCGCGTTCCTCCAGGCCGGCGTACGGGTGGCGGCCGTCGGCTCAGCCCTGTCCGACCCGACCCAACTGGACCGGCTAGCCGCCCTGCTAACCCTCCAGTCCCCAACGCCCTAACGCCCCCCACCGCCCCCCACCGCCCCCCCACCGCCCCCCACCGCCCCCCACCGCGCCCCCACCGCCTCCCGCCCGCCCCCGCGTCGGCGGTGCGGGCGGTTGATCATGAGGTTATTGTCACGACACGCCGCGACGGGCGGCTATAACTCCATGATCAACGGAGAGGGGGCGGGGAGGGGCGGGGGCGGGGAGGGGAGGGGCGGGGAGGGGCGGGGAGGGTGGGGTGGGTGGGTTGGTGGCGGGTTTGTGCCATGGCGTAAGTGCGTCGGGGGTTGGTGGGGGTCGGGGGTGGGTGTTGCGTCGATGCTGTGCGGCGTACCACTTCTCGACGCAAAGAGGTCATCTTGGCTCTGTCTCGCCGGCGTCGCCGATCCGGGCTGATCGCCCTCGGCACCGCCCTCACCCTGGCGGCCGGGTTCACCCCACCCGCCGCGGGGGCGTCCGTCGCCCCGCCGAACACCCCCGACCGACCGGCCGGCCTTCCCCCGGCGGCCGCCGGACGGGCGGCCACCGTCACGCTGATCACCGGTGACACGGTCACGGTGACCACCGCGGCGGACGGCAGCACCGTGTCGACCGTGCGCCGCCCGGACGGCAGTACGCCGACCTTCCACCGCACCGTGCGCGACGGCGACACGTACGTCTACCCGGACACCGCGCTGTCGTACGTCACCAGCGGTGTGCTGGACCGGCAACTGTTCAACGTCACCGACCTGATCGCCGACGGCTACGACGACGCCCACACCGACACGTTGCCGCTGATCGTCACGATGACCGACGCGGCGGCCCGCGCCCGCACCCGTCCCACTGTGGACGGTGCCGAGCTGGTCCGCCCGCTCGACAGCGTGCAGGGCGCCGCGTTGACGCGCCAGCGCGCCACCGCCGACCGGTTCTGGACCGCTCTCACCGCCGGCACCGCCCGGCGTACGGGTGCCGTCCCGACCCTCGCCAACGGCATCGCCAAGGTCTGGTTGGACGGTCGGGTGCACGCCGACCTGGCCCAGTCCACCGCGCAGATCGGCGCCCCGGCGGTCTGGGCCGAGGGCAACACCGCCGCCGGTGTCGACGTCGCGGTCCTGGACTCCGGCGCCGACGCCGAGCACCCGGACCTCGCCGGTCAGATCGCCACGTCGAGCAGTTTCGTGCCGACGGAGCCCGACATCCTCGACTACAAGGGCCACGGTACGCACGTCGCCTCGACGATCGCCGGTAGCGGTGCGGCGTCCGGCGGGGTCGAGCGGGGCGTCGCCCCCGGCGCCCGGCTGCACATCGGCAAGGTGCTCAACAGCGAGGGCAGCGGGCAGGACTCCTGGATCATCGCCGGCATGGAGTGGGCGGCCCGCGAGCAGAAGGCCCGGGTCGTCAGCATGAGCCTGGGCGGTGAGGCCACCGACGGCAGTGACCCGATGAGCCAGGCGGTCGACCGGCTCAGCGCCGAGACCGGCGCGCTGTTCGTGATCGCCGCCGGTAACGGCGGGCCGAACAGCATCGGCAGCCCGGGTGCGGCGAACTCCGCGCTGACGGTGGGCGCCGTCGACTCCACCGACCACCTCGCCGAGTTCTCCAGCCAGGGGCCCCGTGCCGGCGACGGCGGGCTCAAGCCCGAGATCACCGCACCCGGCGTGGACATCCTGGCGGCCCGTTCCCACTACGTACGCGGTGGCTCCGGGGACTACACGCTGATGAGCGGCACGTCGATGGCCACCCCGCACGTGGCCGGCACGGCGGCGCTGGTTGCCGCCGCGCACCCGGACTGGACCGGTCAGCGCATCAAGGAGGCGCTGGTCAGCACGGTCAAGGCCACTGCCGAGTACACCCCGTACCAGGCGGGTGCCGGTCGGGTCGACGCGGTCGCGGCCACGCGGGCCACCGTCTTCGCCACCCCGAGCGCCTACTCCGGCTTCCAGGCCTGGCCGCAGCAGCCGGGGATGACAGTCGACCGGACGGTCACCTACACCAACCTCGGCGGCGCGCCGATCACGCTGAAGCTGGCCCTCGACGCGACCGCCGCGCCGGCCGGCCTCTTCGCTCTCTCCGCCGACCGGGTCACCGTGCCCGCCGGGGGCACCGCCACGGTGACGCTGAGGGCCGCGTACGACAAGCTGCCGGCGGAGAAGCAGGTCAGCGGCATGATCGTCGCCACTGACGAGGCCGGCGTGATCCGCGGCCGTACCCTCGTCGGCGCCGGCAAGGAGGGCCAGCGGCAGAACCTGACGCTCGTCGCCAAGGACCGGGACGGCAAGCCGCTCGCCGGCAAGGTCATCCTCACCACCGACGGGCTGTTCAGCGCCGTGGACCTGCCCGAGAGCGGCACCGCCACGCTGCGGCTGCCGGTGGCGAGTTGGACCGGCTGGATCTCCGCGGACGTGCGCGGCGCGCACGGGCCACGTTCCAAGGGCATGGCGATGCTCAGCTTCACCGACGTCAACCTGGACCGCGACCGCACCGTCACCCTGGACGCGCGGGAGGCCCGACAGGTGCGGGCCGCGGTGCCACAGGAGGCCACCGCCACCTCGCTGCGGATGGACATCCACCGGTCCACCGCGAACGGCCTCACCGAGAGTCAGGTGCTGCCCAACGACTCGTACGACAGCATGTGGGCCCTGCCGACGACCCGCAGGGTCACCGACGGCGAGTTCGAGTTCGGTGCCCGGTGGCGGCTCGAACAGCCGGCGTTGACGATCTCCGCGGCCGGCCGCACGTACGACGATCTGCTGGTGAAGCGGGCGACCCCGGCGCTGCCGGCCGGTCGTCGCCAGCTGGACGCGGTCTACGTCGCCGACACCTCGGCGGCCGGGCTGGCCAAGCGGCCGGTCCGGGATCGGGCGGTGGTGGTCCGGCGCAGCGACACAGTGGACATCGCCACCCAGGCGCGGCTCGTCGCGGCGGCCGGCGCGAAGCTGCTGCTGGTGGTCAACGACGGCGTCGGTCGGCTGGACCCCTGGGACGAGACGCCGTGGAGCCCGGAGAGCCCGGCCCCGGTGACCGTGGCGACGCTCGGTGCCGACGAGGGCGACCAGCTCATCGCGGCGCTGGAGCGCGGCCCGGTGCGGCTGTCCGCCGAGTCGCACCCGGAGACCACCTACCTGTACGACCTGGCACACCACTGGACGGGCACGGTGCCGGCCGACCCCACCTACCGGCCCGCGAAGCGGGACCTGGCCCGGGTCGACGTGGAGTTCCGCAACTACCGGCAGGGCAAGGCGCTGGAGTTCCGCACCGACGTCTGGAAGGGCATGGCCTCGGGCAACCAGGAGACCGTCCCGGCCCAGGGCCGGCGCACCGACTGGGTGACCGCCGGCGAGCGGTGGATCGACGACGCGTACATCGTCGGCGAGACGGGTCAGCACCTGATGGAGGTGGCCAGCTACCCGGCCGGCCGGTCGAGCACCGTCGAGTGGTTCGGGCCGATCCAGCGGCCCCGGATGGGCGGGGGCTATGTGCCGGTGCGTTACCTGGACACCCTGTACCTACCCGCGCCCGGCTGGGGCGACGGGGGTGGCCACATCGGTGAGGCGCGCGCCAACTACGACATGGTCAACCGGACCACCCTCTACCAGGGCGACAAGGAGCTGAACTGGGGCAACGCCGAATACCTCCAGGTCTCCGGGCTGGCCGCGCAGCGGCTGCCGTACCGGCTGGTGGTGCAGAACGACCGGGCCGCCTGGACCAACCCGTACTCCCGGCAGACCCGCACCGAGTGGGGCTTCACCTCGGCCGCCACCGGCGTGGAGTCGTCGGAGGTGCTGCCGATGATCCAGCTGGACTACCAGGTGGCCATCGACTCCGCGGGCCGGGCGTCGCGGCGGGCACCGCTGACCGTGGTCGCCTCCCACCTGCCCGGCGTCCGGGGCACGGTCGGCGCGGTCACCGTCGAGGTGTCCTACGACGACGGGGCGAGCTGGCAGCAGCAGCGCCTGACCCGGCACGGGGACGGCTGGCGTACCGCGCTGGCGGCACCGGCCCGGGCCGGCTTCGTGAGTCTGCGCACCACCGCGCGTGACGCCGCGGGCAACACCGTGAGCCAGAGCATCACCCGGGCGTTCGGCCTGCGCTGACGCTCTGGCTGGCCGTCGGTCGGGGTGCCGCGCGCATCCCGGCCGGCGGCCGGTCCGCGTCGGTCCCCGTTTCGCGGTGTACGCGTCGGAGCCGGGCCCGACGTCTGGTCAGGACGCGCGCCAGCGGGTGCAATGGGGCCCATGGGATTCCTGAGTACCGCGAGCCTGTTCGTCGCCACCCTGACCACCGGCCTGACCGCCGGGCTGTTCGCCGCCTTCGCGTACGCGGTCATGCCGGGCCTGGGCCGCAGCGACGACCGGACGCTGGTGCTCGCCATGCAACGGATCAACGAGTCCATCCTCAACGGGTGGTTCGCCGTCTGCTTCGGGGGAGCGTTGCTGTTCACGCTGCTGGCGGCGGCGCTGCACCTGGGCGCCGAACGTCGGCCGGCGTTGCCGTGGATCGGTGCCGCGCTGCTGGTGTACCTGGTGGTGCTCGGCGTCACCGCCGTGGTCAACGTGCCGCTGAACAACACGCTGGCCCGCGCCGGCGACGTCGACCGGGTCACCGACCTCGCGGCCGTGCGGCAGCGCTTCGAGACCACCTGGGTACGCGGCAACGTGGTCCGGGCGGTCGCCTCGACCGGCGCCTTCGGGCTGCTGGCGTGGGCGCTGGTCGAGGCTGCCCGGCTGCCCGGCTGAACCCGTTGTCGGCTCAGTCGGCCGTCTCGGTCGTCGCGGCCGTGCCGGTCGTCTCGGCCGTGCCGGCCCGCTGGAACGCGCGGGCCAGCTGCTCGAGGTCGAAGCCCTCGAAGTGCTGGAGGAACCGGCGGCGTACGGCGGCCAGGTGACTGGGCCAGGACTCCGCCAGGCGGGCGAACCCGCTGTCGGTGAGGACCGCGTTCCAGCCGCGGGCGTCCTCCTCGCAGCGTTCCCGCCGGACCAGGCCCTGGGTCTCCAGCCGGATGATGGTGCGGGTCATGCCGCTGAGCGAGAGGTGGCAGGCCGAGGCGAGCTCGTTCATCCGCATCCGCCGGCCCGGCACCTCGGATAGGTTCATCAGGGCGGTGTATTCGGTGAGCGGCAACTGACGGTCTCCGACCATGTCGGTGTCGATCGCGCGGGGCAGCACGTGCATCACCTGGCCCAGGGCGCGGACCAGGGCCTCCTCGTCGGGGTTGAGGGGTTGCAGCGGTTCTGCGGCGGGGTTGGACATCCTCATATCTTAGTTGCTTGATTGAGCAATTGCTTGCACGGAGTGTGAGCGTGGCCATAGCCAGTTCATTTGCTTGACCGAGCAATCACTGGTTAGCGTCGTGCCGTCAGCCAGTCCCTAGGAAAGGCGCCACCATGACCAGGATCGGGATCATCCTCGGAAGCACCCGCCCGGGGCGTAACGGTGAAGCCGTCGCCCGCTGGGTGCTCGAGATCGCCAAGCAGCGCTCCGACGCGGAGTACGAGCTGATCGACCTGCTCGACTACCAGCTGCCGCACCTCGACGAGGCGTACCCGCCCTCGATGGGCCAGTACACCCAGCCGCACACGCTGCGGTGGGCCGAGACGATCGCCTCGTACGACGGGTTCATCATCGTCACCCCCGAGTACAACCACTCGACCTCGGGTGCCCTGAAGAACGCGATCGACTTCCTGTACGCCGAGTGGAACAACAAGGCCGTCGGCTTCGTCAGCTACGGCTCGGTCGGCGGGACGCGCGCCGTGGAGCACCTGCGGTTGATCTCCGGTGAGCTCCAGATGGCCGACGTGCGGTCGCAGGTCGCGCTGTCGCTCTTCACCGACTTCGAGAACTTCAGCGTCTTCAAGCCCAACCAGTTCCACCAGGACGCGCTGACCACCACCCTCGACCAGGTGGTCGCCTGGAGCACCGCGCTCGCGCCGCTGCGCCAGGCCTGATCGTTTCGCGCACCACCGGAGACGGCCGCGGGATCACTCCCGCGGCCGTCTTCGTCTGCCCGTTCCCCGGCCGGTCAGCCACGCCCGACGTCGGCGAGCAGGTCGAGCGAGACCTGCCACAGCCGCGCCGCCGCCACCGGGTCGGTCGCGTGCTCGGCGACACCCCGCAGCGGTGTCTGCGGGCTGTGCCGCTCGGCCTGGTCGCAGTCCTCGAAGTAGCGGCCGCCGACGCCCTCCAGCCCCGGCCAGGCGGCGAGCAGCACCGACGTCGCGGCCCCCTGCTCGGGGGTCTTGAAGTCGAATGCCGGAAGCCCCGCGTAGTCCTCCTCGGTGAGGTGCCGTCCCAGATTCGTGGTGACCGCGCCCGGGTTGGCCGCGTTGACAGTGATGCCGTCGTCGGCCCAGCGCCTGTTCGCCTCGACCGCGAACAGGGCGGTGGCGGTCTTCGACTCGCCGTAGGCCAGCATTCGGTCGTAGCGGCGTCCGCGGAAGTTGACGTCCTCGAAGACCATCGGCGCCTGCACGTGGGCGATGGAACTGAGCGACACCACGCGGGCCCGGCCGGCCGCCGCGAGCGCCCGGCGCAGCCCGGTGGCGAGCGTGAAGTGGCCGAGATGGTTCGTGGCGAACTGCAACTCCCAGCCCTCGGGTGTGCGTGTCTCGGGGGTCGCCGACACCCCGGCGTTGTTGACCAGGATGTGTAGGGGTCCCTCCCAGGCCGAGACGAAGGCCGCGATCGACTGCTGGTCGGACAGGTCCAACTGGGCGACCCGGATCGACCGGTTCGCCACGGTGGCCCCGATGTCCTCCGCTGTCCGCTCGCCGGCCCGCACGTCGCGTACCGCGAGGGTCACCTCGGCGCCCGCGGCCGCGAGGGCCCGGGCCGTCTCCACGCCGATGCCCGACGAGGCGCCGGTGACGATGGCACGCTGCCCGGTGAGGTCGACACCGGCCACGACGTCACGGGCGGTGGAGCGGGCGTCGAAAGGCGTGGTGAGGCGTGTTGCACTCATGATCGAATTCCCTCTCGCGTGTGTCGTTGGGTGGCCGATACCGGCTCCCGAACGATCGTGCGTGCAGGTCTGCCGAGACGGCCAACACACGCTTGCTGCCCTGGCTACAGTCTGTCCCTGTGGCCACCCCTGAGCTGCGGCAACTGCGGTATTTCCTGGTCCTCGCGGAGGAACTGAGCTTCACCCGGGCCTCCGCTCGCCTGATGATCGCCCAGCAGTCGCTGTCCCAGCAGATCACCGCCCTGGAACGCACGCTCGGGGTGAAGCTGTTCGATCGCGACTCCCGCGGCACCACCCTGACCGACGTCGGCGCCCTGTTCGTGCCGGAGGCGCGCGCCGTGACGGACCGCGCCGACGAGGCCGTCGCCGTCGTGGCACGAGCCCAGCGGGGCGAGGTCGGCAGCCTGCGCCTCGCCTTCCTGACCACCGTCGCCAACCACCTCCTGCCGCCGGTGGTCCGCGCCGTGCACCGCCACCTTCCCGATCTTGACCTGGCCACCGAGTCCACCGGCATCGCAGCCCTGGTGCAGGGTGTGCTCGGCGGCCACTACGACGTCGCCTTCACCCGGACCCCGCTGGTCCCGGGCCTGGCGTCGCGGCGGCTGACCACCGAACCGGTGTGCGCGGTGCTGCCCGAGGGCCACCCGCTCGCCGACCGCGCCGAGTTGAGGCTCGCCGACCTGGCGGACGAACCGTGGGTGCTGACGCCGCGCAGTTCCTGGGAACCCTGGCACCGCACCTTCGACGAGCAGTTCCGGGAAGCGGGGTTCGTGCCGAACGTCGTCCAGGAGGACGCCAGCGTGCAGAGCCTCCTCGGCCTGGTCGCCGCCGGCGTCGGCGTCACCCGGCTCGCCAGCTCGGCGGCCAGCCTCCGCCGCACCGGCGTGGTGTTCGTTCCGCTGACCGGTGCCCACGCCCATACCGAGATGGTGTGGCTGCCGGGCCGCACCGCGCCCGCCCTGCACCGACTCCTGGACGTGGTCACCGACCTCGCCGCCACGACCGACCTCACCACGACCGGCTGACGGCGGGCCGCCCGGGAGATCGATGTGACGCCGGCTACGGCCCGCGTCGGCCGCTCGCGCCGACTACTGTCGTCGCGATGAGCCGAGCTGCCACCGCTGCCCGGTCTCCGCTGTGGCGGGACCGCACCTTCGGCACCTACTGGATCGCGCAGTCGCTCTCCGCGGCCGGCGACTCCTTCGCCTACCTGGCGGTGCCGCTGCTGGTGCTCCAGGCCACCGGGTCGGTGGCGCGGATGGGCCTGCTCACCGCCGTCGCCGGCGCGGCGTCCGTCGTCGCCGGGATCTTCGGCGGGGTGCTGGTCGACAGGTACGACCGCCGCACCCTGATGATCGTGGCGGACCTGGCCCGGTTGGTGCTCTACGGCCTGGTGCCACTGGCCTGGCTCGCCGGCCCGCAGGTCTGGCTGCTCTTCGTCGTGCTGCCGATCTGCGAGGCGGCCGGCATGGTGTTCCAGGTCGCGGCGGTGACCGCGGTCCGCAACCTCGTCGACTCCGACCGGATCACCGAGGCCAACGGCCGGTTGCAGGCGACGTACGCGGCGGCGGCCGTCCTCGGGCCGCTGTTGGCCGGCGTGGTGTCGGCCCGCTTCGGCCCGGCGCTCGCCATCGCCGTCAACGCGGCGAGCTTCGCTCTCTCGGCAGCCGGTCTGTGGCTGATCCGCCTGCGACCCGCGCCCGCCGACACCGCCGCACCGGCGACCCGGGAGCGGCCGCTGGCCGAGTTCCTGGCCGGGGCGCGGTTCCTGTGGCGGCAGCCCGTGCTCCGCGCGCTGACCGTCCTGCTGTCGGTCTTCATCTTCCTGACCTACGGCTTCACCGACGTGCTGATCTACCACGTCACCCACGATCTCGGCGGCTCCGAGGGCACCGTCGGCACGGTGCTCGGCCTGGCCGCGCTGGGCACGGTCGCCGGCGCACTGTTGGTGGCCCCACTCCGCCGCCGGCGCGGCTTCGGCGCGACCTGGATCGGCGCGCACTCGGTCTGCGGGTTCGCGGTGACGGGCGTCGGCCTCGCGACGAACGTGCCGGCGGTCACCGCCCTGACCGCGGTGTACCTGTGCTGCCTGAGCATCGGCGGGATCTGTTCGATGTCGCTGCGCCAGGAGATCACCCCCGATCACCTGCTCGGCCGGGTCACCTCGGCGTTCTGGAGCACGCACTACGCCCTCGGGCCGATCGGCGCGGCCACGCTGACCTGGGCCGCCGGCCGGTACGGCGTCCAGGCGGTCACGCTCGCTGCCGGAGCGGGATGCCTGCTGGTCGCGGTCGGCGGTCTCTTCACCCCGGTCCGCCGCGCCGGCTCCGAGGCGCGTCGTCCGCCGACCGCAGTCGTGCCGGGCACGGCCGGTCAGCCACCGGCGGACCATCCCTCGGCGGCGTGAGGTGGAGCGGTTCGGGCGTCGGCGAGACGCCGCCCGTCAGAACTCCTGGTACATGACGTGTAGACCGACCCGGCCGAGGGTGGGGTGGCGGAACGCGCCGGGCACGGTGCCGACCACCGTGAAACCCTCCCGCCGGTACAGCTCGACCGCTGAGCTGTTGCTCTCCACCACGGCGTTGAACTGCATGCCGGCGTACCCCTGAAGGCGCGCCCAGGTCAGGGCGTGGCGGCACAGCGCGGTGCCCACGCCCCGGCCCCGGGCGGCGGCGGCGACCAGGAAGCTCGCGGTGGACACGTGCGCGCCCGGCCCGGGTCGGTTGGTGCCCATCTTCGCGGTGCCGAGCACCCGCTCGCCGTCGACCGCGACGACGGTCCGGCCCGGCGGCGCCTCCGCCCACATGGCGTACGCCTGCTCGGTGGTCATCGCCGGGTCGTAGGGGAAGGTCTCCTGGGCCCGGATCACCTCCTCGACGATCGGCCACACCTGCGACCAGTCCTCCGCCACGAACTCCCGAATCCGCACGCCGAGCAGGCTACGAGCGGCGAACCGGCCGGACAACGGGATTTCGGTCAGCGCGCGAGCGCGTCGAGCTCCGCGTCCAGCAACGTCGCGAGCCGAGCGTGCCGCTGCGGATGGCTGCGCGGGGTCATGCCACGGCTGGGCATCTCCACGGTCATCAGCAGGTACAGGTGCAGTCGGTAGAGGCCGAGCCGTCGGCGCGCCGAGGCGTCCAGCGCCAGCGGTGTGCCGGCGGCGTCGCGGTAGCCGCGCAGCAGCGGATGCTCCGGCTCGTCCTCGACGCGCCGGAAGAGCAGCGGCGAGACCAGGTCCAGCAGCGGGTCGCCGTAGAGGAACCGTTCGCCGTCGACCAGGCCGCGCAGCCGAAGCCGACCCTGCGCATCGGGCGCGGCCAGCACGTTGCCGTCCCAGCAGTCGAAGTGCAGCAGCGCCGGCCGGTCCACCTCGTCCAGCACGTCGGCGTGCCGTCCCACCAGCTCGTGCAGGCGGTCCGGGGTCACCGGCAGCCGCACCTTCCAGTCGGTCGCGTCGGCGAGCAGCGCGTCGAGCATCGCCGTGAACGCCACAGGCCAGGTCGGCCCGCCGGCCCGGTCGCCGTCGTACCCGAACCGGTCGCCGGTGACCCGGTGCACCGCGGCGAGGGCCACCCCGAGGTCGTACCGTGCCGGGCCGTCGTCGACCGCGACGCCGCCCGCGGCCAGGTCGGACAGCGACCGGCCGGGCAGCAACGTGGTGACCAACCACTCGCCGTACGCGGGGTCGGTGCCGTGCCGCAACACCGGGGGTACGGGCACCCGCGGGGCGTGTTCCGCGACGAGGCGGAAGTAGCGGGCCTCGGCGGCACAGAGCCCTCGTTCGTAGCGCAGCAGCGGCGTCCCGGCCGGTGGGGCGAGCTTCAGCACCACCCGGCGGTCGTCGTCGAGCCGCGCCCACCAGACCGTCGCGTATCCGCCGCCGGCCAACGGCCCGGCGTCCCGGACCCGGGTGTGCGGCCCGAGCGACGCGCGGACCAGGTACGCCACGTCGTCGCGGGTGAGCGGACGCTGCGTCGGGCTGATGCCGGTCACGAGACGGTGTCACCCCGTCGAGCGCGCGGCGCGAAGCCGGCGGTGACGCGGACGGCGGGCGGGACGGGACCGGCGCTGTCCCTGCGGACCAGCTCGGCGGGGAGCACCTCGACTCGGGGGGTCGGCACCTCCGCGGCGAGCACCAGGGACATCGCCCGGACTCCCATGTCGACAAGGGGCAGTCGCACGGTGGTCAGCGCCGGGGTCACGTCCCGGGCGATCGGCATGTCGTCGAAACCCACCACCGAGACCTGCCGCGGCACCGCCAGCCCACGTGCGCGCAGGGTGGCGAGCGCGCCGATGGCCATCGAGTCGTTGAGCGCCGCGATCGCGGTCAGCTCCGGGTCGGCGTCGAGCAGTCGAGCGGTCGCCTCCGCGCCGCCGTCGCGGTCGAACTCGGCGTACCGGATGCGCCGCTCCGGCAGGTCACGACCCTGCTCGGTGAGGGCCTGGCGGAGGCCGGCCAGCCGGTCGGTGGTGGTGGTCAGGATGCGGGGGCCGGCGACCACGCCGATCGCCCGGTGCCCCAGCCCGCACAGCTCCCGTCCGGCGAGGTAGCCACCGGCCCGATTGTCCGGCATCACCGCGTCGCCGGAGTGCTCGTGTCGACCGATCACGACCACCCGCCCGCCCGTGGCCTCGTACGCGGCGAGCTTCTCGTTGAGCTGCCGGGTGAACGCCTCGTCGTGGTAGCCGGAGCCGGCCAGGATCAGCGCCGCGACCTGGTGACCGCGCAGCAGCTCCACGTACTCCAGCTCGCGGTCCGGGTCCCGGTAGCTGTTGCAGATCATCAGCAGTCGGCCCTGGTCGGTGGCGACGCGTTGCAGCCCACGGGTGATCTCGGCGAAGTACGGGTCGGAGACGTCGTGCACGATCACGCCGACCGCGCTGCGGTGCGAGCGGGCCAGCAGTTGCGCGTGCGCGTTCGGCACGTACTGCAACTCGGCGACGGCGGCGAGCACCCGCTCGCGCAGCTCGTCGGTGACCGGCTTGCTGCTGGCGTTGATGACGCGGGAGGCGGTGGCGGGTGAGACGCCCGCCCGGCGGGCCACATCGGACAGGGTCGCCATGGCCCGCCCCCTCGATCTGTTGACGGCGTTTCCTCGTGCCGGCTAGCGTCACGGTACCGCAGAGAAAGCCCTTTCCCGCAGGGAGGCACGACCAGCACGACGGAAGGAACACCCATGACCCGCAGGTCGATCGGCATCATCGTCAACGGCGTGACCGGACGGATGGGCTACCGGCAGCACCTCGTCCGCTCGCTGCTGGCCATCCGCGAGGCCGGCGGTGTGACGACGGCCGACGGCACGACCATCTGGCCGGAACCGGTCCTGGTCGGGCGCAACGAGACGAAGCTCCGGGAGCTCGCCGATCGGCACGGGCTGACCGACTGGACGACCGACCTGACCTCGGCGCTGGCCCGCGACGACGTCGAGATCTACTTCGACGCCCAGGTCACCCAGCAGCGGGAGAAGGCGATCCGGCGGGCCATCGAGGCCGGCAAGCACATCTACACCGAGAAGCCCCTCGCCGAGGACACCGCCGCCGCGCTCGACCTGGCCCGGGCCGCCGACGCGGCCGGCCTGCGCACCGGTGTCGTGCAGGACAAACTCTTCCTGCCCGGCCTGCGCAAGCTCAAGCGCCTCGTCGACGGCGGCTTCTTCGGCCGGATCCTCTCGGTGCGCGGCGAGTTCGGCTACTGGGTCTTCGAGGGTGACTGGCAGCCCGCCCAACGTCCGTCGTGGAACTACCGGGCCGAGGACGGCGGCGGCATCGTCGTCGACATGTTCCCGCACTGGCACTACGTGTTGGAGGAGCTGTTCGGCCGGGTCGCCGCCGTCTCCTGCGTGACCGCCACCCACGTGCCCGAGCGGGTCGACGAGGCCGGTCAGGTCTATCCGGCCACCGCCGACGACGCCGCGTACGCCGTCTTCGAACTCGACGGCGGCATCATCGCGCAGATCAACTCGTCCTGGGGCGTGCGGGTGTACCGCGACGAGCTGGTGGAGTTCCAGGTCGACGGCACCGAGGGCAGCGCGGTGGCCGGGTTGCGCAACTGCCGGGTGCAGCACCGGGCGGTCACCCCGAAGCCGGTGTGGAACCCGGACCTGCCGGCCACCGAGGACTTCCGGGCACAGTGGGCCGAGGTGCCCGACAACGAGGAGTTCGACAACGGCTTCAAGGTGCAGTGGGAGGCGTACCTGCGGCACGTCGTGGCCGGCGAGCCGTTCCGGTGGGACTTCCTGGCCGGCGCACGGGGCGTGCAGCTCGCCGAGTTGGGGCTGCGCTCGGCCCGCGAGGGCCGTCGAGTCGAGGTGCCGGAGCTGTTCGGATGAGGGCCGAGGTCGTGCTGCCGGGCGGGCGGCGGCACCGGCTGGCCGGTGGCAGTGGCTTCGCCCGCCCGGCCGCTCCGGCGCGGACCCGGATCGCGTACGCCGCCGCACACGTGGTCGCCAACCCGGCCGCGGAGAACGTGCCGGGCGCCCCGGCCTCGGTGGACTGGCACACCACACTCGCGTTCCGGCGGCACCTCTGGTCGTACGGGCTGGGCGTCGCCGAGGCGATGGACACCGCCCAGCGGGGGATGGGGCTGGACTATCCGGCCACCCGGGAGTTGATCCGCCGCAGCGCCGCCGAGGCCCGTGCGGTGGGTGGTCGGATCGTCGCCGGCGTCGGCACGGATCAGCTGCCACCGGGCCGGGCCACCCTGGCGGCGGTCACCGCCGCGTACACCGAGCAGCTCGCCGACGTCCGCGCGGCCGGCGCCCGGCCGGTGTTGATGTGCAGCCGGCACCTGGCCGCCGCCGCCCGCGGCCCCGAGGACTACCTGCGGGTGTACGACGCGCTGCTGAGCGCCACCGACGGGCCGGTGGTGTTGCACTGGCTGGGCCCGATGTTCGACCCGGCGTTGACCGGCTACTGGGGTGCGGTCGACCTGGACGCCGCCGCCGACACGGTCACCGAGCTGATCAAGGCGCAAGAGTCGAAGGTGGACGGCATCAAGGTGTCGCTGCTCGACGCCGGCCGGGAGGTCGCGCTGCGCCGCCGGCTGCCCGCCGGGGTGCGCCTCTACACCGGTGACGACTTCCACTACCCGGAGCTGATCCGGGGCGACGAGGTGGGGCACTCCGACGCCCTGCTCGGGGTGTTCGCGGCCATCGCACCGGCCGCCGCCGCCGCGTTGGCCGCCCTGGACCGGGGCGACCTGGCGGCGTACGCCGAGATCTTCGCGCCGACTGTCCCGCTGGCCCGGCACCTGTTCGCGGCACCGACCTGGCACTACAAGACGGGGATCGTGTTCCTGGCCTGGCTGGCCGGGCATCAGGACCACTTCACGATGGTCGGCGGGGCGCAGTCCGGCCGGTCCCCGGCGCACCTGGCGACCCTGCTCATCCTGGCCGACCGGGCGGGGTTGTTACCGGACGCCGACCTGGCCGCCGCCCGCGCGCGGGCGTTCTTCGCGGTGGCGGGTGTGGCTCAGTGAGCCTCGCGCGCTTCTCGTTCAATCAGGCCACCGCCCAGCACTGGCCCCTGCCCGACGTGGTGTCCGGCTGCGTCGCCGCCGGGGTGCCGGGCATCGGGCTGTGGCGCGAGCCGGTCGCGGAGCACGGGCTGGCCCGGTCGGCGAAGCTGGTCCGCGACGCCGGTCTCACCGTCACCTCGCTGTGCCGGGGCGGGTTCTTCTGCGCCGACGACTGGTTGGCGGAGAATCTGCGTGCCATCGAGGAGGCGGCCACCCTCGGTGCCCCCGAGTTGGTGCTGGTCTCCGGTGGGCTGGCGCCGGGCAGCCGGGACATCGACGGCGCCCGCCGTCGGGTCGACAACGCCATCGGCGAGCTGGCACCGCACGCCGAGGCCGCCGGGGTACGGCTGGCCATCGAGCCGCTGCACCCGATGTTCGCCGCCGACCGCTGCGTGATCGCCAGCCTGGGCCAGGCGCTGGACATCGCCGAACGGTTCGACCCGACGGTGGTCGGTGTGGTCGTGGACGCGTACCACGTCTGGTGGGACGACACGGTGTACGCGCAGATCCAGCGGGCCGGGCCACGGATCGCCGCGTTCCAGGTCTGCGACTGGGTGACGCCGCTGCCGGAGGGGGTGCTGCTGGGCCGGGCGCTGCCCGGTGACGGGTGCATCGAGTTGCGTCGGTTGCGCGAGGCGGTGGACGCGGCCGGGTATGACGGCCCGATCGAGGTGGAGGTCTTCTCCGCCGAGGTGTGGGCGCGGCCCGGCGCGGAGGTGCTGGACGCGGCGATCACCGGTTACCTGGACCACGTCGTCTGAGCCGCTCGAACGGCGGTGACCGCTATCGAGCCATGGCGGGGCTGACGTGATCAGCGCGCTGCCAAGAAGGCACTGAGGCGTGCGGACGAGGTCGCTGTCGCGCTGGCGACGGGGCCCAGCCGAGGCTGATTACCCACTGAGCGGCGTGGCCGGCCAAGAGGAGTGGGCATCCTGCTGGCCGCCTTTGCTCTGCACCCGCGGATGCGACGGCTACGGTCCGTGACTGGCGCCTATAGGGGTGCAGAGCAAAGGCGGTCAGGAGCAGTCCTCGGCGCTGTGCGCTGGTGTTCGCTCAGGCGATCGTCTCTGACAGTTGTGCAAGTTCGTCAGGCCGTACGCGAGCCCGGGCCCGAGATGCAGCAGCGTCGCGGCGGGTTTGTCCACGGTCCGGGCGTAACCGTCGGCCGCCCTGGCGGCCCGTGACGCGCCCTCGGAACGGCAGTGATCGGGCCGTCAGCGGCCTCCCGCCGGAACGGGAGCAGGCTCGGTAGTTGTGAGGTCGGTGCGGTCGAACACGCCGGGCATGACGTCGGGGTCGAACCGGCGCAGGTACTCGGCCGATGCGGGGATCGTCCAGCGGGGCCGGCGCGCTGACGGCCTCGCCGTGGCGAACCCACACCTCCTGGCTGCTTGCCGAAGGGAACGAGTATCCGGTTGCCTGCTCGTTGCGCTTGACCAGGTCACCGCGTGGTCGACGTGGGCGCATGGTGCCGTACCGAACGGCGATGCCGCGCCCCTGGACGGCCCACACGTAGCCCTCTGTCTCCAGCAGGGCGATGGCTCGGCCGACGGTGTCGCGGTTGGCGTCGTACTCGGCGGCGAGATCGTTGAGGGTTGGAAGCCGCGCACCCGGCGCCCACTCTCCGGCCTCGATCCGCTCCCGAAGCATGGACGCGATGTTCAGGTAGCGCGAGTGCACCGGCACGGTCGCTCCCTTCCCGAGGCTTTGCCCAGGTGTTCGCCCTGCTCCGGGGGCATCGGGAAAACTTGATCTAGGCGCGGCCGACAGATCGTGATCTTATACGCACCGGCGATCCGTAACACCGTGCAAACCGTCGATTAACCGTCGGCGGCTTAGGTGGGGGAGCGCTCCCATGAGCGGGTCGCGATCGAGGAACAGCTCCACAAGGGAGCCATTGAAAGGAGCCTCGTGGCTACAGGCACGAGCGGAAACAGGCTGCGGAGACTGGCGATACCGTCGCTGGTCGTCGCGCTGATCACCGGTACCACAGGTGTTGCGGGACCGGCGTCGGCGGCCCCAGCGGGCAGCGGCACCAGCTACTTCACCGCTGGGCACGACAAGAAGGTCACCCTGACCGACGGGGCTGATCGCCGACCCGGCGGCCGGAACGCGGCCAGCCAACGGGCCGCGGTGGACGAGACCGGTTCGGGCATGTACGTCGTCGAGCTGGCCGAGGACCCGCTGACCGCGTACACCGGCGGTGTGGCCGGGCTGGCGCGGACCCGTCCGGAGGCCGGCAGCCGGCTGGACGCGACGTCGTCGCCCTCGCGGGCGTACCGCGGACACCTCGACGCGCAGCGCAAGGCCGTCGCGGACGCCGCTGGCGTCACGGTCAAGGCGGCGTACACCGCCGCCTTCAACGGGTTCTCGGCGAAGCTCACCGCGCGGCAGGCGACCACCCTGCGGGCGGACAAGCGGGTCCGCGCGGTGACCGCCGCGCGGGCCCTCGGCACCCCGACGCCGCCGCCCACCGCGCCGTCGCCGACCGCCCCGAGCGCCGGTGCCCCGGCCGCCACCGCTCCGGCCGCGCCGGAGCGCGCCCCGGCGGGAGGTCCCGCCGGCAAACCGGTCAAGCCTGGCCCCGGTACCGGCGCGGGCATGGTGATCGGTGTCCTGGACACCGGCATCTGGCCGGAGAGCGAGTCGTTCGCCAAGAAGATGCCGGCCCCCTCGACCTGGCACGGCACCTGCCAGACCGGTGTGGCCTTCGTGGCCGAGCACTGCAACGGCAAGATCGTCGGAGCCCGGTACTTCGCCGACACGTGGCTCGCGGACGGCGGCTCGGTGCCCGGCGGTGAGGTGCTGTCCCCCCGTGACATGTCCGGGCACGGCACGCACACCGCCTCCACGGCCGCCGGTCTGCCGATTCCGAACGTCACGATCGACGGTCGGCGCTTCGGCCCCGTCTCCGGGGTGGCGCCGGACGCCCAGATCGCCGTCTACAAGGTGCTCTGGGGCGGCATGGGCTACGACGCCGACATCATCGCCGGCATCGACGCCGCCGTCGCCGACGGCGTGCAGGTGCTGAACTTCTCGATCGGCAGCGAGCTGGGTGACTGGGAGGCCAACACCCCCATCGGCACCGCCTTCCTCAACGCCACGTTGGCGGGAGTCTTCGTGGCGGCGTCGGCCGGCAACACCGGCATCGTGAGCGGGGCGATCAGCAACGCGGCACCCTGGGTGACCACGGTCGGCGCGGCGGTGACGAACCTCGACGAGGCCACCGTCAAGCTGGGCGACGGCACGAAGCTCGTGGGCGGCTCACTGGACGCACTGCCCGGCGGCGCCTCGCGGTCGATGGTCTTCGGCGAGCAGGCCGGTACGCCGGATCTGGGTGCGGTCTACTGCGAACCGGGCAGCCTCGACCCCGCCAAGATCAAGGGCAAGGTCGTCGCCTGCGCGCTGTCCGACATGTTCGGTTCCGCCGCCGAGATCAAGGCCAAGGGCGGAGCGGCGATGGTGGTGTTCGACCCGGTCGGCAACTACCGGATCAACTCCATCTTCAACTTCCCGGTCGTCTACCTGCCGACCGAGAAGCAGGCCGGCACGCTGTTCAACTACCTGATGCGCCACCCCACCGACGCGACGGTGTCCCTGCGCACCGGCGGTGACGGCTCCAGCGTCCCGGGCATGCCCAGCGTCGCGGACTTCTCCTCCACCGGCCCGGACAGCGTGGCCGTCGGCGTCGTCAAGCCAGACCTGGTCGCGCCGGGTTCGGACATCATCGCCGCGGTCTCACCGGCGGGCAACTTCGGGCGGGCGTACGACGCGTACTCCGGCACCTCGATGGCCTCACCGTACGTAGCCGGCGCGGCCGCCGTTCTGCGTGCCACGCATCCGACCTGGTCCCCGGGCCGGGTCGCCTCGGCGCTGCGCACCACCGCCACCGACACGGTCGGCACCAGCAGCCCCCTGGACCAGGGCAGCGGTTTCATCAACCTGGCCGGGGCCACCGATCCCGGGCTGGTCATCGAGCCGACCGCGGCCGACCTGGTCGCCTTCAGCGAGACGGCCGTGCCGGACGGCAAGGAGCTCAACCTGCCGGGCATCTCGCTGCGCGAGTACGACGGGACCCGCCCGGTGACACTCACCCGCACCCTGACCAACGTGGGCAAGGAGCGGGAGACCTACCGCTCGTCGGTGTCCGGCCTGAAGGGCATGAAGGTCACCGTGTCGCCGGCATCGGTGACGGTGGCGCCCGGCAAGTCCGCGACCGTGACCATCACGCTGCGTCGCGGCAGCGCGCCCTGGGACCGGTACGTGACCGGGTCGATCGGCTGGCGCGGCAAGGCCCACAGTGCCCGGATCCCGGTCACCGCCCGTCCGTGGGGCATCATGCCCCGACCGTACGGTGACGACGGGGAGGAGTTCGGCCGGATGACCAGCGGTGCGTCCGGCCTGGTCCAGCCCGGCTTCAGCGGACCGCTCGCCGGTCGCAGCACCGGTTACACGCCGATGCAGCGTGCGTCGTACTCGATCCCGGCGGGTGTCTACGGCGGCGTGTTCGACCCGAAGGCCGCTGGCGTGAAGAAGTTCGACTTCACCGTGCCGGCGAACACCGCGGGCATCATGGTCGAGACCAACACCGACGACCCGAACACCAACCTGGACCTCTACCTGTACCGGGGCGACACCCTGGTCTACAGCAGTGACAGGTACTGGACCAGCACGGAGCAGGCGTACAAGTTCCTGCCCGAGCCGGGGCGCTACACCGCGTACGTGTTCGCACAGTACCCCGGCGGCCCGGTCGTCGACTTCCAGTTCGGTCACGCCATCATCGGCCGCAACGCGAAGTACACGGGTGCCACGCTGACGCTTCCCCACACGGTGGAGCGCGGCTCGTCGCAGCAGTTCAACCTCAAGCCGAACAAGCCGCTGCCCGCTGGCGACTTCTGGGCGTACACCGAGTACAGCAGCACCAACGGAACGGTCATCCCCGGCAACCTCGTCTACACCCAGCAGAGTGCCTGGGAGTAACGGGTAGCTGAGCGTGGGGCGGTGCCGAGCGCACCGCCCCACGGTCCTTTCCGGCACCCGGCCCACCGGTTAGGTCATGACGTACGCCGGCCGGCGTCGGTCACTCATTGGTCGAGCCCGCGCCGCACCATCGACGCGTCTTGTGGTCAGCCCCTCGTACTGGCATTCTGACGTGGCATTCCGGCATTCCGGACCACCGCGTATCCGTCGGGTGCGGGTAGGGCGCGCAGGTAGCTTCTCTTACTGTTGGCGTGCACGTCGGCGAGGCTCGGTGGGCGGTGAGGGGATCATCATGCCGCGGTCGGTTGATCCGGTTGACCCCAACACGTTGCTCAGCGACGCCCGACGCCGACTCCTGTCACCGAGTGGTTCGGGGCGGCGGATGTCTCGGCAGGAGGTTGCCGAGGCGGTCAACAACTACCTGTGGGTTACCTACGGCATACGAACCTGCCTGGACGGCAACCACGTGGGAAAGCTTGAACGTGGGCAGTATCGATGGCCGCAAACCGCGACCCGGGAGGCCTTCCGGGCGGTATTGAACGCAGCTCACGATGCTGACCTGGGCTTCTACATCAACCGTAGAGAACGTCACGCTGACAACTTCGGGGGCGGGATGCCCCCAGGTGTGGCCGCCGTGGCCGATGAAAACCGCGATGCCGGGTCGCCGGCAGGCGCGGAGATCACGGACACTGGCGATATGAACCGCCGTGAGTTGCTACGCCTGCTTAGCCTGACGGGAACGCTCCTCGCCGCGCCCGTTCCTGGCGGCCAGCTCGATTGGGCGCGCATCGAATCTTCCAGGGACGGATCCAAGCGTCTTTCTTCAGCCACTCTGCGCGAGTTTGAAGGGCTGAACGCCCACCTGTGGACGGTCTTCGGCGCAGCCGGCTCCAAGACGGCAGTGGCACCGCTGGTGAACAGTCAGCTCAGCACGCTCACGGCCAACCTACGTCGCCCTCAGACGACTGCCGTACGCCGACGGCTCTGCGAGATCGCTGCCGATTTGCTTCAGTTGGCCGGTGAGATCGCCTTCGACGCAAGCGCGTACGACGAGGCGGCCCACTGCTACACCTTGGCCGGGGCGGCTGCTAGGGAGGCGGGTGCCTACGACCTCTGGGCGTGCGCGATGATTCGTCACGCTTTCATCAGCGTCTACGAGCGCGACTTCCGGCAGGCCATGCCGATGCTTGAGGCTGCGGCTGGCTTGGCGGTCAACGGTGACAGCGGGTTGTCGACCCGTCAGTGGGCGCATGCCGTGCGGGCGCAGGCGTTCGCGGGCCTGGGAAACCTTGGTGACTGTCGACGGGCGCTCGGCCAGGCCGAGGAAGTCGAGGCCCTACCTGGGCGGGTCCACAACGGTGGATGGTTGCGCTTCGACGGGTCGCGGCTCGCCGAGGAGAGCGGAGCCTGCTACGCCGAACTGGGGCACCCGGACCTGGCTGAACCGATTCTGTCCGCCGCGCTGTCGCAAGAGCTCTCCGTACGGCGGCGTGGAACCGTTCTAGCGGATCTCGCGCTGGTCGGGATCCAGCGGGGCGACGTGCATCAGGTTGTGCTATACGGTGGCGCCGTTCTTGATGTTGCCCGGCAAAGCCGCTCGGGTGTGGTCGCGGCCAAGCTGAGTCGGCTTCAGCACCACCTGCGGCCGTTTCTTCGTGACAGTCATGTTCAGAACCTCGACAGACAGATCAGTGTCTTGACAAGGGCATCTAACTGATCGACCAGGGGGACCAGGTGCAGGTTGAGGAAGCGGGACGAGTCTTCCGCGAGGCGTGGGTTGCTGGAGTCCACAGGCACTACCCCGGCGAGCCGAAGCCGGGCTACACCGCGCCCTGGGAGGATATGCCCGAGTGGGAACGGGAGAGCGCTGCGGCCTGCTTCGAGCAGGTCCGCCACTTCATCGAGTTGGCTCGGGGAGCAACCGCGAACCTGACCCGCGAGCAGAAGAGCCGTTTCGTCGCCCTGTGCTGGATCGCGCAGATTTTCAGGCACTTTCCAAACCCCAAGGCTTCTTATGTCGCCGACTGGCCCGACATGCCGGTGTGGCAGCGAGAGACAGACGCGGACATCTTCGAGCACATCGAGCGACTGGTCAGCTCCTCGTCCTGACGTCGCGACGTGCCCCGCATCGTCTTGTTCGCGTCTTGCGATTCTCCCGCCGACCGATAAATCTCCCCGCAACCCTCCCCCTTGATCGACGTTCCCGACACGTCCACGATCCGTGATGGTTGACGTGCCGTCAGCGATGTTCCGGTGCGCCGGTGCGCGGCATGAGCGGTGACGGGACGTGCCTCAGCGAGGGGTGTTCGTGATTACCCGTCGGCGAGAACGAGAGGAACTGCGGCGATGACCGAACCGTCGATGCCCGAGATCCCAACCGTTGTCGTGGCGCAAGTGCCACAGGTCTTCATCCTCATCAGGGAAGAGGCGACAGTCGGATACCTGTTCGACCTTCCTTCCGGCGCGGTGGCGATCCTGGACGGCGCCAGGGAGATCTTCCGATCGGACTCCCTGGCAGACTTCACCAGGTTCTTCGGCCCGTTGCTGGACCTGAACATTGCGAGAGTCCGACAAGACCTCTAGACGTAGCATCTCGGATGGTCTGGGCTATGGACGGTGGCGGACGTGTCGATTGCCCGCCCGCCACCGGTCGCCTCGACGGGCGTGCCGCTTGTTCGAGTCTCTTGAACCATCCGTGTAACTGGTCAAGAATCGGCGCGGTGGACGACGTGGACTTCTCGTACGGCTGGGCCCCGTTGCTGGGCCACCTCGACCGGCAGGTGTCCTCCGGGCTGCTGTCGCCGGACACGGCGGCGTTGACCGATCTGATGAGCAGCTACCAGGTGCCGGGGGTCAGCATCGCCGTCGGGCACCTGGACGGGCAGGCGTGGGCTGCGGGGTACGGCGTCACCGGTGGCGCGACATCGACCCCGGTGACCGCCGGCACCGCGTTCGCGGCCTGTTCGATAAGTAAGCACGTCGCCGCGTTCGGCGCACTGCGACTGGTCCAGGACGGTGTGCTGGCTCTGGACACCGACATCCGCGCGTACCTCACCTCCTGGCGACTGCTCGACCGCGAGGGCCGGCAACCCGCGGTCACCGTCCGGCAGCTGCTGGCGCACACGGCGGGCCTGTCCGACACCTGGTACCGGGGCTATGCCGCGGATCGCGCCCCCTCGCTGTTGCAGGTCCTGGACGGCAGCGGCCCGACGACCACCGCACCGGTCCGGTCGACCCTGTTGCCGGGGAGCCGTTTCCGTTACTCGGGCAGCCACTACTGCGTGCTCCAGCAGTTGCTGGTGGATGTGACAGGCACGCCGTTCGAGGACCTGATGCGCACGCTGGTGCTGGACCCGGTGGCGATGGCCGACAGCAGCTTCGACCAGCGGTTTCCGCACCAGCGGCCGGATCTGGTGGCGCGGGGCCACCACGGCGGCGGCACCGGGGTCCCCGGCGGGTGGCGTACGCAACCGGAGCTGGCGGCGGCGGGACTGTGGAGCACACCGACCGACCTGCTCCGGCTCGACCTCGAGATCGCCCGAGCGGTCTCGGGAGACTCGCGGCTGCTCGACCGCGACCTGGCCACCGAGATGTGCAAGCCGCAGATCCCGGGCGGCGCCTACGGGCTCGGCACCGAGGTCGAGGACCGCGCCGGACACCGGCGATTCGGACACACCGGGTTGAACGTCGGCTACACCTGCTTCTCGTACGTGTGGCCGGACAGCGGCATCGCGGTCGCGGCGATGACCAACTCCGAGGACGGCTGGGAGACGCTGGTCAGCATCCGCGCCGCCGCGGACCGTCGGTACGCCACAGGTGTCACCACCGCACCGCCGGGTGACGTGTCGGGCCGCTACGTCCTGCGCGACGACTATCCGATCGACGTCGCGGTCTCCGACGGTCACCTGACCTTCTCCGCGGCTGGGCAGCAACCGGTGGTGCTGCGCGCGGAGCCGGACGGTCGCTACCTCCACCCAGGACTCGACCTGGAGATCCGGTTCCTACCGGCCGACGTCCTGGAACTGCGGCAGGAAGGAGTGACCCAAACCGCGAAACGGTCGTGATGGTGACGGATAGCGATTCGATCTTGGTTGCACTACTCTTCCCGCCATGGCCCTGAGTCCAGACCAGTTCTATGACCACGCGATCTCCGTCGCGGACGGCGAACGGCGGCTTCCGCTGGCGGCGGGCATGACCGGATGGGACATCAGCCCATTCGACCAGGACGGGCTACGCGCCGCGCCGCTGCGCCCCCCGGTGGTGCCCGACCCCGCCCGACACGGCGAGGATCCGGCGGAGTGCCGCAACTGCCAGGAGCGTGACGAGGGAATCTGGTTCAACGATCACTGGCGGCTGGCCCGTATCACGGGCGTGGGCGTGCCGCTGGCCCTGATGCTGTACCCGCGCGACCACTACGACATGGCCGACCTCCCCGACGATCTCGCCGCGGAGCTGGGCCTGCTGAGCACGCGGATCGTCCGCCACGTGCAGGCCCTGCCGCACATCTCGCGGGCGCACGTCTACCGCGTCGGAGACGGCGCCGCCCACCTGCACGTCTGGTTCTTCGCGCGGCCCGAGGGCCAGGCGCAGCTCTTCGGATCCTGGCTTGTCGTCTGGGACGACCTCCTGCCGGAGTATCCCGCCGACATCGCCGAGGCGGACGCCGCGATCGTGGCCGACGCCCTGGTCGCCTCGCACGGGGGCCGTCGAACGGCCGCCCCGTGACCGCCCGCCCGCCCGGCTGATCCGGCCGGAGGGCCAGCGCGGTCCTTACTGTCGCTCGGGCACGTCTATGGCGGTGGCGTGCGGGTCGATGTGCAGACCTGCGGCAATCTGCACCGGCAGCGGGTAGACCTGTTCGTTCGGAAGGTGGGCTGCGGCAGCCGCTTCGTCGCCACCGCGCAGCAGGTCTCTGACGCGGTGAACGGTGGGGGTGATGTCCGTGACGGCAACCGTCCATTCGTCGACGTACCGGTCGACAGCCTCGTCGGACAACCCAACCTGTAGCGACCGGTACGGCAGCGCCTTCAGGTGCAGTGACCGTTCCGGATCCCACTGCACCCGTACCGGGCTGGCCTTCAGTTGCCGGCTCCAGGTCGCCCTGTCACCGTGCAGGTCTCGGTCGTAGTGGCTGAGGCAGGCTCGTGCCAGCGCCCACTCGAACCCTTCCCGCGTGATGTCGATCGACAACACGCGTTCCTGCCCTGGCTTGGTGGCCCAGCCGCAGCGGTACATCATCCACAGGAATGACGGCTTGATCCACGTCATCCGGTCCCGCTTGAAGGGGACCACGAGACGTCCGGCCGCCACCGCTGGCAGCGCGATCTGCGGAGGGTACGCCTGGTACACGGTGATGGTGTCGGCCGAGTGGCGTGCGCGGATCTGCCGGGTGGGGACGGACACGGCCCGATCGTCACCGACCGAGAGTTGACCGCGCAACCGAGATAGCTACTGCGCGGTGCCGGCGAGCAACCACCGCCGGACGGGGATCTCCAGAAGCACCCGGTCGCTTCCCGTGCTGACGTCCCAGCCGCAGCCGATCCACCAGGTCTCGGCGGCGTAGACGAACCAGACCGGCGTCAGGTGCGGGGAGCCGTCGCGCCGCAACGTACACAGCCAGACGTTCCACTCCCGCGACAGGCGTAGCGCAACGTCCGTCGATGGCATGGTGCGGGGCTCGGTCACCTGGCAAGTCGATCACACCGAGGAGCCGGGGTGCCGGGCACCCGCGCCGTCAGGTGGTCGGTGCCCAGGAGGGGCGCCAGGTCGTCGCGGGGAGCGCAGCCAGGCTTGCGACGTGGTCGATGACCGCCCGCAGGCCGGGGTGCGGGTTCGCCCGGGGGAGGAGAAGCGACAGCGGGTACGCGAGCGTCGGATTCACGATCGGGATGCGGCGTAGGTCGTGGTTCGCCGGCCAGAGGTACCTGTCGCGCGAGCCCACCAGGGTTGCCACGTCGGCGGAGTCCGCGAGGATGTCGAGGAGCACCTCGTCGCCGAAGTGCGGGCCCGCCGCGTCGATGCGCAGGTCGAAGTGGGTCGCGAGCTGGTCGTAGAAGTCCGCCCATTCGCTGCGCGGCGCGATGCCCGGCACCCAGATCCGATGCCCGCGCAGCCGCTGCGGTGTCAGTGATCGGGCGGAGGCGAGCGGGTGCCTCGGGCCGACGAGGAGTTCCAGCGGGGAGTCGAACGCGGGGACCATCCGCACGTCGCGCGGCAGCGTGGCGGGGTCGGTGACCGAGCGGAACGAGGCGTCGATGTCGCCGGCCTGGACGGCGGCGGCCGCCTCGCGCGGGTCGTTGACCCGCAGGGTCACCACGTCGAGGTTGATCTCCGGATGCGACCGCCAGTAGTCGTGTAGGACGACTGCCTGCGCGGATCGCAGGCCGAGCACGTCGATCCGCAGGGCCCGCGAGCCCGGCCTGATCGCGGCGACGGCACGGTCGACCCCGGCGACGACGTCCCGGGCGTGCGGGAGGAACGCCTGGCCGTCGAGTGTCAGCTCGACCCCTCGGGCGGTACGGGTGAACAGCCGGACGTCGAGCTCACGTTCGAGGGCGGCGATCCGCTTCGACACGGCCTGTTGGGTCACGCCGAGCTCGTCGGCAGCCTGTTGCAGTTGGCCCAGCTCCGCCGCCCGGACGAACGATCGCACCGCCTCGGTATCCACGCACCCATTATGCGCACGCACAACCGATGGTTGTGGCTCGCTCGGGAGTCGGTTGTTTGCTCCCACGGCGGTCGGTGCGGTGGGATGCCCGGACCGGAACGTCTGGTGTCACGGGGAGTCGCATGCGCACACGATTGGGGCCCGACTTCGGCTGGCTGTGGTCGGCCTACGCGGTCAGCGCGTACGGCACGTGGCTCGCCTTCGGCGCGTTTCCGCTGCTCGCGGTGCGAGTTCTGGACGCGTCGGCAGTCGCGGTGTCGCTGCTGGAGGCGGCGGGGCTCGCCGTCGCGTCGATCGTCGCCGTCTCGCTCGGGCCGTGGGTCGAGCACCGGGCCAAGCGCCCGGTGATGGTCGCGATGGACCTGGTCCGGTTCGCGGCGATGGTCAGTGTCCCGGTCGCGTACCTCCTCGGCGTGCTGTCGTACGGCCAACTGTTGGTTGTCTCGGTGGTCTGCGGGACGGCGAGCATCGCGTTCACCGCCGCCTCCGGCGCGTACCTGAGATATCTGGTCCGTGGTGAGCATCTCCTGGTGGCGAACGGGAGGTTCGAGGGCACGACCTGGACGGCGATCGCGGCGGGCCCGCCGCTGGGCGGTGCGCTTGTCGGGTTGCTCGGCCCGGTCGTCACGGTCCTGGCCGACGCTCTCAGCTACCTGCTGTCCGCGCTCGCGGTCCTGCGCATCCGGGGCGGCGACGTCGCGGCGCCCCGTGACCGGGTCACCCGGCTGCGCCCGGCCGACCTGCCGCACGGCTGGCGACTCATCCTCGGCGACCGCGTCCTGCGGGGTCTGTTTCTCAACTCGGTGCTGGTCGGCGGCCTCATCATGGCCACCGCCCCTCTGCTGGCCGTTCTCCTGCTCGGCGAGTACCACACGCCGGCCTGGCAGTACGGTCTCGCGTTCGGCATCCCGGCGCTCGGCGGGTTCCTGGGTGCCCGCCTGTCCGCGCGTCTCGTGCACCGCCACGGCCGGCGCCGCGTCATGCTCGTCTCCGGGTGGCTGCGCTCGGTGTTCCCCCTCGGTCTCGCGTTCGTCCAGCCCGGCATCCCCGGGCTGGTCACCGTGGTCGTCGTCGAGAGCCTGCTGATCACCTGTATGGGCGTCTTCAACCCGATCTCCGCGACCGAACGACTGCGACGGGCGCCGGTGTCGCACACCGCCCAGGTGCTCAGCACCTGGACTGCCAGCAGCAGACTCCTGCAGGCTGTGCTGATGGTGATCTGGGGTGTGCTCGCCACCCGCACCAGCCCGCTTGCCGCGATCGCCGTCTCCGGCGTACTCCTGCTCGCCACCCCGCTGCTGCTGCCCGACCGGAAGGACTGGTCGGCCCCGGAGCCGGTCCGGCCGGCCGAGCCCGTCCGCGTCGGCCGGGGCGTCAGTGAATGATGGGCGGATGGAGGGACGGGCGTACCTGGAGAAGTACATTGTCGATCGACTGCCGGCCGGAGCTGGTCAGCCGCCGCACGGGCGGACGGTGGACCGTTCGGAGATCCGCGGCGTGGCGGTGGGACTGGTGGCGGCCGGTGCCCTGGCTCAGGAGGAGATGGAACGCATCCTCGCCGACCTGGATCGGGAGTTGGAGCGACGTGGCCGGTTCACTCGCGTCGTGAGGCACATGTCGACCGAGAAGCGCATGTCGACCGAGGGTCGCGTGACGTCCGATCACTGGGCGCCGCTGTCGGTCGAGGCCCGGCAACAGTTGGTGTTACAGCACGGTCGTGACCGCGCGCGGTGGCAGCAGCCGGTTGTCGACCCTGCCCGGTTGCGGGAGGTGATCTCGCTGGCGGGACGCACGCTGACGCTTGACGCGGTGCCCGCCACGCTGATCAGCCTGGAACGCTGGTCGACGATGGTCGTGGTGCGGCTGGCGTACGCCGGCACCGACGCCCGTGATCCGGGTTCGCTGGACGGCATGCACGCCCGACTGAGGCGGTGGCGCGGGTGGGACGACGCGGGAACGCAGTACCGGGCCGGCGGCGGCAGCGGCGAAGGGCGCGGGGGGCTATTCATGGAGACGGTGGTCTTCGAACCCGGCCCTCCGGACGAGGCGCGCACGCTGATGCTGGTGTACGACCGGGACGGTGGGTCGGAACGCTGCACAGTCGCCCTCGGCGACCCGACGACGCCAGCCTGATCGGGAGCACTCCCGGCTCCGGGATCACCGGTCCTTGCGCAGCAGGACCGTCACCGCCTGTCCGTCGGCCGTGCCGAAGGTGCCGTCGGTGGGATGCCCCAGCGCGGCGCCGAGGGCGCGGACGTGCAGATCGACAACCGCCTCCACCAGGTCGGCCAGCACCGACACCGTGCCGCGGCCCTGTCGCCAACCCGCCACGCACAGACCGAGGCCGATGACCGCCGCGGGCCACCACAGCAGGCCGAGCGCCAGGTACAGCAGCCCCCAGCCCACCCGTCGGGCGGCCGCGGTGAAGTCGGCCTGGGCGAGGGCGAGCGGGTCCCGGGTCTCCTCGGGCAGCAGCAACCACAGCCGGGGCCAGGCGGCGGCCAGGTCCAGGTCGTAGCAGGCCCGCACCCGTACCGCCGTGGCGAGCATGCGGTCACCGATCCAGGTCGGCCGGTCCGGCTCGGTCAACGCGATCCGGTCGCAGGCGCGCGCGAGCGCCTGGGTGTCCGGCAGCGGCCCGGTGGCGCCGTCGGCGGACCGCAACCGGCGTGCCTTGTCCCGCAGGGCGGCCTCGTAGCGGGCCACGGCGGCGTGCCACCGGCGCCGCCGCCGGCGGGTCACCGCCTCGCCGGCCCGGCCCCAGCCCTGGGTCCACAGGGCCACGACCAGGCGTTCCAGGCTCTGAGCGGCCGTCGCGGCGACGACGCTGGCCAGCACGACACCGAGGACGATCAGCAGCGCGGAGCCGGTGCCCGGGGCCGGTGACCCGAGGGCGAGCCGGTCGATCTCCCGCGCCAGCAGCCACAGGTCCCACCAGTGGGCGTGGCCGAGTCGCACCGCCACGGCGGCCACCGCCACGAACACCACACCGGGCAGCGCCAGGCCGGCGAGCCACCGCTCCGCCAGCTTTCCGCCGAGCGAGGCGATGACCGCGTTCACCGGTCCATCCGAAACGTCGGCAGCGGGCAGTCCCACACGGCGCAGCGCGGCGGCGGGACAGCGTACGGCCGGGGGATCTCCACCCGGTCGCACAGGTCACCGGGGCACACCTGGACGACCTCCGGGCGGCGGCCGTGGACGCCGGCCAGCGGCAGGTAGTGGTGGCCCCGGACGGCCGTGTCGCCACCGACCAGCCCGCCGAGGCGCATCAACTCGGTCACCTCCGCGAGCACCGCGTCCACGCCCTGGTCGGACACCGGCCCGTCCCGCAGCCGCGCCAGGGCCTGGGCTGGTTCCGGCCCGAGCAGGTCGCCCACCTGCGCGATGTCCGCGCAGATCCGGGCCAGCCGGGCCGCCCGGTCGCCGTCGAGTCGCCTGTCCGGCGCCGATTGACTCATCGGCTGATTATCTCCTGTCGATGTGGCGCGCGGCTGGCAGGCTGGGGGCAACCGCGACGGGGAGGTGCGCCGGTGGGTCGCTTTTCGAGAGACGCCGTCGACCAGTGGCGTCGTGCCGCGGCCAGGCAGCCGCGCGGCGACCGGCGGTGGGCCGAGGCCCAGGTCGAGCTGGGGGCCGCGCTGCTCGACCGGTACCACGCGGGCCAGGCGCGGCAGGACCTGATCGAGGCCACCGTCGTGCTGGAGGCCGCGATCCGCACGATGGCCGACTCCTTTCTGGCCGAGGAGTTGGGTACGCCGCACGGTGTGCGCGCGCTTGCCACATACACCGACGTGCTGCTGGCCAGAGCCCGGATCGAGAGTGAGCCGCAGCTCCTGGACATCGCCGAGCGGTATCTACGGTTCGCGGAGGACGCCTCGGCCGACCTCGGCAACAGCGCGGTGCTGGGGCTGAAGACCTGCCAGGTCTATCGGGTCCGGCACGACTTCGACGGCTCGGTCGACACGCTCTACCGGCTCACGGCCATCGCCAAGACGGCCGAGCGGTGGATCAGCGAGGAGCAGCTGCCCGTGTTGCGGGGCATCCACGCGGAGGCGCTGTTGCGCGCCCACCAGCTCACCGGCGTGGAGGACTACGTCGACGAGGCGTTGCAGCTGGTGTCCTCGGTGGATACCACCGGGCCCAATCAGGACCAGATCGTCATGCTGCGAGCCCGGTGCCTGCTGGCCCGGGCGGCCGGGACCACCCACACGGCAGATGTCGAACGGGCCGTCGCGATGCTGCGCGACCACAGCCCGCAGAGCATCGACGCACGGTTCCTGGCCGGGCAGACGCTGCTCACCCTGGTCGACCGCACCGGCCGCGCCGAGCTGCTCGGCCAGGCCTGGGAGGAGTTCGCCGCCGCGCTGAACACCGTCGGTGAGCGGCATCCGCACCATCGGACGGCGCTCGCCAGCCTCTCCACCGTCGGCATGAAGACGCACCAACTGACCGGCGACCTCTCCGCCCTGGAGACGGCGATCGGCCTGCTGCGCCGGGCGCTCGCCCTCTCCGTGCGCGGGGAGCCCAACCATGCGTTGTACTCAGACCAGTTGGGTTACAGCCTCCGGTTGCTCTACGACGCCACCGGGGAGCCCGCCTACCTGGAGGAGTCACTCGTCCTGCTGCGGCGGGCGCTGGACGCTCTGCCCGCGCGTGATCCGCACCGCGCCGAGACCGGGTTGTCCATCGCCCAGGCGTTGCGGGCGACCTATCTGCGTACCGGTGAGAAGGCACTGCTCACCGAGGCCGCCGAGCGGGCGCGCGCCGCCGGCCGCGTCGACTCCGGCGCCGTGCCGGTCCGGATCCAGGCCTTCGACAAGGCGGCCTACACGCTGACCGCGCTGGGCCGGTGGAAGGAAGCGACGGAGGCCTTCGACGAGGCCATCACGCTGCTGCCCCGGCTGGCCTCCCGGGGGCGCACCCGACGCGACCAGTACGCCGACCTCGGCTCGACGGCCGGGTTGGCGGCGACGGCCGCCTCCTGCGCCATCGGCGCCGGGCAGCCGGAGCGGGCCCTGGAGCTGCTGGAGCGTGGCCGGGGCCTGCTGCTGCACCAGCGGTTGACGGCGGACGGCGAGTGGGCGGCGCTGCAACGCGCCGACGGGCGTCTGGCGGGCGACTTCCAGCGGATGCGCCGGGACTTCGAAGCGCCCGCCCCCGAAACGCCGCGGCCCACCACCTTCGGCCGGGACCGGGAAACCGAGTGGAACGTGCTGCTGGCGACGATCCGGGAGCTGCCCGGCCTGGGCGACTTCCTGCGCCCGCCCAGCGCCCGGCAGTTGCTCGACCAGGTCGACGGCACCGTGATCGTGCCGATCGTGAGCGAGTTGCGCGGCGACGCGCTCATCCTGCGGCAGCACCGCGTGACGGTGCTGCCGCTGCCGGATCTGACGCTGACCGAGGCCATGACGCAGCTGCGCCTGCTCCAGGAGGCCACCACCACGGCCTACGATCCGGCGGCGGACGCGCGGAGCCGGCTGCGCGCCCAGTCGGTGCTCACCGGCGTACTGGAATGGTTGTGGCATGCCCTCGTCGGGCCGGTCCTGGAGCACGTGGACGCGCCCGGGGCGGCCGGCGAGCTGCCGCGTGTCTGGTGGTGCCCGGTCGGCCCGCTGGCGTTCTTCCCCCTGCACGCCGCCCAGGCCGGCGCCGGCCGGTCCGCCCTCGACCGGGTGGTCTCCTCCTACACCCCGACCGTGACCGCGCTCGCCCGCAAACGCACCGGGCCGCGCAGGGCCCGGCCCGACGCCCGGTCCTGCGTCGTGGCGATGCGCGCCACCCCCGGCGGCCCGGGAGCGCTGCCCAGCGCCGAACGCGAGGCCGCGTCGGCGGCGCGGGCGCTGCCCCGAGCGTGGCTCGGGCTGGACGCGACAGCCACCCGGCAGCAGATCCTGGACCGGCTGACCGACTCGGCGTACGCGCACTTCGCGTGCCACGCGGTGGCCGATCCGCACGACCCGGCGCAGGGCCGGCTCCTCGTCCACGACCACCAGGACAACCCGCTCACCGTGACCGACGTGTCCCAGCTCGACCTGGACGCGGAGTTCGCCTTCCTGTCGGCCTGCGCGACCGCCCAGGCCCCGCCGACCCTTGTCGACGAGTCGCTGCACATCACCGGCGCCTTCCAACTCGCCGGGTTCCGGCACGTCATCGGCACCCTGTGGGAGATCGACGACGCGGTCTCCCTCGCCCTGACCACCGCCTTCTACCAGCACGCCGACCCGACCGGGGCGGCGGCGTACGCGCTGCACTCGGCCGTGCGAGGGCTGCGGGACCGCTACCCGCTGGCGCCGACGCTGTGGGCGGCGCACATCCACACCGGCGGCTGAACGCCGCGCACCGGGCCACCGCCCGTCGGCGTCAGCGGGTGAGCCGGACCAGCGCCCGGGCCTTCTCCGTGTGGGGATGAGTCGGGCCGTGTACGCGTTCACATGCGGCAAGCGCGGCCCGCGCCTCCCGACCCGCCCGTGGGTCACCCTGCTCGACCAGCAGCAGGGCGAACAGCGTCCGCATCTCCAGGGTCGCGGGATGGTCGGCGCCCCGGCCCCGTTCGCTGTCCGGCAGCGTGTCGGCCAGCAACCGGATCGCCTCGGCCCGCCGGCCCACTCCGTCCAGCGCCCTGGCCAGGGAGTGCTGGGCGTGCAGGCGTACACCGTCGGTGTTGCTCAGGGCGCACCCGGCGTCGTCCGCCAGCGTCCGGGCGGCGTCGACCGCCTCGGCCGCCCGGCCGTTGTCGAGCAGGACGACGAGCAGGTTGCTGCGGGCCTGGAGCGACACCGGGCTGATGGGCCCCAACGTCCTGGTCATCCGCTTGACCACGTCCCGTAGGGCCCGCTCGGCCTGCTGGCTGCGGCCCTGCAGGTGCTGGATCCCGGCAAGCTTCAGCTGGCAGGTCAGGGTGTCCGCGTCGTCCCTGCCCAGCGTCCGGGCCATGCCGTCGGCGACCCGCCGCAGCAGCGGCTCGGCCTCGTCGAGGCGACCCAGCTCGATCAGCAACCAGCCGAGGTTGTTGCCGCTGCGCAGCGTCTCGGCGTCCTCGTCGCCCAGCACCCGGCGCCGGGCCGCGTAGACGTCTCGTTGCACCCGCTCCGCCTCGGCGTGGGAGCCGCGCTGCCAGAGCGCGAAGGCCAGGCTGTGCTTGCTGCGCAGGGTGTCCGGATGCTCCGGCCCCAACGCCGAGCTGCGCAACCCGACGATCTCCTGATAGACGGCCACGGCTTCGGCGACGTCGTTGCCGCGCATCAACTCCTGCGCGTAACGGGACCCCGCCTCCAGCGTGCGGGTGTCGGTCGCGCCGTACTGCTCGTGGTAGGCGTGGTATTGCAGCCCGAAGGCGACCGGACCACCGACCGTCTCGGTGGTCGAGCGGCCACCCTGGGTGACGGTGATCTCGATGACCGGCCCGGACGACGTCGCTTCACGCGGTGGCTCGTCGTCGCGTTTACGGCTTCGGTTGAACCATCTGCCCACCGCACGCACCTCCCGCAGTGTCGACAACTTCACGACCCGTCATCGACAGCAGACTACGTGTAGACGTCAACCGATATCGGCGGCGGCGAGGGAGTATCGACGCTCGCACGTCAGGAGGTGGGGAGTGCACGTCAGTCTGGCGACGAGCGCGGGTAGGGCCGACCGGCCGAACGAGGACTTCGTCGGTGCGGTGCCCGGCGCTGTCGTCCTGCTCGACGGCGCGGGCATCCCCGGAGCCGAGTCGCTCTGCCACCACGGGGTCGCCTGGTACACCCACCGCCTCGGCGGTGCGCTGCTCGGCCACCTGTCGCCCGACGACGGGCGGGACCTCGGCGACATCCTCGCCACCGTCATCGACGAGATCGCCGCCGAGCACCGCGACACCTGCGACCTCGCCGACCCGAGCAGCCCGCAGGCCACCGTCCTGCTGGCCCGCGCCCACCGGGGCCGCCTGGACTATCTGCTCCTCGCGGACTCCTTCCTCGTCCTCGACCAGGCCCACGGTGCCCCGCAGGTGATCACCGACGAGCGCGAGGCGCTCGCTCGGCGCGACTGCGCGGCCCCCCTGAGCGGCATTGCCCGGGGAACGCCGGAGTACGACCGCGTGCGCGCCTCCTGCGTCACCGCGCTGCGTGCCCGCCGGAACCGACCGGGCGGTTACTGGATCGCCAAGGATGACCCGCGCGCGGCGCGGGAGGCGGTGACCGGCAGCCGGTCCCTTGCCGACCTGAACGGCGTCGCGCTGCTCAGCAACGGCGCCAGCCGCATCGTCAGTCCGTACGGTCTGACCGACTGGCCCGGCGTGCGGGACGTGCTCGCCACCCACGGCCCGTCCGAGGTCGTCCGCCGCGTCCGGCAGGCCGAGGCCGACGGGGGCCCCGACGCGCAGTCCCCGGACGACGCCACGGTGGCGTACTGCACGCACCTGTCGCGCTGACGGTCAGCCGCGAAGCGGACCCGTCTCCGGCTGGGAGCGAGGTGCGCACTCGGGTGTGGTCTGGCTGACGTACGAACTGGTGGCCACCAACAGGCCCAGGCCCCACAGGGTGTAGGCCGGCAGCACGATGGCCAGGAACCACCTCGCCCCGTCCACGTTGTTGCCGGTGGCCCAGGCGATCATGCCGCCGATGCCGAAGTAGGTGGTGAGGCCGGCGCCGAGGAAGAAACCGGGGCCGGCCACCAGCCAGCGGGGGACCTGACGGCCGGCGAGCGGCAGCACCCATCCGGGCCAGATCCGACCCCAGCGGTGCACCAACGCCAGCGGCAGCAGCGTGCCCGCGAGGAGCAGCAGGACAATGAAGGTGATCATGAAGGCCCAGGGGATCTCCGGTGCCTTGCTCGACACGAAGCCGTGCACGATCTCGGCGACGAAGCGTGCCAGACAGGCGGCGACAGTCAGGTATGCGGCGAAGAACGCCCACGATGGCGCAGGAGCGTCCCGCCCCTCGGGCCGGCGACCGTGGACGCGACCGCAGCTCCGGCAGCCGCCGCGGGCCCGCCGCTGCTCCCCGACGGCGACGGCGATGGTCACGGCACCGCCGAGGGCGCCACTGCCCCTCGCCAGCAGGGTCACCCAGTCCAGCGCGTCCAGATCCATCCCGAACAGGCCGCCGAGGATCATCAGGAGGCTCAGCGGGAACATGAACGAGTACAGGACCAGGGCCACGCCGGACACCCAGCCGAGGGCGGCCAGCGCCCATCGGACCCGGCGGCTCCAGTCTCGTTCGGCACCCGACCTGATCAGCAGGATCGCCGTCGTCGACAGCACCGCGGGCACCACGGGAAGCCACCCTCCGGGAAAGAACGACTCACCCGGCTCGGCGAACCGTGGCGCGCCCCGGACGGCCCACCAGGCGTGGACGACCGCGTACGCCGTGACCCACGCGGCGGTGCCCGCGGGAACCCACCTCCGCCAGCCGGCGGTGGTGCGCACGGGCCGTTCTGTCCAGCGGATCATGGACCGATCATCGCTGGCGCCGGCCGGCTCCTCCTCCCCGCCGAAGGGGAACGCCGTGCCTCCGCCGGGGGAGCCGGGGAGGACCGTCACCGGGGCGACTCGTCGCGGAGCGCGCGCCGGGTGCGGTGCCCAGCCACGTAAGCTCGGCGGGTTCTGGTGCGTCGTGGCTGGCCGCACGGCGTGCCGAACAGCGAACGGGCAGACGCGATGGAGGCGGGGTTGGTGGCAGTCCTACGGGTGACGACTCGCAATGCACGGTTCCAACAGTGGGAGGCGCTGCTGGGCAATCGCACCAAGCGCCAGCGCAGCGGCGAGTTCCTCGTTCAGGGCGTCCGACCCATCAAGCTGGCGATCCACCTCGGGTGGCAGGTCCGCCACCTTCTGTACAACGCGGACGCCCACCTGTCGACCTGGGCGCAGGAGACCCTCGACGTGGCCGGCGCGACCAGGGTCGCCGTCGCCGGCGAGTTGATGGTCGAGCTGGGCGGCAAGGTGGAGGGCGCCCCGGAGCTGCTTGCCGTGGTGGCGTTGCCCGACGACGACCTCGGTCGCATCCCGACCGGCCCCGACCTGCTCCCGGTCGTCTTCGACCGGCCGACCAGCCCCGGCAACATCGGGACGCTGATCCGGTCGGCGGACGCCTTCGGCGCGAGCGGCGTCGTCATCACCGGCCATGCCGCCGACGTCTACGACCCCAAAGCCGTACGCGCCAGCACGGGTTCGCTGTTCTCGGTGCCCGTCGTGCGCGTGCCCGGACACCGGCCGGTCCTCGACTGGGTCGCCGCCATCCGAGCCGACGGCGTCGAGGTGCGGGTGGTGGGCACCGACGAGAGCGGGGCGGTCGAGGCGACCGAGTACGACTTCACCCAGCCGACCCTGCTGGTGATCGGAAACGAGACGTCCGGGCTCAGCTCGGCGTGGCGCGACGCCTGCGACCACCTGATCCGGATCCCCATGGTGGGCATGGCCAGCTCCCTGAACGCCGCCACCGCCGGATCCGTCGTCCTGTACGAGGCGGCACGCCAACGGGCCGGCGGGGGGCGCGTCAGGCGATGAGTCGGTCGAGCAGGTCGAACTGGTCGTACGGCTGGTCGTAGTCGCCGAAGTGCCCGTCGTCGCGGACGATCTGGGTGCCGCCGAGGCGTTCGAACATGGCACGTCCCTGGCGGTCGTCGCAGCCGTACGGATCCTGGCGCGAGTTGATGAAGGAGATGTCGCGCACGTGCGACCGGATCGCGGCCCAGTTGTAGCTCTGCTGCAGGACCGGCTCCGCACTGGTGTTGGGCGGGGTGCAGTAGCCGGCGACCAGGATCGCCTGGGCAACTGTCACCTCGACGTGCTCCAGGAGCGCCAGGAGGAACGCCGCGCCGCCGGAATGGCCGACCAGGACCGTGTCCTCGTCGAAGCGGTGCGCGCCCAGCACCTTCGGCAGGAACGTGGCGATCGGCTCGACGTTGAGGTCGGGGAGGTGCGGCACCTCGACGGTGTAGCCCCGGGCCGCCAACCGCCCGGCCAGCCAGCGATACCAGCAGACGTCCGGGTTTCCGCCGGTCCCGTGGAAGATGATCGCTCTGCGCCCCACCGTGCCCCCTCGGATCGAGGGTCTGATCAAACCACGCCCCGCCGACACCGTCAGGCCAGCGGCACCTGCTCGGCCCGGTCGCCGTCGCCCCCGGAGCGGACCCCGACGGGCGTGGCGATCGGGGCGGTGACGATCCGGCTGGGCAGCACCGGCGCGTCCCGGCCCGTGCCGCGCCGGTCGCCGCCGGAGGACTGCTCGTGGTAGTCCTGCTCGACGTTGACCGTCCAGACGTCATGCGTACTGCCGGTGGCGATGTTCTCGACGGTGAGCATCGCGGTCAGCATCGAGTGGTCCTGGTTGTTGTAGCGGTGCATGCCGTTGCGCCCCACCGGGTGCACGTTCGGCACCGCCTCGGCCAGCCACGCCCGGATCACGTCCACGTTGTGCTGGTAACTCTCGTCGTACACCGGGTAGGCCTTCGGCATCCGCACGACGTAGCCGGCCTCCACCACGCCGGGCCGGGCCAACCCCAACCCCTCCAGCTCCGCGGTGCCCAGGGCCACGAGGTCGGCATCCGGGGTACGCCACATCTCGTCGTCCTCGAACACGAAGTACTCCAGGCCCAGGCAGGTGCGGCCGTCCTTGACCAGGTACGGCGACCAGGAGCCGAAGTTCTGGATGCGACCCACCCGCACCCCCGGGTCGTGCACGTAGATCCAGTTGTCCGGGAACGAGAACTCCGCCGGCACCACCAGCGCGACCGTCAGGAAGTCGCGGTAGCGCAGGTCGGCGGCGCAGGCCAGCACCTCCGGCGGCGCCGCCGGACGCAGGACGGACACCAGCTCCGAGATCGGCATCGACGAGATCACGTGGTCGGCCGGTTCGGTACGCTGTCCGCCCGCGCCGTTGACCGTCACGCTGGTCGCCCGCCGTCGCGCCGGGTCGCGGTGCACCGCGGTGACCCAGGTGCCCGTCGACACCTGCCCACCCCGGTGGCACACCTGCTCGGCGCAGCGCTCCCACATCATCCCCGGCCCGTACTTCGGGTACTGGAACTCCTCGATCAAACTTGTCACGTCCGTGCGTCGGCGGCTCGGCAGCAGCGCGTTGCGGATCGCCGTGGCCAGCGACAGGTTCTTGATCCGCTGCGCGGCCCAGTCGGCCTGCAACCGGTCGGCCGGCATTCCCCAGACCTTCTCCGTGTACGTCTTGAAGAAGATCGAATACAGTCGCCAGCCGAACCGGGCCGACACCCAGCCCTCGAAGTGCGACTGGTCCCGGGGTGGCCGGAGGCGGGCGCGGGCGTACGAGCCGAGGCAGCGGACCGCCTCGGTCAGCCCCAGGTTGCGCAGCGCGTTCATCGCGCTGAGTGGGTAGTTGAACAGCGCACCCCGGTAGAAGATCCGGCTCATCCGGGGCCGGGTCAGGAAGTCCTCGTCGGGCAGGATCTCGTGCCAGAACGCCTCCACCCGAGGCACCTTGGTGAAGAACCGGTGCCCGCCGATGTCGAACCGCCACCCGTCGCGTTCCACGGTCCGGCTGATCCCGCCGACCACCTCGTCGGCCTCGAAGACCCGGACCGTCCGGCCGTGCCGGAGCAGCTCGTACGCCGCCGTGAGCCCCGCCGGCCCCGCACCGATGACCACCGTGCCGTGCTGCTCGCTCCCGCTGCCGATGTCCCCGCTCCCCACCGTCGTGGGAAACGCCCCGCCTACCCGCTCTGCGTCGAATGTCACTCCTGGTCAACGATCGATTCCGCTCCGGAGTGGCGTCTGGCGGCGGACAACCGGTTGGACCACACTCCGGTGCGGCGGAGATGGACCGGCGGATGGGGGAGCGGGGGCGGATGCACAGGTGGCGCAGCGGCACGGCGAACCTTGCCGTCCGGTTGGCCGTGGTCGGCGACGCCACGGCGCGCGCGGCCCGTCGGGTGCCGGAACCCTGGCCGTACGTCATCGGCCTGTTCCTCGGCGCGAAGCTGCTGCTGACCCTGCTCGGGCTGCTGGTCCTGCACGCCTGGGACGGCGTGCCCGGTGCGCCGCCGCCGGACGAGGCGATGATGTGGGCGCAGCAGCGCGAGATCACCGGGCAGCGGTGGATCTCCTTCTGGTTCGCCTGGGACGGGCTGCTCTACCTGCGGCTGAGCGAGCTGCCCCTGAACCAGCCCTGGAACGACTTCGGCTTTCCGCTGCTCTACCCGTTTCTGGCCCGGCCGGTCGGTGCGCTGCTCGGCGGCGACAACGCGCTGGCCCTGCTGTTGATCAGCAACGTCGCGTTCCTGCTGGCGCTCTGGTACGGCTACCGGCTGGCCGAGCTGCTGCTCGGCGACGCGCCCGCCGCCCGCCGGTTCACCCGGTACCTCGTGCTGTTGCCGACCGCGTTCCTGTTCCAGGCCGCGCTCACCGAGTCGCTCTTCGTCTGCCTCGCGTTGGCCGCGTTCTACCACGCCGAGCGGGGGCAGTGGCTGCTGGTCGGTGTGCTCGGCTACTTCCTGGCGATGAGCCGCTCCGTCGGCCTGCTCGTCGCACTGCCGCTGGCCCTGATCCTGCTGCGCCAGCACGACTGGCGGCTCGGCCCGCGCGCCCTGCTCGGCTACCTGCGGATCGGCTGGCCGTTGCTGCTGCTGCCCGCCGGGTGGTTCACCTTCATGGCGTTCTGCCGGTGGCGCGGCGGGGACTGGTTCGCCTACCAGCACGCCCAGCGCATCGGCTGGGGCATCGAGGTGCAGAACCCGGTGCCGGTGCTGCTGAACGGGCTGACCGGCGAGCCGCACGACGCCGCCCGGGCCCTCTTCGCCGGGGCCGTGCTGGCCGTGCTTGTCGCCGGGTTCCGCCGCCGGGACCTGGCCTACCTGGTGTACGGCGTCCTCATGGTGCTGGTGCCGCTGTCGATGGGCCCGGCGGTCTACCGGAGCCTGCTGCGGTACCTGCTCGCCGCGTTCCCGGTGGCCCTGGTGCTGGCCCGGTGGGCCCGGCACGCCGGTGTCGACGTGTGGCTGACCGCGACGCTCGCCGTGGTGCAGGGCGTGCTGTTCGCGCTCTGGCTCAGCTACTGGACCCACACGATCATCTGATTGGCGCGGCCGTCGGCGGGGCAGGATGAGGCGATGACCGAGCCGCGCGTGCGCCTCGACGACCTCGGGGCCTGGCTGATCAAGGGCAACGCCGACCTGGTCGACCTGACCTCCCGCTTCGCCCGGGATCCGCGGGTGACCAACTGGTGCGTACGCCCCGGCTACCGGGCGCGGTTGATGCGCGCCGGACAGGCGATCGTCTTCTGGGCCAGCGGCAGTCGCGGCCGACTGCCCTACGGCGTGTGGGGGATCGGTCGGGTCACCGGGCGAGCCGAGCCGGGGCCGCCGGGCCAGGCCTGGTCGGTGCCCCTGGACCTGCCCATCCTCGCCGAGCAGGACCGGGTGCCCCGGCTGCGGCTACGCGCCGACGAGCGGCTCGCCGCCCTGGAGGTGTTCCGCCAACCGCAGGCGGCCAACCCGTCGTACCTGACCGTGGCGCAGTTCGCGGCGCTGCGTACCCATCTGCCGAGCTGAGCTGTGCCCGGCGCGCGCACCCGACGGGCCTGTGCGAGGCTGCTTCTCCATATCTCACTGGAGGCCCGGTGTTCGCCCTGCCGCTGACCGAGGACGTCGAGCTGCGCCCGCTGAACCCGTGGCGGGCCGAGGAGTTCCTCGCCAACCTGGATCGGGCGCGGGAGCACATCCAGCCCTGGGTGTCGCCGTCGTTCGTCGCCACCGACCTGCCGTCGGCCCGCGCGGTGTTGCAGCGCTACGCCGACCGGTGGGCCAGCGACACCGGCGGCATCTGGGGGCTGTGGTGGCGCGGCACGCTCGTCGGCGGCGTCATGTTCGTCTCGTTCGACGTGACCCGGGGCGTCTGCGAGGTGGGTTGCTGGGTGGAGCCGGCCGCGCAGGGCAGGGGAATGGTCGCCCCGGCGATCCGCCGAATCGTCGACTGGGCGGTCCGCGAGCGCGGCATCCAACGGGTCGAGTGGCGTACCACCGCCGACAACGTGCGCAGCAGGGCCCTGGCCCGGCGACTCGGCCTGCGCCTCGACGGCACACTCCGCCAGGTCAGCCCGGGCCCGCACGGCCGCATCGACCTGGAGGTCTGGTCGGTGTTGGCTGACGAGTGGCCCGCCGCGCACGCACCGTCCACTGGCGACCGCGAATAGTTGTCATACCCGTGCGGCACCATGCATTCATGGCCGTCCCCGCGCTCACCCCCCGTCCCGACCCGCCGCGTTCCGTGCCGCTGCGTGAGGCGCGCACCCGGTTCAGTCAACTTGTCGCGCTCGCCGAGCTGACCGACGCGGTCACCGTCGTCACCCGCGACGGCGATCCCCGCCCGGTCGCCGCGATCGTCCCCGCCGCAGCCGCCCGCAGCGGCGCACAGGCCCGCGCCGACGCCGACCGGCTCGCCACGGTCACCGCCGGCTGGGCGCGGCGCCTGGAGGAGCAGCACCGACGCAGCGGTCAGCGGCACGCCGCCGAGCTGGGTGCGATCCGCGCGGCGCTGGCCCAGGCCTGGGCCGAGCTGGATCGCCGGGTCGTCCCGGGCAGCGACCCCACGCTGGCCCGGCTGCGCGCGGCGCACAACGACCTGCTCGCCGGCTGATCACCTCCACGCCGCCGGGGTGGCCCGCCTGTCGCAACGGTGCACGCCCCGCCTGGCCGGGCGAGCCACGCCGACCACGCAGCGACGTATCCTTCGCCAGTGGGACTGCGGTTTACGACACGCGGATCGGACTCGCCATGGGTGGACACCGTGTGGACCTGCGCGAGCGACCAGGTCACCACGATGACGTCCGTCGCCGGGGTGCGTTGGGGCCTGGTGTTCTGGGAGCAGGCCGGCCGGGCGCAGACGGCCATCAGCGGTCCGGAGACCCGGTCCGGCACGGCTCCGGTGCCGGAGGGCGCGACCTTCACGGGCATCGAGTTCGCCGTGGGCACCTCGTTGCGGTCCGTGCCCACCGCGGCGCTCACCGACGGTGGCATCGAGCTTCCCGACACCACGCGGCGGACGTTCCGGCTGGACGGGGAGCGCTGGGAGACGCCCTCTCCCGACGACACCGAGGCTCTGGTCGACCGCCTCGTCCGGGCCGGCACCGTGGTCCGTGACCCGCTCGTCAGCGACGTGCTGCGGGGTCACCGTCCGGCCGTGTCGGGGCGCACTGTCGAACGCCGGTTCCGCGCGGCGACCGGTCTCACGCGGACTGCCGTCCGGCAGATCGAGCGTGCCCGCACGGCGGCAGAGCTACTGGCTGCCGGCGACCCGGCCGCCGACGTCGTCGTCAAGCTCGACTACTTCGACGAGCCGCACCTGGCCCGAGCGCTGCGCTCCTACGTCGGCCGCACCGCCCGGCAGCTACGCGAGGGCGCCGGCGGCGCGATCGCCCTCGACCTGGATCACCGCCGGACGTCGTAGACCAGCTTGAGGATCCCGTTCGGGTAACTCTCCGACTCCCGCAGCGTCAGCATGTGCTTGTCCCGATCGGCCCGGCCGAACAGGCTCTTGCCGGCACCGAGCAACACGGGGAAGACGAGCAGGTTGTACTGATCGATCAAGCCCGCGTCGGACAGCCGCCGAGCCAGCTCCGCGCTCCCGTGGATGAAGATCGCACCGCCGTCGCCCTCCTTGAGCGCGGCGATGTCCCCGCTCGAGCGCAGGATCGTGGTCGGCCCCCACCCGTCGACGATGGCGTCGTCCGACAGTGAGGTCGACACCACGTACTTGGGCAGCTCCTTGTAACCGGCGTGATCCTGCGAGCCGGGCCAGACCGGCGCGAACGCCTCGTAGCTGCGACGGCCGAACATCAACGCCGTCGTGTCGGCGAGCTCCTCGCTCTTCAGCGACCAGGCGTCCGGGACGAACTCGAGGTCCTTGAACACCCACCCACCGCTGCGGTGCTCCTCCGTTGGCCCGCCCCCGGGCGAGTCGACGACGCCGTCGAGCGACATGAAGCCGGTGTAGACCAGATTGCGCATCGTGCTGTCTCCTCATGCTGGGGCGAGCTGCCGGGTCCACGCTAGATCGTGCCCGCGGCGGTCGTCTTGGACGAAAACGACAGCGCCAACAACGCCGTGGCCGGCTCCTCGGTCACTGTCCTGGTGATCCGAGCGTGATCTGGCCGCCCGACATTCAGCCGGTGGCCGGGTAGGCGTGCGTTTCGGCCGCCTTGAGCGCCACCCAGACCCGTTGACCGGGGAGCAGTCGCAGCTGGGCGGCGGCGGCCGGCGTGACGTCGGCGGCCACCCCGATCGGCCCGTCCACCTGCACGCGCACGTTGTCGCCGTGCCGCTGCACGCCGGCCACGGTGCCCGCCCAGGTGTTGCGGGGGCTGCCCTGCGGTCGGCTCGGGTGCAGGGCCACCGCCGCCGGGCGGAACGCCACGAACGCCTCGCCGTCGAGCCGGTCGGCGACGGTGAGGGTCAGCTCCGGCGCGACGCGTACCCCGTGCCCCTCAGCCCTTCCCCGATAGAGATTGAGCCCGACGAGCCGGGCGACGTAGTCGGTGCGCGGGCGGGCGGTGACACTCGGCCCGTCGCCCTCCTGCACCACCCGGCCACCCTCGACGATGACCAGCCGGTCGGCCAGCGCGAGGGCGTCCAACGGGTCGTGGGTGACCAGCAGCGTCGCGCCCGGGTGCGCGGACAGGTGGCGGTGCAACTCCGCGCGGGTGTCCAGCCGGGTGCGCGCGTCCAGCGCGGCGAGCGGCTCGTCCAGCAGCAGCAGTGCCGGTGCCACGGCCAGCGCGCGGGCCAGCGCCACCCGCTGCGCCTGCCCGCCGGAGAGCTGCCGGGGCCGGCGCTGCGCCTGTGCGTCGAGCCCCACCCGGGCGAGCCAGTCCCGGGCCGTGGCACGCGCGGCCCGCCTGTCGACGCCGTGCCGGCGCGGCCCGAAGGCCACGTTGTCCAGGGCGCTGAGGTGCGGAAAGAGCAGATAGTCCTGGAAGACCACGCCGATCGACCGGCGTTCGGTGGGCACCCAGCCGCGGGCCGCCGGCCGATCCAGGTCGACGCCGTCGAGCGTGACGTGCCCGGCCGTGAGGGGATGCAGCCCGGCCAGCGCGCGCAGCGCGGTGGTCTTGCCGGCGCCGTTCGGGCCGAGCAGCGCGACCACCTCGCCGGGAGCCACCCGCAGCGCGGCGTCGAGCTGGAAGGCGCCCCGGTCGACGACGAGCCGGGCGTCCAGCAGCGGAGGCGTCATGCGCCGGTCATCCAGCGATCCCGCAACGCGACCAGGATGCCCACCGACACGACGAGCAGCACCAGGCTGAGCACGATCGCGGACTCCAGGTCGGTCTCCAGTGCCAGGTAGACGGCGAGCGGCATCGTCTGGGTGCGACCGGGGTAGTTGCCGGCGAAGGTGATGGTGGCACCGAACTCGCCCAACGCCCGCGCCCAGCAGAGCACCGCCCCGGCGGCCAACCCGGGCGCCACCAGCGGCACCGTGACGTGGGTGAAGGTGGTCCACCGGCCGGCGCCCAGTGTGGCGGCGGCCTCCTCGTAGCGGTGGTCCGCGGCGCGCAGCGCGCCCTCCACGGCGATGACCAGGAACGGCATGGCGACGAACGACTCGGCCACCACGACACCCGTGGTGGTGAAGGGCAGGGTGACGCCGAACGTGGCGTCCAGCCAGCCGCCGAGCAGCCCCCGCCGGCCGAAGACCAGCAACAGCGCCACGCCGCCGACCACCGGCGGCAGCACCAGCGGCACGGTGACCAGCGCGCGGACCAGTCGGCGGCCGGGAAACTCGACCCGGGCCAGCACCCAGGCCAGCGGCACCCCGAGCAGCAGGCAGAGCACGGTGGCCAGGGTCGCGGTCTGCACCGACAGCCGCAGCGCGGTCAGCGCCCCCGGCGCGGTGAGCCGCTGCGGCAGGGTCGACCAGGGCGCCCGGATCACCAGACCAGCCAGCGGCAGGACGAGGAAGAGCAACCCCAGCGCGGCGGGGATCAACAGCGCCGCCGGCACCCGCCCGCGCCGTCGGGGGGTCACCTGGTCGAGGACCCGACTCATGGCGCCTGGAAGCCCGCCTCGGCGAGGACGGCCTGCGCCGGCGCCGAGCGGACGTACGCGACGAGGGCCCGCGCGCCGGCCGGATTCGGTGCGTCCTTCAGCGCGACGATCGGGTAGTCGTTGACCGCCCGCGCCGACTCGGGAAACTCCACAGCTGTCACGTCGGCGCTCGCGGCCCGTGTGTCCGTGCGGTAGACCAGGGCCGCGTCGACCTCGCCGAGCCGCACCTTGGCGAGCGCGCCCTTGACGTCCTGCTCCAGGGTGACCGGGGTCAGCGCGACGCCGGCCGCGTCCAGGGCGGTGCGGGCGGCCGCCCCGCAGGGCACCTGGTTGGCGCAGAGCGCCACCTTCACACCAGGCCGGCCCAGGTCGGCCAGCCCGGTCACCCCGGCCGGGTTGCCCCGGGGCACCGCGATCACCAGCTGGTTGCGGGCGAAGACGCTCGGTGCGCCGTCGGCGTTGCCGGCCCCGGTGACAGTGGCCATGGTCGCCGGGGCGGCCGAGGCGAACACGTCCGCCGGCGCACCCTGGTTGACCTGGTTGGCCAGTGCGGAGCTGCCGGCGAAGTTGAGAGTCACGGTGCTGCCCGGGTTGGCGGCCTCGAAGTCCCTACCGATGCGGGTGAACGACTCGGTCAACGAGGCGGCCGCGAACACCGTCACCGGGCCGGTGACCCGCCCGTCGGCGGCGCCACCGGAGGCCCGGTCGCCGCCCGTGCCGCAGCCGGCGACGGTCAGCGCCAGGACCACGACCATCGCCGTACGCGTCGCCCGCGCGCTCATCCGCCCGACCTTCCCCCGCTCGGGGCGGGTGCGGCCCGCTCCACCACCACCGTGGTCGACTTGATCACCGCGACGGCGACCGAGCCGACCCGCAGATCCAGGGCGTCGACCGCCTCCCGGCTCATCAGCGACACGACGCGGAACGGGCCGGCCTGGATGTCGACCTGGGCCATGACCGTGTCCTTGCGGACGTCGACGACGATGCCGCGCAGCCGGTTGCGGGCCGAGGAGAACTCGGCACCCGCGTCCGGGTCGGCGGCCTGGGCCCGGGCGAACGCGGCCAGGTCGACCCCGTCGATCACCCGGTGGCCGTGCTCGTCGCGCCCGGCCGGCAGCCGCCCGGCATCGACCCAGCGGCGGATCGTGTCGCTGCTGACACCGAGCAGGTCGGCCGCCGCACCGATCCGGAACATCGTCACCGGCTCACCCTAGCTGCCGCAACTACGAGCCTGGAAGGCCGGATCGTGCTGTGGCTGCGTACTCGCGTGGGTCTTTTCGGCCGCAGGTGCGCGGGGGCGGCTCAGCCGGCGTGGTCGTCGTACGTCGCGCGGTTGGCGAGCACGTCGTCCATGTGCGTCTCGGCCCAGCCCTTCAGGCCGCGGACCACCTCGTGCAGGGAGACACCGAGGTCGGTCAGCTCGTAGGTGACGGTGACGGGCACGGTCGGCACCACGGTGCGGGTGAGCAGACCGTCGCGTTCCAGGGATCGCAGCGTCTGGGTCAGCATCTTCTGACTGACCCCGGCCAGGAGGCGCGACAGCTCCGAGTACCGCATCGGTCGGGGCTCGCCGGCGCAGTCGGCGCCGAACTGGTGCGAGCCGTCGCTGCGCAGCGCGGCCAGCACCAACGTGACCCACTTGTCCGCGATGCGGTCGAGCAGCTTGCGGCTCGGACACTGCGCCAGGAAGGCGTCGTATTCCACCTTGGCCTGAGCCCTGTTCCGCGCCGCCGTCGTCGTCGTCATCGAACCGCTCCTCCCGCCGCTGGGGCGTTACGCACTTTCAGGTGCCTACTTCCCGTAGTGAAGTTACATCCCGATAGTGGAGCGGGTAGGCGATGCACCGGCACGACTCGGTGCGACACGAAAGGCAGAGGTAAGAACATGGTCTCCACCTCCCTTCCCGGCGGCACCTGGACGCTGGGAGACCTGACGGTCACCCGGTTCGGCTACGGCGCCATGCAACTGGCCGGCCCCTGGGTCATGGGGCCGCCGGCCGACCACGACGGCGCACTCGCCGTCCTGCGCGCGGCCGTCGAGCGGGGCATCACCCACATCGACACCTCCCAGGCCTACGGGCCGCAGGTCACCAACCAGCTGATCCGGGAAGCGCTGCACCCGTACCCCGATGCGCTGCACATCGTGACCAAGGTGGGCGCGAACCGCGACCAGCAGGGCGGCTGGCCCCCGGCCCGTGACCCGGCAAGCCTGCGCCGGTCCGTGCACGAGAACCTGGAGACCCTCGGTCTCGACGTGCTCGACCTCGTCAACCTCCGGCTCGGCGATGCCGCGGGGCCACAGCCCGAATCCCTCGCCGAGGCGCTCGAGACACTTGTCGACCTTCAGCGGGAGGGCCTGATCCGGCACCTCGGAGTGAGCAACGCGACGCCGGAGCAGGTCGCCGAGGCACAGGCCATCGCGCCGATCGTGTGCGTGCAGAACAGGTACAACCTCGCGCACCGCCAGGACGACGAGCTGATCGACGCGCTCGCCGAGCAGGGCATCGCCTTCGTGCCGTTCTTTCCGCTCGGCGGCTTCAGCCCCCTGCAGTCCTCGCTGCTCTCGACCGTGGCCGCCCGGCTGGGGGCGGCACCGATGTCGGTCGCCCTGGCCTGGCTGCTGCGGCGTTCGCCGAACATCCTGCTGATTCCGGGCACCTCGTCCACGACACACCTGCACGAGAACGTCGCGGGCGCCGCACTGCCTCTGTCCGACGACGACCTGGCCGAGCTGGACAAGATCGGCCGCTAACGAACCGGGTGGACCCGCCGACGTTCCGACGGATCCACCCGGTGTCGTCGGCGGTTGCCAGGAACGCCGCGCCGCGCCGGGTGTCGGGGTGTCGGCGGATGCCTATGCCTGCGCGCTCTCCGGCGGTTCGACGCGCTGCTGTGCTGGATGGCGACGCTGGCCGTCGGGTAGATCGGCCTGCCGATGGTCTGATCGAAATGACTCAACGGGACCGGTGCGTCGGTTCTTCGGTATCGCCTGGATGGGAACGGATGTCGGGCGGATCAGGGTGATGCCGTAGGCGACGACCCACACGACCCAGATCAGCCAGCCGACAAGGCCGAGGAGACCGACCGTACCGGGGTCGTCGATGGCCAGAGGGCTCAGCACGGCCGAGCCGAACTGGAGTGCGGCGGCAAGCAGACCGATCCCGCTGTGCCAGCGGCGGATCAGGCCGGCGCGTCGGCCGCTGATGGACAGGCCGGTCATGGCCAGTGCCAGGAAGGCGCCGTTGAAGACGAACAGCGCGTTGTGGAGTGCCCAGAGTCCGGCGATCGTGCTGCTGTCCTGCGCGGTCGTTGACGCGAGCGCGAGCCGGGTGGCCATCACGCCGGTGAAGGTGATGTTCTGCATGATCACCCCGGCGAACCCGACCAGGGACCAGGCTGTGCCTTGCTCGAGGTCGGAACGCCACAGCACGGCGACCGCGCCGGCGGCGAACAGGGTGGCCAGCACCCAGGCGATCGGGGCGAGTGCTGATGCGAGGCCGACGGTGTTCTGTTGGGTGGTGAAAAACTGGACAACGTCGTTGGTCTCAGCGCCGGTGTGGGGCAGGCCGGCTGGCACCAGGAAGGCGTTGGTGGAGGCGATCAGGATGGCGAAGCCGAGTCCGGCGAGTCCGGCGATCCGCGAGAACGTCCAGGTGCCTCCGACGCCGAGTTTACGCAACATATATTCAATATAATGGCCGAAAACTGAAGGAGGCAAGCCATTGACCGCCGAGACAGGCAGCCGGAGGTACGAATCACTGCGCCGGGTGGCGCAAGCGGCAGAGACGAGGGGTGAGATCGCCAGCGCCGCTCGTCGACTGTTCCTCTCCCGCGGCTGGGCGGCGACCACGGTGCGTGACGTGGCACGGGAGGCGGGGGTCTCGGTGCCGACCGTCTACGCGGTGTACGGGAACAAGACCGGGCTGATCCAGGCCCTGGCCGACGCAGCAGACATCGCCGCAAATCCATCGCAGTCGCTCGCCGAACTGGAAGGGGCCGAGAACAATCCGGTGCGGCAGCTCGCGGCGATGGCCGGCTACGACCGGCGGCTCTTCGAGCGTGCCGGTGACATCATCGCGCTCGTACGCGAGGCGGGCCGCACCGAGCCTGCGCTGGCGAGCGTCTACCGCGACGGCCGTCAGCGGGGGGACGAGACCAGGATCCAGGTGTTCTCGTCGTGGCCGGGCGGCGTTCTCCGGCAAGGACTAGACATACGGTCGGCCGTCGACATCTATGCGGCGATCTGCAACATCGACGTCTACACCACACTGACCGGCGAACGCGGCTGGCAACCCGATCAAGTCGAGCGCTGGTGGACCGAGGCCCTGGCCCGCGAACTCCTGACCTGAAGTGTCATGAGGCGCCTCATGACGGGCCGTCCTGGTACGGAAGATTACGAGGTAGACGACGACCACGAAGACCACGCCACCTCGTCCCAGCCGGTCGCATTTGATCCGGTATCCGCTTCTGTAATCCCCTACACCACAACGGATCCCGTCAACTCACTTCACGTGGTCAACGGGTAACCCAACACTCTCAGCCGACCGTGGCGACCGAGAGAACGACGAGCAGGAAGGCCGCGAGATAGGCCCACGAACGGTATCCCTGAAACCACTCCCAGCGGTTACGGCGCTCTTGCCAGCGCTCCGGAGGGAAATCCTTGTCCCAGCGCAGTGTGGACAGGTTGATCGGCACGTTCACGACCACGGTCGTGACGATGCCCGTGGCCCAGGTCGCGGCCGCAACCCAACGCAACACCTCGGGCAACCCCGCCCCATCAGGGCGGGCCGCGTAGCTGATAGCCAGCACGAGCGAAGCCGTCATCAGCACCGGCATGACAATCCCGAAGGTACGCAGCAGACCCTGTTCGACCAGGATGTGGTCACGCGGCGCCAGACGCCTGACCACCGGATGCACAAAAGCATAGGAGCCGAACTCGGCGCACGCCGTGAACCCCAGCACCGCGACGGTGGCGAACATCAGCACGTCCATACCCGGTCCTCTCATCGCGCCGGACTGCACAGTGTTGTGTCCCATCGGTGAGTTCTGCCGCAGCATCCGCGACGTGACACCGCACATGAGAAAGCACGGCTGGAGCCGATCGCGCGAATCGCCGGCGCTCACGCTGATCGAGTATCCGGATCTGCCGCCGTCCGCGCGCGCCATCACGAGCCGGAGTTGTCACGCTCCGTGGCAGACCTCCCGTGTCGGGCGACGTCCGGAACTGCCGATGTGCGGGTGTTGCCCGCCGGCCACCTCCGGCCGGCTTCTTCTGCAGTTGCGCCCCGCGGGTGGCCGTCACGCTGACTGGCAACTCTCGGTTCCACGGTCATAGGCAGGACTGCATCGACGATCGTGGCCGTCTGTGCACCAAGCGTTCGGCCCCACACGCGGTATCCGGCTGGGCCGGGATGGAAGCCGTCCGAGGCGAAGAAGTCGTCTCGTTCGATGGGCAGGTGCCCGACCGGCAGGTGGAACACGCCCGTGTCCCGTCGAGCCAGGCGCGTGAGTTGACGGTCCAGCCGGCGCGCGTGGGTCCCAAGCAGCAGCCGCACCGGCGCAGGCAGGGCGGGAAAGCGGTGCACGGGGGGCAGCCCAGCCAGAAGCACAGGGATCGGGGCACCGAGCCGACGCCGAATCACCGCCACCAGATGCTCGACGTCGCGCCGAAACCGGCCGGGTCGCCGCAACCGGACCGCGTCGTTGACCCCCACAACCACGAGGACCAAGTGTGGGCTCCAGCGCGTGTGTGGATCCGTGATGCCGTCCACCAAGTCTCGTCGGATCGTTCTGGCCGTGGCTCCCGATCGTGCCACGACCCGCCAAGACAGGTGCCGCCCGGTCAGCGCGGCGAGTGCAACCGCAGTCTGACCGGCCAAGGCCGCCTGATGGTCGGGAGCACCGACCCCGGCCGCTGCGGAGTCGCCGAGCACGGCCAGCCGAAGTGGCTCTCCGCCGCCGGCCACCGTTCCCCAGTCATCTCCGTGCGCTTCGGCAAGTCGCGGGATCCGTGCTCGGATCCGTCGTGGCCCCAACATCCAATCGCCTCTCCCTCATAACACCGTTATGTCAATAACACCGTTATGATGAGCTCATGTCAAGGGCAAGCAGCGATCCGCGGCAGGAACTCGTCGAAGTCGCCGCTCGGCTGCTGACCGAGCAGGGACCCCGGTCACTGTCCGCGCGAGCACTAGCCCGCGAGACGGGCACCTCCACAATGGCCATCTACACGTACTTCGGCGGCATGCCAGGTCTGGTCCGGGCCGTCATCCGGGAAGGCTTCGCCCGGCTAGCTGACCGGCTGGCGACGGTGCATGCCAGCGACGACCCGGTCGCCGACAGCTTCCAGTTGGCCATCGCGTACCGGCAGTCCGCGCACCTGGCACCCCACCTGTACGCGGTGATGTTCGGCGGCCCAAGCATCGCCGGGTTCCAACTTTCAGAAGAAGACCGGCGCATCGGCCTCTACACGCTGCGCGTAGCTAGGGATACCGTCCCCCGATGCATCCAGGCAGGCCGGTTCCGTCCCGCAGACCCCTGGTCCATCACCCGGCGCATGTGGTGTCAGCTGCACGGACTAGTCAGCCTCGAACTCGCCGGCTACCTCACCTCAAGCCACCCGTCTGATGACGAGTTCCGCCAGTACCTACGGGACCTTGCGGTTGGAGCCGGCGACACACTCGAGCAAGCCCAGGCATCGATAGCGCTAGCCCTGGACAGAGCGAACAACACCTGACGACGGCCCGCCGCGCCAAACACGGCCCGCGCGCACCCGTGGCAGGAAAGGCGGGGCCGCAGGCTCGGGGCGGGCCGGAGGGCTCCCGCCCGCCCCGAGCCCACCGTCAGCAGTTGCGCAGCTCCGGCGACTGGTTGAGCAGTTGCCCACGGGTGGACACGAAGCGGCGGTAACGCTCCCCGTCGACGGCCGACGGGCGGAACGCGGCGACGCGGTGGCAGTTCTGGAAGGCCAGGCGTACGCCGAAGTGCCGTTCCAGACCGGCGCGGATCGCGTCGCTCGCCAGTGCCCGCAGCAGTTGCCCCCGGTCGTCGTCGGTGGGCGGCGGGACGACGTTGTCGGCGAGGTCGGCGTCGCCGGCCTCCAGCTCGGCCACCACCCGGCTGACGGTAGCCCAGGCGTACGGGAGTGACTCGCGGACGCAGGCGACGAACGCCTCGTCGTCGACGGGACCGCGTTCGGCGGCGTCGAGCAGGGCGGGCGGGACGGTGAGCGACATGGGTTCTCCTCCACTTTCAGCTAATGATGACCGTTTTCATTAACGGCGTCGACTGAGCAGACCACGTCAGCGCGGGGACGTCAACGACCCGCGGGCGCGCCGCGGGAAAGAACTGCGATCCGACGGAGGTCAGGGGCGGCGGGGGTGGCCCTTGAGGTGCCTGCCCAGCTCGCGGGCGATCTCCCGGTTGGCATCCCGCTCGGCCAGCGTCTGCCGCTTGTCGTAGGAGCGCTTGCCCTTGGCCAGGGCCAGCTCGACCTTGGCGTAGCCGTTCTCGAAGTACATCGACAACGGGACCAGGGTCACCCCGCCCTCGCGGACCTTGTCCAGGATCCGGTCGATCTCGGCCCGGTGCAGCAGCAGCTTGCGGTTGCGGCGGGGGGCGTGGTTGGTCCACGTGCCGTACGCGTACTCGGCGATGTGCAGGCCGTACAGCACGATCTCGCCGTCGCGCTCGTGCGCGAACGCGTCGACAAGCGAGGCCCGCCCCTCGCGCAGCGACTTCACCTCGGTGCCGACCAGCACGATGCCCGCCTCGTAGGTGCGCAGCACGGTGTACTCGTGCCGGGCCTTCTTGTTCGAGGCGATCAACCGGCGCTCGGGCTTCTTGGACGGTGTCACCCGGCGACGATATCCGGCCGCCAGGTCGGGTCAGTCGACCGCCGGGCGGTCGCGGTGCAGCCGTGCGGCCAGATCCCGCACCGCCTGCCCGAACGCCTTCTCGGACTCGCACGGCCAGTGCCCCAGGATCGGCGGGGGGACGCTGTCACTGGGCGGCGGCACCACGTCCTGCGGATCGGTCAACCGACGATCCACCATCGCCGCCGGCCCGGTCAGCGTCTCGGCCTCGCCGGGCCGGTGAGAGGCGAAGATCCAGCCGCCGATCGGGTCCGTGTCGCGCCACAGGTTGACCCACCGCCAGCCGACCCGCTCGCCCACCTCCCGCAGCGTCGACATGTCGACCGAGGCGGGAAACAGCCGCGAGTACAACCGGCCCAGGGGCGACCCGTAGGTCAGCAGAGCGACCCGGTCGGTGACCCGGGCCGGCAGCTGGAGCACCGTGGCGGCGAGCAGCACCGAGCCGTGGCTGTGCCCGGTCAGCAACACCCCCTGCCCCTGGTCCACCAGGTAGGTGATGCGCTTGGCCAACTCCGGCACGGCCCGCTCGGCGTAGCAGGGCGGGGCGAACGGGTGCGCCGCGCGGGGCCAGAAGGTGCCCAGGTCCCACAGGACGCCCACGTACCGGCGAAACCCGGCCGTGCGGTAGGCGAAGAGGCCGCCGATCACGAGTCCGAGAATGATCGCGGCGATGACATAGCTGCCCATGCCGATGAAGAAGTTGACGAAGTCGTCGGGTACGCCGAGGAACCGCTGGGTCATGTCGCCGGGATAGATCTGGAACAGTCCGACCACACTGGTGGCCAGCCCCAGCGCGGCCAGCCCCGCGTACACCACGGTGAGCGGCTCCAGTCGTTCGGTGAACCGTGCCCGGGCCACCGCCCGTTCGACCTGGCGCAGTCGGTCGGCCGCCTCCGGGGGCGCGTGCGGGAAGTCCGCGGCCACGATCGCCCGCGCGGCCCGCCACCGACGGCGTCGGGTCAGCACCGTGACCAGGGCGGCCACCAGCAACGCGCTCAACACCGCAAGGAAAAAGCTGAAGATCGCCCATTTGTACGCCAGCGGCGGGCTCGTCGCGATTCCGTCGGCGGTTGTTCCCTCCCGGTCCAGGAGGTCCGCGGTCCGGTAGACCAACTCGGCGGAGAAGGCCACCGCGAGTCCGGCGGCGATCGTGACGAGGACCGGCGAGCCCAGCGCGCGCAGCCTTGCGGGCCGCGGTCCTCCGACGCGCTGCTGACGACCCCGCCGCGAGATCACCACGGCGGCGAGGACCGTGATCAGCACGGTCTGGCTGACGAACAACCCGGCCACGGTGGCGCCGTACCCGGGCAGTGCGCGGCTCTGCGGCCACGGCGCCGGGCTGACGAGGACGTGCACGATCACCAGGATCGTCAGCCCGCAGGTGATCGTGCGCAGTCCGCGGGTGAGCCCGTCCACCAGGGGTGTCGGTTCGGTCCGGTCGAAGCTCCGCACCGCGCTGACCAGGACCAGGCAGGCCAGCAGCACCGCGCCGACGGCCACCACCAACACCACCATCACCCAGGTGCGGTGCTGGCTGGACTCGGCGAGCAGCAGGCTGCCGTCCAGCGTGGCGAAGGCGGCGGCGACGTGCACCGACCGCAGGCGACCGACGAGCGGTGCCCCGTCCCACTGGCCGACCGCGCTCAACCGATGCCGTGAGGTCGCCGGCCCGCCGGTGCGGAACGCGTCGAACGAGTGGCTCAGGCGGGTACTCAACCACCAGAGGACACCGACGGCGGCGATCGCCACCAGCGCCAGCACTCCCAGGCGCACCCCGACCGGGCGGCCCCCGAGCCAGGACAGCCAGCTCCGGCCCGCAAGGCAGGACGGGTCGCCCATGCAGCGCCAGGCGATCAGGTCCAGCACCACGCCGACGATGGAGAGCACGTAGAGCATGGTGAGGCTGAGGGCGAGCGCCCTACCGAGGGCGACGACGACGCTCTTCGGTGCCTGGGGCACCGGGTGCATCCAGATCGCCACGTTGCAGAGCATGAACGGCAGCAGGAACACCAGTGACAGCGTCCGCACGGCCGTGCCGGACGGCAGGTCACTCCAGCGGTACGCCTCCAGCGTCACCCCGTCCGTCGCGGCGGACCCCGGATAGCCGGGCTGGGGGCGGTAGAACCCGCCGTTGCGGTCCCCGGCGACCTGGTGCACGTACGGCCGGTCCAACACCTGGTCCGCGCCCGCACCGGAGACGCCGTGCACCCGCAACTGAACGATCCCACCCGACGTCGTCTCTCCGGTCGGCGACACGTCCGCCATGGGCCCCCCGAGGTGTGCGCGGCAGCGGGGCGTGTCGTCGACGGACGACCACCCACGCGGCTCCCCGGCTTACCCATCCCGAACCCGGTCAACCGTGCCGCGCGGCTCGGGCCAGGTGCGGCCGAGTGGCAGGAGGTGATTTCATGGCGCCATGGCGAACCCGGTGATCCTGACCGTCGACGACGACCCCGTGGTGTCCCGTGCGGTGGCCCGGGACATCCGCCGCCGCTACGGTGACCGCTACCGGGTGCTGCGGGCCTCCTCCGGGCCGGAGGCGCTGGACGCGCTGCGAGAGGTCAAGCTGCGCGGCGAGCAGGTGGCGCTGCTCCTGGCCGACCACCGGATGCCGGAGATGACCGGGGTGGAGTTCCTGGAGGTCGCCATGGACATCTTCCCGGCCGCCCGCCGGGTGCTGCTCACCGCGTACGCGGACACCGAGGCCGCGATCGAGGCGATCAACGTCGTCGACCTGGACCACTACCTGCTCAAACCCTGGCATCCGCCGGAGGAGAAGCTGTACCCGGTGGTCGACGGGCTGCTGGAGGCGTGGTCGATCACCCCGGACGCGGCGAGCGCCGAGATCCGGGTCGTCGGGCACCGCTGGTCGGCGCCGTCGTTCAAGGTCCGTGACTTCCTGGCGCGCAACCTGGTGCCGTACCGGTGGATGCTCTCCGACGACCCGGAGGGCGCCCGCCTGCTCGACGCGGCCGGGGCCACCGAGGCGGACGTACCGCTTGTGGTGACGCCGGAGGGCAAGGCGCTTGTCGCCCCCAGCGAGGCCGAGTTGGCCGCGCTCGCCGGGTTGACAGTGGTGCCGGCGTGTGACTTCTACGACCTGGTGGTGATCGGCGGCGGCCCGGCCGGCCTGGGCTCGGCGGTGTACGGCGCCTCGGAGGGGCTGCGCACGGTGCTCGTCGAGCGGCGGGCGACCGGCGGGCAGGCCGGGCAGAGCAGCCGGATCGAGAACTACCTGGGCTTTCCCGACGGCGTCTCCGGTGCGCAGTTGACCGATCGGGCCCGGCGGCAGGCGGTCAAGTTCGGTGCCGAGTTGCTCAGTGCCCGGGAGGTGGTCGGTCTGAGTGAGGCCGGCGGCGCCCGGCTGTTGCGCTTCGGTGACGGCTCTGAGATCGCGGCGCACACCGTGGTCCTGGCCACCGGGGTGTCGTACCGGGTGCTCGACGCTCCCGGGTTGGCCGACTTCACCGGTCGGGGGGTCTTCTACGGTGCCGCCGCCACCGAGGCGCCGAGCTGCGTCGAGCAGGACGTCTACATCGTCGGCGGGGCCAACTCCGCCGGCCAGGCGGCGGTGCACTTCTCCCGGTACGCGGCGCGGGTGCACCTGCTGATCCGGGGTGCGGACCTGACCGCCTCGATGTCGCGTTACCTGATCGACCAGCTGGAACGGATCGACCGGATCACCGTGCACCCGCACACGGCGGTGGTCGGCGGGGCGGGTGATGATCACCTGGAGCGGCTCACCCTGTGCGACACCCGCACCGGGGAGTCCCGCTCGGTCGACACCTCCTGGCTGTTCATCTTCATCGGCGCCGAGCCCCGCACCGACTGGCTGGACGGGGTGCTGGTCCGCGACGGGCGTGGCTTCATCGTCACCGGCCCGGACCTGCTGTCCGGCGGACGCCGGCCGGCCGGCTGGTCGCTGTCGCGCGACCCGTACCACCTGGAGACCAGTGTCCCGGGGGTGTTCGCGGCCGGGGACGTACGGGCCGAGTCGGTCAAGCGGGTCGCCTCGGCGGTCGGCGAGGGTGCGATGGCCGTCTCGCTCGTGCACCGTTACCTGGAGGCCCAGTGAGCGCGAGGAGTGAGCCGGTTTTGCGAGCCCCGCAGTCGCGAGCGAAGGAGGCCCAGTGAGCGCGAGGAGTGAGCCGGTTTTGCGAGCCCCGCAGTCGCGAACGAAGGAGGCCCAGTGACCACCGAGTCCGATCGACTGACACCGGCGCAGTTGCGCACCCTGTTCCTGTTCGAGTCTCTCGACGACGCGCAACTCGACTGGTTGGCCGAGCGCGGCCGGGTCGAGCAGCGTGCCGGCGGCACCCTCGTGTACGCCGAGGGTGAGCCCGGGACCTGCTTCTTCGTGTTGGTGCGCGGCGCGGTGGCGTTGAGCCGACAGGTGCGCGGCGACGACGTCGAGATCAGCCGGACCGACCAGCGCGGGGTGTACGGCGGTGCCGTCCAGGCGTACCTGGGTGACCAGGTCGACCAGATCTACCGCAACAGCATGCGGGCGCTTGTCGACTCGGACTTCTTCGTGCTGCCGGCGGAGGACTTCGCGTACGCCCTGCGGTCCTGGTTCCCGATGCCGATACATCTGTTGGAGGGGCTGTTCCTCGGCCTGCGCAACAGCCAGGCCATCGTCGGCGAACGGGAGCGGCTGTTGGCGCTCGGTTCGCTGTCGGCGGGCCTGACCCACGAGCTGAACAATCCGGCCGCGGCGGCGGTGCGGGCCACCTCGGTGCTGCGGGACCGGGTCGCCGGGATGCGACACAAGCTCGCGATGGTCGCCGACGGCCGGCTCGACGGTCGCGCCCTGCACGGCCTCGTCGCGTTGCAGGAGGAGGCCGTCGCCCGGGTCGCCACCGCACCGAAGCTGACCCCGATGGCCACCGCCGACGCCGAGGACACCCTCACCGACTGGCTGGAGGAGCACGGGGTCGGTGGGGCCTGGGACCTGGCGCCGATCCTGGTCGGCGGTGGGCTCGACGCGGCCTGGTTGGCGCAGGTGAAGGCGGCGGTCGGCGCCGCGGACCTGGAGGCGGCGGTGCGCTGGCTCACCTACACGGTCGACACCGAGCTGCTGATGCGCGAGATCGGCGACGCGGTCACCCGGATCTCCGGCCTGGTGGATGCCGCCAAGCAGTACTCGCAGCTGGACCGGGCACCGCACCGGGTGGTGGACGTGCACGACCTGCTCGACGCCACGCTCGTGATGTTCAAGGGGAAGGTCCCCGCCGAGGTCAAGCTGGTCCGCGAGTACGACCGCGACCTCCCGCACATCCCGGCGTACGCGGCCGAGCTGAACCAGGTGTGGACCAACCTGATCGACAACGCGTTGGGCGCGATGGGGGAGAAGGGTGTGCTGACCGTCCGCACCGCGATGGTCGGCGACCTGCTGGCGGTGGAGGTCACCGACACCGGTCCGGGTATCCCGCCCGAGGTGCGTCCGCGCATCTTCGAGCCGTTCTTCACCACCAAGCCGGTCGGCGCGGGCACCGGGTTGGGGCTGGACATCTCGTACCGGATCGTGGTGCACAAGCACCACGGCGACATCCGGGTGGAGACCGAGCCCGGACGGACCACGTTCCGGGTGCTGCTGCCGATCACGGAGGGCTCGCCGGACCAGCCACGCGACGCGCCGACTACCTAAGGACATCGGGTGGTTGCGGGCAGTAGTCTCGGGCGGCGTTCGTGATCCCCGCCCCGAGGAGGGTCCCGTGGAGTCGATGGCCCGCCAGCGCACCTCCGTCGAGAACGACGACCAGCCGGACGATCCACCGGGCACGATGCTGCCGGAGTTGGAGGACCGCGACTGGCTGCACCACGCGCAGGAGTTCGCGCACACCAGCTTCTGGGCGGTGGCCCGTCGACTGCCGCGGCTGGTCCGCGAGGCGGTCGGCCTGGCCTGGGCCACCAACCGTCGGGACACGGTCGCCTCCATCGGCCTGAACATCGCCGCCGGGGTGATGACCACGTTCGGGCTGCTCGCCACGACCAGCGTGCTGCGCGAGTTGTTCGCCGCCGGCCCCACCCCGGACCGGGTCCGCTCGGCCCTGCCGGCGCTGATCGTGGCCGCGGCGGCGGTGTCGGCGCGCGGCGGCCTGACGATCGCGGCCGGCTGGGCCCAGGCCCGGCTGACCCCGCAGATCAACTATCAGGTGGAGCTGCGGCTGTTCGAGGCCACCACGGCGGTGGACCTCGCCGCGTTCGACGACGCCGGCTTCGCCGAGGAGATGGACCGCGCCCGCGACCGGGGGATGGCCGAGGCCGCCTGGATCGTCGACCACACCGTCAACCTGGTCACCGGCGTGGTCGGGATACTCGCCACCGCCGTCGCGGTGACAGTCATCCAACCGCTGCTGCTGCCCTGCCTGCTGCTCGCCGCGGTGCCCCAGGCGGTCACGGCGGTGCGGATGGCCCGCCGGGAGTACCTGGCGATGCTGGCCCGGATCACCAGGCGGCGTCGGATGTGGATGCTGGCCCACCTGATGGCCAACCGGCACACCGCCGCCGAGGTGCGCGCGTACCAGATGCGTGACTTCCTGCTCGCCGAGTACCGCGGCGTGATGGCCGTCGAGACCCGCGCCCAACTGCGGCTGGTCCGCTCGCAGACCGGCACCCGGGTGGTCGGTGCCACGGTGGCGGGGTTGGCCACCTTCGGCGTGTACGCGGTCCTCGGCGGCCTGCTGCTGGCCGGGATGGTCGCCCTCGCCGCCGCGGCCACCGCCCTGCTCGCGCTGCAGTCCGCCCGAAGCAGCCTGGGCGTGGCGGTCGTCGCCACCAACTCGCTGTACGAGGACGCCCTCTACTACCAGGACTACCGCGACTTCCTGGCCCGCGCCCACGCCCGGGTGCCGATCGGGGGCAACCGGGTGACCGACGGCGTCGACGTGATCGAGCTGGACGACGTGAGCCTGCGCTACCCCGACACCGACGCCCCGGCGGTGGACCGGGTCAGCCTCACCATCCGGCGCGGTGAGGTGATCGCGCTGGTCGGCGAGAACGGCTCCGGCAAGACCACCCTGGCCAAACTGATCGCGGGGCTCTACCAACCGACCGGCGGGGTGATCCGTTGGGACGGGGTCGACGCCGCCGAGTTGGACCCGCGCGCCCTGGGCGCCCAGGTCGCCGTGATGACCCAGGAGTGGTGGAAGTTCCCGTTCACCGCCGGGCAGAACATCCGCGTCGGGCGGCACGACCGCCCACCGGACCGCTCCGGCCCGAGCGTGCAGGAGGCCGCCGACGCCGCCGCCGCGCACGACATGATCGTCAGCCTGCCGCACGGCTACGACACGCTGCTCGACCGGGAGTTCAAGGATGGCCACGAGCTGTCCGGCGGGCAGTGGCAGCGGCTCGTCGCGGCCCGCGGCCTCTACCGCGACGCCGCCCTGCTGATCTGTGACGAACCCTCGGCCGCCCTGGATGCGCGTGCCGAACACGCCCTGTTCCAGCACCTGCGCCGTCGCCCCGACCGCGCGGTCGTCCTGATCACCCACCGGCTGGCCAACGTCCGGCACGCCGACCGGATCTTCGTGCTGGAGCGGGGCCGACTCGTCCAGCAAGGCGGTCACGACGAGCTGATGGCGGCCGGCGGCCTCTACCGCGAACTGTTCGACCTACAGGCCAGCGGCTACCTGACCGGCGCCAACGACGCCCGGCCCAACTGACGCCCCGCGCCGCCCTCGCCCCGCGCCGCCCTCGCCCCGCGCCGCCCTCGCCCCGCGCCGCCCTCGCCTCTCCCTCGCGCCGTCAAGATCGTGCTCAATCCTGGTTGTCAACACCGCTGCGTTAGGGCTGTAGCCGGCGGGTCAACCCGGGACAGGAAGTGCCCGATCGGGGAGCGGGTTGGGCCCGGCTTGGCGATCATGGAGTTGTGGTGCCGACTTTGGGGGTTTTACGGGCGTTCTGTTATCCACCACAACTCCATGATCGGCGAGGCAGTGCTGGTTGACGGACAGCCGTTCCACTTAACGCAACGGCGTTGATAACCAGGATCGAGGACGATCTTGGCGGTCGGGTGCGGGTGACGAGGCGAACGGTGGCGGGGCAGCGCAGAGGCGGGGGTTCAGGCCCGGCGGTTGGGGTTCAGGAAGTCGGCCAGGACCTGGGTGTGGGTGGAGAAGGCCAGCTCGATCGGGTCGGTGAGTACCAGCCACTCGGTCGCCTCCTCGGTGGGCGCTGAGGGTGGCAGATCCTCGGCCGCCTGCTCGGGCAGCACACCGAAGATCATCATCGTGCCGCCGGCCGGAGCGCTGTGCACCGCGAACAGTCGGGCGTCCTCGGCCGCCGCGACCAGTCGGGTCTCCTCCCGCAGCTCACGGACGAGGGCGTCGGACCAACTCTCGCCGTACTCGATGAAGCCGCCGGGCAGCGCGAGCAGGCCGCGGGCCGGCTCGATGTCCCGGCGGACCACCACCACACCCAGGCTGTCGGGGGTGCGGACCGGCAGCACCGCGACCGCCACCGGCAGCGGGTTACGCCAGACGGTCTCGCCGCAGACCGCGCAGACGCGCGGCCACCCGGCCGCCGCCGGGTAGGCCGCGCCGCAGTAGGAACAGTGCGAGTACGGCGTGCCGGTCATGCCGCAGCACGTTACTCCGCGCCGCCGCAGCGTCTCGGCCGCCGCCACCGCGCCGCCCGGCCGCCGCCACCTGCCCGCCGCTGCCGCGCCGCCCGCCCGCTCGCCCGCCGTCACCGCCGCCCGGCCGCCACCGCCGCGCCGCCCGGCCGCTGGCCGCCGCTGCGCCGCTGCGCTGGTTGCGCTCAGACTGCCGGTGCGCCGGTGTAGAAGGCGGTGGTGCGCGCGGCGGCGGCGTTCGCCTCGTCGGCGTCGGTGCCGGCGGCGATGCTCGCCGCACCCCACAGTCGGCTGCTCAGCTCCATGGCCTGTCGGCCCTCGGCGGAGGCACTCCATTCGGCGCTCTGCTCCGGGGTGACCCCGCTGCCGTCGCCGGCCAGGTGGGCGGCGAGGCCGAGCAGCCCGAGATCCCAGCCGACGCCGACGGCGCCGGGCCCGAACTGGGCCCACCGGTCCTGGTCGACGTGCGCGATGTGGTCCAGGTCGAGGCGGGCACGCTCGTCGTCGACCGCGGTGATCCGCACCTCGATCCAGCTCACCTCGTCGCCGTACTCCCAGGTGGCGGTGAACCGGTGCGGCGGCTCGCAGCTCTCGATGACGCCGTGGGCGTTGCCCTGCAGCTCGTACTTGCCGCCCAGCCGCAGGTCGCCGGAGATCGGCAGGAACCAGCGGGGGATGCGCTCGGCGTTGGTGCAGGCGTCCCACAGATCCTCGGCCGTCGCCTGGTAGGTCTGGCTGATCGTGGTCACCCGAGCCTCGCCGGCCTCCAGGGTGCGGCTGCCGACCGCGCGCTGTACGGCGTTGATCTGCTCGGTTGCGTCGAACATCAGGTGTCCCTCTCGTCGGGTGAGTCGGTGGGCTCGCGCAGCCGACGTTCGCGTCGGCCCCGGGCCAGCTCGGTGGCGAGTGCCGCCAGGGGTGGGGTCCAGAACCGGCGGAAATGCTCCAGCCAGCCGTCGACCTCACGCAGTGGCCGTGGGTCGACCGCGTAGAGCCGCCGGGTGCCCTCCGGCCGCACGGTGGCGAAGCCGTTGTCCCGTAACACCTTCAGGTGCTGGGACACGGCGGGCTGGGAGATGCCGAACTCGTCGCGGATCACCGCGCTGACCGCGCCGGCGGTCCGCTCGCCGTCGGCGAGCAGCTCCAGGATGCGGCGCCGGACCGGATCGCCCAGCACGTCGAAGGCGTGCACGACGACATTTGTATCACCACTGGCTTATTTAAGCCAGCTCTGATGCTCCGATGAGTTTGTCCAACCGGATCGGCAGGTCCCGGATCCGCACGCCGGTGGCGTGGTGCACCGCGTTGGCGACCGCCGCCGCCGCACCGACGATGCCGATCTCGCCGAGGCCCTTCACCCCGGCCGGGTTCAGCTCGTCGTCCCGCTCGTCCAGCCAGTACGCCTCGATGGACTCCACGTCCGCGCAGCCGGTGATGTGATAGGTCGCCAGGTCGTGGTTGACCCAGTCGCCGTACCGCTCGTCGAGCAGACCCTCCTCGTGCAGCGCCATCGACAGCCCCATCGTCATGCCGCCGACGAGCTGGCTGCGGGCCGTCGTCGGGTTCACCACCCGCCCGGCCGCGAACACCCCGAGCATCCGGTTCAGCCGTACCTCGCCGGTGTCCGCGTCCACCCGCACCTCGGCGAACTGCGCCCCGTACGCGTACCGGGGCAGGACGGGCTGCTCGCCCACCTCGTCGGTGGTGTCCGCGGACGCGCTCACCTCCCGATCCGGTGGCACGCCCGCGCGCAGTTTCCCGCCCAGCGCCTGACAGGCGCGGATCACCGCCCAGCTCCAACTGGCGGTGCCTGTCGAACCCCCGGCCAACGCCGCGGCCGGCAGGTCGCTGTCCCCGATGTGGATCTCCACCCGCTCCGGCGGGACCCCGAGCGCGTCGGCGGCCACCTGCCAGAGGGCCGTCCGGGCGCCGGTGCCGATGTCGGTGGCGTTGATCCGAACCAGGAAGCCACCGTCGGGTCGGGCGGTGGCGGTGGCCGACGACGCCCTGGCCCGCGCCGGGTAGCTCGACCCGGCCACCCCCGTGCCGATCAGCCAACGCCCGTCGCGCCGGGCGCGGGGCGTCGGGTCCCGACCGGCCCAGTCGAACCGCCGCGCGCCCTCGCGCAGGCAGGCCACCAGGTTGCGGCTGGTGAACTGTCGCTCCTGGTCGGGGTCGACCCGCGCGTCGTTGCGGACGCGCAACTCCACCGGGTCGACGCCGATGGCGGTGGCCAGCTCGTCCATCGCCGACTCCAGGGCGTACGCGCCGGGGCACTCGCCGGGTGCCCGCATCCAGAACGGCGTGGGTACGTCGAGGCGGACCAGCCGGTGCGTGGTGCGGCGGTGGGGTGCGGCGTACATGCTGCGGGTGTAGACGGCGGTCTGCTCGGCGAACTCCCGGATGGTCGAGGTCTGGCTGATCGCGTCGTGGCAGATCGCGGTGAGCCGCCCGTCGGTGTCCGCGGCGAGGCGGACCCGTTGGATGGTGGGGGTGCGGTACCCGACCGGCCCGAAGAGTTGCTGACGGGTCAACGCCAGCCTGACCGGCCGGTCCACGTGTCGGGCGGCGAGGGCGGCCAGCACCACCGAAGCCTTCGCGTACCCCTTGCTGCCGAAGCCGCCACCGACGTGCGCGGCGATGACCCGGATCGCCTCCGGGGGCAGCGCGAACAGCTCGGCGAGGGTGGCCCGCACCGGCGACGCGCCCTGGGTGGAGTCGTGCACCAGCAGTCGGCCGTCGCGCCACTGCGCCGTCGTGGCGTGCGGCTCCATCGGGTTGTTGTGGTAGGCGGGCGTCCGGTACGTGGCGTCCACCCGGACGGGGGCGGCGGCGTACCCGGCGTCGAAGTCGCCCTCGGCGGTGTCGGTCGGATAGCTGGGGTTGACGTGCTCCGGCCGGTACCGGCCGGGGTGGTCGGTGGTGAGCACGGTGCTGTGCGGTCCGGTGTCGTAGTCGATCCGGACCAGCCGGGCGCCCTCGCGGGCCGCCTCCAGGCTGATGGCCACCACCACCGCGACGAACTGCCCCCGGTAGTGCACCGCCGGCTCCTGCAAGAGCCACAGCTCCGGCGGCCCGCCGGCGGCGAGGCGGGGCGCGTTGCCGTGGTGCACCACGGCCAGCACGCCCGGCGACGCCATCGCCTCGGTCGAGTCGATCCGGGTGATCCGGCCCCGGACCACCGCCGAGGGCACCGCCCAGCCGTAGGTGACGCCGTCCACCGGGTACTCCACCGCGTACCGGGCCGTGCCGGTGACCTTCTCCGGGCCCTCCAACCGGGGGTACGCGCGGCCGACCGCCCCGGTGCTCACGACGACGCCAGCTCGCTGAGCGCCCGCACGGTGATGGCCCGGGTCAGTGGCACCTTGAAGCCGTTGTGCCGCAACGGGCGGGCCTCGGCCAGCTCCGCGTCGGCGGCCCGCCCGGCGAGCTCCGGGCTGAACGGCCGACCCCGCAGCTCCTCCTCGGCCCGGTAGGCCCGCCACGGCCGGTGCGCCACCGCCCCGTACGCCAGCCGCACGTCGCGGACCACGTCGCCGTCCAGGTCCAGCACGGCGGCGACCGAGCCGGCGGCGAACGCGAACGAGGCACGGTCACGGACCTTGAGGTACGTCGAGCGGTGTGCGGCCGGCAGCGGCGGCAGCCGGACGGCGGTGATCAGCGTGCCCCGGGCCAGGGTGGTCTCCCGCTCCGGGTGGGTGCCGGGGGAGCGGTAGAGGGTGGTGATCGGAAGCTCCCGGGCGCCGTCGGCCTCGTGCACCTCCACCACCGTGTCGAGCGCGGTCAGCGCCACGGCCAGGTCGGACGGGTGGGTGGCGACGCACTGTTCGGACCAGTCCAGCACCGCCAGGTCGCGGTTCTGGCCGTGCAGCGCGGCACAACCGCTGCCCGGCTCCCGCTTGTTGCACGCCTTGCCGGTGTCCTGAAAGTAGACGCAGCGGGTGCGCTGCAACAGGTTGCCGCCGGTGGTGGCCATGTTGCGCAGCTGTCCGGACGCGGCGGCGAGCAGGGCGCGGGCCAGCACTGGGTAGTCCCGGCGGACCACCGGGTGGGCCGCGAGGTCACTGTTGCGCACGGTCGCGCCGATCCGCAGCCCGCCGTCGGGCAGCTCCTCGACGGTGTCCAGCGCAAGCCCGGTCACGTCCACCAGCACGTCGGGGCGCTGCACCCCGAGTTTCATGAGGTCCACCAGGTTGGTGCCGCCGCCCAGGTAGGCCGCGTGTGGCTCCGCGCCGAGCACGGCGACCGCGTCGGCCACGTCGGCGGGCCGGTGGTAACGGAACGCCCTCATCGCGTCGCCGCCGTCTCGCGCACCGCCGCGACGATGTGCGGGTACGCGGCACAGCGGCACAGGTTGCCGGCCATTCGCTCGCGGATCTCCGCGTCGGTCAGGTCGGCCGGCGCGCCCAGGTCGGCGGTGACCGCGCTGGGCCATCCCCGGGCGACCTCGTCGAGCATGCCCCGGGCGGAGCAGAGCTGCCCCGGCGTGCAGTAGCCGCACTGGAACGCGTCGTGCGCGATGAACGCGGCCTGTAACGGGGACAGCTGGCCCGGCTCGGCCAGCCCCTCGACGGTGACCACCGACCGACCGTCCACCGTGACCGCGAACACCAGGCAGCTCTTCACCCGCCGACCGTCCAGCAGCACCGTGCAGGAGCCGCACTGGCCGTGGTCGCAGCCCTTCTTCGCCCCGGTCAGGCCGAGGTGCTCGCGCAGCGTGTCGAGCAGGGTGGTGCGGTTGTCCAGGGTCACCTCGCGTGCCGCGCCGTTGACCTCGAACGCCACCCGGGACGAGTGCCGCTCGTCGGTCGTCGTCGCGTTCTCTCCTCCGCCGTGCACCGGCCCAGACTAGCTTTGTCGGTATATCTCGGGGCGAATAACGCAAAGCCCTTCGCGGGGAGGTGAGGACGGTGACCGCCGGGCTGCTGCTGGCCGCCGGGGCCGGGCGGCGCTACGGCCGGCCGAAGGCGCTTGTCGAGCTGGCCGGCGAGCCGTTGGTGCGCCGGGGCGTCCGGCTGCTGCGCGACGGCGGCTGCACGCCCGTGCACGTGGTGCTCGGCGCGGGCGCCGACGAGGTGCCCGACCTGCCCGGCGCGGTGCCGGTCCGGCACGACAGCTGGTCCGAGGGGCTGGGCTCGTCACTGCGCCGGGGCCTGGCCTCGCTGCCGGCCGACGTGCCGGCCGCGGTCGTGGTCCTCGTCGACCAGCCGCTGCTGCACCCGGTCGCGGTCCACCGGGTGCGGGCGGCGTACGCCAGTGGTGCGCTCGTCGCGGTCGCCACCTACGCCGGCCGGCCGGGGCACCCGGTCCTGCTGGGCCGGGACGTCTGGCCGCTGCTGGACCGGTACGCGATCGGCGACCGGGGTGCCCGCGACCTGCTCCGTGACCGGCCGGACCTGGTGGTCGAGGTGCCCTGCAACGACGTCGGCTCACCGCTGGACGTGGACACCCCCGCCGACCTGCCCCGGCTGGTCAGCGACGGGTGAGCCACCGGGGCAGCCCCTCGCTCGTCACCGCGTGATACGTGATCATGAAGATGACCGCGAGCAGGCCCAGCAGCGGGTTGACGAACCAGCCGAGCAGGCCGCCGAGCGCGTACAGGACCAGGCCGGTGATCGGCCGCAGCCGCTGCCTGCGCGCGTACTCGGGACTGACCCCGCGCCGCAGCAGCACCGGGTGCCGCCGCAGGTAGCCGAAGAACACCAGCCAGGGGGCCGACATCAGCGCGGCGGACAGCGCGTACAGGGCGACGGCCGCGCGCTGGTCGTCGGTGTCGCCGCGGGTGAACGCCGACGCCAGCACGGCGGTGGGAAACGGAATGATCACCGCACCGAAGAGCACGCCGAGGTTGATCCAGCTCAGCGTGAGCGTCGTGCCGCGGATCAGCCGCAGCAGCGCGTGGTGGTTGAGCCAGAGCACCCCGACGTAGACGAAGGACACCACGAACGCGAGGTACGAGGCTCCCTCGTCGAGCAGGTCGGTGAGCAACTCGCCCTCGTGGTACTCCGGCACCCGCAGGTCGATGACGAGCAGCGTGATGACGATGGCGAAGACACCGTCGCTGAAGGCCGTCATCCGGTCGGTACCGGAGACTCGCGCCCCGGCGTCGGGCTGCTCGACCTCGTCAGGTGCTGCGGACATTGCCGCAGGTTAGCCACCGGGCACAGCGGTCGGTGGCGGTTTCGTCCGATCGGGACCGAAACGGCCGCCCGGGTCGCCACGACGGCTCCCCGGACGGCCGGTCGGACCGCCGGTGATGGTCAGGCCACCGGCGCTGCCGTCCCGGTCGTGCTCCCGAGACGCCGGTGGGCGCTGATCAACTCGGCGTAGCGCAGACCGCTCGCCTTCATCGTCCGGCGCTGCGTCGGGTAGTCCACGTGCACCAGCCCGAAGCGCTTGTCGTAGCCGTACGCCCACTCGAAGTTGTCCAGCAGCGACCAGACGAAGTAGCCGTCCAGGGGAACCCCCCGGGCCACCGCCGACGCGCACGCCGCCAGGTGCTGCTCCAGGTGGTCGGTGCGCTCCTTGTCCTGCACCGTGCCGTCCGCGGTGACCTCGTCCGGCCAGGCCGAACCGCTCTCGGTGACGATGATCCGACCCGGCCGGTACTCCTCGTGCACGTCGACGAGCAGCCGCTCCAGCCCCGCCGGGTACATCTCCCAACCCATCGCGGTCTCCACCGAGCCGGGCACCGGCACCTGCCGGGCGTACGGTGCCGCGCCGGTCGGGTCGTCGACCACCAGTTGACGGAAGTAGTAGTTCACCCCGAGAAAGTCGGTGGGCGTGGCGATCACCGTGAGGTCGTCGCCGCGTACCGGTGGCTCGACGCCGTAGGTGGCGATCATGTCGGCCGGGTAGCCGCGCCCGTGGATCGGGTCCAGCCACCACCTGTTGACGTGCCCGTCCGCCCGGCGGGCCGCCGCCACGTCCTCGGGTCGGTCGGTGGCCGCCTCGATCGGGCTGAGGTTGAGCACCAGACCCACCGAGGCCGGACGGGCGGCGTTGGCGCGGATCGCCTGGGTGGCCAGGCCGTGCCCGAGCAGCACGTGGTGCGAGGCGTGCACCGCCCGGGTCAGGTCCCGCTCGCCGGGGGCCATGTTGCCCTCCAGGTGCCCGATCCAGCACACGCAGAGCGGCTCGTTGACGGTGCACCAGTCGGCGACCCGGTCACCGAGACGGGCGGCGACCACCGCCGCGTAGTCGGCGAACGCCTCGGCGGTGGCGCGCTCCGGCCAGCCGCCGGCGTCCTGCAGCGTCTGCGGCAGATCCCAGTGGTAGAGCGTGACGAACGGCCGGATCCCGTCGGCGAGCAGCGTGTCCACGAGCCGGTCGTAGAAGTCCAGCCCGGCGGGGTTGACCCGACCGACGCCGTCGGGCATCACCCGGGGCCAGGCCACCGAGAAACGGTACGCGCCCACGCCGAGCCGGCGCAGCAACGCGAAGTCCTCGGGCCACCGGTGGTAGTGGTCGCAGGCCACCGCGCCGGTGTCGCCGTTGTCGACCTTGCCGGGGGTCGCCGAGAAGGTGTCCCAGATGGACGGCGCCCGGCCGTCGACGTCGACGGCCCCCTCGATCTGGTACGCCGCCGTGGCGACGCCCCAGAGGAAGTCGGGTGGCAGCTTGGACAGGTCGGGCACGGGACGGATCTCCTCTGGCATTGACTGACTCACTTGACCGCGCCGGCGGTGAGGCCGGCGACGAAGTAGCGCTGGAGGGCCAGGAACCCGACGACGACCGGGACGCTGACCACCAGCGAGGCGGCCATGATCTGGTTCCAGTAGACGTTGAACTGGGTGGAGTAGCCCTGCAGGCCGACGGCCAGGGTGCGGCTGCCCTCGTCGGTCATCACCGACGCGAACAACACCTCACCCCAGGCGGTCATGAACGCGTACACGGTGACCGCCACGACGCCGGGTACGGCGGCCGGCAGGATGACCTGGAACAGGGTGCGCAGCGGCCCGGCCCCGTCGACCTGCGCCGCCTCGTCCAGCCCGCGGGGGATCGAGTCGAAGTAACCGACGAGCATCCAGATCGAGAACGGCAGCGAGAAGGTCAGGTACGTGATCACCAGGCCGGTGCGGCTGGCGTACAGCTCGATGCCCGTGGCGTTGCCCAGGTTGACGTAGATGAGGAACAGCGGCAGCAGGAACAGGATGCCGGGGAACATCTGGGTGGACAGCACGGTCACCGAGAAGAGGCTCCGGCCGCGGAACCGGTACCGGCTGACCGCGAACGCCGCGAAGATGGCCACCGCGACCGAGCAGATCGCCGCGATGCTGGACACCACCAGGCTGTTCACCAGGTACCGGGCCAGCGGCACGGTGCTCCACATGTCGACGAACGGTTGCAGGGTGGGTCGGCTGGGCCACCAGGTGAAGCCGTTCTGCACGTCCTGCAACGGCTTCGCGGCCGAGGTGACCATCACGTACAGCGGGATGACGACGAAGAGGGTGAGCAGGGTCAGCACGATGCGCCGGCCCCAGCGCTCACCGGCGGTCTCACGCATGGTCGTCCCTCCGACGGTTGGTGATCAGCAGGTACGCGGCCGAGACGATCATCAGGAACAGCAGCAGCGCCACCGACATCGCCGAGCCGGAGCCGAAGTCCCAGGTCTTGAAGGAACTGCGGTAGATGTGGATGGAGATCAGGTCGGCCTGCTCCGGCGCGGAGCCGCCGAAGAGCACGAACGGTGTGTTGAAGTCGTTGAACGTCCACAGGAACAGCACCAGCAGCAGCACCAGGTTCACCGGCCGCAGCATGGGCAGGGTGACCGAGCGCAGCCGGCGCCAGAACCCGGCGCCGTCGATGGCGGCGGCCTCGTACAACTCACCCGGCACGTTCTGCAGACCCGCCATCAGGCAGAGGAACGCGAACGGCCAGTTGCGCCACACCGACACCACCAGCAGCGACCAGAAGCTGTTGTCGCCGATCAGCCAGAACGGACGCTCGTTCAGCAGCCCGAGCTGGTCGACCAGGACGTGGTTGACCAGGCCGGTGTCGCGTTGCAGCAGGAAGCTCCAGGTGATCACCGCGGCGTAGACCGGCAGCGCGTACGGGGTGAGGAACAGCGCCCGCAGGATCGCCCGCCCACGGAACGGCTTCTGCAGGACGACCGCCGCCGCGATGCCGAGCAGCCAGGCGAACCCGACCGAGAGCACGCTGTAGGCCAGGGTGACCCAGAACGAGTGCAACAGTTCCTTGCCGGCGGCGCTGTTCAGGTCGAGCGTCGCCCGGTAGTTCTCCAGCCCGACGAAGGGCGCGGTGGACCAGTTGCGAATGTGGAACTGGGTCAGCTCCAGCAGGCTCATCCAGACCCCGACCACCATCGGGACCACGTGGATGGCGAGTTCCAGCACGATGGCCGGTGCGAGCAGCAGATAGGGCAGGAGTGAGCGGCGGGGGCCGCGGGGCCGGCGGGCCGGCCCCCGGGCCGGTGACCCGGCCCGGGGTTCGCGCCGGTCGGCGTCCGGCGCGGTGGTGCTGGTTGCCATCGGGGTCCTCTCGGAGGCGGTGGCCGTGGCCGGGCTCGACACCCGACCACGGCCACCGGTGACGCCTGGGTCAGCGCATCTTCTGCTGCGCGTCGGTCAGCTTCGCCTTCACCGACGCCTCGGTGACCGGCTTGCCGCTGGCCGCGTCCGCGAACAGCTCCTTCATCGCGGTGCCGACCAGGGTCTCGAAGGTGCTCTCCTCGGGCACCTGCGGCAGCGGGGCCGCCGTGGTGACCAGGGTCTCCTGGATGGTCTTCTGCTCGGTGGCGCTGAACGCCGGGTCGGAACCCGCGGTCTTCACCGCCGGCAGCGAGCCGTACGTCTTGTTGAGCAGCGTCTGCTCCTCGTCGCTGGTCATGAACTTCACGAAGCTCAGCGCGCCGTCCTTGTTCTTGGTGTGCTTGAACACCGCCATGTTGATGCCGGCGACCATGCTGTTGACCTTCTTGCCGCCGGCCGGCGGGCTGGCCAGGAACGGCACCGGGGCCACCCCGTACGCGTCGGCGGCCATGTTCTGCGTCTTCAGGTTCGAGCCGGCGGACTGCCAGAGCAGCATGGCGGCCTTGCCGTTGGCGAAGTCCGAGACCGACTGGTTCTGCGCGTACTCGGCGTTGCTCGGGTTGGTGATCTTGTCGGCGGCCATGAAGTCGATGTACCGCTTGATCGCCGAGACGTTCTGCGGGGTGTCGAAGGTCGGCTTGCCGGCCGAGTCGAACCACTCGCCGCCGTACTGCTGGCTGAAGGTGAAGGCGTGGTGCGCGTTCTCCGACGGGTTGGCCCCCTCGATCGCCAGGCCCCACTTGCCGCCGGTGCTCAGCTTCTTGCCGTACTCGGCGAGCTGTTCCCAGGTGGTCGGCGGCGCGGTGAGGCCGGCGTCGGCGAACGACTTCTTGTTGTAGTACAGGCTGTACGCCATGCTGTAGAGCGGCACGGCGGCCGGCGGCTTGCCGGGGGCGCCGGCGGCGGCGAGCGCGGCGGGCACGATCCGGTCCTTGCCGCCGACGGCCTGCAGGGTGGCGTCGTCGAACTCGACGAGCGCGCCGGTGGCCTGCAACGACGCCGACCAGGTGTTGCCGATGTTGACCACGTCCGGGCCCTTGCCCGAGGCGGCGGCCGCGAGCAGGCGGTTGAGCAGGTCCGACCACGGGACCACCTCGACGGTGACCTTGATGCCGGTCTGCTTCTCGAACTTGTCCAGCTCGGGCTGGAGGATTGTCTTGTCGGCCTCCAGGCTGGCGCCCTGGTTGCTGGCCCAGTAGGTGAGCGTCTTGGGCGATGCGGCGGAGTCGTCGCCGGAGCCGCCACAGGCCGTCAGCGACGCGGCGGCCAGTACGGCGGCGGTGAATATCCCGAGGTGTCGTCTCGACACGGGTCTGCCCTTCCGGTGCGTGGTGGGGGTCCACCGACCTCCGTCGCCGATAGGGGTCGAAGGCGACGGGCGGCCGGCTGCGGACAGGGTTCGGGGGTGCGCCGTCGGGGTCCGTCGGCGTTTCCCGGGAGTTACATCACGGCTTAATTTATGTCGTCATTAAAGTGGTTGGCTGGTGGGTCGTCAAGCACGAGGCGGTTACAGTCGCCTCGAACGACCGACGGGAACGAGGTGACGAGTGGAGCTGGCGCGTGCCACCAACCGCAGCGTGCGGCTGCGCAACCGGTCCGCCCTGCTGACCAGGCTCTTCCTCGACGGTCCGCTCACCCGCCAGGACCTGGTGCGCAGCACCGGGCTGAGCCAGCCGGCGGTCAGCAACGTGGTGGCCGACCTGATCGACGAGGGGCTGGTCGCCGAGGCCGGGGCCGCCGAGTCCGACGGCGGACGACCCAGCATGCTGCTGCGGATCGCACCCCGCTTTGCCTTCGTGGTCGGCGTGGACGTCGGCGAGACCCGGGTGCGGGTGGAGCTGTTCGACTTCGCGATGACCCTGCTGGCCAGCATCGAGTACCCGCTCGACCCGGCCCGGACCGAGCCCGACCTGGTGGCCGGGCACGTGCTCGCCGGCATCGACGCGGTGACCGGGCAGGCCGGCGTGACCTCCGGCGACGTGCTCGGTGTGGGCATCGGCGTCTCCGGGGTGGTCGAGCAGGGCGCCGAGGCCGTCGTGCACGCCCAGGCCCTCGGCTGGGACCGGGTGCCGCTGGAGCGCCTGATCAGCGCCGGCACCGACCTGCCGCTGCACATCGACAACGGCGCGAAGACCCTCGGCCAGGCCGAGATGTGGTTCGGCGCCGGCCGGGGAGCCCGACACGCCGTCTTCGCGCTTGTCGGCTCCGGCGTGGGCGCGTCGGTGGTGACCGGCGGGGCCACCTACCGCGGCGCGTCCAGCAGCGCGGGGGAGTGGGGGCACACCACCCTGGTGTACGGGGGACGGGCCTGCCGGTGCGGCGCGCGCGGCTGCCTGGAGGCGTACGTCGGCGCGGAGGCGATCATCGACCGGTACCGGGAGGCGCGTCGGGGTCGACAGGTGCCGGGCGAGGATGAGGAGTCCCAGATCGCGGCGCTGGTCGCCGCCGCCGGGACCTCGGCCACCGCCCGGCGGGTGCTGGACGACACCGCCGGCTACCTCGGTGCCGGGGTGGCCAACCTGATCAACCTGTTCAACCCGGAGCGGGTGGTGCTCGGCGGCTGGGCGGCCATGGCGCTGGGTGAGCTGCTGCCGGCCGTCCGCGAGGCCGCCGGCCGACAGGCCCTGCGGCAGCCGTTCGAGCAGGCGTCGATCGAGCTGTGTCGCCTCGGCGTGGACGCGGTGGCACTGGGCGCCGCCACGCTGCCGATCGCCCGCTTCCTCACCGAGGGCGGCGTCCGCCGCTGAGCCGGGACGACGGCAGCGGCGCCGGCGAATTACACAAAAAGAATCCTCGGGATAAATAACGAAGTTATAGATCGATGTCTTGACGCCGCCGCAATCTCGCCGCAACACTCCTACGAGAGCGCTCTCCGGCCCGCGGCGCCGCATCGGCGGCACCACCCACGGCACCACGGGGCGAGCCCGATCCCACCCTCGTCGGCATCCGTAACCCCCTATCGACAGGCGATGTCATGACATCTCGTGCAACATCCGTACGCCCGCGTCCCCGCCGGGCCGTCCGACACCTGCTCGTCGGACTCACCGTGGCGCTTGTCGCGGCGCTCACCCCGACCGGTGCCACCGCACCCGCGCAGGCCGCGCCCACCCTGCTCTCCCAGGGTCGGACGGCCACCGCCTCGTCCACCGAGAACGCCGGCACCCCCGCCAGCGCCGCCGTGGACGGCAACACCGGCACCCGCTGGTCCAGCGCGTTCAGCGACCCGCAGTGGCTCCAGGTCGACCTGGGTGCCCGCGCCACCATCACCCAGGTCAATCTGCTGTGGGAGGCCGCCCACGGCCGGGCCTTCCAGCTCCAGACCTCCGACAACGGGTCCACCTGGACCACGATCTACTCGACCACCACCGGCGCCGGCGGCACCCAGAACCTCACCGTCTCCGGCGCCGGCCGCTACGTCCGCATGTACGGCACCGCCCGGGGCACCGGCTACGGCTACTCGCTCTGGGAGTTCCAGGTCTACGGCGAGACCGGCGGCGGTACCAACGAACCCCCGGTGACGCCCACCGACCCGCGCAACCCCAACCTCGGGCCGAACACGTTCGTCTTCGACCCGAGCACCCCGACGTCGACCATCCAGAGTCGACTCAACACCCTCTTCACCCAGCAGGAGACCAACCAGTTCGGCCCGCAGCGCTACGCGGTGCTGTTCAAGCCCGGCACTTACACCGCCGACGTCAACCTCGGCTTCTTCACCCAGGTCGCCGGCCTCGGCCTGAGCCCCGACGACGTCAACCTCAACGGCCACGTCCGCACCGAGGCGTTCTGGTTCGGCGGCAACGCCACGCAGAACTTCTGGCGGGCCGCCGAGAACCTGTCGGTCACCCTGCCCGCCGGGCAGACCGTGGAGCGGTGGGCGGTGTCCCAGGCGGCGCCGTACCGCCGGATGCACCTGCGCGGCGCGCAGAACCAGATCCAACTGTGGAACGGCGGCGACGGCTGGTCCAGCGGTGGCCTGCTGGCCGACACCCGCATCGACGGGCTGGTCGTCTCCGGCTCGCAGCAGCAGTGGTACTCCCGCAACAGCGAGTTCGGCAACGGCTGGACCGGCTCGGTGTGGAACATGGTCTTCCAGGGCGTCACCGGCGCACCGGCGCCGAGTTTCCCCAACCCGTCGCACACCGTCATCGCGCAGACCCCGCAGGTGCGGGAGAAGCCGTTCCTCTACGTCGACGGCACCGGCGAGTACCGCGTGTTCGTGCCGGCGCTGCGCACCAACTCGACAGGCACCAGCTGGTACAACAAGACGCCCGCCGGCTCGTCGATCTCGCTGTCGCAGTTCTTCGTGGTCCAGGCCGGCACCAGCGCGGCCACCATCAACGCGGCCCTCGCCCAGGGCAAGCACCTGCTCTTCACCCCGGGCGTGCACCACGTCACCGAGCCGATCCAGGTCAACCGGGCCGACACGGTGATCCTCGGCCTCGGCCTGGCCACCATCCAGGCCGACAACGGCAGCGTGGGCATGCGGGTCGCCGATGTGGACGGCGTGAAGGTCGCCGGCCTGATGTTCGAGGCCGGCACCACCAACTCGCCGGTGTTGATGGAGGTCGGGCCGTCCGGCTCGTCCGCGAGCCACGCCAGCAACCCGACCTCGCTGCACGACGTGTTCTTCCGCATCGGTGGGCCGCACGTCGGCAGGGCCACCAACACGCTGACCGTCAACAGCGACAACGTGATCGGTGACCACATGTGGCTGTGGCGGGCCGACCACGCCGCCAGCGGCGTGCCGACCGGGTGGACGCTGAACACCGCCGACACCGGGCTCACCGTCAACGGCGACAACGTCACCATGTACGGCCTGTTCGTCGAGCACTACCAGAAGTACCAGACCATCTGGAACGGCAACGGCGGGCGGACGTACTTCTACCAGAACGAGCTGCCGTACGACGTGCCGAACCAGGCGGCCTGGATGAACGGGTCGACGCGGGGTTACGCCGCGTACAAGGTCGCCGATTCGGTGACCAGCCACCAGGCGTTCGGGCTGGGCAGTTACAGCTACTTCAACGTCAATCCCGCGGTGGTCGAGGAACGGTCCTTCGAGGTGCCCACCAACCCGAACGTGCGGTTCACGAACATGGTGACCGTCTCGCTCGGTGGCGTCGGCACCATCAACCGGGTGATCAACAACGCCGGTGGCACCGCGAACGCGGCCAACCAGACGGTGTACCTGACCACCTACCCCTGACCGGTGCCCCCGCGCCGGCCCGGTCCGTTGAGGCCGGGTCGGCCGGGTGACACCCAGGGCCGAGGCCGGCCCGGTCCCGCCGAGACCGGGCCGGCCCCGGTCGTGTCCGTCTCAACCGGCCAGTACCTCAGCCGCCGCCCGCTCACCGGCGCGCACCGCGCCCTCCAGGTAGCCACTCCAGCGGGTGGCCGTCTCGGTGCCCGCCCAGTGCACCCGTCCCACCGGCGTCCGCAGGTGCGGGCCGTACGTCCGCCAGGTGCCCGGGGTGAGCACACCGGAGAAGCAGCCCCGGGTCCACTCCTCGGCCGACCAGTCGTACTCGACGAGGTCCACCGGGTTTTCGGCGTGCGGCCCGACCACGCTGGTGAACGCCTCCAGGAGGCACTGCCGGCGCCTTGCGGGGGACATGCCGCGCAACGCGGCGGCGTCCGAGGAGTAGCTGAACCCGGTCAGCACCCCGAGCGGCGAGGTCGGGGTGGAGTTGTCGACCGTCTCGGTGAGCGGACCGACGCTGCTGGTGGCCACCCCGGAGCGCCCGTCGGCACGCCAGAACGGCTCCGGGTAGACGGCGTGCACCTTCAGCGCCGACCCCATCGGCATCCGCTGGGTGAGCCCGTCACGCAGCGGGGGTAGCGGCGGGTCGTACCGGATTCGGCCGGCCAGTGCCGGGGCCAGCGCGACCACCACGGCGTCGCCGTCGACGCGCCCGGTGTCGGTCCACGCGGTCGCGCCGTCGACCGTCTGTTCGATGGCCCGCACCGGCGCGGCCAGCGTCAGCGTCCCCGGCGGCAGAGCCGCGGCCATCCGCTCGGCCAGCGCCGCCGGCCCGCCCACGATCCGGTCCTGCTGCGCGCCACCGGCCATCCCCAGCAACGGCCCGGTCCCGCCAGCGCTGCGCAGGTAGAACAGCAGGTGCAACAGGGACAGCTCGTCGGCGCCGGTGGCCAGCAGCCCGCCGGCGAGTAGCCGCCCCAGGTAGTCGGCGGTGTCGTCGTCCGCGGCCGTGGTGGCGAGCCACCCGCCGAGGGTCGTCCGGTCCCACCGCGCGGCCTCCGGCGTCGCCCAGGGTGCGGCCGGGTCCAGTCGTGCGGCGTACTCGTCGAGCAGGCCGAGCACCCGGCCGACCTGCGCCGGCGGTTCGGCCCGGCGCTGACCGCCCCAGAGCAGCGTGGGCGCGCCGACCGACGCCGAGGCGAAGATGGCCAGCCCGTACTCGGCGACCAGCGCGTACATCCGGTCCTGCGTCGGGCCGATCCACTGCGCGCCCAGGTCGAGCTGCGTGACCTCGGGCAGCCAACGGGTCAACACCCGACCGCCCACCCGGTCGCGAGCCTCCAGCACCCGCACCTGGGCACCCGCGCGGCTCAGCGCCAACGCGGCCGCGAGACCGGAGAAGCCGGCGCCGACCACGACCACCCGCAAGCCGTCGACCACACAGCGGTCTACCCACAACCGTCGCAGGCATGACTACCGGCTCTGGTCGCGGCACTGGCGGGCCGTCCCCCTGTCCTTCGTCCTTTGCTCTGCACCCGCTGATGCACCACCCGGGCCCGGGCCCGGGCACCGTCGCGCCCGCGGGTGCAGAGCAAGGGGCAGCGTCCGGTCCGCGGGGTGCGGAGCAGAGGGCAGCGTCGCATCCGCGGGTGCAGAGCAAAGGGCGCGCCCACACCGGGGCCGGGCCGGCCGCCGAGAACTTTCTGCCGGCCTGTCGAATCGGGCGGCGGCCGATCGTGTGGAGGATGAGAGGTCGGCGACGCGCCGACCACCCGCGAGGAGGAACGATGACGCTGTACCTGCTCAGCCTTCACCAGCCGCAGGGTGAGCTACCGCCGGAGCCGGCATTCCTGGCCGAGGTGATGCGCCAGGTCGGCGAGCTGCGCGACGAACTGGCCGCCGCCGGGTCGTGGGTCTTCGGGCAGGGCCTGCACGGCCCGGAGACCGCCACCGTGCTGCGCCCCCGCGACGGCGAGGTCCTGGTCACCGACGGGCCGTTCGTGGAGGGCAAGGAACACCTGGGCGGCATCACCATCATCGACGTGGCGGACCTGGACGCCGCCCTGCACTGGGGGCGCCGCTACGCGCTGGCCACCACCCTGCCGATCGAGGTGCGTCCCTTCCAGGGCGGGGCCGGCGACTGACCGTGCCCGACGTGGAGGCGGTGTTCCGCGCCGAGTACGGGCGTGCGGTCGCCGTCCTGGTCCGTCTCCTCGGCGACATCGACCTCGCCGAGGAGGCCGTCCAGGACGCGTTCGCCGTCGCGGTGGCCCGCTGGCCGACCACCGGCCCACCGCCCAGTCCGGCCGGCTGGATCATCACCACCGCCCGTCACCGGGCGATCGACCGGCTGCGCCGCGAGGCGTCCCGGGCCGAGCGGCAGGCTCAGGCGGCCCTGCTGTTCGCCGCCGACGAACCCGTCGAGGAGGGACCCGTGCGCGACGACCAACTGCGGCTGATCTTCACCTGTTGCCATCCGGCGCTCGCCCCGGCCGCGCGGGTCGCGCTCACCCTGCGGCTGCTCGGCGGCCTGAGCACCGCCGAGATCGCCCGAGCCTTCCTGGTGCCCGAGCCGACGATGGCGCAGCGGCTGGTCCGCGCCAAGTCGAAGATCCGCAACGCGCGGATCCCGTACCGGGTGCCCCACGACGCCGACCTGCCCGACCGGCTGCACGGCGTCCGCACGGTGCTCTACCTGATCTTCAACGAGGGATACACGGCCAGCGCCGGCCCGCACCTGATCCGCGCCGAACTGTGCGTCGAGGCGATCCGGTTGACCAGGCTGCTGGTGGAGCTGATGCCGGACGAGCCGGAGGCGCTCGGCCTGCTCGCCCTGATGCTGCTCACCGAGTCCCGCCGGCCGGCCCGGACCACCGCCGACGGTGAGCTCGTGCCGCTGTCCCGGCAGGACCGAGAACTGTGGGACACCGCGCTGATCGCCGAAGGGCAGGCGCTGGTCCGCCGCTGCCTGCGCCGCGACCGGCCCGGCCCGTACCAGATCCAGGCCGCGATCGCCGCCGTGCACAGCGCCGCGCGCCGCGCCGCCGACACCGACTGGGCTCAGATCCTTGCGCTGTACGACCAGCTGACGGTGCTCGCCGCCGGCCCGGTGGTGGCGCTGAACCGGGCTGTCGCGCTCGCCGAGGTGTCCGGTGCGGCAGTGTCGCTGGCCGAGGTGGACCGCCTCGATCTGGTCGGCTACCACGTCTATCACGTGGTCCGTGCCGACCTGCTCGCCCGGCTCGGTCGCGGCGGGGAGGCCGTCGAGGCGTACCGGACGGCCGTCGCCCTGACGGACAACGCGGCCGAACGGGCCTTCCTCACCGCGCGCGCGACGGCCCTGGCACCGCCCTGAGCGGGGCGTTTGCCACAGGGGCGGCCGGGAACCCGAGGCACCCAGCCGCAGCAGGAGATGAGGGAGGGGCCATGGCGTACCGTCCGACCGCCGTCGACACCGTGCCCGACCTGTCCACCCTCACGCTCGGCGTGGAGGAGGAGTTCCTGCTGCTCGACCCGGACAGCGGGCGCAACCTGCCGGTGGCCGACCAGGTGCGGGCCGCGCTGCGCGGCCCCGCCCGCGACCAGAGCCGCCAGGAGTTCCGGCACAGCATGGTGGAGATGGTCACGCCGGTCTGCGCCGACCTCGGCGAGCTGCGCGCGCACCTGGTGGCGCAGCGCCACTGGGCCGCCGAGGCCGCCACGGCGGCCGGGGCCCGGCTGGTGGCGATCGGCGCCACCCCGCTGGCCGAGCCGCAGCGGACGGTTCCCGACGAGCCGCGCTACCACGCGATGTCGCGCCGGTACGGCCCGGTGGCGCACGATCCGGCGGTGTGCGGCTGCCACGTGCACGTCGGGCTGCCCGACCGGGAGCTGGCCGTGCAGGTCTGCAACCACCTGCGGGCGTGGCTGCCGGTGGTGCAGGCGATCACCACCAACTCGCCGCTGCACGACGGGCGCGACACCGGCCACGCCAGCTGGCGGTCGATGCAGCTGGAACGCTGGCCCAGCATCGGGCCGACGCCGTACTTCGACTCGGCCGCCGACTACGACCGGACCGTCGACGAGCTGATCGCCGCCGGCATCATGCTCGACGCGGCGATGGTCTACTGGTACGCCCGCCCGTCGTCGGCGTACCCGACGGTGGAGATCCGGGTGGGCGACGTCGGTTCGACAGTCGACGACACGGTGTTGGTCGCCGCGCTGGTCCGGTCTCTCGTCGCCACCCTCGCCGACGACGTCCGCGCCGGGGTGCTGGCCCCGCCCATCCGCGACTGTCTGATCGCCGCCGCGCACTGGCGGGCCGCGCACGACGGCCTCGACGGCGAGCTGATCGACCTGCGTGGCGGCGGCAGCCGACCGGCCTGGGCGCTCGTCGACGAGTTGATGGCGGTGATCGCCCCGGCCCTGCTGCGCCACGGCGACCTCGGTTACGTGTTGGCGCAACTGGCCCGACTGCGCCGCGACGGCACCGGCGCGACCCGGCAGCGTCGGGTGCTGGAACGCACCGGTGACCTGCGGGCGGTCATCGACGACCTGGTCGCCCGCACCGTGGCGAACTGACCGCCGCGCCGCCTCAACGGATGTCGTGCGTCTGTAGCCACAGCTCCAGGAGCCCGAGCTGCCACAGTTTGTTGCTGCCGGCGGCCGCCTCGGCCCGGTCCGGCTCGGCGAGCAGACGTGCCACGTACCCCGGTCGGAACAGCCCCCGCTCGCGCGCGGCCGGCGCCTGCAACGCCTCGGCGACCAGCTCGCGCACCGGGCCGTCCACGTTGCGCAGCGCCGGCACCGGGAAATAGCCCTTCGGGCGGTCGACCACCTCGGCCGGCAGTACCTGCCGGGCGACCTCCTTGAGCACGCCCTTGCCCCCCTGGGCGACCTTGTGCTCCGGCGGGCAGTGCGCGGCCAGGGTGACCAGATCCTGGTCGAGAAAGGGGGTACGCACCTCCAGGCCCCACGCCATGCTCATGCTGTCCACCCGCTTGACCGGGTCGTCCGGCAGCATCAGGTGGGTGTCCAGGCGCAGCACCGCGTCCAGCGCGGTCTGCGCCCCGGGCGCGGCCAGGTGGTCGGTGAGCAGGTCCCGGCTGGCGTCGTGTTCCAGCGCGTACGCCGGACCGACGATGGCCCGCAGCTCGTCGTGGCCACGGTCGAAGAACGCGGCGGCGAACGTCTCGGCGGCGCCGTGCCGGGGCGCCTCGACCAGCGGCCGGTGGTAGCCGTACCCGGCGAACACCTCGTCGGCGCCCTGCCCGGACTGGGCCACCCTCACGTGCCGCGCCACCTGCTCGGACAGCAGGTGGAAGGCGACCACGTCGTGGCTGCCCATCGGTTCGGTCATCGCCAGCACGGCACGGCGTACGGCGGGCACCAGGTCGTCGTCGGCGAGCCGGATCCGATGGTGGTCGGTGCCGTACGCGCGGGCCACCAGGTCGGAGTAGCCGAACTCGTCGCCGGACTCGTCGCCGCGGCTGTCGAAACCGATGCTGAACGTGCGCAGGTGCTGCTGCCCGGCCTCGGCGAGCAGCGCGACGATGAGGCTGGAGTCCAGTCCACCGGAGAGCAGCACACCGACCGGCACGTCGGCGACCAGCCGTCGGCGTACCGCCGTGCGCAGCGCGTCGCCGACGGCGGCCCGCCAGTCGGCGGCGTCCATTCCCGCGTCGGCGGGCTCGCGGACGTAGTCGGGTCGCCAGTAGACCTCCTCGCGGCTGCGCCCGTCCGCCTCGATCACCCGCAGGGTGGCCGGCGGCAGCTTGCGCACGCCGCGCAGCACGGTGCGCGGCGCGGGCACGATGGAGTGCCAGGACAGGTAGTGGTGCAGCGCCACCGGGTCGATGCCGGTGTCCACGTCGCCGGCTCGCAGCAGCGCGGGCAGGGTGGAGGCGAACCGGAGTCGCCCGGGTGTCTCGGCGAGGTAGAGCGGTTTGATGCCGAGCCGGTCGCGGGCCAGCACCAGCCGGCGCCGGTTCCGGTCGACGAGCCCGATCGCGAACATGCCGACCAGGTGGTCGACGAAACGCTCACCCCAGTGCGCGTACGCCACCAGGATCACCTCGGTGTCGCTGGTGGAGTGAAACCGGTATCCGGCGTTGCGTAGCTCCTCGCGCAGCTGCGGGTAGTTGTAGATGCAGCCGTTGAAGACCAGGGCCAGGCCCAGGTCGTCGCGCACCATCGGCTGCCCGCCGGCGTCGGACAGGTCGATGATGGTCAGCCGCCGGTGCCCGAGGGTCACCCAGCCCTCGGCGCGCAGGCCCTCGTCGTCCGGGCCGCGCGAGCGCATCGCCTCGGTCATCCGGGTGACCGCCGCCGCGTCGGGTGACCGACCGTCGAAGCGCGCCTCCCCGCTGATCCCGCACATCAGCCGGGGCGGTTGTGCGGGTGTGGCACCAGCGGCACGAGCGTCCTCCTGTCACCTCGCCCCCGGCCGGTGACGGCCGGTCCCGCCGACCGGACGGGGCCGCTGGCTACCCGTGCGCGAGGTGAGCAAACCCGCCGCGTGGCGGGCGGGCCGCCGTCGGTCAGGCGCGCAGGGTACGCAGGATGCGGGCCAACTCGGCGCGGTCGGTGTCGTTGAGGTGGCCGAAGAAGCGGTCGGCCTCGGCTCGGCGGGCGGTCCGGATGGCGGCGCCGACGCGCTTGCCCTCCTCGGTGAGGGCGACCAGGGTCGCCCGCCGGTCGGCCGGGTCGGGTCGGCGTTCGACAAGCCCACGGGCCTGCAGGTCGTCGACGACCTCGGTCGCCGAGCGGGCCGCGATGCGCAGGTGCTCGGCGAGGGTGCCGGGGCGTACCTCGCCGTGTCGGCCCAGCACACCGAGGGCTCGGGACTGGCTGGGCGTGATGTCCCAGGGGGTCAACGACTCCTTGGTCTGTCGGCGCAAACGGGACGCCACCGCCCAGAACGTCTCGGCCAGGCTGTCGTCGTCGCCAGTCCCGGTGGTGTCCTCGGTCACCGGAATACCGTAGCAGTCGATGCGGTTGTTCCCTCATGTTGAGGTAACCTCAGCATATCCGAGCGAAAGGCAGTGCCCCTTGGAACCCACCCCGAAGGGCCGCGACCGCGGCCACCGCACCCTCAGCGCCGAAGAGAAGACGCAGGCCCGCCAGGTGTCACTGCGCCGCATCGGCCGCCTGTTCACCCCCCACCGGCCCGCGCTGGCCGTGGTCACCATGATCATCGTGCTCTCCTCGATCATCGCGATGGCGACCCCGTTCCTCCTGCGTACCGTGATCGACCGCGCCCTGCCGCAGGGCGACGTGACCCTGCTGGTCTGGCTGGTCCTCGGCATGGTCGCCGTCGCGGCCGTGACCTCCGCCCTCGGCGTCGTGCAGACCTGGATCTCCACCCAGGTCGGGCAGCGGGTCATGCACCGGCTGCGCACCGACGTCTTCAGCCACCTCCAGCGACAGTCGCTGGGCTTCTTCACCCGCACCCGCACCGGCGAGGTGCAGTCCCGGATCACCAACGACATCGGCGGTATGCAGTCGGTCGTCACCTCCACCGCCACCGCCGTCGCGGCCAACCTCACCACGGTGGTCGCCACCGCCGTCGCCATGGTCGCACTCTCCTGGCAGCTCTCCCTCGTCTCGCTCGTGGTGCTGCCGCCGGCCATCTGGCTGACCCGCCGGGTCGCCCGGATGCGCCGCGAGATCACCGCCCAGCGGCAACGCGAACTCGCCGACCTCAACGTCACAGTCGAGGAGGGCCTGTCGATCAGCGGCGTGCAACTGGCCAAGACCCTCGGCACCGGCCCCGCGCTGATCGACAGGTTCACCGCCTCCTCGGAGCGACTCGTCGACCTGGAGCTGCGCAGCGAGTTGGCCGGCCGCTGGCGGATGGCCTCGATGAGCATCATCTTCGCCGCCGTACCGGCGGTCATCTACCTCGCCGCCGGCCTGCCCGGCACCGCCGGTACGCTGAGCATCGGCACCCTGGTCGCCTTCACCGCCCTGCAGGGCGGCCTGTTCCGGCCGCTGATGGGCCTGCTCAACGTGGGCGTCTCGCTCACCGCGTCACTGGCGCTCTTCGCCCGGATCTTCGAATACCTCGACCTGCCCGTCGACGTGGCCGACCCCGCCGAGCCGGTCCACCTCGACCCCAGCCGGGTACGCGGGCACCTGCGCCTTCAGGACGTCACCTTCGGCTACCCGGGCAGCGACACCGCAGCCCTCGCCGGGATCACCCTCGACGTGCCCGCCGGCACCAGTCTCGCCCTGGTCGGCGAGACCGGCTCCGGCAAGAGCACGCTCGCCGGCCTGGTCAGCCGCCTGCACGACCCGACCGCCGGCCGGGTCACCGTCGACGGCGTCGACCTGCGCGACCTGCGCCTGGCCGACCTGGCCGCGATCGTCGGAGTGGTCAGCCAGGAGACGTACCTGCTGCACACCACCGTGCGGGAGAACCTGCGCTACGCCCGGCCGGGCGCCACCGACACCGAGATCGAGGACGCCGCCCGCGCCGCCCAGATCCACGACCTGATCGCCGGGCTGCCCGACGGGTACGACACCATGGTCGGCTCGCGTGGCCACCGGTTCTCCGGCGGCGAGAAGCAACGGCTCGCCATCGCCCGCACGCTGCTGCGCGACCCGCGCGTCCTGGTCCTCGACGAGGCCACCAGCGCGCTGGACACCGAGACCGAGCGGGCCGTGCAGCGGGCGTTCGACGCGCTCGCCGAGGGGCGGACCACGATCACCATCGCCCACCGGTTGTCCACAGTGCGCGACGCCGACCAGATCGCCGTGCTCGACCACGGCCGGATCGTCGAGTCCGGCACCCACGACAGCCTGCTGAACCGCAACGGCCGCTACGCCACCCTGGCCGCGTAGCCGGCACCGCGCGCGGTCATACCCTGACCGGCAGGTCTACTGATCCAGACGAGCGGCCAACTCCTTCCCTGCCGGCCACGAGTCGTCGCCCATTCGTTCGGCAAGACAGGACAGCGCGAAGGCCAGGGGCCAGGACGCCGCGTGCCGGATGTCCGGAGGCAGGATCCCCAGCGGATGGTGGAGGTCCCAGCCGGAGGCCGGAGTGAGGTCGACAGCCATGACTTCCCCCACGTAGGGCCGCTCCGTTCGGCGGACGGCCCGGGCGACCAGTTGGTCGCCGGCGACGTTCAGGAAGGTGACAGCGCAGAATTCGGGCGTGGCACCACGACTGAGCCAGCGGCCGTAACCCAGAAGGTCGCTGCCCTCGATCTCGGACGGGTTGATGTGGCATTCCTCCCGCAGCTCACGTTCCGCGCCGGTACGAATGATCTCCTGAAGAGTCGGTGTCGACTGTGGTGACACGTCCTGCGGTTCGAGTGAACCCGAGCCGGAGGGCGCGAGAAGTCCCGGGCTGCCCACGTTGTCCTTGGTCTGGGCGACCAGGAGCAATTGCCCGTCGGAGGTGAAGGCCAGCGTGGAGACACCGATGATGTTGGCCAGCCGGCTGTTTCTGAACGTCCGCAGTCGGCCGTGGCGGTCCACGATGAGGTCACGTCCGCGCAGTGCCAGGTTGCGCCGTCCCACCTCGCACACGTCATAGGGAACGAGCACGTTGCTGCAGAAGAAGTCGAAGTAGTGGGCGCTCTGCAGGACGACGACCCCGTCATCGCCCTCCCCGGGCAGGTCCGAGCCGAGCCCCAGCACCGCCGCGTTGTGCATCACCGCTCTGCGCGCCTGCCGGGCCAGAAAGTCGAATGACCAGGGCTTCAGATCGCGGTGCAGGACGTACTCGCTGATCACGGGATCGACCGCAACGGCTTGCTGTCGCAGTCGAACGCTCGCGTCGGTCATCACGATGCCGATGTTGCGTGCGCTCTCCAACACCCGGCCCAGGTCGCTCGCGTGCTCGGCGATGTCCCGGTACGTGTCGGCGTCGCGTGGTTGGAAACGTACGGTCCTGGCCCGCCGCCGGTTGGCGCGAATCTCAAGCGTGGACACCAGAGCCCCCGCCGCGGCGGCCACGACGCTCAGGACCACGGGCGGGCTGTTCAACGCGGTTGAGGTGCCGAAGGCAGCAAGGACGACACTGGCAGTGGTGAGTCGGTACCGCCACAGGCCGCGACGCCAGATGCTCATGGTCGTCTTGACTCTTCTCGACGTCGCCAGCATGCAGTACCCGCCTTAGGCCCGACCCTGCTTCGGCACTTGCAGGGTATCGGCGGCACCAAGCGGATCAATGGCCGTAAAAGCACAGGTACAGGCCGATGCTATCGAAGTGGGACCGGATTACCAGCGGGTGCGACCGCGCGTCGCGCATTTCGTGCAGCGTCAGTTCGACCAGCGCGGCGTTCCTTGAGCGCACGCCGCTACGCCACCCTGGCCGCGTGGCCGGTTCGGGGGAGCGGCATTGGGAGTGACGGGTACCGGACACTTTTGACGGGCATGCACGCGGTTTGTCGGAGGCTGCCGCGAGACTGAGGCTTCCGCGAACGAGGAGGTGCCTCGTGCCGTACGTCAGATCACACACCAGGAGGGGCGGAGCCCGGGTCCGGGCCCACTACCGACGGCGGCGCACCGGCAGTGTCCGGCGTCGATCGACGGTCCGCCGCCTGTCCGGTGGCAGTAGGTCGGCCAACGGCTGGTTTCTGGTGCTGTGCGCTGTCGTCGGTTTCGTGCTCGTGCGCATGGTCATCGACGTCGTCCAGCGGCATCCATACTGGACCGTCCTCGTGCTGAGCCTCGTCGTGGCAGGGGCGACCACCGTCAGTCTCATCGCGTCGAAGCAGCGTGCCCGGGAGCGGGCCGACCAGGCTGAGCGGGACATGCTGATCGCGGTGACCGATGCGATGAGCGGGCCCGAGTTCGAGCAGTGGTTCGCGCGGATCCTGGTCGCGTCCGGTTTTCGGAACGTGCAGGTGTGCGGCGGCTCCGGTGACCGGGGAGCCGACGTCACGGCCATCGCACCGGACGGCCGACGCGTCGTGGCGCAGTGCAAGCGGCAGAGCATCAGCAACCGGGTGGGCAGCGCCGCCATCCAGCGGTTCGCCGGCACCTGCCGGGACATCCACCGTGGCGAGATCTGCCTGCTCGTGACGAACAGCTTCTTCACCGCAGGCGACGGCATCCAGATCGCCCGACAGCTCGACATCACGCTCGTCGACCGGCGCGCGCTGGAGATGTGGGCCTGGACGGGACGACCCACGCCAGAGTCCATCGCGGCGGGCGGGCCGCACTGATGCAGAGCGGCGGATAGCGGCGCGACGCCCGGTGGCAGGATAACCGTCGATGACGGCTGACGAAACGTGGAAGCGAATCTCCCCGCACTCGCTCACCTGGCCGGAGGTCGACCCCGCGCGACACCCGTTCGACCCGACCGACGTGCTCGATGTGGTGCGTGGCCTCGGGCCTCCGGTGCCACCGACGCCGCGTTGGGAAGGGTCTGTGTCCATCGGCCGCAGCGATGCCGAGCGGTGGCGGGAGACGGTGAGTCACGCCCTCGTCGACCACTACGGACGGTGGGCCAGCGGCTGGTGTTGCTCCCAGGGCGAGGGCGACTACGACGGTGGTCCGGGCACCGAATGGTGCTGCGTGTCCCACTCGATCAGCTCACCGGAGGAGACCCTGGCCCTCGTCGCCGGCTCGCTGGTCCAGTGGCGAGCCTGGCTGGAGGATCTGGCCGAACGCTTCGAGCGTTTCCTGCCACTGCCCGATCCCGACGAATCACCCGATGCCCTCGTCGTGGCCTGGGAAGTCGCGGTCGCCCAGCTCGTGAACCTGACCGTGGGCCGGACAAGCAGCGACAGCGGCTGGTACGGCCACTGCAAGCAGGTCCTCTCCTGGTTTCTCGTCGCAGCCGGTCTGCCCGAGGACCGCCACTCGACCCTGATCGACGACGCCATCGGCGGACGATTCCGCAGCTGGGTGCAGCCGTCTGCCGCCGATGTCGCCGATGTCGCGGAGCGCCTGGCACAGCAGCTGGTCGCGCAGTCCGGCGTCGACCTGTCCCCTTCCTCCGTCCACGCCACCGACGAGTGGCCCGACACCTGGCCGCAGGGTTGGCCATCGTCACGGACTGCCACGCGGCCGACGCGAGGTCGAGACGAGCGCAGCCCCGAGGGTAGGCGCCCCGACGACCTGGAGACGTGGCAGGCCGTTCGTGCCCGGGTCGACTGGGGCACCGCGTCCGAGCCCGTGTCCGGCCCCGTCGGTACGGGCGAGGACGCCATCGCCGAGCACGCGGCCAACCGTCCGACGGACGGCCCACAGCTTGCCGCCGCGGTCGACCAGGCGGGGTGGGCGGCGGCTGCGGGTGGACCGCTCACCTTCGCCCTGCTCGCGCAGTGGCAGGGCACGCTACTCGGTGTGCCGGAGCCCGCGTTCCGCGATGGCCCGGCCTGGGCCAAGGGCGGCCGTGAACGCTACTACTGGCATGCCGACCTTCCCCGCCGGTTCGAGGCGTGCCTGCTCGAGGCGACGGAGGACGACCTGCCCCTGCCCTCCCGAGCCGCGCGGGTCTATCTCGACGTGGCGTTCTTCCACCCGTTCGACGACGGCAACGCCCGCTCGGCCATGCTGGCGCTCTACTACGTGCTCGCCCGGGAAGGCGTGACACTCGACCGCGCAGCCCCTCTGCTGAAGACCGTCCGACAGGCGCACGACACGTACGGCGCCGCCGGGCTCGCGAAACTCGTCGAACTGCTGATCCGAGGCACGCGGAAACGGATGCGGCCCTGACCGTCCGGCGAACGGCTCACGGCAGACGAGTGTCGTTGAGCGCGCCGTGCTTCGGCCCTGCCCTCCAGATGTAAGGCGGTGTCCGGTCGCGGGAGGCAACTGCGGGCTTGTCACCGACAACTGGATCGGATCGTCCTCGATCGCATCGTGCGGGGCGAAAACGGCATATAGCATGATTGGTGCATGAACGCCCAGAGGGGTACGTCACCACTGACCCGTCAGCCGGGTCGGCTGGTGTCCTTCAGTGACGGTGTCTTCGCCATCGCCGTGACGCTGCTCGTCCTGGAGATCCAACCGCCACCGGACTTCGGGCACCTTCTGCGGGGCCTCGGGGCACTGTGGTCGTCGTACCTGGCCTACGCGCTGAGCTTCCTGCTCATCGGGCAGGTGTGGGTCAACCACCACGTCATGTTCGACCGCGTCCGACACGTCGACCGGGGAATCCTCTTCCTCAACACGCTGCTCCTGATGGTCATCGCGTTCCTGCCGTTCTCCACGTCCCTCCTCGCCGGCGCTCTCCGCGCGGAGCAGGGCCTGCGCATCGCGGTCCTCGTCTACGGCAGCACCCTGTGGATGGCAGCGGCCCTGTTCAACGTCATCTGGTTCTACCTCCGCCGCGCCACACTGCTGGACTCCAGCCTCGGCGCCTTCGGCGTCCGGGCCATCGGCCGCCGATTCGCGCTCGCGCTGATCTGGATCGGTTCCGGCATCCTCGTCGGCGCGTTCGTGCCGATCGCGGGCGTCGCCATCATCGCCGGATTCCTCCCCGCCTACTACCTACCCATCCGCGGCGAGTACGGCGAGACCAGTCAGGCGGCGAGATGACAGGCTCAGCACATGGATAGCGTTCTGACGCAGTTGCCCGCCCTGCTCGGCGTGCTGGTCGGCACCATCGGCACGATGGTCGCCACGGCGGTGACGGAGCGGGGCCGATGGCGACGTAACCAGGGGGTCCGCTGGGACGAGCGGCGGCTGGACGCGTACGCCGATTTCACCCGTGCGGTGAAGGAGATCCACCTGGTCTCCCTGGGGATGCTGAGCGGTCACCGCCCCGGCTCCCGTACCCCCGCCCTGGACCGCGAGGACGGGATGGCCCGGCTGGCCGAGGCGGACCTGCGTCATACCCTGACCTGGGAGGCAGTCCTGCTGCTCGGTGACGCGGCCACGGTACGGGCAGCCTCCACCTGGCGCTCCGCCGTGCGGAGGCTGGAGCAGGCGGCGCGGAGCCTGCCGGACCCACCGGCCGACCTGGCCGCCATGATCCGTCAGGCCGACGAAGGCCGCGACGACTTCTACCAGGCCGCCCGCGGCGGCCTCGGCGTACGCGGCGGGACCGTCGAGCAGTTTCGGCGTCCCGCCGAGGGACGGATCCCGGCGGCGCGCAACTGAGCACGGCACGCCCCACCAGCGCGGCGACCGGCTGCTGGTGGCGCTGGAGGTCAGCGAGGACGACGCCGGCTGATTTCCCGACAGCGTCCGCAGTCCCCAACGGCGTACCGTCCGTGGCCAAGCATGGGGAGGAGTCGGATGAGTTTCCTGCAGCAGGCAGAGCAGTCGCCGGACACCGAGCGGATGTTCGACACCGACACGAAGGCGATGGGCTACCTGCCCAACTACACCAGGTTGTTCGCGCACAGCCCGGCGGCGTACCTGGCATGGCAGCAGCTCAACGGTGCGGTGAAGGCAGAGATGGAGCTGCGCCGCTATGAGTTGGTGACCCTCGCCGCCGCCCGGGCCCTGAAATCCTCCTACTGCGGCCTGGCACACGGAAAGGTCCTCCGCGACAGGTTCTTCGACGCGTCGACCGTCGCCGCCATCGCGTCAGACCACGGCAGCGCCGGTCTCTCCGCGCAGGAGGTCGCAGTCGTCAACTTCGCCGGGAAGGTCGCGGCAGATGCGAACTCCGTCACCGAGGCCGACGTCGTGGGTCTGCGTGGTCACGGTCTCGATGACACGGATGTCTTCCGCGTGATCCTCGCCGTTGGCGCCAGATGCTTCTTCAGCACCGTCCTCAGTGCTTCCGGGGCTGAGCCCGATCCGCAGTACAACGAGAGCCTGGGCAGGGACCTGCGGCAGGCGCTGAGCTTCGGCGGTTAGACCCAGAGGGAACACACCGACCAGGCTGTCTCAGGGCCTGCGGGGTGTGTGCCAGCTGATCGAGGAGCTGCCCGTGCGGGACATCTTCGGCATCGGGACTGCAGATCGTTTCGGCCACGTCCATCAGAAATCTGACACCATCAATAGATATAGGCGGCCCGCGCATCCGTCTGGCAGCTAAAGAATCTCGTTGACGCGGCGGAATGCCGGATCTTCAGCGACAGGACCCGATTGGCAGCGCCCAGCCAGATACTTAGGGTTATTGGTGCTTCACCCCAAGCGACGGCGAGCCGATCGGCGGACTGCGGATGGCTGTGAACACGCACCCTGCAAACTGCGCCAACGCCCAGAACCCGGGCTGCACGTGCTCTCGCTGCGGCGGCTCCCTGCACGGCTGGGATGGGTGGGCAACGCTCGCCGTCGAGCCCCCAGCCGTGCGTGGCGAGCGGCGAAGCGCGCTCAAGAGGGACATCGGCAAGGATCGCAATGGGGCGCCGAAATTCAACGCCAAGAATCGGCGCAAGTCCCTCGACCTCGCCCGTCTGGACCTTGCCGATCACCTGTGGGTAGCGGACCCGCGCCCCAAGGGCGACGCGCCGCTGCCGCGTAACTTCGACGTCGGCGACCGGGAGGCGGTGGCATTCGACAACGGGCGGATGAACATCCTCGCCGATTCGATCATGGCTGATCCGTGGGGCGAGATTTCGGAGGGCATCGAGAGCCTCGTCCAGAACAAGCAGACCGCCCGGGAGATCAAGAAGGGGCTCGCCAATCACTGCTGGTGCAACCTGCTGGTCGCGCTGATCCAATTGATCGAGAAGGCTAACAAGACCATCGGTATCCTCACCGACGCGGCGAAGCGGGCCGTCCAGGATGCGTTGTCGAATCACCTCAGGTCCCGCATCCCACAGCAGGTGAAGGACGCCGTCGCCGGCATCGTTGTCGACAAGGTGTGGGCGGCCCTGGCGCGGCTGGTCGACGCTCACTTTCCCCTTCTGGGTGCCGGCACCGTGCGCGTCCTGCGGATGTTGGCCGTGTTCGCCTGCCCGTCGGTCGAACGGCACCGGGACGTCTACCAGCACGCCGTCGTGCCGCTCATGGGTGACGCTCGAGGGCTCGTTGCGGATGAGGTCAAGGCGCAGGTGGTCACCCTGTTCGAGGCGTGGTGGCAGCGGAAGGGCCCAGCAACTGCCTCGTGACAACCTCTGTTGAAGCGTCGGTGAGTGGCCGTGAAGCACATGGATGGTGTCGGTCAAGGAGCGACTCGGGGTCGGAGGCCCCGCCCGCCTCGATTCGGTGGAGCGAGCACGGGAGCGGGGCGGAGTCCGGCGAGTTGGACGAAGATCTCCCGTCTGGCGGTCGCGTCGCCTCGTCGGTTGATGACATAGCCGGTCAGCCAGATCCACCCCTGGTAGGTCGGCTGGTCGGACACTGAGCCGACGCGGAAGGTCAGGGCGCGATCGCCGGCGAACTGCACCGAGGCTCGGCCGTCGATGACAAGCAGGTCGCCGGGGGTGGGGCGCGCGGTCACCAGTGGCCGGAGTTCGGGTGGTGCTCCTGGGCTGGCGGGCACTCCTGCGCGTGCATGATCTGCCAGTCACGCAGCGCCCGCCTGATCCGGTCGTTCTCCTGGCTGAGCAGCCGTACCGTCTCGTTGAGCATGGCCAACTCGTCGGCCACCCGGGCCTGGAACTCGCGTACCTCATCGTGGTCGACGCCGCGCCGGCGCGCGGCGAACTCGCGGGTCCGCACCTCGTGCGGCGTCAACCGGGACGGGTGGCCGGCGGGGTAGGGCTGACCACCTCGATACACCTGAGCCACGACGGTCCTCTCTGAGGGCAGGCGGGAGCGCGGAAGGTCCCTGCGGTGGGTGTGGAAGGGCGGGCCGCCCGCTCCGCCGTCGCAGCCCCATTCAGCGGTACGACAGCAGAGCGGTCCGGTGTTGGGTCGGGACGGGCACACACCCGCCCCGACCAGGGGATGAACCGAACTCGTTGCCACGCGAGGATCGGCCCTGCCCAACATAACTAGGGAACACAGGGAAGTCAAAGAACGTTGTTAAGACATTCGAGCTGTGATCGAATTCGGGTTGCCACGCGAGGAGTGACATGCCCGAATCAGCTGGATATCTACGCATCGCCGACGACGTGATGGCGAACGTGAGGTCAGGGAAGTTGGAGCCCGGCGAGCGGTTGCCGTCGGTCGCCGAGACGCGCGCCGACTACGGCGTCAGCTATGGGACCGTGCAACTGGCCTACGTCCGACTCGAAGCGCTACGCGTGATCCGGCGGCAGCAGGGCAAGGGCGTCTTCGTGACCGATCCGAAGACCTGGATGCGTGAACCGTAGGTCGTGACTCGACGGCCAAGGCGGCAGGTCTTCTGCGGAGGTCGGGTCAGCGCCGAATCGGCTGAGCCCGTCTAGTTGAACCATGACCGTGCCGCCCCGCCCAGCCTTCCGATCCCGCCCGTGCCCCAAATGACAAACGGTGAATTGGCGGACCTGGCGGCGAGCCGAGACCTCTCGACCAGTTGAGGAGGCTTCAAGCCCAGCGGGAGTACCGCGCGGCACATCTGGTGAGTCTCGACGGCGGAGGTAGACCTGAGCGGGCCGTGGCATCGTCCTGGCCCGGTCTACGGCGATCCGCGACTGGTGCCCCAACGGCTCGGACAACAATCCTTCAAGGCGGTCGTCCTGGGAGCCTACGGCCGGCGCTGCGCCATCACCGGCAACAAGGTTCAGCCGGTGCTACAGGCCGCGCACATCCGTCCGCTCCCTCTGGGTGGCGAGCACCGGCTGGACAATGGCCTCCTGCTCAAATCCGACGTACACATTCTCTTCGATCGCGGCTACCTGGGCGTTGATCCGAAGCATCGTCTTCTGGTCAGTCCTCGGCTTCGGAGCGAGTTCGGCAACGGCGACCAGTTCTATGCCAAGGCGGGTGAGCAGATCGCTCTGCCGGAGCGCCGCGATGATCGGCCACGTGCCGAGTTCCTGGAATGGCACCTCGACACCGTCTACAAGGCAGCTTGAACGGCAGCGCTGGCTGCCGCGGGTCTGGCCGGGTGCGGATACCACATTTGAGTGCGCCCCGGACCCCTGTCCACAGGTGCCTCCGCTGTCCACAGCGGCCCCCGACGGGACAGTGCTCGGGGGCAGGGTGGACGGGTGGACCCTAGGTTGCAATCCCTGCTCGTACGCCATGGTGGCGTGGTCACCCGACAGGACTTGCTGCGCGAGGCGCCGGCCTGGACGATCCAGGCCGCCGGGCGTGCGGGTCGGTTGGTTCCGGTGCTGCCCGGGATCTACGTCGACGTTGAGCTGATCGGCGATGGGGACGCCGACCTGCCGGTGCTGGCCCGTGTCGAGCCCGAGCTGGCCCGGCGGGCGGCGCTGGCGTATGGCGGTGGGCGAGCGGCGCTCAGTCGCCTCACCGCCCTCGACGTGTGGGGCCTACGCCGCCAGCCACCCGCAGAGCCGGTTCAGCTCGACCTGCCCAGAGGGTCAGGCCTGCGGAATCGGCCACACCTCGCGGTACGCCATCGCAGCGACTTCGCGATCGCTCCGCCGCAGGTGGTGACTCGGACGGGAATGCCGGTCACCCGGCTGGACCGGACTCTGGTGGACTGTTGGCCGCTGCTCCAACCGGTCGACCGATCTGGCCCGCTCATCCGCGTGGTCAATGACCGGCTCACCACAGCGCAGCGCCTCGTCGCCGCTCTTGCCGAGGTGCCGACGATCAACGACCGCGGGACGTTGCGAAGTCTGCTCGACCGGCTCGCCGCCGGATGCCGCAGCCCACTGGAGATCTGGGGCCACGACCACGTCTTCACCGGCCCGGGAATGCCGACGTTCACCCGGCAGGCACGGGTGCGGGTCGGGGCCCGAACCATCTATCTCGACATGTTCGCCGAGGCGGAGCGGGTCGACATCGAGCTGGATGGTGCCACCAGCCATGGCGATCCGGCCGAGCGGGAGATCGACCTCCGCCGCGACGCTCTTCTGGCGACCATCGGGATCCTCGTCGTCCGGTTCACGCATCGCCGGCTCATCGCGGACCCGGATCAGGTGCGCCGGGAAACCCTCGCCATCCTCGCCGCACGCTCCTGCTCGCCATGATCAGGTGATGAAAAGTAGGTCTCAGAGGCGCCCCAGACCTACTTTTCATCACCTGATCATGAAATGGGGCGGGCGGGCGGGCGCAGGGCCACGATCAGTCGGGGCGCGTCGCGCTGTTCGACGAGTGGGCCGGACGGCGTCAGCGCGGCGGCGGAATTGACTGGCGCTTCGTCCTGCAGCGCGGCGACCAGGGGCGTCCGTCATGGCGCCACTCCATGGTCACGGATCTGCGTTTCACGCTGACAACCAGTGATCGATATGCCCGCCGCCACGCCGTCAGCCGGTACGACATCGCGACGTCGCTTGCTGATCGTTCGGGCGTCGTGTGGCGGTCAGCGGTGCACGACATCCTGCCCGGGTGCGCACACTGCCGACCGTCGTCGCGTACCGGCTGCTCGGGGGAGCCGGTGCCACGCTGCTGTCCTGCGCCGGCCTGGCCGCCGGCGCGTTGCCCGTCGGCGCGCACGCCGCCTGGTGGAGCGCCCTGCGGCAGCTCGCGGCGCCGGGGTTGCTCTGCGGGTACGCCGGCCTGACCCTGCTCGTCGTCGCCTGGTGGTGGGCGGGCCGGCACCCGCACGCATCCGACGAGGTCGTCGACCGGCGATCCGCCGCGCTCACCCTGGCCTGCTGGGCGGGACCGTTGCTGGTGGCGCCGCCGCTGTTCAGCCGGGACGCGTACAGCTACCTGGCGCAGGGCGCGATGGTCCTCGCCGACATCGACGTGTACCGGCACGGGGTGGCCCAGTTGGGCGGTGCGTTGGCCGGTGAGGTGCCGCAGATGTGGCAGCAGACCCCCGCGCCCTACGGGCCGGTGTTCCTCGCGGTGGCGGCCGTGGTCACTGCGGCGACCGGCGGCAAGCTGGTGCTCGGGGTGCTCGGGCTGCGCCTGGTGGCGTTGGCCGGGGTGGCGCCGCTGGTGGCGTATCTGCCCCGGTTGGCCCGGCCCTGCGGCGTCGACCCGGCCGCCGCGCTCTGGCTGGGCGTGCTCAACCCGCTCGTACCGTTGCACCTCATCGCGGGAGCGCACAACGAGGCGGTGATGCTGGGGCTGCTGGTGGCCGGGCTGAGTCTCGCCTTCGAGCACCGCTACGGCGCGGCCACCGTGCTGGTCACCCTCGCCGCGCTGGTCAAGGTGCCGGCGGTGGTCGGGCTGCTGGTGGTCGTCTCGCTCGCCGCGCGCCACCGCGGGCTGCCGACCTCGGTGGCCCGCACCGCCGGGTTCGCGCTGGGCACCGCCGCCGTGGTCACCTGGGCCACCGGCATCGGGTACGGGTGGGTAGGCGCACTCGGCACCCCGATGTACCGACACAGTTGGTCGATCTCCAGTGCGCTGGGTCGGGTGGCGTCGCGCGCGGCCGGGCGCTTCGGTCTGCACCTGGGCGACGCCCCGATGCGGCTGTGCCTGGCGCTGGGCGTGGCCGCCGCGTTGGCGGTGGCGGTCGGCGTGTGGTGGCATCGGCGTCGGCTCGGCCCGGCGTACGCGCTGGGGTTGGTGCTGGCGGCGGCGGCGCTGCTCGGCCCGGCGACCCGTCCCTGGTACGCGCTCTGGGGTCTGGTGCTGATCGCGGCGGCGGCGCACGGGCGGGCCCGGCCGGCGGCGGCGCTGGGCGCGGTGGTGCTCGCGTTCGCGGCGCTGCCCAGTGGCTTCGGACCGGACGTGGCGCAGGCGGTGCTGGCCGCCACCGGGGTGCTGGTGGGGTTGCTCGCGGTCGGTTCGCTGCGCCTGCTGGTGCCGCCCGCCCCGGTGGAGGTGGCCCGATGAACGCGGGCCGGCGGCGCGTGGGGACGGTACTCGCCCTGGTCGCCGTGCTCGCGGTGGCGATCGCGGTGCTGCCCGGGCATCGGGGCTGGTTCGACGTCGGTGTCTACCACGGCGCGGTCGGGCACTGGATGCGCGGCGGCGACCTGTACGAGTGGACCACGCCGAACGGGTACGGCTTCACCTACCCACCGTTCGCCGCGGTCAGCATGGTGCCGATGGCCGCGCTGGCCTGGTACCCGACGATCGTGGCGAACCTGCTGCTCACCGCGTTGGCCGTCGCCTTCCTGCTGCATCTGCTTGTGGACCCGTTGGCCCGGCGGCACGGGTGGACCCGCTGGTACGCGCTCGCGCTGGCCTGCTGCCTGCTGGCCGGGCTCAACCCGGTGCGGGACACGGTCAGCTTCGGGCAGGTCAACCTGTTGCTGGTGGCGCTGGTCTACCTGGACCTGTGGTTGTTGGAGCGGGGCGGTCGGCTGGCCGGTGTCGGGGTTGGGCTGGCCGCCGCGGTCAAGCTCACCCCGGCGGTCTTCATCGGGTATCTGCTGGTCACCGGGCGTTGGCGGGCCGCCGCCACGGCCGCCGGCACGGCCGTCGGGGCGACGATGGTCGCGGCGGCGCTCGCCCCGGACGCCACCCGGACGTTCTTCACCGAGGCGCTGTGGGACACCGATCGGGTCGGTGTGTTGGCGTACGTGTCGAACCAGTCACTGCTCGGCCTGGTCGCCCGGCTCGACCCGGAGCGCCCGGACCGGCGGCTGTGGCTGCTGCTTGTCGTCGCCGTGCTGGCGGTGTGGGCGGTACGGGTACGCCGGGCCGTGCGCGAGGGCGACGACAGGGCCGGTTTCGCGCTGACCGGCGTCGCCGCGTGCCTGGTCAGCCCGGTCACCTGGGTGCATCACCTGGTGTGGTTGGTGCCGGGGCTGGTGGTGCTCGCCGCGTCCACGCCGCCGTGGCCGCCGGTCGACGCGACGGCCCGCCGTCGGGTGCGGGCCGGTGTCGTCGGCTACGTCGTGCTGTGCAGTGGGCTGGTCTGGGTCTTCGCCAACGGGTCGGCCGGGCCGTGGGGGTTCGTGGGCGCCAACTCGTACGTCTGGGTCAGCGTCGGCATGCTCGGGCTGCTCCCGATCGGGCGTGCCGCGACAGATGATCATCCGGGATTCACCGAGCATTGTGGAGTAGTTGGAGCGCCCAGGGGTGTTGCCACCGACCGGCAGCGGCGAGACTGAGTCCGGTCCGACAATCACGCGGATCGATGAACTGGATGGTCTGGAGGCAGCCTGTGTCCACCCTCGTGTCCCCGCTGGCCACGCTCGGCGCGATCCGCCGGCGTACCACCACCCTCGCCCTGCTCCTCACCATGGTCGCCGCCGCGCTTGTCGGCCCGTCCGTGGTCTCTCCCCGGTTGACCGACTCGGCCTCGGCGGCGGTCTACAGCTCCTGCACCATGAGCCGCTGCGCGGACGCTCGCACCGCCCGCTCGGGCTGGTCGGCCAAGGGGTTCCCGACCAGCCGCGGCTGGTACTCCTGGAGCGGTGGGAAGTCCAATTTCGCCGGCGGGCAGTTCTACAACTACGAGGGTCAACTGCCCACCAACGCGACCTACTACGAGTACGACGTCTACCCGCGCACCCAGGGCGCCGCCCGGGACGCGTACCGGATCGTCGTGAACCGCAGCACCGGGGTCACCTGGTTCTCGCCCAACCACTACACCGACTTCTACCGACTCTGACCGACCTGGGGCCGGCCGGTCGCGGTCGGTCGGCCCCGCCGCGGCGGCGGCACCCCGGTCGGATGTCGCCCGGCCCGGATGTCGACCCGGTCGAATCAGGAGGCACGTGATGACCGATGACGAGGGTCGGCTGCCCGCGTGGCTGATCGTGTGCCGCGACGACGCCGTCGAGCTGCCCGATTCGGTGGTGCTGGCCGGAGCGGCAACCCGGACCAGGGCCGGGCTGTTCGCCGCGCTCGCCACCACGCTGGCTCTGCCGGCGTACCTGGGGGACACCTGGGACGCTCTCTCCGACGTGCTTCGCGACCGGCTCGCCGCCGGCCCGCTCACCCTGCTGGTCACCGACGCCGGCCACCTGCTCGCCGACGAGCCGGCCGATCAGTACGCCCTGCTTCTTAGCGTGCTCGGCAACCTCGCCACCAGCGCCCCGCATCCCCTCCGTCTCGTCCTGCACGAAGCGTCGCCTGCTGACCGTTAGCCGGGGGCGGAGGCGCGTGCTCGGATGAGCGTGATGACTGTGCGGCATCAAGATGACTGTGCGGCATCACGCTCATGAGTGATACCGGGCCGGGGCCGGGCCGCGCCGGCCCCGGCGAGGGCGTTCTAGGGCGGCGGGGAGCTGTGTGGGTGCTCAGTTCCCGACAGTCCTGGCACGGGCCGGGCCCGGTGACGGTGGCGGTGACGCTCGGGTGACGGGTCCTCCGCGATCCTCGTGCCGAGCCGGGCAGGGTGCACCGGCACGCGCAACGGGGAGGCCGTGCGGTGGACTTCGTCGACGGGGTGCTGGTGCGGTTGGCCGATCCGGGCACCCGTTCCGCGCTGTTCGACGACGCGTCGCTGGCGCACCTGGTCGAGGCCGCGTACGACACCGAGGCGATGCCTGTCGCACCGCCGTACGCGGCGGTCTTCGACGAGCTGACCCTCGGCTTCGCCGCCGCACCCGTCACCCTGGCCGAGGGGGAGTGGCTGGCCTCCGGCGGCACCGTCCGCACCGAGCTGCGGGTACGCCTGCACGGGCTCGGCGGGGAGGCGCTGCGCATCGACGCGTTGTGGCGGGGCAGCCTGGTGGTGCGGACCAGCGCCGCCCGGGACCGGGTCGAGGACCTCGACGTGGCGGTGCCCGCCTTCGACGTCGACCCGCAGATCGTCGCCGACCTGGGTGCGTTGCCGGCCGACCCGGCACAACTGGAGACCGAACGCCGCAGCCGGCTGGTGGCCCGACTGCGGGCCGGACTGCACCAACCGGCCGCGTTCACCGACGCGCACCTGGACCGGCTGCTCGCGGGGGTCGGCGCCGCGAACGCCGGTGATCTGGTGACGCGGATGCGGGGGCAGGCCGCCGGCGCCACCGTGCGGCTGCGCTACGCCGCGCCGTCGGCCGCCCCGCCCATCCCGCGCCCACTGCCGTTCGCCGCCGCCGTGCTGGTCCGCGACCAGGGCTTCTCCCTGGCCGACCTGCTCGTCGAGACGCGCCTGGTGCGGGCCCGCGCCGAGGAGTTGGGGCTGGACGTGCCGGCGCCGGACGACGTTCGGCGCCGACATCGGGTGGTCGCCGTCTGGGTGGTCCCCATCGAGACCTTCGACGACGACGGCTGGCCCGGCGGCGACACCGGCACCGCCGCACAGAAGCGGGCCGCCCGGTTCGCACGGGCCGGCCAGTGGCTCGCCCGCAGCGGCATCGGACTGGCCGCCGTGACGACCTGAGACACCCAGACCGCAGCAGCAACTTCGTCCGGGAGGACCCGTGGCACCGACAGCAGCATTCCCGTTCATCGAGGTCCGGATCGTGCCGCCTCCGGCGCCGCTGGCCCAGCGCTCACCGGGCGTCATCGCCGTGGTGGGCAGGGCACCGTCCACCGCGGACGGCGGTTCGGCGCCGGCGAACACGCCGGTGCGGATCGAGACCCTGGACGACGCGGTCACCAACTTCGCCCGCCGGCAGGCCGGCAACGTGGTCCGCAACGCCCTCTACAACTCCCTGGAGTTGGCGTTCCTGCAGGACCCACGTCCGGCCAAGGTGTACGGGGTCAAGGTGGCCGGCGACGACTACGCCGCCGCGCTGAGCGGCCTGGAGGCGGCCGACGACGTGACGATGGTGTCGCTGGCCAACGAGTCGACAGTCGGCAACCCGGCCGGTGCGGGCGCACCCACCGGGTTGCACGCGCTCAAGGCGCACGTGGAGACCATGTCGGCGGCCGGCCTGCGGCGGCTCGGGTTCGCCATGGTCAACCCGGCCACCGAGAAGGGCCCCACCTACGTCGCGGACGTCACCACCGCCGCGAACCCGCTCAAGAGCAGCACCAGCCGGATGGTGATGATCGCCGCCCGGGGCGCGGACGGCGACGCGGCCACCGCCGCGATGGCCGCCGTGGCCGGGCTGCCGGTGCACCACAGCATCGTGCTGAAGAAGATCCGTGGGGTGGCCATTCCGGTGGCCAAGCAGTACAGCCCGGCCGAGATCAAGGGCCTCTCCGAGGCCAATCTCACGCCGATCATCGACCCCACGCTGATCACCGGGGAGAGCCTGCACTTCGCCGACGGGCGGTTGTTCACCTCCGACGCGAGTCTGCTGCACGTCGACCTGGCGCGCACCCTCGACCAGGCCGAGTTCCTGCTGCGCGCCGGGCTGATCGGCCTGGTCGGCGACGCGCGGATCACCAAGCCCGGGATGACGCTGCTGAAGACCCAGGTCGACGGCATCCTCGGCCCGCTCAAGCGGCAGGCGGTGATCGACGACTACCGCATCGAGATCCCGGTGCTGGACATCCTCTCCATCCCCGAGGTCGCGCGTACCGCCACCGACACCTCGATCGTCACCGCCGCCCGGGCCGACCGCACTGTCGACCTGGTCGTCACCGTCACGTACGGCCCGGCCGTGAGCCGCCTGCTGGTCACGCTCGTGGCCAAGTTCTGACCCGGAGGAACCAGACCATGGAGTGGAAGACCCGCCTCGCGGTGCAGTACACCAAGGGCACCGAGACGGTGCTGATCAGCCCCATCGACTCGTTCAGCCCGTCCTTCTCGCTCAACGTCGAGGCGTTGCACTCGTGCGAGGTGACCCACCTGGGTGTCATCCACGCGCCGGTGTCGATGAACTTCACGATGACCGTCAAGGCGATCGGGGACGTCGCCGGACGGCTCACCAAGCTGGCCCTCGACGGCGAGCTGTTCGACATAGCCCTGTTGGAGCACACCGGCGACGACTGGTCGTTCTCGTCCTTCGTCCTGCGCGACTGCCTGATCACCAGTGCCACCCCGACCACCGCCACCATCTCCGGCGCGCCGGCGGCGACCTTCAGCGGCTTCAGCCTGGCCGCCTCGGTCGACCCGAAGACCGGCGACCCGTCCGTGCTGCCCTGACCGGGCCGGACGACAACCCGCAAACGATCAACCGGAGGTAGCAGATGGCGACCGGTGCTGGCCGCGCCGCCCGGGTCACCCGTACCGGGCTGGCCCTGGTGCACGCGGGTGAGCTGGTGCTGCCGGCGGCCGGCAGCGAGGCGCAGGCCGAGCAGGTGGTCGAGGACGACCGCGCGGTCATCGCGTACCACTTCCCGGTGGAGATCGAGGTGGTCGCGGCCGGCGGCGCCCTCGACGCCGACGCGCTCGCCGACCTCGCGCTGGCCCGCCTCGCCGAGCACCTGGACGGGCGGTTCTGACGGTGGCCATCTCGGTGCACGTGCCGGTGCGGATCCGGCTGGACGCCCGGTCGCTGACCGAGCGGCCGGCGGCGGTGACCGACGCGCTCGCCGCGGCGTTGGCCCGCGCGCTGGAGCGCTCCCGCCGCGAGGTGGTCGCGCCCCACGGCGGCTATCTGGAGGTACGCCCCGAAGCGCCGACCTTCCGGTGGACCGGCGCGGGCGGTGCGCGGGTGTCCCCGGACGAGCGGCGGGCCTTCGAGGCCCGGCTGCGCCGGCGCATCGACGAGGTGGTCACCGCCGCGCGGCTGGACCCGGGGCTGCCCGCCGGGGTGGCCGCGCCGTTGAGTGAGCCGCCGACCGAGCTGTTCGACCCGCGGCGGATGCGTCACCTGCTGGCCGTCTACCGGGTGCCGTCCTACGACGACGGTGGCGACGCCGCGGAGGTGCCGGTGGACGGCGACGAGCCGCCCCGGGTGACGTACCAGTGGCTGCTGCGCCCGGCCAGCTACCTGGCCGGGCACTTCGTCGAGCTGGCCCGCGAGGCGGTACGCCAGCACGGTGGCCTGCCGTCGGGCACCCCGCAGGGGATCATCGCCCGGGTGGTCGGCTCCGACGGACGCCCGGTCTGGGCGATCATGGTGACCACCACTCCGCTGTCGGTGCTGACCTTCGACACGTTCGGCGAGACGGTGTTCCGGGCCACCCCGCAGCCGCACTTCGAGGTGGAGGCGCGGGTGCCCAGCCCGCAGCCCGGCACGGTGCAGCGTCGGCCGGTCACCGACCGGGCCGGGTTGGTGGCCATGGTGGACGAGGAGCTGAGCGCCGACATCCGGCAGCGGCTGCGGACCGCTTCGCCGCGCGGCGAGACCACCAGCACGGAGGAGTACCGGGCGCAGATCGAGCGGGCCGTCGACGCCGAGGTGACCCGGCGGGTCGACGCGATCCTCGCCTCGCTGGGCGGCGCGCTGCCGACCAGCCTGGTGGTGGTCAGCATCGGCGCGGTCTCCCTGCTGCTGGTGGGCACCGAGGAGACCGACGCCACGCTGCACTGGACCGGTACGGCCAACCTCCTGCCGATCAGCGTCGAGCAGCGCCCGGCTACCCCGCCGGACCCGAACGCACCACCCGGCGCGGGCATGGGTTCCGGCTCCGGGGCGGGCACGGGCAGCGGTTCCGGGGCGGGCACGGGTACCGGAGCGGCCACGGGCGCGGGGCCCGGCGGCACCGGCACGGGTGGCGACGGCAGCGGTGGGGACGGCACCGGCGGTGCCCGGCGGGGTGGGTTCGTCTTCGACCCGAGCAGCCCCAGCGCCCCACCCGGTGTCGAGGGTCGCCGCTTTCCCGCTGTCACGGGCGAACACGCCGAGCTGCGGGCCTGCGCCCCGTTCAACGGCGAACCGGAGGTGGCCGCGCTCGGCCCGGACGGTGACGAGCTGCGCCGGCTGATGGACGACATCGCGTTCCGGTTGCAGATGGGGGAGCCGTGCCGCTACCCGGCGAACTTCTGCCTCCAGGCCGCCGCCGTGCTGCGCGGCCGGGCCGCGGCGATCAGCCTGCTGGTCGGGGCGGCCGAGCGGGTGGCGTTCACCAGGCCCGTGCCACAGGGCTCCGGAGGGCTCGGCCCGTTGGACTTCCGGCCGGTCGCGTCGCCCGCCGTGCAGTTCCTGCGCCACCTGGCCGGTGTGGTGCCCCGGCTGGACCGCCTCGCCCAACTGGTCATGGACCGCTACCGCCAGCCCGAGCACTTCGCCCGCATCCAGGGCGGCTGGATCGACTCGTCCGCGTCCTGGAACCTGCACTTCATCCAGGCGTTCAGCCCCGCCGTCAAGGGCGCGGTCGGGCAGCTGTTCATCGTCGGCAGCCAGGCCATGCTGGTGCAGCTGCTGCTCAGCTCGCGGGCCGGCATCGACGCGCGGATCACCAACTTCGACAGGTACGCGCCGATCTTCGAGCGGTTGATCGTCTCCCAGCTCACCGACTACGCCGAGCTGCACGGGCTGCGCGAGCGGTTGCGCCGGCACGAGGCGGCCCGCTGGGTGTCCACGCACACCGGCGTCGGCGGCGGCACCCTCGCCACGGTCAGCGTGGCCAACCCGTCCACCGCCTGGTACGGGGCCGCCCGCGCCATCTCCAGCGCGTTCCTCGCCACCGAGGCCGCGCTGAGCAGCCCCGGCGCGGCCGGCGAGATCGTCGAACGCGACGGCACCACCCGGATCCGCGACTCACACGCGGTGCTCTGGACCCTCGCCGAGATCGAACAGGCACTTGTCATCCAACGCGGCGAGGCCGAGGGCATCGACCCGCTGGTCAAGCAGATCACCGACCTGCCCGACGTGCTGGCCCGCTTCGCCGGCGACCGGTCGGCCATCCGCGACGAACTGTGGCGGGTGTTGCAGGACATGCGCCGCAACAACACCGAGATGCTCGGCCGGGCCCGCACCGACGCCCGGTTCGCGTTCCGGTCCAGTCGGATCAGCGAGCACATCCCGTCGGCGACCATCCCCCGAGGACGCTTCGCCCTGCAGGGCATCCACCTGGTCACCCACCAGCAGATCGGCGAGTTCTTCGGGGGCAACCTCTACTACGCCACCGGGGTCGACGAGCTGTTCGGCACCGAGTTGGGCCGGGAGGCGCTGAACGCGTTCGCCACCCTGGTGGGGATCATCGCGCTGTCGCTGCTCTGCCCGCCGCTGGGCTTCGTGGTCGGGGTGGCCGTCGCCGCCGTCGACGTGGCTCACGCCCACCAGCGCGAACGCCTCTACGCCTCGATGCTCGACCCGGAGCTGGTGCTCACCCGCACCGAGGTCGAGGTCGAGCTGTTCGCCGCGTACCTCGGGCTGGCCCTGTCGCTCATCCCGGAGGCCGGCACCATCGGCGGCGCGGCCGTGCGCGGCGGCCGGGTCGCCCTGCGCTTCGGCGTCCGCGCCGGGCTGCGCGCCGCCCGGGGGTACGTGGTGCGCCGGGTCACCCGGCAGATCATCGAAGCCGCGTCCCGGGACCTGCTCCAGGGGTTCCTCACCGAGATCCTGCTCAACGAGGTGCTGGAACGGGTGGTGCAGAAGCTGATGGAGCCGATCCTCGCCTACGTGGAGCGGGAGGCGATGCTCAACGGCGCGGTCGGCGGCCCGGAGGGCGCCCGGTTCATCCTCATGGTGCTCGACTCGCAGCAGGCCGCCGCGTCCGGCCCGCGCGTGCCGGTGGTGCGGCCGTGACCGGGCCGCGCCGGTTCCGCGCCGGCCGGTTCCTCGACGCCGCCGCCGTGCACGCCGCCGCCGACGCCAACCCCCGGCTGCGCAGCTTCCTGCGGACCGTCGCCGCGCACAGCGAGGCCGGCGAGGTGCGCTCCCGACGGCTGCTGGAACACCTCATCCGCCGCATCGTCGACGACGTCGGTGACCTGCACCTGAACAACGCGCTGAACCGGCTGGAACGCGTCGCCGTGCTGCGCGACAACATCGCCGTCATCCTCGACCACGTGCTGGAGGGTGGCACCCTGCCCGACGGGGTGCGGGTGGCCACCCTCGGCGAGTACTTCGACCAGCTCAACACCGAGATGCGCGAGCTGAGCCGACCCCGCGACGGCATCGTGGGTGACGCGCCGCTGCGGTTGGCCGACGACTCCGCCGCGTACGCCGACTCGCTGTTGCGCGAGTTCGACGCCGGCGGCGGCGCGGCCGGCCGGCACACCGAGCCCGCCGCGATCGTCGGCGACGCGTTCCGGGCCATGCCGGCGGACCGGCAGGCGGCGCTGCGCCGCGCCGCCGAGGTGGAACCGGCCGCGCTGTGGCGTGCGGTGGCCGCCGAGGGCGAGGGCGGCAAGCGGGCCGCCGTCGCCGACCTGGAGACCCGCCTCGGTGGCCGGCTCACCCCCGACGAACTGGCCCGGCTGCGCACCGCCGTCGACGACCTCGGTCGCGCCCGCTCCCGGGGCCTGCAGGTCAGCGAGGCGCGGCTGGCCGACGCCCTGGCCCGGATCGGGGACGCCGACCTGCGGGCGGTCGTCGCCGGCGGCGACGTCTGGCTCACCCAGCAGCTCGCCCTGCACAACCCGGAGGCCCTGAGCACCCTGTGGCGGCGCTTCCGGGACCGGGGCGGCCGCGCCGACGACGGCCCCGGCTTCCGCGCCTACCTGCGCCACGACATGGTCACCTACGGTCGGGGCGTGCTCGGCGAGTACAGCGCGGCGTTCTCGCTGAGCAGCATCGAGTTGTTCCTCAAGGGCCCCGACGCCAACGTCAAGGTCGCCGGCACCGACCTGGTCGGCATCGGCCACGACGGCTGGGTGTGGCTGATCGACGACAAGTCGCACCGGGCCGCCAGCGTCGGCGGGGTCAGCGCGCTCACCGACAACCTCGTCACCAACCTGCGCCGCGACGCCGCCGACTTCCGCGACGCCATCGCCCGGCTGCACCGCGACGACCCCGGTTTCACCGCCGACCCGCGCATTCTCGACGCGATCTCCCGGATGGAGGACGCCGCCGCCGAGATCGACCGGATCAACCGGCGCGGGTCCGCGTCCACCCGGCCGGCGCGGATCAGCGCGGCGCTTGCGGAGCGCCGGTTGCGGCTGCGGGTCACCAGCGCCGCCGGCGAGGTCCGCGAGATCACCCAGGCGCTGCGCGACCTGGGCCTGGCCGTCGAACCCACCGGTACGCCGGTGCCGCTGCCACCCACCGGAGGGCGCTGAGCATGGCCACCACCAGTTTCCTGCGGTACGGCACGGTGCCGTCCGCGATCATCAGCGACGGGATCCTGCCCATCCCGATCTGGGCGGTGACCGCGATCTCGCTGGCACAGACCTATCACCTGCCGCCGATCGGCTCCACCGCGCACAAGGCCATCGTGGCCACCCACGACGACACCATCACGCTGACCGGGGTGCTGGTCGGCCCGGAGCGCTACGCCTGGAAGTTCGCCCTGGAGACGATGGCCGAGGCGAGTAAACGCGGCACCGCCCTCGCCGCGTACTCCGGGGGGAAGTTCGGTGGGCTGATCCTGGTCACCTCGATGACCATCCGCACCGACATGCAGGTGCAGTCGCTGACCTTCAACGCCTCGGCCGCCCGCCGCGACGTCCTGGACACCACCATCACCCTCGTCCACGTGCCCCGTCCCAGCCTGCTCGGCAAGCTGCTCGACGTGGCCAGCATCGGAGTCGGCGCGCTCGCCGACGGGTTGGGCAACTGATGCCGCCGTTCCCGATCGACCGCTACCTGCTGCCGGAGACACCGATCGAGGTGCCCGACGGGTTCACCGAGGTCCGGCAGCGCCTCACCGCCGGCCTGCCGCACCGCGTCGAGCTGGGCGTCGGTGTGCACGCGGTGCTGATCCTGCCCACCGGCCTGGCCCGGCAGTGGCTGCACACCGACCCGCTCGCCGTGGTCAGCGGCTCCGCCGACGACCTGGCACCCCGACCCGCGCCACCGGCCGTGCCCCCGCCCCCGGCGCTCGCCGGCCGGGTGCCGCTGCGTCTCGTCGTCCGCCAGGGCACCCGGATCCTCGGCTCGGTGCCGCTGGCCGCCGGTCTGCGCCGGGTCTGCCCCGACGCCGGCCCGGCGGTCGCCGCCGGGTCCACCCCGGTCACCGTGGAGGTGGTGGTGCTGAGCTGGCTGCTGCACGCCGGGACGGTACGCGGCTCCGGCGACTACGGCTCGTCCATCGCGCTGGCCTGGCGGCGGGCCGACCGGGCGGCGGACGAGTTCGGGCCGCCACCGATCAACGAGTTCGTGTGGCGTCGCCGCCCACCCGCGCAGCGTGTCGAGTCCGAGTTGGGCCCCGGCCGGCTGCGCTACCGCTACCTGCTCGACAAGAAGCTGCGGAGGGTGCTGCGATGACGCTCACGCCGTTCCAAACCGGTCAGGTCCGCCAGGGCGCGGTCGGCAACGACGCCGGTTGGACCCTGACCTTCCACCGGGAGACCCCGACCGGGCTCAGCCCGGACGTCGCGCTCAACCTGTCCAGCGCCGACTACTACGCCGCCATCGACGCCGCGCTGCCCGACGGGCTGGGCCCCGGCGCGTACACGATCACCGTGCAGGGGCTGATCGACGAGCACTTCGCCGCGCTGCGCACCGCCGAGGGCCAGCCGCCGCTGGTGGCGAAACTGCACCTGTACTGGCGCGACGCCAACACCTCCGTCGGCGCGTTCTTCACCAACCTGGTCGGCGTCAACGCCGGCCCGACCCCGGCCGAGCTGACCCAGGCGCTCGTCGCCGTGCTGCGGGTGACGAAGGTACGCCGACGCACCGGCGAGCGGACCTACGACACCGAGCTGACCCTCGTCGAGCAGGCGTACGCCCGGCTCGGACAGCGGGTCGCCGAACGGTTCGAGGCGGCCACCTTCAGCGCCGCGATCCGGGCCGTCGCCGAACGGACCAGGGTGGACATCGCCACCTGGGGCGCCAACCCGGACGGCACGATGACCTCCGGCGCCACCGAGGCGGCCGGTGACGAACGGGTCGCCTTCGGCGCCGGGCTGCTCTACCGCACCGCGCTGGAACGCATCGGCGGCGCGGTGCAGCAGTCGCTCAACGCGTACGGGCGGGGGATGCTGCTGATCCGCGACGGCACCGTGCACGTCGGTAGGCGGCCCATCCCGTATCCGGAGGGGGAACCGAAGCCGCTGACCCTCGCCACCGGCCTGCTGGAGTGCACCGAGAACGGCAGCCAGGACACCGACCCGTACGCGGCCACCGAGTCCGGTGGCACCGCCGCGCCACGCCGTCGGGCGTGGACGCTGACGCTCAAGGGCCGCCCCGACCTGAAGCCCGGCGACCTGGTGTGCTTCGACCCGCCGGCGGTGGACGAGGCCACCACGCTGGGCAGTGTCGGCGCGGCACTGCTCGGCTCGTTCGCGGCGCCGTTCGCCCCGTCGACCGGGGAGTTGGGCGCGGGGGCGAAACTGCTCTACCTCAGCGCCGCGCGGCACACCCTGTCGCGTACCGCCGGTTTCGTCACCGTGGTGCAGGGCGTCGAGGTCACCTCGGGCGACCAGGCGTGGGACAGCTGGAGTGACGCCTCCGGCGTGGGCACCGCCGAGCCGGCCGGCCCGGCGTCCTCACCCGGGGTGGCCGCCGCCGAGGCGGTGCGTCGCGCGGCCCGCGCCGCCCGGGGCGAGACCCGTGGGCTGGAGATCGGTGAGGTACGTGCGGCGGCCACCAACGCCAGCGGTGCCGTCGAGCCGCCAGCCCAGACCGAGACGGTGTGGGAGGGCCTCGCCCGCCCGGACGGCCGCCCCAACGGCGCCCGCCGCCTGCCGGTACGCCGGGAGCAGCCCGCGCCGCTGCCCGGGGTGACCTACCTGACCCCGTTCGCCTGGGGTGGCTGCGGGCTCATCCTGCCCCGCTACCCGGGCACCCGGGTGGCGCTCGCCTACCGCAACGGCGCACCCGACGACCCGGTGGAGGTGGGCGCGCTCTGGCCCACCGGGCACGCCCCGGTGTCCCAGCCGGGGGACTGGTGGCTGTCCCTGCCGGTCGGGGTGGCCAGCAACAGTCGCTCGTCGGTCGGCGACGCGGTGGTGCCCGCCGACCACGACGGCAAGGTGGCGCACGACCTCACCGACGGCGACGGCAACCGGGTCATCGAGCTCGGTGAGCTGACCGTGCGGGTGGGCCGGGCCCAGTTGCAGGGGCGGGGTCAGCGCCCGGCCCGCGCCGACGAGGCCGACAGCATCACCATCGAGCACGCCGCCGGCGGGTCGTCGATCGTCATGAAGCAGGACGGCTCGATCACCATCACCGGCACCCGAATCGACCTGGACGCGGGCAACGGCGCGGTGAACATCAGCGGCGGCACCGTGACCATCGCCGCCGACGACGTCGACGTGCAGGTCGACAACGCGATGAACGTCCACTGAGGGGAACGCTATGGCCTTCGTGCTCACCACGTCGAGCGACGTGCACTGCCCCAGCCAGGGAAAGGTCACCCCGGGCGGGCAGAGCAAGCTGACCGTCGACCACGTCGCGGTGACCCGCCCGGACGGGATCAGCGGCAGGTCGGTGGCCGGGTGCACCATCACCACCAGCAACTCCACGAAGCAGTGCAGCACGGTGACCACGGCGACCGGAGCCGCCAGCAAGCTCAAGGTCGGCGGGGTCGGGGTGGCCCTGGACTCGCTCAACGGCGCCACCGACGGCAGCACCCCCGGTCTGGCCGCCACCGCCGGGCAGAGCAAGCTGAAGGCGGTCTGAGATGGACCGCACCGAACGGGAACGGCAGGCCGCCCAGCGCCGCTACCTCGGCTGGGGCCTCGCCTTCGAACCCACCATGCCCGGCGTCGACCTGGCCCGCGACATCGTCTTCGACGACGGCCCGAACGGCCGGGTGCTGGCCCTCGTCGCCGGCACCGACAACGTCGCCCAGAGCCTCGCGGTCGCGCTGACCACGCTGCGCGGCTCGAACGTCTTCGACGCCACCTTCGGCTTCGACGGGCTCAACGCCCTCGCCGAGCAGATCGAGCCGAACCTGATTCGTGAGCAGGTACGCATCGGCATCATCACCCTGCTCGACCGCGACCCCCGCGTCCGCAAGATCGTCGACGTGAACCTCGACGACGGTCGGCTCGGCGCGGGCCGGGCCGACGACGCGGCGGCAGCCGCGCTGCGCTCCGCCCGCACCCTGCAGGTGCAGGTCCAGTTCGAAACCATCACCGACGACCGGCTCTCGGTGCATCTCGGGGAGCTGCCCAGTGTCTGATCCCACCCTCCCGGCCGAGCTGGCCGACGTCCTGGCCGTCGATGCCGCCGCGCTGCGGGCCACCGGCTCGACCGGCTTCGGCATCGTCGAGAGCGGCTTCGTTCCCAAGTCCTTCGCCCGGCTGCTCGCCGAGAAACTGGCCACCGCCCGGCTGCTCTTCGGCGACGACGTCGACCTGACCAGCGGCGCCGTGCTGCGCAAGGTCCTCGAACTGGCCGCGCTGGAGGACGCCCGGCTGTGGGCGGCGCTCGGTGCCGTCTACGACAACTCGTACGTGGTGTCGGCCACCGCCGACGCGCTGACCCGCCTCGGCGAGGAACTCGGCATCCCCCGCCCGTACCTGCCGGCGAGGGGCACGGTGAAGCTGAAACTGAAGGCCGCCCTGCCCACCGGGCGCACCCAGCTCACGCTGCCCCGGGGCGCCCGGCTGTCCACACCCGGCGGGCACCACGTGGCCCTGGACGAGACGGTGGTGCTGTCGGCCGCCGTGGGCGAACGGGTGCCGGCCGTCGCCGCGTTCCATCCCGGCCCGGCACACAACCTCGACCCCGCCCAGCCCAGCCAGAAGATCGACAGGTGGAACCGGGCCGACACCCTGCTGGCCGACCTGGACGACGCCGAGCAGGCCGCCGGCAAGGAGCTGGTGGAGATCACCCACACCGTCGCGCTGACCGGGGGTGAACAGCAGGTCCCCGACGCCCGCTACCGGCAACTGCTGCTGGCCGCACCCCGCTCCATCTGGACGGCCGAGGCGATCGGCCTGGCCGTGGCGACAGTCCCCGGCGTACGCCAGGTGCAGGTCTTCGACGGTCGCGGCGGGCTGGACCTCAACCAGTCCATCTTCGGCAACTTCTCCTTCATCGAGCGGGTCTTCAGCACCGAACGCGACCTGGGCAACCCGTACTACGTCACGGTCCTGGTCGCGCCGACCGCCGCGGCCATCTGGGACGGCCCGGACGGGCTGCACGCCGCCGTCGAGTCGGTCATCGAGGACCTGCGCCCGGTGGGCATCTTCGCCTCCGTGGACCGGGCCGACGAGGTCGGCATCGGTGTCGAGGCGGACCTGGTGATCCGGGGCCTGCCCCTGCCCACCGGCTCCAAGGAGACGGTGAACGCGTCCACCGCCGCCACCGAGCTGCGCGCCCGACTGCACGCCCGACTGCGCCGCTACGTCGACGAGCTGCCCTTCGGCGAGCCCGTCCGCGCCGCCGAGGTGATCTGGACGCTGATGAACGAGCCCGGCGTCGCGGACGTCCGCGCCCTGCGGCTGGTCCGCTTCCCGGCCGACTCGGCGGTGGTCGTGACCGGCAGCGCGCCCACCGGCGACGGGGTGCAGCGGCTACCGGTCGGCGACAACGCGGTGCTCGCCGCGAACCAGGTGCCCGTCTACGTCGACCGGGACGATCCCCGGCCGTTCCGGATCGTCTGAGCGGGGGACCGATGACCGACCTCCGGGTACCCGTGGACGGCGCCGACCCGTCCGTCGAACGCAACCTCGTCGACCAGTTGGAGGGCCCGTACCCGGGGACCGTCCGGCGGGTGGTGGTGCCGGTCGCCGCCACCGGCGCGGCGGTGGTGGACTGGACCAGCCGGCACCCGCTGCTCACCGTGGTGCTGCGCCGCGACCTGGTCGAGGAGACCGTCCGGGTGACCGTCACGGTGGACCCGGGCGGGACCGGCGAGCGGGTGTTGCCGCCGGTGCTCTTCGCGCCCTGGTCGGCCGCTGGCGCGTCGGTGCCCGCGTACGTGCCGGACACCGTCGACGAACCGCTTGTCGCGTCGTTCGCCGTCGCCGTGACGGCCGAGCGGACCATCGAGGGCGCCGCCGCCACGGCGGTCACCGGTACGGCGCTGACCGGGTTGGTCGAGCTGGCTGTGCTGGAGGGCAACCTGGGTCGGCTGCTCTACCTGGTGTCGTACGAGAAGCACCGGCTGCGTCGCGCGGCCCGGGAGGTGCACGCGTACCGGACCCTCGCACACGCCCGACGCGACGCGCTGGACCGCATCGGCGCGGACGTCGGGGTGGCCCGCTTCGTCGACGAGCTGGTGCACGAGCCGGCCAGCGGTGAGGTGTACGCCCGCCGGCTCGCCCCGCCGGCCCGCGAGCCGGACGCCGCGTACGCCCACCGGCTCGGGCTCTACCGGAGGTTCCTGCTGCCCACCCCGGGCGCGGTACGCCACCTGCTCAACGGCCCCGGCGCGGACACCGACCCGAACGCCGGGCTCTTCGCCGACCTGCCCGGCGGCGCCCGGTTCACGCTGCGCGAGGACGACGACCGGTTCGCCGTGGCGATCCGGCTGGTCGCGGCCGGCGACCCGCAGCACCGCACGAACTTCCTCGCCCACCTGCGCCGCGACCGACTGGTGCTGCCCGCCAACACCCCGCCGAACAACACCGTGCACGCCGGCCGGGCGCTGCCGAGCAACCGACTGACCGAGGTCACCGCGCTGCGGGCCAGCCTGCGCCAGTCGTACGCCTTCGACAGCGCGCATGCCATCGCGCCGCCGCTGGCCGCCGCCCTGGACCGGGCCGGGCGGGTCTGTCGGGCGCTCGGCTCGACGATCGTGTGGCAGGTGACCCGGGCCCAGGACGACGCCGGTGGCAGCCGCTACGAGCTGGGTCTCGGCGTCGACGTGAGCTGGCCGACCCCCGCACAGGCCACCGACCTGCGCAACCGGGTGCTGGACACCACTCGGGCGGTCACCGACGACCGGACCGCCGAGGCGCTGATCGCCGCCGCCCGCGCGGCCGGGGTACCCACCGTGGCGGCCGACGGCGAGCTGGCGTGGCTGTGGCGGGTGTGCGGGTTGGCCACGACGCACCGGGTCAGCACCACCCGGATGTACCTGTCACACCTGCCCACCCGAGGCCTGGCGGTGACCGCGCCGCTGAGCGCGGCGATCGGCGCGGACGCCGCGATCGAGGCACAGTTCCACGCCCCGGGTGATCCGGGCGGTAACGCGTTGCTGCTGGCCGGGCTGACCGCGGCCGGGGCGGCCTGGACCACCGCCGGGGAACCGGCGTGGACGCCGCTGACCGACGCGGCGGCCCGGACGCGGTGGGCGGCGGTACCGACCCGACCGGCCGGGCAGCCGGTCGACCAGCTGCTGGCCGCCGCCGGCCTGCCGGCGGTACGGGACCCGGCACCGGTGGTGGCCGCGCTGAACCGGCTCCCCGACGAGCTGGTGGAGACCATCGAACTGCCGGCCGCGCTGGCCACCGCACTGATCGCCGGTCAACCCGCCGCCGGTGACCGGCTGGCCCGGTTGGTCGGGCTGCTGCGCGACCAGCACCTCGCCGCCGCGCTGCCGCTCGTCGAGACGGGCAACCGGATCCTGCTGGTGTGCAGCGTGATCGGCCTGCCACAGGCCGGGCTGAACCTGGCCGAGCGCCGGGCCACCGGGTTCCGCTGGTACACCGTGGGGCTCGGCGGCGGCACCGCGGAGATCAAGGCGGTCGGTGCGCGGACCGCGCTACGGCCCACCCACGCCGGGCTGGTCGCGGTGGTGGCGCTCTCCTACGTGCGGACCGGCCGGACCGACCCGTACGAGTTCCGGGTGGAGCTGCCCGACGGGGTCACGTTGACCCTGGAGCAGTACGAGCGGCTGATGAACGCGCTGACCCGGGTCTGTCCGCTCGGCGTGGAGATCAACACGTTCGGCATTCGCCGCGACCACGTCGACCTCGACGCCGACGGCACCGCCGAGCCGCTGCGCCCGGCGGTGGCCCGGACCTTCCGCACGTTCCAGCAGCGCCGGCACCGCGGCGTGTACGACCAGCTCTGAGAGGGACACCACCATGGCGAGTGAGATCAATTACGACGGGGTGACCGTCACCGAGCTGTACGAGGCGTTCACCAAGCACGGCATTCCGGCCTCGGACGCCAGCGTGCTGGTCTCGTCCTGGATCTACGAGAACGTGGGCACCGCGAAGCGCGTGTTCAGCTACGCCGAGTCGTTCCCCGCCGTGGAGCCGGGCTGCGCGCCGCCGCCGTTCGCCCGGACCTTCGCCCACACCGACTGGGTCGACGGCGAGGACGTGGTGCAGGCCGGCGAGACCCCGGGGGAGCAGGGCTTCAACGAGCGGTTCCACCGCATCGAGCACGACCTGGACCACCTCGGCACCGATCTGGCCAAGGCGTTCTCCTGCATGGCGGCGATGCGGGTGAGCCTGCGCCGGCTGCTCGACGAGATCCGTGCGGAGATCAACCGGCTGCACTCGACGGTGCACGAGACCAAGGTCAGCCCCGGTCCGTACCAGCTCGAACAGATCCCCAATTACATCGGCACGCTGGACTTCGGCAGGTACATGGGCACCACGATGTTCATGGACAAGAAGGTCAGCATCTGGCAGACCAAGGCCGGCACCATCGTGCTGCCCGCCGTGGAGACCCTCGGCGTGGACGTGGTCGTCGGCCCGAAGGTCCGGGGCGCCGCCTACCTGGAACGCTACGCCGCCGAGAACGGTGACGTCCGGCAGCGCTTCCCGCGCGAGGTGGAGCTTGTGGAGTTCATCCGCTTCTTCGGCGAGGACGAGTTGGCCGACGGCCGGACGGTCCGCGACGTGCTCAAGGTGCTGCCGGCGGACACCGCCTACCCGAGTGTGGACGCCATGTTCGGCGAGGTGAGCGAACGGGAGGCGGTGATCGTCCGGACCACTGTCGGCGCCCAGTCGGCGGTGGCCGCCGCACTCGGCATCGAGGCCGAGTTGGAGAACGTCGCCGACGCCGACATCGCGATGCTCGCCGGGGTGCCGACCAAGGCCCGCGCGGCCCTGACCCGCGCCGGGATCAGCACACTGGGCAAGCTGGCCGACGCGAAGCCCGAACAGGTGCTCGGCATCATGAGGGAGGCCGGGGTACGCGCCGAGGTCGGCGACGCCGCCGAGTGGACCGGGTACGCCCGGACGCTGAGCAAGCTGCGCTGATCGGCCGGAACCGAATCCGGCGAACGGTTGATCTCCGCCGCGCGCCGGGTCGGTGTGACGACACTGCGCTGGCGTGCCGACCGTCCACACCCGAGCGTGGAACTGCCACGGGGATCGGGTGCGAAAGGCGCGGGCATGGTTGTTCACGAGGTGACGCACGACCTGCACGCCGGGGGGTACGAGGCCACGGCCGAGCAGCCGGCCCGGTACGCGTTGCGGCTGCTCGGCGGCTTCGGCCTGGAACGCGACGGGCGGGTGGTGGCGGTGCCCCAGGGCGCCCGCCGACTGCTGGCCTACCTCGGCGTACGCCAGCGCTGTGCCCGCTCGGAGGCCGCCGGGACGCTCTGGCCCGGCTCTCACGAGGACCGAGCCCGGGCCAACCTGCGCACCATGCTCTGGCGGCTACACCGGGTCACGCCGGAGCCCCTCGTCGAGGAGGACGACCGGCTGGCCCTGGCCACCGGGGTGACAAGTGACGTGGCCGCCCTGAGCGCGGCGGCTGCCGTCCTGCTGGGCGGCGGTTCACCGGTGGGCACCGTGCTGACGGTGGCGACGGGCGAGTTGCTGCCCGGCTGGTACGACGACTGGGTCCTGACCGAGCGGGAACGGCTGCGCCAAACCCGGCTGTACGCGTTGGAGGCCCTCGCCGAGCGGCTCACCACGCAGGGCCGGTACGGCGAGGCGGTGCAGGTGGCGTTGACCGCCGTGCACCTGGAGCCGCTGCGGGAGAGCGCCACCCGTGCGTTGATCGCCGTGCACCTGGCCGAGCGCAACATCAACGAGGCGGTACGGCGCTTCGAGCTGTTCCGCGCCGACCTCGGCCGGGAGCTGGGCGTCGCCCCGACACCCTGGCTGGAGCGCCTGGTGCAGGCCGGCAGGTCCGGAACCGCAGTCCCGCATCCCTGAGCGGCCCCGCCACCCATCCCGGCGTCCCGCCCTGCCCCGACTGCCCTGCCCCCGCTCCGTCCGGCCGGCCTCGCCCCGTCCGGCTCGCCCGCTCCGTCCGGCCCGCCTCGGCCCGCCTCGGCCCGCTCCATCCGGCTTGCCCCGCGCGGCCCGGCGACGGTCAGCGGTCCCCACGTCCTTTGCTCTGCACCCGCGGAGGCACCAGCTACAGACCGTGAGTGTCGCCTCCGCGGGTGCAGAGCAAAGGACGCGCCCCAAGGTGGGGTGGGGAGGGGCTGCGCAGAAGGTGGGTTGGGGTTGCGGCAGGGCAGGGCTGGGCCGGGCTGGGCCGGGCTGGGCCGGGCTGGGCCGGGCTGGGCCGGGCTGGGCCGGGCTGGGCCGGGCTGGGCCGGGCTGGGCCGGGCAGGGCTGGGCCGGGCAGGGCCGGGCCGGGCCGGGCCGGGCCGGGCAGGGCTGGGCTGGGCCGGGCAGGGCTGGGCCGGGCAGGGCCGGGCCGGGCCGGTCAGGGCGGGATGGGGTGGGGTGGGGTGGGGCCGCGCGCAAGCTGGGGTGGGGCTGGTTGGTGGGGGCGAGGTTGGGGGTGGCCGGCGGTGCGGGTGGTGTCACCCGGGCCGCCGGCCATCCAGGTCAGTGGGTTGCGGGTGGGATGCTCTGCTCGTACTGGAAGACGTTGTGCGGGTCGTACTTCGTCTTGATCTTGCGCAGCCGCGGGAAGTTGCGTCCCCAGTAGGCCTCCTCCCACTCCGCCATGCCGATGTTCGGCACGTTGACGTAGGCGCCGTCCACGTAGGGCCGCAGCGCCAGGCTGAACTCGGCGATCCAGGCCTGGGCGATCGGGGTGACGGCGTCGTCGCTGTCCGGCTCGCCGCGAGTGCCCCAGCCCGCGCCGGGCTCGGAGTAGAAGAGCGAGTCGCGGTGCGCGAACGCCGCGCCGCCGAAGGGCTCCTGCCGTTGGGCTCCCCGGCCGAAGGCCTGGGCGAAGAAGTTGCTGTCCGGCGACGGTGCCTTCTCCATGAACCGGCGGACGATGCTGATCGCCTCTGCCGGGAAAGGCTCCCTGGTGAACTGTGAGTAGAACTTCCACTTCCCCGGATCTTCGTCGCTCGGGACCTGGAATCCGGCGTACGTCTCGCCCCAGCCGCCGACCCGCACGGTGACCTCGGGGTTGCCGATCGAGAGGAGCGGCTCCAGCAGCCTCCTCGCCTCGGCCTCCGAACCCTCGGCGAGCACCGCGAAAAACAGGATCTCGCCCGGGTGGACCTCGACCTGGGTGCCGAGACGGGGGTCGGCGAACGGCGCGGTGTGCTGCCAGAGGTCGAAGATGTCGTGCAGGTTGTCGAGGCCCGGCCAGGTCGCCTGCAGGTAGGCGACGCTCTCCAGCGGAGCCACCTGGTAGGTCAGGGACGTGACGATCCCGAAGTTGCCGTTTCCGGCGCCGCGCAGCGCCCAGAGCAGGTCCGCGTGGTTCCACGGGTCCACCTGGAGCACCTTGGCGCCGTCGGCCCCCGCCGCGACGACGATCTCCACGCCGATCAGGTTGTCGCAGGCCATGCCGATGTAGCGGGTGAGGAAACCGAGACCGCCCCCGAGGGTCGCACCGGACAGGCCGACGGTCCCCTCGCCCCCGGTCGTCGCCGCGAGGTCGTACTCCCCGAGTGCGGCGACCGCCTCGGACTGGGTGAGCCCCGCGCCGAGCTTCGCCTTGCGGGAGGCGGGGTCGATGTGGACGTCCTTCAGCTCACTGACGTCGATCACGATGCCGTTGTCGACGTTCGACCAGCCTTCCAGACTGTGCCGGCCGCTGCGTACCCGCAGCGCCACGTCGTGCTGCCGAGCCCAGGTGAGTGCGTTGACGACGTCCTGGGTCTCCTGAGCGAAGACGATCACCAGTGGGTAGCGCACGAACAGTTCGTCCCAGCCGAGGCTCGCCTCCGCGTAGTTGGGACTCTGCGGACGGACGATCCGGCCGGTCAACGTGGCGGGCGGGAACTTCTCACCACCCAAGGACGGGCCGTCCGCCGCCAACGCCGAACTGCCGGCAATCACTCCGGGGAGGGCGACCGCTCCGGCGCCGACGGCCGTCGCCTTGAGCAGGTCGCGACGAGAAAGGTCGCGCATGGTCCGAGTCCTCTCGATCGGGGTTACGTCAGAACTTCGATCGAGAGGACTTATGCCTCCCAACTGACGCAAAACCACCGTAATGCCGCAGGTTGCGGCAAAGATCCGAGAACTTGTCACGGAACCCGGTCGGGTGATGCGGCAGCTCAGTTGGGGTGCGCGGGCTGGTCCAGGATGGCGCTGAACCGCTCCTCGGCGAGGTCGAGCTGGCCGAAGATGTGCCGCTTCACCGCCGGCGACAACGGAGTGTCCGGCCGGCCGATCAGGTCCCGGAAGAGCGGCACCAGCGGCCGGTACTTCCGGGCCGACGAGACGACCTTCGGCCCGACCGTGTGGATCACCCCGACACCGTTGTCGGTGAAGTCCGACACCTTGATCACCCGGGCCCAGGGCTCCCGGTCCAGGCTGACCGCCAGGTGCTCCCGGTACTGCGTGTTGCGGTCCCGCTCAGGGTCGTACACCGGGTTGGTGACGGCGGCGACGAGCGTCGCGACGCGCGTCCCGAACCGCGCGGTGAGCGCGGCCAGCGCGGCCGCGGTCGGGTCCGGGCCGGGGTGGCCGTCGGCCAGCTCGGCCGGGTGGTCCTCGACGGCGTCGTGCAGCAGGCCGGCCACGATCACGTCCACGTCGCGCACCTGGTAGTGGTGCATCAACCGGATCGCCACCCGCAGCAGGTGGTTGAGGTACGGCTCACGAACGCGCCGGTCGTCACGGTGCAACTCGGCGGCCAGGTCGAGCGCGGCGGTCAACCGCCCGCGGGCGGCGTCGTCGAACTGCTGGACCTCCAACCGGAAGCGCTCCAGCAGGCCCGGTTCGCCGTGGATCTCGGTGATCGCGTGCATCGGCATGCTGCCCAGGTGCGGCGGGAAGTCCATGCGTCACTTATAGCCGATCTTCACCACATCGATGAGCCCTTACGTCGCCGACCCGACCGCGCGATCAACGGCTGGCCGCGTGGTGCAGACGTCAGAGCGGCAGCCAGTCGGCGCCCGCGAGCGGATTCACCACGAGCGGAACCAGCGGCGTCGGGAGGACGGGATCACGGCGCAGGGTGGGCGTCCAGCCCGCGTCGGCGCCCAGGTCCGGGTCGTGGGTCGCGTTGTACGCCGCCAGCAGGTCGACCGGCCGGGCCGGACCGCCGCCCCGGCGCACCCAGGAGCCCCGCTCGGTCAGCGCGGTGCCACCCCAGTCGTAGAGCAGGTCCGCCGGGTCGAGCGACGGGTCCAGGGAGAAGAAGTTGTTCTGCGCGTGGATCGCCGACTGGACACCGACGCCGAGCGCGTACTGGAAGTCGTCACCACCGAGCCGGTAGTGGTTGTTGTAGACGTCGACCTGACCGAAGCGCACCCGGGGCAGCCGTTGCAGGACGCCGTCAAAGAGGTTGTGGTGCAGGGTGACCCTCAGTCGGCCCAGGTCCGGCCCGACGGTGTTGGAGGAGCCGATCAGCATGAGCTTGTCCCGCCCGGTAAAGCGGTTCCAGGACGCGGTGACGAGGCTGGCGGTGTGTGTGACGTCCAGCGATCCGTCGTGCACCTGGTAGCGACGTCCGAAGTGGACCGGCTGGGTACTGTCCGGGTTGTCGCCGTCGGAGAAGCTGTTGTGGTCGACCCAGACGTTCTCGCTGCGGCGGACCGAGATCTGGTCGTACTGGCTGTTCCAGTTGCCGTTCTCGCCGTCGGTCGGAGACCAGGCGGGGAAGCAGTCCCGGGTGTCGACGAGAGTCAGATTGCGGACGATGACGTTCGACGCCCGGTCGATCATGAGGGTGAGCCCGGTCAGTCGGGCGCCGTGCAGGCCGACGATCGTGGTGTTCGGGCCGACGTTGATCTGGGTCTGGTGGGTCTGGTTGGTCACCGAGCGCACCCGGGCCTCCTCCAGCGGCCCGCTCGGCGCCACCCGACCCCACACCGCCGGGTCGTACGCGGCCAGGTAGGCGTCCAGCCGGTACGCCGGGTCGGCCAGCTCGGCGCAGCTCAGCGGGGTGCCGTCTGGCCCTTCGAAGCCGTCGATGGCGCCGTCGACGTAGATGAGCTTCGGCGTGGCGTCGGTGGCGTTGCTGGCATTGTCGCCGCCCAACGCGGCGACCAGGTCAGCCCTGCTGTGGACCACGGCGGTCCGTTCGGGGGTGGCCGCCGAACCGCCGGTCGTGCCGGCGCCCTCGGCGGCCCAGCCGTCCCGCTCGGGCAGGGTCTGCCGTCCGAGTTGGCGGGCCAGCCAGGGGAGCCGGTCGACGGCGGATGGTGCGAGTCGCGGGACGGGGCCGGGCGGTGCCTCGGCGCGGACGGCGGCGCTGGCCGGGGCGGCACCGAGCAGGAGGGCGATCACCGTCGCGCCGGTGAGGGTTCTGCGCATCGACTCTTCCCATTCGCTGGTGGTGACAGGGCAGTCACCAGGAACGGTAGGTTCGCAGTTTTATGCAGGTCAATATGAATAGTGTGCAGGAATGTTGCAGTCGCCTCCTATCCCGCCAGCTCGGCGCGGTACGCGGTGGCCGCCCACGGCACCGCCAGTTCGCTCGGGAGAGCCCCCCGCTCGGCCGCCCGGCGCAGCACGTCGACCACCCCCCGCAGGTGGCGGACCCGCTGCCCACCCGCCCCGACAGTGGTCACCAGGTCGCCGTCGAGCAGTCGGGGCTCCGGGGCGGCCCGCAACGCGTCCAGCAGCGCGGTGAACGGCGCGGTCCGGGCCAGCGGGGCGATCAGCGGCACCCCCGACGGGTCGACCCGGTGCGCGAGCAGGTTCTCCAGCAACCCCTGCCGCCCCGGCACGCGGCGGGTCACCACGTCCCCGGGCATCCGCAGCCGGTCGGTCGGGTATTCCAGCACCGCCTGGCCCGCCGTGCCGGTCACCACCACCTCGCCCGCCACGAACTCCTCAGCCGCCAGGGTCACCGCCACCAGCACGGGTGGGCCGGCACGGAACAGGACCCGCAGCACGGCGGTGTCCTCCACCTCGATCGGCCGGACCCGGTAGCGCTCCACCTCGATCACGGCCGGCCAGGGCGTCGCCCCGCCGAGCGCCTCGCCGATCGCCAGGCACTGCATCACGGCGTGCGCGAGCGGGTTGACAAGTGCGCCGTCCAGCACCGGCCGACCGTCCAGGCTCCGTCGACCGGCCCAGGGGGAGCGGGCGTAGTAGGCGTCCGGCCGTTGCCAGGCGGCCACGCTGGAGATGCCGGTGACCGTACCCAGCCGGCCGGCGGCCAACGCGTCGGTCAGCGCGGTGAGCGCCGCCGAGCCGAGCGCCTGGAAACCGACCTGGGCGACCCGGCCGGCGGCGGCGAGAGCCCAGGTCAGCTCCTCGTGCTCGGCCAGCGACAACACCGGCGGCTTCTCCAGCAGCAGGTCAGCACCGGTGGCCAGGGCGTCCCGGGCGATCGCCAGGTGGGTGTGCGGCGGCGTGCAGATCACCACCACCTCGGGGCGGGTGGCGGCGAGCATCACCTGGTGGTCGGTGAACACCCCGACCCCGGGTGGCACCGGCGCCGCCGGATCGTCCTCCACGGGCCGGACGTCGACCAGGGCGACCAGCCGTAACCGGCCGGTGGTGTGCAACGGCGCGAGCACCCGGCGGTGCCAGCGGCCGTGTCCGTTCGCCCCGATCACCGCCACCCGCGGCGGCGTCGATCTCACCCCGCCGCTCACCGCGCACCGGCCGGCCGTGGACTCACCGGGCACCGACCCGCGGTGGATTCACCGGGCACCGGCCGGCGGTGGACTCACCGCGCACCGGCCAGGGTGGCCTCGACACCGTGTCGTCCCAACGCGGTCAGCCAGGCGGTCACCTCGGCGCGGACCTCGTCGTCGGCGGCCACCTCCGCCGGGATGACCTCGCCCAGGGCGAAGACGGCGTCCACCGCGCCGGCCGGGGTCTGCGCGCCGGCGTCCAGGGCGGCCCGGATCGGCCCGGCGAGGGGGTCCTGCAACGGCAACGGTCGGCCGTCGTCGGCGTACCCCAGCGCGAAGCGCAACCAGGACGCCACGACCAGCGCGCCCCAGCGCGCGGACCGGCCGGACGCGCGCAGGTCGACGATGGTGTGCAGGATTCGTTGCGGCAGCTTCTGCGAGCCGTCCAACGCCACCTGCAGGGTGCGGTGGTGGATCGCCGGGTTGCCGAACCGGGCGAGGACCTGCTCGCCGTAGTCGACCACCCCGACCCCGTCCGGCGGGGTGAAGCTGGCCGCGACGTCCTCGGCGATCAACCGACGCAGCACGTCGGCCAGGTGCGGGATCTCCAGCGCCTCGGCGATCGTCTCCCGACCGGCCAGGGCGCCGAGGTACGCCACGGCCGAGTGCACGCCGTTGAGGGCGCGCAGCTTCAACCGCTCCCACGGGCCGGCGTCGCCGGTCAGCACCGCGCCGGCGTGCTCCCAGCCGGGCCGGCCGCCGGGAAAGTCGTCCTCGATCACCCACTGCGCGTACGGCTCGGCGGCCACCGCGGCCAGATCGGTCACGCCGAGCGCCCGGCGGGCCGCCTCGATCGTCTCCGGGGTGCTGGCCGGCACGATCCGGTCGACCATGGTGCCCGGGCAGGTGACGTTGCCGGCCACCCACTCGACAAGCCCGGCGGGCACCTGAGCGGCCCGGCCGACCGCCTGGTCGAGCATGCCGCGCAGTCGTCGCCCGTTGGCCGGCAGGTTGTCGCAGCTCACCAGGGCCACCGGCCCGGCGTCCGCGGCGGCCCGCGCGGCCAGCCCCCGCAGCAGCAATCCGGGCACGGTGGTCGGCGGTCGACCGCCGGCCAGGTCGGCCGCGAGCGCCGAGTCCGGGGACAGCCGGCCGGTCACCGGGTCGAGCTGGTAGGCCTTCTCGGTGACGGTCAACGTCACCACTCGCACCGCCGGGTCGGCGAGCAGCGCCACCACGGCGTCCGGGTCGCGAGGGGCGTGCCGTACGCCGCTCAGCGCGCCCACCACCCGGGTCTCACTGGCGGCGGCGGAGAGGGTGCTGACACTGAACAGGTTGTCCTGGGCGGCGAGCGCCTCGACCACGGCGGTGCTGCGCGGTGCGACGGCTACGATGCCCCAGTCGCCGCCGGCCGCGCCGACCGCCGCCTCGGTGTAGACGGCCTGGTGTGCCCGGTGGAACGCGCCCAGCCCCAGATGGACGATGCCGGCCGGCACGGTGCCCGGCCGGACCAGGGGGCGGGCCTCGGCGGGCAGTCGGCGCAGCACGCCCAGGCCGAGTCGGGAGGCGCCGAGTGTCACCGCCATGCCGGACCGTCCGGGAAGCGGAACTCGGCGATCGACGCCGGTTTCATGGTGGCGCTGTAACCGGGCCGCTCGGGCGGCAGGTAACGGCCACCGCGGGTGCGGACCGGGTCGACGAAGTGCTCGTGCAGGTGGTCGACGTACTCGATCATCCGCCCGTCCAGGCCGGTGCCCACCCGCAGGTAGTCGAAGATCGCCAGGTGCTGGACGTACTCGCAGAGGCCGACGCCACCGGCGTGCGGGCAGACCGGCACCCCGAACTTCGCCGCCAGCAGCAGCTCGGCGAGGACCTCGTTGACGCCGCCGACCCGACACGCGTCGACCTGCATCACGCCGATCGCCTCGGCCTGCAACAACTGCTTGAAGATCACCCGGTTGGCGGCCACCTCGCCGGTGGCCACCCGGCACCGCCCGCCGGTCAGCTCGTCGACCGCGCGGGCGATGCGGGCGTGCCCGAGGATGTCGTCGGCGTGCGTCGGCTCCTCGATCCAGTACGGATCCGCCTCGGCGAGTGTGGCCATCGCGGTGATCGCCTCGTCCACGTCCCAGACCTGGTTGGCGTCCATCATCAACAGCGCGTCCGGGCCGATCTCCGCCCGGATGATCCGGGCCCGCCGCAGGTCGTCGGCGAGCGGACCGCCGACCTTCATCTTCATCGCCCGCCAACCGTCGTCGTACGCCTGCCGGGTCAGCGCCCGCACCTTGTCGTCGGGGTAGCCGAGCCAGCCGACCGAGGTGGTGTACGAAGCGAAACCGTCACGTTCGAGCGTCGCCAGCCGGTCGGCCAGGCCGTCGCGCCCCTTGTCCAGGATGGTGGCCGCCTCGTCCGGGGTGAGCGCGTCGCTGATGTGCTTGAAGTCGACGCTTGCCACGAGCTCGTCGGTGGGCAGCTCGGCGAGGAACCGCCACATCGGCTTGCCGGCCAGAGTGGCCCGCAGGTCCCAGACCGCGTTGACGAGCGCACCGGTCGCCATGTGGATGACGCCCTTCTCGGGGCCCAGCCACCGCAGCTGCGCGTCGGCGCTGAGCGCGCGGCAGAACGCCACCGGCTCGGCGGCGATCTCCTCGATCGTGCGTCCCCGCACGTGGTGGGCCAGGGCGCGGACCGCCGCGCAGGTGATCTCGTTGCCGCGACCGTTGGTGAAGGTGAACCCCGCGCCGGTCGCCCCGGCGTCGGTGCCCAACTCCACGTACGTCGCCGAGTAGTCGCCGCGGTTGATCGCGTCGGAGCCGTCGCCCCGGGCGGCGGTCGGGAACCGCACGTCGTGCACCTCGACGGAGGTGATGGTGATGCTCACGTGTTGATGCCTCCGAAGTTGAAGACCCGTTTGGGCAGCCGGTACGCCAGGTCCACGATGGTCTCGGCGGCCTCGTCCATCGGCAGTCGGTGCTCGGCCACCAACCGGGCCAGGAAACCGGCGTCCACCCGACGGGCCACGTCGTGGCGGACCGGAATGGAGCAGAACGCCCGGGTGTCGTCGACGAACCCGGTGGTGTTGTAGAAACCGGCGCTCTCGGTGACCGTCTCCCGGAAGCGGCGCAGCACCTCGGGGGAGTCCAGGAACCACCAGGGCGCGCCGAGCAGCACCGCGGCGTACCCACCCGCGAGGGGCGCCAGCTCGCGGGTGAAGGTGTCCTCGTCCAGGGTGTAGAGCACCAGCCGCAGCCGGGGATCGTTGCCGTAGCGCTCCAGCAGTGGGGCGAGCGCGTGCACGTACTCGGTGGCCTGCGGGATGTCGCCGCCGACGTCACGGCCGTGCCGGGCGTGCAGCCACCGGTTGTGGTTGCGGACCGCGCCGGGGTGCAGCTGCATGACCAGGCCGTCGTCGAGCGACATCCGGGCGAACTCCACGAGCATGTGCGCCCGGAACGCCTCCGCGTCGGCGGCGTCGGCCGCGCCGCGCCGGCCCCGGTCGTACAGCCGCTCGGCCTCCTCGGGCGTGAGGTCCAGCGTGCGCGCGGTGGGGTGGCCGTGGTCGGAGGACGTCGCGCCGGCGGCGATGAACGCGGCCCGCCGGGCCCGCAGCGCGGCCAGGTAGCCGGCGTACGTGCCGGTGTCCTCGCCGGCCCGCTCGCCGAGCCGGTCCACATTGCCCGCCCAGCCGTCGTACTCCATGTCCACCACGTCGTCCGGGCGGAACGTGGTCACCACCCGCCCGCCCGGCCCGCCCCAGCCGTCGGCGGCGAGCTTGGCGTGCTGGCTCAGGTCGTCAAGTGGCGACTCGGTGGTGGCGAGGACCTCGATGCCGAACCGCTCGAACAGCGCCCGGGGCCGGAAGTCCGGCTCGGCGAGCCGGGCCGCGATCTCGTCGTAGAGGGTGTCGGCGGTGGTCGGGCCGAGCGGCGTGTGCACCCCGAACACGGTGCGGAAGGTCTGCTCCAGCCAGAGCCGCGACGGGGTGCCCCGGAACAGGTGCCAGTGCGCGGCGAAGCGTCGCCAGATCACCCGGCCGTCGGTCTCCACCGGGCTGCCGTCGCGGGTGGGCACACCCAGCTGCGCCGAGGGGACGCCCTGGCTGAGCAGCATCCGGGTCAGGTAGTGGTCCGGCACGATGAGCAGCCGTGCCGGGTCCGGGAAGGGTTCGTCCGCGGCCAGCAGGGCCGGGTCGACGTGCCCGTGCGGCGAGATGATGGGTTGCTCCGCCGCGAGGGCGTACAGCTCCCGGGCCAGGGCGCGCTGGCCCGGTTCGGAGGGCAGGAGCAGGTCGGTGTGGTCGGACGTCGGCACGGGGGATGGGCTCCTCGTCTCCAGGTCAGTGGGGGGTGAGCAGGTCGGCGACCCGGACCGGTTGGCCGGTCTCGAAGGACCGGTTGGCCGCCAGGCCGGTGAGCAGGGCCAACGCGCCGTCGTCGGCGGTCGCGGCGCGGTCCAGCGGGTCGGGTCGACCCCCGAGGAGCACCCCGGTCATCCGGGCGTCCGCGCCACCGTGGCCCTGCCGGGTGCGGCCCTCGACGGGGATCTGCCGGGGCGGTGCCCAGAACGGGCGCAGGGTGAGTGTCGCGCCACCGCCCTCGGCCGGCGCCTCGGTGCCGTGCAGGGCGGCACCCTTGACCGCGCCGGCGGTGCCCCGGTCGACGAAGTCGTTCTCGGTCACCTCCAGCTCCAGCCGGCCGCGACTACCGTTGATCATCACCCGGTAGCCCTCCCAGGGAGCGTAGGCGGTGAGGTGGTACGTCATCGTGGCACCAGTGGAGTAGCGGGCGAGCACCGCCATGTCGTCCTCGATGGTGACTCCGGGGGCGAACACGTTGCGGTCGCGTTGGTAGCCGTCCTCGGCCTCGGCATCGAGGTACAGCTCGCGCAGCCGGGGGTGGGCGTCCAACCGCAGCGCGAACGGGTCGTCGACCGCGTCGGGGGAGCCGTGCGCCCGGTCGTAGTCGCGGGCGTAGCCGTGCCGGCGGCCACCGTCGCCGTAGAAGAAGAGCCGGCCGGCCGCGTACACCTGCACCGGGGTGGCCGCCAACCACCAGTTGACCAGGTCGAAGTGGTGACTGGCCTTGTGCACCATCAGCCCGCCGGAGGTGGCCTTGTCGCGGTGCCAGCGGCGGAAGTAGTCCGCGCCGTGGCGCACGTCGAGCAGCCACTCGAAGTGCACCGAGCCGATCTCGCCGACCGCGTCCTCGGCGAGCAGCCGGCGGACCTGCTCGTGCAGCGGGTTGTAGCGGTAGTTGAACGCCACAGTCACCCGACCGCCGGTCTCGGTGACGGCGTCCAGGATGCGCCGGCAGCGCGGCGCGTCCACGGTCATCGGCTTCTCGGTGATCACCTCCCGGCCGGCGCGCAGAGCGGCCACCACGTACTCGTCGTGGGTGACGTCCACGCTGGTGACCAGGACGACGTCGACGCGTTCGGAGTCCAGCATGGCCGCGAAGTCGCCGGCCGGGTAGGTCGGCACCGGGCGGTGGCCCAGCTCGGCCAGCCAGCGGTTGTGCGCGTCCATCCGGGCCTGGTTGACGTCGGCGAAGGCGACCAGCTCGGTGGTGTCGGCGTGGTCGAGCACCAGCGCCCGCACGAACATCTCCGCCCGTGCGCCGGTGCCCACGATGGCGTACCGGACCCGCCCGTCGGCTCTCGGTGACATGCGCTCGCCTTCCCGGTGATGCTGCAAAGGTTTGCAGTGAAGTAATCACGATCAATGTGATCGCGTCAACGACGACGCTGCGATCGGTGGTAAATATCCGCGTTTGTGGGGCGGAACGTCACGGAGTGAAACACGGGCGTAGCACGTCCGCAGACATTGACCGTTGACACTGGCGCAACCGTTTGCATTAATGGGCCACACCCCCGTCACCGCCACCACATCGGACGAAGGGCCCGCCGTGCCAGTCACCATCCGGGACGTCGCCCGGGCGTCCGGTGTGCACATCTCCACCGTGTCCCGCACCTTCTCCGCTCCGCACCTGGTCAACCCGGACACCCGGGTCCGGGTGTTGGCGTGCGCGGAGGATCTGGGCTATCGACCGAACCGAGCCGCCCGCGCACTGATCACCGGGCGTACGCACAACATCGGGCTGATCATCGCCGACATCGCGAACCCGTTCTTCCCACCGCTGATCAAGGCGGCGGAGAGTCAGGCCCGCCGCCGCGACTACCACGTCTTCGTGGCCGACACCAACGAGGACCCGGCCACCGAGGAGGAGTTGGTCCACGCGTTGGCCAAGCAGGTGGACGGTGTGTTGCTGTGCAGCCCGCGGATGAGCAACAGCCTGATCGAGCAACTCAGCCGTGAGGTGCCACTGGTGGTGGTGAACCGCCAGGTGACCGGCCTGCCCTGCGTGCTGATGGACGTCGGGCAGGGCGCCCGCGCGGCGGTCGAGCACCTGGTCGGCCTGGGTCATCGCCGCATCGCGCTGCTCGGTGGCCCGCGCAGCTCGTGGACCAACCGGGAGATGCGCCGGGCCGCCGGCACGGCCGCCCGGGCCGGCGGCGCGGAGCTGACCGTGCTCGGCCCCAACGCGCCCACCGTGACCGGCGGTTCCGCCGTCGCCGAGCAGGTGCGACGCAGTGGTGTGTCGGCCGTGCTCGCCTACAACGACCTGATGGCGATCGGCCTCATCGAGGGGCTGGACGCGCTCGGGGTCAGGGTGCCGCAGGAGGTGAGCGTCGTCGGGGTCGACGACAGCACCCTGAGCCGGCTCACCCGCCCCAAACTGACGACGGTGGCCACCCCCACCGCGACCGCCGGCCGGACGGCCGTCGACATGCTGCTGCAACAGGACATCGAGTCACCGCGCGGCGCGCGGGGGCCCGGTGCCGGCACGGCGCTCGACGTCCGTCGTACCACCGCACAGGTAATGCTCCAGACCGACCTGGTCATCCGCGACTCGACCGGCCCGGGCCCGCACGCCCGACCGGCCCGTCCCCCGGCCGCGCCGCTCGGCCCGGACCCGCGTCGCCCCGCGGGCCCGAACAATCCCGAGCACGGCCACCGGTGACGTCGTCGCCTCCTACCGCCGAGGAGTGAGCGCACATGCACCCCACCACTGACGCGCCCGTCGGGCGCATCGACCGTACCCCGCTGTCTCGGCGGCGTCTGCTGCGCGGCCTGCTCGCCCTGACGGTCGCCGCGCCGCTGCTGGCCGGGGCCGCCGCGTGCGGCGACGACGACGGCGGTGCCGCCGACCCGAACGCCCCGGTCAAGCTCTCCGTCTTCTGGTGGGGCGGCGACGCCCGGGCCAAGCTGACCGAGGATGCCCTGGCGCTCTACACCAAGAAGCACCCGAACGTGACATTCGAGACGACCTGGCAGGCCAACCAGGGTTACTTCGACAAGCTGGCCACGCTCACGGCGGGCGGCAACCCACCGGACCTGTTCCAGATCGACGACAACTACCTGGCCGAGTACGCGGCCCGCAACACCACGCTCGACCTGACCTCCTACCAGAAATCCGGAAAGCTGGACACCTCCAGGTTCCCGGAGAGTCTCTGGCAGTACGGCGTGGTCGACGGCAAGCTCGCCGGGCTGGCCTCCGGGGAGAACACCCAGGGCCTGGTCTACAACAAGACGCTGCTGGCCAAGCACAACCTGCCCGAGCCGACCACCGGGATGACCTGGGAGCAGCACATCGCCTGGGCCGAGCAGGTCACCGCCACGACAAAGGTGCCCGGCACGCAGGACCCGAGCGCCGACTACAAGGCGTTCTGGGTGTGGCTGCGGCAGCAGGGCAAGGATCTCTACAAGGGTAAGGAGCTGGGGTTCACCGCCGAGGACGTGACCACGTGGTTCGACCTGTGGAAGGGCGCCCGGGACCGGAGGGCCACACCGACCGCCGACGTCATCCACGAGGGCAACTCCAGCGACGTCACCAAGCAGCTGGTGGTCACCGGCAAGTCGGCGACCTCCTGGGTGTGGGCCAACCAGATGCCGGACCTGAAGAAGAACACCAAGGACGAGTTGGGCGTCATCGCGTACCCCGGTGATCCGAGCGCCCAGTGGGCGCGGGCCTCGATGTACTGGTCGGTGTTCCGGGGCAGCAAGAACAGGGACGTCGCCGTCGACGTGATCAACTTCCTGTACAACGACCAGGAGGCGGTCACGCTGCTGGGCACCGACCGGGGCCTGCCGTCCAACCTGGACCTGCGCCGGCTGGTCAGCGAGGGCACCACCGACCCGGCCATGAAACAGTCGATCGCCGTCGAGACCGAGCTGACCCAGAAGTTCGGCCCCTCGCCGCAGGTGCCCATCAAGGGGCACAGCAAGGTCAAGTCCGAGCTGATCAAGGCCGCCGAGAACGCGCAGTACGGCCGCGCGAGCACCGCCGAGGCCGCCGCCCAGTTCCTCGAGGCGTGCAAGTCCGCCATCGCCTGAGTGCCCACCAGCCGAGGAGAGGAGCCGTTCGTGGCGTTGACCACGGCGTCCGACCCGACCCGACGCGGCCCCGGAGCCGCCCGCGCCCGCGGCCGAGGGCCCGGACGCGTCCGGCACGGCGAGGGTCGGGCGGGGTACGTCTTCCTGTCGCCGTGGCTCGTCGGCCTGCTGGGGGTCACGGCGATCCCCATGCTGCTGTCGCTCTACCTGAGCTTCACCAACTACGACATCCTCACCCCGTTCGCCGAGGTGCAGTGGGTGGGGCTGGCCAACTACGAACGGATGTTCACCGCCGACCCGTCGTACTGGCACGCGGTGCGGGTGACAGTGACCTTCGCGCTGATCGCCGTACCGCTGAAGCTGGCCGCGGCGCTCGGCGTGGCGCTGCTGCTCAACCGTGCCTGGCGCGGCGTCGGGCTCTTTCGTGGGCTGTTCTACCTGCCGTCGCTGCTCGGCGGCAGCGTCGCGCTGGCCATCGTCTGGGTCAGCATGTTCAACCGCGACGGCGCGTTCAACTCGCTGCTGAGCCTCGTCGGCATCGAGGGCAAGCCGTGGGTCAACGACCCGGACTGGGCCCTGGAGACGCTCATGGTGCTGGCCATCTGGCAGTTCGGCGCACCGATGGTGATCTTCCTGGCCGGGCTGAAGCAGGTGCCCACCGAGCTGTACGAGGCGGCGTCGGTCGACGGCGCCGGCCGGTTCCGACAGTTTCGCAACGTCACCCTGCCGATGCTCTCCCCGGTCATCTTCTTCAACCTGGTGCTGGAGACGATCAACGGGTTTCAGGGCTTCACCGCGGCGTTCGTGCTCAGCAACGGCACCGGCGGCCCGGTCGACTCCACGCTGATGTACACGCTGAACCTCTACATCACCGGCTTCACCGATCTCCAGATGGGTTACGCCTCGGCGATGGCCTGGGTGTTCCTGCTCGCCATCGCGGTCATCACCGCGATCTTCTTCAGCACCGGGCGGTTCTGGGTGCACTACTCCGACGCGGAGGACCGGTGACGGTGACCCAGGGGCCGGTCGCCCCGCGACGCCCGACCGGCCGGCCGGTGCTGCGACTGCTGATCCTGGTGGCGATCCTCGCCGTGGTGCTCTACCCGCTGATCTGGATGGTGGGCACCTCGGTGAAGTCCCAGGAGGAGATCGTCAACAACGTCGGCCTGCTGCCGGAGCGCTTCTCCCCGGGCAACTACACCGCCGGGTGGTCCAACTTCGACGTGAGCTTCGGCCGGTTCTTCCTCAACAGCGCGATGGTCAGCCTGCTCACCGTCGTCGGCAACGGGCTCTCCTGCCTGCTGGCCGCGTACGCCTTCGCCCGGCTGCGGTTCCGGCTGCGCGGGGTGTGGTTCGCCGTCATGATCGGCACGCTGCTGCTGCCGCAACACGTGCTGATCGTGCCGCAGTACATCCTGTTCCGCACGCTCGGCCTGGTCGGCGGCGAATGGCCGTACCTGCCGCTGCTCATCCCGCAGTTCCTGGCCACCGAGGCGTTCTTCGTCTTCCTGATGGTGCAGTTCATGCGCGGCATTCCCCGCGAGCTGGACGAGGCGGCCCGGATCGACGGCGCCGGCCCGTACGGCATCTTCCGGCACATCATCCTGCCGCTGAGCCGCCCGGCGCTGGTCACCACCGCGATCTTCTCGTTCATCTGGACCTGGAACGACTTCTTCCGCCAACTGGTCTTCCTGTCCGAACTGGGGGACTACACCGTGCCTGTCGCGTTGACCCTGTTCATCGACTCGACCAGCCAGAGCGCGGTCGGGCCGATGTTCGCCATGTCGGTGCTGTCGCTGCTGCCGGTCTTCCTGTTCTTCGTCGCCTTCCAACGGATGCTCGTCGAGGGGATCAACACCGGTGGCATCAAGGGCTGAACCGGCGGAAACCGGCGGCCGGCGGGACTGGCGCGACGTCCTGCGCGACGCCGCCGACCTGGCGTTGCTCGGCATCCTGCTGACCCTCGCCGCGGCACCGCTGCTCACCGCGGCGGCGTCGGCCGGCACGGCCAGCGCGGCGGTGCACGACTGGACCCGTACCGGAAGCTGGCCGTCGGCACGTGTCACCCTGCGCCGGTTTCGTCGCGCGGCGCTGCCCGGCGTGCCGGTGAGCCTGCTGGCGCTCGCCGTGGCCGGGCTGCTCGCCGCCGACCTGGCGGCGTTGGCCACCGGCCGGGTGCCGGGCGGCCCGCCGGCGCTGGTGGTGACCGCGCTGGTCACGGCCGGTCTGACCGGGTACGCCGGGCTGGTCGTCGTCGAGGTAGGCCGCAACGGGGGTGGGCGGTGGCGGGCGGCGGCCCGGTCCGCCGCCCGTGCCTGCCTCGACGCGCCCACTCGCTGGGCCGCGTTCACCGGGGTGACCGCGCTGGCCGGGCTGCTCGCCGTGCTGGTCACCCCGGTCGCGGTGCCGATCCTCGCCGGCTACACCGTGGCCGCCCTGCACGCCGTCGCAGCCCGCCGGCCAGTCTCCGCCGGTCTCGTCGCCCGCCGGCCGGTCCCTGCCGGTGTCGTCGCCCGCCGGCCGGTCCCTGCTGGTGTCGTCGCCCGTCGGCCGGTCCCTGCTGGCGGCGTCAACCGTCGGCCGGCTACCGCCGACCCGGAGTCGCCGTGAGCGCCGAGCGGGAGCCGGTACGGCTGGTGGTCGGGGCGACGGAGGTGGCCCGGTACGTGGTCGACCCGGCGCTGGACGCGCGGCACGGGCCGCGACCGTACCTGCATCCGGTCCGCACCCTGGGTGGCACGGTGGTCACCGACGCGCTGCCCGCCGACCACGTGTGGCACCTCGGCGCCTCCCTCGCCGTGCAGGACGTCAACGGCAGCAACCTCTGGGGCGGGCGCACCTACGTCCGCGACGTCGGCTACACCTGGCGCGACGACCACGGGCGGATCGCGCACACCGGCTGGGCGCAGCGGTCCGCCGACCGGCTGGCGCACCGACTGGAGTGGCGCGACCCGCACGGGGCGGTGCTGCTCACCGAAGTCCGTCGACTCGACGCCGTCGCGCTGACCGGGGACGTGTCGGCCTGGCGGCTGGACCTGGACTACACGCTGCGGGCCCCGGCCGGGCAGGACGTGCGGCTGGGCAGCCCGGCCACCAACGGGCGCCCCGACGGCGCCGGCTACGGCGGGTTCTTCTGGCGGGCGGTCTCGAGCGGGCCCGCGTCGGTGTTCAGCGCCTCGGCGACGGGGGAGGAGGCGGTGAACGGTTCCGCCGAGTCCTGGATCGCGCTGGTCGGGACCGGGCCGGACGGGCGGGCGTACACCCTGGTTTTCAGTGGTCTCGGCGACGGCGACAGGTGGTTCACGCGGACCGCGATGTATCCGGGCGTCGGGGTGGCGTTCGCGTTCGAGCGGCCGGTGACCATCGCGGCCGGCACACAGCGGCGGGGCCGGCACGCGGTGGTCGTCGCCGACGGTGCCCTGGACCGCGCCACCGCCGCCGCCCTGGCCGCGAGACCGGGGCCGGCGCCGCCGCGTCCCGCGACCTGACCGGGGTACGGGGCTCGCTTTCTCGGCATCCCCGCCCCGACGGGTCCGCGGCCACCTATCCTCGGGAGGATCGCCAACCGTGGGCGGGTGCCGTCCGCACGGCGGCGTGCAGGAGGCCGAGATGAGTGGGACAGATCGACCCGAGGGCATCAGCCCGACAGCGGTGCAGGGGGCACCGGGACTGTGGCGCGTCGATCTCCAGAAACACGATCTCAGCATTCCTGGCCGGGAGGTCATCCAGAGTCGGGTGGAGTTCACCCCCGACTCGCCGCCGTTCAAGCACTTCCATCCCGGCGAAGAGATCATCTGCGTTCTGCAGGGCACCCTGGAGTACACCCTCGAGGGCCAGCCGCCGATCGTGTGCAATGTCGGCGACGCGCTGACCGTCCCCTACGGCGTCCACCACCAGGCCCGCAACGTAGGCGACGGCATAGCGGTAGAGCTGGCCACCTACGTGGTGGAAAAAGGCAAACCCCTCCTAACCAAGGTGGACTAAACCCGCCGCCGGGCCACGCGTCTCGCGCGTCGATCATGGAGTTGTTGCCACGACACGCCGCTCGGGAGGGCAATAACCTCATGATCACCGGGGGCCACCGGGGGCCACCGGGGGGCACCGGGGGGCACCGGGGGGCACTGGGGGCGGGAGGCGGGTTACCGGGGTGGGTGGGTGGTTGGCAGGGCGGCTGTTACCCGGACGGCCTTGACGATCGCCGGGATCGACCCGATCAGCAGCACCAGCCCCCAGATGATCGCGATCACCGCGAAGACCAGCGCCGCCACGTCGTCGACGATGCTGACCAGGATCACCGGTACCAGGTGGTGCAGGAACTCCAGGACGACAGTGCACAGCAGGGTGGTGAGGATCAGCAGGACGAGGCCCTTGTTCTGCAGGAAGCGCGGCTGGGCCAGCACCAGCAGCCCGGCCCACACCAGCTTGAGCAGCAGCACCAGCCCGAGCAGCACCGCCGCGTCGCCGACCGGGAAGAAACCCCACAGCGCCAGGTACGCGAGCGTGCCGAACGGGACAGCCAGGAACAGCGACACCATGATCATCAGCTCCACGAACGCGATGACGAGCGCGACCAGCCCGACGATGATCAGGATGATCGAGAAGATCAGGCTGGCGACCCCCTGCACCCGACCCTGGACCCGCTCGGGCAGCAGCATGCCCAGGCAGAACAGCCCGGTGCTCCAGACCGCCACCGCGTCGATCAACGCCAGGTAGCCGGTGCCCCGGCCGGACGGTTCGCTGACCCCGGACACCTCGTCGAGGTCCACGTCCAACGCGCCGGCACTGTCGGCCAGGGCCGCGCCGGCGTCAGCGCCGCCCAGCAACAACCCGGCACCCACCTCGACGCCGAGCGCCAGGACGATGGCGAGCATCGCCAGCAACAGGAACGGCTTGCGCAGGTCACCCATGTCGGCACCTTCCCTCGGGTCAGGACGTGGCCACGACGACCGTGCAACCACCGAGGCCGGGGCAGGTCAGGCCCACCTCGGTGGCCCGGTCGACGGCGACCTTCGCCACCGCCCCGGTGCCGTCGGACGCCGGCTCGACCTCGTCGCGGATGGTGAGCTCGGCGTCGCCGGGCGCCGGCGCGACGACCGTGAACCGCGCCGCGCTGCGCAGCACCAGAGTGCGCAGCCCACCCGGGTCGGCGACCCGCACCACGCACCTGCCGGAGAACGTCAACCGGCCGTTCCCGTCGGCGCAGTCGGCGTCGACGGTGGCCGGGTCCACCGCCGCGCGCTCGCCGGCCAGCGCACCCAACCGGTCGACCAACCCGTGTCGGGCACCCGGGTCACCCCGGTCGTCGCGGCCCGCGCCCACCGCGACCACGAACAGCGCCACCAGCAGCACGGCGAGCAACCCCAGCAGCGTCTTCTGCCGACCACTCATCGCGCCACGGCCTGCGCCACGACCTCGGTGAACCGGATCGTGTCCACCCCGGCGAAGTAGGAGCTCGTGCCCTGTGTCTTGCCCACCACCAGCAGCGTGACCTGGTGCGGCCCCTTGGCCAGCCGGACCGTTCCGACGTCCAGGAAGTCCGTCTTCTGCACCTTCGGGGTGAAGCCGAGGAACGTGCCGCCGACCTGGTTGCCGTCGATGGTGAAGACGGTGTTGGCGTAGTCGGGGGCCGTGGTCCGGGCCGTGGCGAACCGCCAGGTGCCGTCGGCCGGGATCTGCACCGTCACCGTCACCCGGTCGCCGATGGCCAGCCCCGTGAAGAACAGTTGCTTGTCGTCGGACCAGGTCACCCCGCAGCAGTTGGGCTGCGCCCCCACGGCCGCCTTGCTGTTCGGCGGCGACTTGACCACCACCGCGCCGTCCACCAGGCTCTCCGCCTCGACCGTGACCACCCGCGGCTCGCCGGGGGCCGGCTCGCCGTCGCGGGTCAGCAACACCACCGCCACGGCCACCACCACCAGCACCAACGCCGCCGCGGCGGCGATCCACAACCAGGGGGTACGCCGTGGCGGCGCGACCGCCCGCACCTCGTACGTGACCCGGCCGCTGGACCGGGAGCTCTCCTCCGGCGCGGTGTTCGCCGAGTACGCGAACCCGGTCATGTCGTAACGCCGCGGTGGCGTGCCCGCCGGCACGGCGAGCGTGACCAGGAACGACACCGAGCCCTGGCCGGGCACCACCCGCTGCGGCTCGGCGACGGTGAACCACGCCCGCTGGGAGCCGTCACCGGGCGCCACGTCGAACACCACCGTGTCCGGTGCGGTGCCCGGGTTGGAGACGGTGAAGGTCAGCTCGCCGCTGTTGCGCGGGTCGAGGGTGAACTGCTCGGCGGCGGCGACGACCGCCCATTCGGTGGTCATGACGACTCCTCTTCCAGGACGATCTCGACGGTGGTGGAGGCGGGTTTCTCCGCCTCGACGATGCGGGTGAGCACGGCGAGTTGGCCGGCGGCGGCAGCCGGGACCCGCACCACGACGTGGAACGGCTGCTCGGCCGGCTCGTCGATCGCGAAGCCCGGCACCCCGGTGGCCAGCTCCAGGGCCCGCCGCATGCCGTACGGGGTGCCGCGCCACCGGGCCAACAGCGCGGCGTTGGCCACCAGGTCGCGCAGCCGGCCCACCGGCAGCGGCAGGGGCGCGTCCGGCCGGGGCGAGGCCACCACGTGGTCCATCGCCACCCAGCGGGTCAACCGCACGACCAGCCCGTCCGGCGCCCGGTACGGGTCGAACAGGGCATCCACCTCGGCGAGGATCGCCTCGTCCGGGGCGTGCAGCCCCTCCATCACGTCCAGCAGTGCCCAGAGCACGCTGCCGGGCACGCAGGCCCGCTGGTAGGCGGCGGGCAGCAGCCGTTCAATCGCCGAACGTCGCATCCTGGCGCACCACCTCTATGTCGTGCTCGCCGGAGCAGAGCAGCCAGGTGTCCGGAACGGTCACCACGTCGGCGGTGGCCTGGTTGGCGCTGGGCGTCCAGTCCACGGCGGTGGCGCTGCGGTGCACACCGCGTTCGCCGCCGGCCAGGATCAGCCGCTCCGCCGCGCCGGAGCCGCCGGCCGTACCCCCGCCGGCCGTGCCCGTCGTGCCGCCGCCCGTGCCCGTCACGCCGGAGCCGCCGGCCGCACCGCCGGCGGTCGGACCGCTCACCGCGACGGCGTCGACAGGCACGAACCGGGTCCGGTCCCGCAGCGGCAACCCGCAGTTGACCGACACCGACTGCCACTGCGGCTGCGCGCCCAGGGTGTCCAACCGCAGCACCCCGCCGCTCTGCGTCGCCGCCACCGCGAGCTGGCCGGCGAACGCCAGGTCACGGCAGGTGCCGCCGACCCAGCCGGTCTGCACCGGCTGCCACTTCACGTCGGACTCGAACAACCGGGTGCGGTGGCAACCCTGCCCGGGCTTCTTCGGGTCCGGCTCGCCGGCACCGCTCCACAGCAGCGTCGCCGGGCCGTCGTACTGCACGGCGAGCACCCGGTTGTCCACGTTGGCCAGACCGACGTGCGCGAAGCTGCCCGGTCGGCCGCCGGCGGTCGACAGGTACACCCCGAAGCTGGCCTGCGCGGCCACCGCCACCCCCGGCGCACCCCGCTCCGAGACGAACGCGCGCACCGCGTAGAACCCCCGGTCGGCGTCGGTCGGGTCGACCAGGATCTGCAACGGCACCGCCCCGGGCAGCAGTGACACCTCGTACAGGCCGGTGTCGGTGGCCACCAGCAGCGCGCCCGCGCCGTCGCGGTCCAGCCAGGCCACGTCGGAGATCCGCGCGTCCAGGTCGGTCAGCAGCGACCAGGTCTCGCCCAGGTCGGTGCTCAGGTGCACCCGGGAGCCGCCGGAGGACCGCAGCGTCACCACGGCCACCGAACCGGGGCGCGCGACGATGCCCGGGCGCACCGGCGCCGGCGCGGGCGCCACCCGCAACACCGTCTCGTCGTCGAACCGGCCGGCCGGCTCCCACCCCGCGCCGCCGTTGCTGGAGCGGAACAGCACCGGGCCGCGCCCGGCGTACCAGGTACGCGGCTGGTACTGGTCGACGGCGAGGGCGCGTACCTCGGCGTCGGGGGCCTCGTCGACCACGAACCGCACCGACTCGACGTAGCGCACCCCCGGCTCGGCCTGCTCCAACAGTCGGTACACGTTGGACGCCCGCAGTGGCTCCCCGAACGGCCAGCCGGTCGGGTTCAGCGCCGTCGGCAGCGGGCTCAACGTCTGGTGCAGCCGGTCGTGGATTCGGCGGCGCACCGCGTCGGCGTCCTCCTCCCGGCGGACCACCACCCGGGCCCGCACCGACACCGCCTTGAACCGCGCCCAGGTGGCCCGGGACCGGATGCCGACCATCCGGCGTTCCTCCAGGTCAGCCTCCACCCGGCGACGTGCCTCGGGCACCTCGTGTTCGCGCAGCACCGCCACCGGCAGTCGGCCACCGGGGCGGGCCGCCGACGGCACGTACGGCACCAGCACCACCTCGACCTCACCGGGCCGGGCGAAGCTGTACACCGCCGCGCGGGTGAACGCCCGGGCCCGCGCCACCGCGCCGGAACTGGTGGCGAGGACCTCGAAGTCGCGGGCGGTGACCGCCCGTTGTTGGGCGAAGAACTCGTACGGGCCGCGCAGCAGCACCGACTCCAACGCCTCCATCTCCCGGCCGCCGGCCGCCGGCGCGGGGTTGTCGACGCGTACCCCGGGCAGTGGGTCGCGCAGGCTGGTCAGCGTGCCCGCCGCCACGTTGCCGGTGGGCCCACCGCCGGCCCGGTACCAGAGCCGGACCTGCCGCCCGGCCGGCGGCACCGCCGCCACGGTCACCGGGACGGAGGGCGGTGCCGGCGCCGTGTCGCTGGCCGTTGCCGGCGGTCGCAGGTCCAGGGCCGGGGCGAAGGTGACGGTGCCCGAGCAGCGGTCCACCAGGTACGCCTTGGCCTGCGGGCCGAGCCCGGCGAAGCTGTCCACCGGTCGCCAGATCTCGAACGTGCGGCCGTCGTGCTCGCGGGCGGCCGCGCCCAACTCGACGGTCCCGGGCGGCACCTCCACGCCGAGGAGCAGGTCCAACGCCTCGGCGGTGTGCGTCAGCGGGGCGTGGGCGGCGCGCAGCACCTGGCCCGGTTGGCCGGTGCCCACACCGAGCAGCTCCGCGTCGATGAGTTCGCAGTGGTGCATCCGTACCGTCACCGACGCCTCGTCGGCGGGCAACAGGGTCGGCTCGGTGGTGACGAACACGACCGGCCGGGGGTCCGCGCCGCGCGCCGCCGCGACCCGCAGGCCGGCCGGGATCCGGACCGCGGCGCGGTCGGTGCCGCTGCGGGTGAACCGGACGTCCGCCCAGGCCGCGGTGGGTGCGTGCCGGGCGACCCCGAGCAGGTTCAGAAACGAGACGTACGCCTTGTCCGGCAACTGGTTCAGCCGGTAGATCATCACCTCGGTCAGGTGCGCGAACGCCTCCACCAGGGCCATCCCGGGGTCGTGCGCCGACAGGTCGGTCCACGCCGGGCAGGACTGCCGGATACGTTCCCGGGCCTCGGTGACGAGGTCGAGGAACCCGCGATCGTCCAGGTGCGGCACGGGCAGCGTCATGAGGGTCCTCCCTGCGCGGGTTCGTCGACCGGGAGCAGGTCCACGGAGAACACCAGTTGCCCGGGGGTCAGGCTGGCCCGCACCCGGTAGTCCAACCGGATCACCAGTCGCCACGCGTCGTCCGGGTCCGGCCCGGCATCCACGTCGATCACCTCGACCCGCGGCTCCCACCGGGCGATGGCCTGTCGGACGTAGTGGATGGCCAGCCCGGCCGTGGTGTCGTCGTTGGGCGCGAAGACGAGCCGGTGCAGCCGGGAGCCGTACCCGGGTCGCATCAACCGCTCGCCCGGCGTCGTCGACAGGAGCAGGAACAGCGCCTGCCGTACGCTCTCGTCGCCCTCGGTCATCGCCAGGCCGCCGGCCGCGGTGAGCGCCAGACCGCCGCCCCGGCCGGCGTCGAAGCCGGCGCCGACGAACCGGAAGGCCCTCACCGGTCCGCCCCCACGAGGCGCTGGCGCGGGTCGCGCACGACGTGGTCTACCGCGTTGGGCGGGGTGCCGTTGGTGAACCCCTTCAGGTTGTCGAGCACCACCCGGTGCCCGTCGACCCGCAGCCAGTCGCTGTAGCCGACGCGGAGGCTCTCCGTCCTCGTGCACGGCTTCACGGTCGGGCCGTAGTTCGGGCAGGCGACGATCGTGCGTCCCTCCGGGTCGTCGTCCACCAGCACGGGCACACCGGTGACGGTCACCCACTGCTGCGAGGGTCGGTTCTCGACCCGGCCGTCGTGATCGCAGGTGATCACGGAGTCACGGTGGATCCAGCGCATCAGCCGCCTCCTTCGTGGTGGGCGCGGGCCAGCGAGCGGGCCTGCCGCGCCGCGGTCGTCGGATCCTCGGTGGACTCGGCTCGCAGGAAGTCCACGCTGCGGGCGCGGACCACCATGGCCCGGCCGGGTGCGGAGATCACCAGATCGGACGCCGCGTGCAGGGTGGCCAGGTCCGGGGTCAGTTCCAGGAAGCTGCCACCCTCGGTGGCCAGCCGCAGACTGCGCCGCACGTCGTCGACGACTATCGACTGCCCGCCGGCGGTGCGCAGCGTCCAGCGGCGGGCCTTCCCGTCGTCCACACCCGTGTCGTACGGCTCGACGGTGCCGAACAGCGAACCGAGCACGATGCCCGCGGCCGGCTCGCCACCGGGCAGCACCACCAGCACGGTGTCGTCCGGATCCGGCAACGCCACCAGACCCTTGCCCCGCCCGGCACCGGGGCAGAGCACGGCGAGCCAGCCGGCGTCCAGATCCCCGTAGGCCGGCAGGGTCAGCCGGACCCGGCCCAATCCGTCCGGGTCGGCGACGTCGGTGACGGTGCCGAGGGTGACCACCGCCGCGCCGGGCGGGGCCGCCGGGGTGGCCGGCGGCACCGTGGAGAACCGCGTCAGGTGCCCGTTGCCGTCGACGGTGTGCACCACCTCGGTCAGCACGTACGCCCCGGCGACCGGCTCGGGCACCCCGCTCAGGTCGATCCGTCGGCCCGGCCGCAGTGCCGGATCACCCTCGGCCACCCCCTCGGCGGTGACCAGGGTGGCCGCCCGGGTGTCCAGCCGCGCCTGGGCCAGCGCCGCCAACTCGTCGTCGCTGCGACCCGGTTGGTCCACGGCGGTGCGGACCCCGTCGGCGCCCACGTCGGCCGGGTCCGGTCGGTCGAACGCCGGCCGGCCACAGCGCGCCTCGTCGACCCGCTGGCTGATCACCTCGGCCCGCTGCGGGTGCCAACCCAACGCCGCGCTGGCACCGCTGGCCTGGTCGGCGTTCGTGGACAGGCGCAGGGTGTGCACGTCCGCGCCGAGGGTCAGCGCGACCGGCTCCCCGTAGCCCGCGAGAGTGACCAGCCGGACCCCGTCGCCGTCGGCGGCCAGGTGCAGCCCAGCCCGGCCGGCCACCTCACGCAGCAGCTCCAGATCGCTGTGCCGGTGCTGCGACAGCCGCTCCAACCGTGGCCCGTCGACCTCCGCGCTCACCTCCAGCCCCACCGCACCGCACAGCTCCCGGGCCAGCTCGACGGCGGTCACCGAGGTGAAGACCCGCAACCCCTGCCGCTTGCGCAACCGGTGCAACCGGTCGTACGCCCGCAGCCGCAGCACCGCCGCCCCGTCACCGGCGTACTCCACCTCCACGGCGGTGACCTCCCCGCCGAACAGGGCGTCGGCATGATCGGCCAGCCGTACGTCGAGGGTCGTCCCGAGGCGCACCGCCGGGTCGAACGCACCGACACCGGCGGCGGTGGCGAGCACCAACTCCGCCTGCGTGGGCTGGTCGAGCCGCGCCGCCACCCGCAGCGAGCGGACCCGCTGACGGGCCGCGCCGGCCAGCTCGACGCCGTCGAGCAGGACGACCAACGCCGGGGGCGCGACGCTCGTCACGGCGTACCCCCGGGGTTGGTGCTGGTGGCGGTGGGGCCCGACGGGCCCCAGGCGGCGGGCGCGGTGGCGATTGAGGCCCCGACGAACGATGCGCCGGCACCCACCGCGCCGGCCAGCGCCCGCGCGACTCCGGTCACCGCGTCCACCACCGATCCGCCGCCGCTTGGCGCACCGGGTGGTGGCACGGCGAGGGTGGTGCCGGCCGGCACGGCGAGGGGGTCGGTGATCCGGTTGTGTTCGGCCAGCAGACGCCAGCGCAGCGGCGAACCGAGGGCGTCGTTGGCCAGCAGGTCGAACCGCACACCGGAACGACCTGGCTCGGCCGCGCCGTCACCGGCCGCGATCACCGCGCTGCCCGGCGCGGCGGTCGGGGTGTTCGCGGCGGCCAACTCCTCGGCGAAGCCGGCCTCGGCCTGGTCGGCGGTCTCGGCGGCGCGGACCAGCTTCAGCCGCAGCCAGGAACGCCGGGGCGAGCCGGTGCCGGTGAACGCGTCGAACCGTTCCGCCACCGCGACGATCACACCGGGCACGTTCCAGGTCTTTCCCCACACCAACCGGACCAGCGGCGGGCGCAGCCACCCATGCTCGGCTGTCGAGTTCTCCGCGAGCATCCACAGCGGACGGGTGAGGACCCGCACGTCGGCCGGCCGAACCTGCGTCTGGACGAAGTCGACGTCGAAGAGCAGGTCGAGCACCAGCTCGGTCCGGCCGCCGCCGGTGAAGACCAACGGATCGTCGGCCAGCCCGGCCCCGGAGAGCTGCCCACCGGCGACACCCCGATGGCGTACGCCGGCGAGCCGGGTCACCTGCACCGTCTCCGGATTCAGCAGGCAGTCGACACGTTCACCGGAGGAGTCGATGAGGAAGGCGACACGTTCCATCAGCCACCCGCCTGTTCCCGATCCAGCCGGGTCAACTGGGCAGTGTCCAGCGCCGCACCGGCAACCGACCACAGTGTGGTGTCGTCGGGCAGCGCCGGCCACCTGTCGAACGCCGTCGCGTCGGCCTGGTACGCCGCGCCGTCCGGCCCTCGGCCGCCGCCCTGATCGCGGTGCGTCGAACCGATCCAGGGCACACCCACGCCCGGACCGGTGCGGGGTGCGGCGTGCTGCCCAACCCGCTCGCCAACCTGCTGCCCCGACCGTGCCCGCTCGTCTGGCAGGGCCGGCCAGTGACCGCCGCCAGCCGCCGCCCCACCGCTGGCTGCCGTCCCGCCGGCGGCTGATCGCCCGTCCCGAGCTGCCGCACGGTCCGGCCTCGCCCCGCCGACATCGGCGGAGTCGGTTGTAGACCTTGGAAGGAAAGTGCCCTTGGAGGGGCCGAAATCTTCCAAGATCTCGGCAGGGGAGGTGCGGAGGCGAGAATTGGCCGAGGTGGTTGGCTCTCCGAGTCGGGGCCGCTCCTTCGTGTCGGTGGCCGGAAAGTCGTCCGGCGCCGGTCCTGTCGCCGCGCCCCGTCGGGCTGCGCGCAGGCGCCAAGCGTCAAGCAGCCGGCCCGGCGAACGTCGGCCCGCACCCGGTGCGAGGGGCGTGTTGGCGAACACCGCGACGGCGGAGGCATCGTTGCCGCCCCGGGGGCTGGTGCCACCCATCCGTGGGCCACCGGACCTGTCGTCTGCCATCGACGCGTACGTCGACCTTCCGGTCGCGCCCGTCGAGCGCGACCCGTCCGGCCTTCCCACCCCCCTCACCGCCTCCGGCCCGTCGACGCCGTACGCCACGTCCACCGTGCCGTCGTGCCCGACCGTGCCGTCACCCACCGTGCCCGCTCTGGCAAACGCCGGGCGGTCACGCCGGTAGGAGTGCGCGTCCGGGTCCGGGCCGCTCACGCTGGCTCCGCGGCCGTGCCCACCACCCGTGCCGTGCCCACCACCCGTGCCGCGCGCATGACGGCCCACCATGCCAGGGGCACGACGACCCACCGGGTCATCAGGCAACCAGGCATCCTCCCCGGCGGCCCGAGGTGGTTGCGTCACCGCGGTCCACCGGTCCGGTCCGCCGCTATCGACTCGATCGCCGAAGCCCGAGCCCGAGCCCGAGCCCGAGCCCGAGCCCGAGCCGGAGCCGGAGCCGGAGCCGAAGCCCGAGTCGGAGCCGGAGCCCGAGCCGAGGCCGAAGCCCGAGTCGGAGCCGAAGCCGCCGGTCGGGTCATCGCGCCCCTCCGTCGGTGCGGCAGCGGGCCGATCGAGGTCCAGGTCGTGCAGCAGGCCGGGCGCGTGGGCGGCGACCAGGTCCAGCCAGTGCTGTGGTGGTTCCCCGAAGCGGCGCGGTGAAGCCGCGGGCGTCTCCGGCGATGGCTGCGGCACCCGGTCCGCGGCGGGCGCCCAGTGCCCGGCGGGCGCACGGTCCTCGGCGGGTTCGACCCGCCCGGCGAGGCGCTGCGCCGCTCCGGCCGCCGCGCGTAGCCGGCCGGCCAGCCAGTTACGCGGGTGTCGGCGCGGTGGCACCGCCGGTCTCCAACTCCAGACTCTCGTAGCGCAGGGTCAACGCGGCGATGGCGATCTCGTGGCTGAGGGTGTTGAGGTGCGCGCCGCGCCACCGGGTGGGCCAGGCGTCGATCAGGTTCCACCGCAGCACCTCGGCGGTGCCGACCGAGTCGAGCAGCACCACGGAGACGTTGCGGCGGTTGAGGGTGCCCTGCGCGGTGGCGTTCACCCAGTCCCACAACTCGCGGGAGGCAGTGAGGCCGAAGTGCAGCGTCACCGGCTCGTACTCGGCCTGGCCGGGCACCATCCGCATCCGGCCCAGGCCGTGCTCCCGGTACGGCTGGCCGGGGATGTTCACCTCCAGCCCGGTCATCTCGGTGAAGTGGCCGTTGGTGACGCCGTTGATGAGCAGCCGGAAGTGGTACGCCCGGTACGGGTCGGCCGGCGCGCCGGGCTGCGGGGTGGCTGTGGTGGGCATGTCAGCCTCCGATCGTCTCGGTCTCGGTGCCGCCGGCCCACTGGCTCAGCTTGAACACCACGAACTCGGCGGGCTTGACGACGGCGATGCCGATGTGGGCGATCACCATGCCCGCGTCGCGGACGTCGACCGGGTTGGTCTCCTCGTCGCACTTGACGAAGAACGCCTCCTCCGGGCTGCGCCCGAGCAGTGCGCCGTCGCGCCACACCCGGGTGAGGAACGCCCCGATGTCGCGCCGGATCGAGCGCCAGAGGGTGAAGTCGTTGGGTTCGAAGACCATCCACCGGGTGCCGTTGGCGATGGCCTGTTCGATGGCGATGCTGAGTCGCCGGACGTTGAGGTAGCGCCACTCGCTGGCCTCGGCGGCGAGCGTACGGGCGCCCCAGACGCGGATGCCCTCGCCGGCGAAGTAGCGGATCACGTTGACGCCCTTGGGGTTGAGCACGTCGTGCTCCGGTCGGGTGACCAGGTAGGCCAGGTCGACGGCACCCCGTACGGGCTCGTTGGCCGGTGCCTTGTGCACGCCGCGCAGGGCGTCGGTGCGGGCCCAGATGCCGGCCAGGTGCCCGCTCGGCGGGGTCAGTTCCAACTCGCCGCTGATCGGGTCGCGGACCCGCAGCCAGGGGTAGTAGAAGGCCCCGAACTCGGACTGCCGGGGTCGGTACGCGGCACCCTCGTGCCCACCGGAGCCGCCCGGCTGCGCCGAGCCGCCGCCCGAGCCACCGCCCGAGCCACCGCCCGAGCCACCGCCCGAGCCACCGCCGGCACCGCCCGAGCCACCGCCGGCACCGCCCGAGCCACCGCCGGCACCGCCCGAGCCACCGCCGGGGCCGGCCGAGCCGCCGGCCGTACCCTCGGCGGGTTTGGGGGGTTTGCCGGAGGACGGGGTGGCGACCCGGGTCAACGCGGAGATGTCGTCGATGTCCGGTGCCGGGTCGCAGATCGCGACCATGGTGCGGGTGCGCTCGGCCATGCTCAGCAGCGCCTCGTGCGACACCACGTCGTGGAAACCGGGCGCGGCGATGATGGAGATCTCGTCGATGGCCTCCAGCAGTTGCAGGCCACCGCGGCGTTGTCCGGTGCCGGTGATCGCGCCGCCCGCGCCGACGTTGACCACCCAGCAGCGGGCGCCCCCGTTGTCCAGGAAGCCGAAGACCGCCCGCGCCAGCGGCGTGCTCTCCACCCGTTCCCCGGCGGCGAAGAGTCGCAGGAACTCCGTCCAGTTGTTGACCGGCACCGCCCTGCCCAGGTGGGCGTCGCGGTCCGGGGCGAGGCCGACGAAGGCGGCGATGCTGGTGCTCGCCGGGCCGATCGGTCGGGCGCCGCTCGGGACCTCCTCGACATAGATGCCGGGGGAGAAGTAGCTGGGCATCGGTCCTCCTGTGCGGGTGGGCGTCAGTGGGTCGGTGGCGCGCAGACGATGACGATGTCGTCCTCGTCCGCGTCGACGTCGGCGGTGAGGACGAGCCCGCGCCCGGTCAGCCGCAACCGGACCGGGCTCGGGTGTTCGGGGTCGTGCGGGACGCCGACGATCCGGAACCGGCCCTGTGGGTCGGTGCGGGTGGCGGATCCGGTGCCGGGAAGCTCGACCCGCATCGCGGCCAGTGGTTGGTCCTCGGGACCGACCACCCGGCCGGCGAGGGTCCGCACCTCGAGTTGCCGCAGCCGCAGCGGTCGTAGCACCGGCGGCGCGGCCGGGGTCGGGTGGTCCACCTGCGCGGCCACGTCGATCAGCAGCGCCGGTCGGGGTGCCGTGTCGAACGCCGTCCAGAGTGGTGGGTCACCCGCCTCCAGGACGACCGCGTAGGTGCCGTCGGTGGTCGTGGCGGTGAGCACCCGGTCCAGCCGGGGCAACCCGCCCGGCCCGGTCACGCAGAGCAGGAAACGGACCGTGAACCGGTACGGCTCGCGGACCGCGCCGCTGGAGCGGGTCTGCCGGGCCGGACGCAACTCCAACGGCCAGAGGGTCAGCCCGTCGGCGTCGTCGAACGGGCGGGGCGGGCCGATCGGGACGGGTTGCCCCGCCGAGCTGGTCAGCCAGGCGGCCAGCTCGGCGGTGGCCGTCTCGATCGGCCCGCGCCCGTCGGTGCTCATCGCGGCGGCGTCCCCTGGATCCGGTACGCGATGGCCTCGTTCCACACGTGCGGGTAGACGCCGATCTCGAAGTACCTGGTGAACCGGTTGATCGGGGCGTTGGTGTGGTCGTGGTAGAGCAGCCACACCGGGGCGATGGTGAACAGGACGTAGTTCGCCAGCACCAGCGGGATGTAGAGCGGCCCGAGCAGGCGGCCCTGGAAGATGTGGACGTCCTCGTGCCGTTGGATGCCCGAGCTGGAGCCGGCGCAGACGGTGCCGATGGTGGTGGCGTAGCGGGGCGAGACCCCCTGCACCACGCTGACCCGGCCGCTGCCGGCCGAGGTGGGCCGGTCCAGCGAGTGCCCGAAGACCAGGTGCACGGTCAGGTAGATGGCGCCGACGACGGTGTTGAGCAGACTCCAGGTGTGGTCGACGACGAAGAGGAAGATGCCGCGGGCGTCCGGGGCGTACACCCCGGCGGAGGCCACCGCCCAGCCGAAGATCGCGCCGACCAGCAGGCCCACGACGGTGCCGACCACGAGCCCGATCGGGCCGCCGGCGAGGAAGCCGAACAGGGCGCCGAGGATGACCTGGACCGCCGCGCTGAGAACTCCGAAGACCATGACGTCACCCCCCCTCAGACCCAGGAACGGAAGACTCGGGGCTCGCGACCGCTCGCGACCTGGGTGGGTGTCGCCTGCCGGTTGCCGGGCGGGAACTGGTTGACGCCGAGCGCGGCGGAGAAGATGACGAGCGCGTTGAAGAACGCGATGACCCACTTCTCACCGCCGGCCTCGTCGGCGAACGCCGCGGTCAGGTAGGACAGCAGCAGCGCGATGGCGATGGCGATCCACTTGCGGAGTTTGTCGCCGCTCGGGCCGATCAGCCCGCCGATGACGTTGGTGGCCAGCAGGGTGGCGGCGCTCGCGCCGGCGATGGTGCCCAGGGCGGCCCAGGTGAAGAGATCGTTCATGGCGATCCCCCTTTTCTGCGATGGTGCGACCGGGATGTGGTGGAGGTGCGGTGCTCCCTCGGGGGAGCACCGGGGCCGGTCGCCGTCGTCGCTGGGGGCGGCCGGGGCCGGGCGTGGCCGGCTCAGCCGGCCACCGGGTGGATCAACCGGGCCCCGGGGCGCCGGCGGGCGGCCCCGGCGGTGTCGGACCGGGCACGGTCGGGCCGGGGGCGGCCGGCGCCGTGGGGTGCCGGCGTCGCAGCAGGAGTACGCCCACCGCGGCGAGCACCAACAGGAGCAGGAGTACGCCGCCGACGATCAGCGGCCAGCCGATTCCGCCGTCGTCGTCACCGGCGGCGGCCGGCGAGGCGGACGGTCGAGGTGGCGCCTCGGCGACGGCACGCAGCTCGGTCGGCTTGTCCTGGTTGGAGTTGACCTTCCAGCTGACCGACCGGCCGTTGACGGTGCCATTGCTGTCGATCACCCGGCCGGGAAATGTCACCGAGATCTCGAACGACATCAGCTTGAGGAACGCCTGCTGTTGCTGCGGATTCTGCTGCGCGACCTTTCCGCCGTATTTCGACGGGTCGAGCGGCAACGTGAAACGGTACAGGTCGCCGTCCCGGACCAGTTTTACGCTCTCCGTGTCGAAGCCTGCCAGCGGCGCTTTTCGATAACTGATCTGGGAGCCGAAGAGTTTGTCGTCCTCGTAACGGGTCTCTTCTCCCGCGGGTAGGGCGGGAATGTTCTGCCGAAGCTCCGCGAAGGCCACCGGGATGTTCTTGTTGCGCGAGGTCAGCAGGGACTTCTCGGCGGTCAGCAGGAGCTGCCCATCGACCGTGTCGTCGGCGTTGACGGTGAGCCCCATGTTGAGTTGCATGCAGCCGCTGAGCGCGGCGACCAGAAGGAGACACACCGCGACGCGGAGTGCCTTACCGCGGTTGACGCTCCTGTTCATGGGCTCAGTGTGTGTGATCCATTTCACCACGAGCAGTCAGCCATCAGTCACAACGCAGTCGCCGATTGTACCGACGCGCTGTCATATGTGACCGAGGCGAATCGGGGCGCATTTGACTACTCTGGAGCTTTGGGGCCAAGAACAGTTTCCCGGTGATGATCCCCCGTGTGGGGGTGGTCGGCCCGGGTCGGGGTGCGGCAGGCTGGATCGCACCTGTTCGACCACCCCCGAGGACCACGATGACGCCGGCTCAGCGCCACACCCCGAAGATCGAACTGCACGTCCACCTGGAGGGAACGGTCCGCCCGGCGCTGCTCGCCGCGCTGGCCCGCGGCCATCACCTCCCGGTGCCGGCCGAGACACCTGGCCGTTTCGACGACCTGTACGACTTCATCGCCACCTGGAACGCGATGACGGCCGTGCTGCGGACACCGCGGGACTACCAGCGGGCGTTGCTGGCCTACGCCGCGGAAGCCGCCCACGACGGCGCCGTCCACCTGGAACCGATCGTGGACGCCGAGGAGCGGATCGGGTTGCCCGGCTGGGCGGACGTGCTCGCCGCCCTGGTCGACGCGGCGGCCGAGGCCCGCGAGTCGTACGGGGTGTCGATCGGGTTGACCCCGCAGGTCTGCCGGGGTCACGACGTCGACTTCACCGAGGGCGCGGCCCGGGTCGCCACCCGGTTCGCCGGGCGGGGCGTGGTCGGTTTCGGGCTGTCCGGTGCCGAGGGGCGGCACCCGACCACGCCGTACACCCGGATGGTGGAGCTGGCCCGCGACGGCGGCCTGCCGTTCGTGCCGCACGCCGGCGAGGCGGCCGGGCCGGAGGCGGTCCGCGAGGTGCTGGCGATGGGCGCGGTCCGGATCCGGCACGGGGTGCGGGCCGTGCAGGATCCGGAGTTGGTCGCCGAGTTGGCCGGGCGGGGCGTCGTGTTGGACGTGACGCCCACCTCCAACCTGCGCCTCGGCGTGGCCCGAGCAGACCTCCCGCACCCGTTGACCGTGCTGACCGACGCCGGGGTCGCCTGCTCGGTGTCCACCGACGACCCGGCCATCTTCGACATCACCCTGGCCGACGAGTACGCGTTCGCCGCCCGGCTCGGGGTGGACGCCGCGACCGCCTACGCCGCCGGGCTGCGCGGCCTGCTCGGGGACGCCGCCGACCGCGCGCGACTGGTGGCGCTGGGGGAGCGGGCGTACCGGGGCGGCACGCCCGCCTAAGCTGAGCCGGTGATCGTCGTCGCGTGTGTGCTGCTGGTGGATCCCGAGGGGCGGCTGCTGCTGCAACTCCGCGACGCCGACGCGATGTACCACCCCGACGTGTGGGGGCTGCCCGGCGGCCACGCGGAGGCGGGGGAGACGCCGGAGCAGACCGCCGAACGGGAGCTGTGGGAGGAGACCGGCCTGCGCGCCGACGGGCCGCTGCGCCTGATCACCGTGCAGCCGCGACCCGAGCTGGACCGGGAGATGCACTACTTCCTCGGCCGCACCCGGGCCCGACAGGAGGACGTGGTGCTCGGTGAGGGCGCGGCGATGGTCTTCGTGCCCGGCGACGAGGTGCTCAACGGTCGCCCCTGGACGCCGGGCACCCAGGAGGTGCTGACCCGCTTCCTCGCCGCGCCCGACCACACCGCGGCGTTCACCGGCCGCCCGCCCACCGAGCCCACCGGGCCGGCCGAGCTGGCGGAGCCGGCCTAGCCCACCGAGCTGGCCGGGCCGGCCTAGCCCACCGAGCTGGCCGAGTCGGCCGGGGGGCGCCAGTCCGCGTACCGGGCCATGCTCCGCAGCATGACCCGGGCCGGGGTGATCCGCAACGCGGTGTTGCGCGCCGCGAAGGCGATCGGGTTGTGCAGCTGCTGTCCGAGCCGCCCGGCGACGTGGGAGGCCCGGGCGACGGACTGACTGCGCCCTCGACGCTGCCTGTCGTACGCGGCCAGGGCGGCGGGCACCCCGCCGGCGCCGTCGGCGCAGACCGCGCCGAGCACCACCGCGTCCTCGATCGCCTGCCCGGCGCCCTGCCCGAGGTTGGGCGTCATCGGGTGGGCGGCGTCGCCGAGCAGCGCCACCCGTCCGCACACGTACGAGGGCAGCGGGACGGGCAGGTGGTGGATGTCGTTGCGCAGGACGACGTCGGGTGGGGTCGCCGCGAGAAGCGCCGGGATGGGGGCGTGCCAGTCACCGAAGTGCTCCCGCAGGATCGCCAACTCGTCGGGGGCGCGGCCGCCGGGCGGGGCGTTCAGTGCGCCGTACCAGTAGAGCTGGCCGTCGCCGATCGGCACCATGCCGAACTCGGCTCCCGGTCCCCAGGTGATGGCGGCCGGGATCGGGTGCGGGAACGCGATGGCCGCCCGCCACGTCGTCGAGCCGGCGTACACCGGGCCGGGGTGTCGCGGCCAGAGCTGGGCGCGGACCCGGCTGCGCAGGCCGTCGGCACCGACCACCAGGTCGGCTTCGAGGGTGTGCGGGCCGTCGGGCCGCTGGTAGCGCACCTCGGCGTGGTCCGGGCCGGACTCGACGTGTTCCACCTTGGCGTCGGTGTGCAGCCAGGAGGCCGGCAGGGCCTCGCGCAGGGTGCGGTGCAGCGTGGCCCGGTGCACGCCGAGCGCCGTGGTGCCGAGCTGCCGGATCATCTCCGCGGCGTCCACCCGGGACAGCCACCGCCCGTGCCGGTCGCGGATGCCGCCGGGCGCCTCGCCGTGGCCACCCCGGCGCAGGGCCGGGCCGAGGCCGAGGGCGTCCAGTCCGCGCACCGCGTTGGCCATCAGGCTCAGGCCGGCACCGACCTCGCGCAGCTCGGCGGCGCGCTCCAGGACGGTGACCCGCCACCCGCGCCGGTGCAGGGCGAGCGCCGCGCTCAACCCGCCGATTCCGCCGCCCACCACGACCGCGTGTGAGTCGTTCATGTCGACCACCCTTCTACATCTGTAGAAGAGCGATACTACCTGCGGACCCCGAGAAGAAGGAGTGCCATGACGGCGCGGGCGAACCGGATCGCGACGCTCACCGACGCGGCCATCGAGTTGATCGCCGAGGGTGGCATGCGGGCGCTGACCCACCGTGCGGTCGACGGCCGCGCCGGGATGCCGCCCGGCACCACCTCCGCGTACCTGCGCACCCGACAGGCGCTGATCGAGGCGGTGGTGGGTCGGCTCGCCGAACGGGACCGGGCCGACCTGGCGCGGCACGACCTACCGACCGGCCCGCCGCCCCCGACGGCCGCCCCCCGCCTCGACGGAAACGACCTCGACGACCTCGCCGCCGGTGTCGCCGAGGTGCTCGACCGCTGGTTGACCACCGGGCGCAGCCGGGCCCTGGCCCGCTACGCCTGCCTGCTGGAGGCGGTGCACCGGCCCGAGCTGCGCGGCATCCTGCAACACGGCACCGGTCTGCGGGTGCAGGCCCGGGACCTGCTCACCCGGGCCGGGGCCGCCGACCCCGATCGGCAGGGCGACCAGTTCGTCGCGTTCGTGGACGGCCTGCTCTTCGACCGGTTGGTCGGCGCGGGCGCGCTCAGTGCCCCGCAGCCCGGAGGCGCGGCCAGCCGTGCCGACCTGAGCGCCGCCGTCCGTACGCTGCTGCGCGCCCTCACCGGCAGCTGACCCGCCGTCCCGGTCGGCGATCGCGCCCCCGGCTTCGTGGTGTAGTGATCAGGTGATGAAAAGTAGGTCGAAAGAACTCCTGAGACCTACTTTTCATCACCTGATCACCGTTTGGCGGCGGGTGGGGAGGAGGGTGGCGGTGATGCGGTTCAGTGGCCTGCGGACGGCCGGTGGGCGGCTGCGGCACGGTTGGCGGCCGGTGCTGGAGGCGACAGTCGCGGCGACCGTGGCGTGGCTGCTGGCCACCCGGCTGCTCGGGCACCCGCAGCCCTTCTTCGCACCCGCCGCCGCGCTGATCGTTCTCGGTCAGGCTCGTGGTCAACGGATCCGCCGGGCCGTCGAGGTCGTGCTCGGCGTCGCCGCCGGGGTGCTCGTCGCGGACCTGGTGGTGCAGGCACTCGGCCCGGGCAGCACCTGGACCGTCGGCACGGTCATCCTGCTCACCGTCCTGCTCGCGGTGGCCTTCGGCGCCACCGGTGTGACGCTGGTGCAGGCCGCGGTCTCCGCGCTCTACCTGGTGGTGGTCGCCCCGCCGGACGGGTCGTTGGTGCCGTTCCGCTTCGTCGACGCGCTGGTCGGCGGTGCGGTCGCGCTCGCGGTCAGCCTGCTTGTCGACGCCCGGCACCCCCTCGCGCCGCTGGTCGCCGAGGTGCGGCGGACCTTCGACGACCTCGCCGGGCTGCTCGTCGAGATCGCCGACGCGCTGGACCAGCGCGACGAGGCCGCCGCGGTCGCCGCGCTGACGCAGGCCCGCGGGATGGACGCCCGGGTGGACGGGCTGCGCGACGGGGTGCTGGCCGCCGGTGAGGCCCTGCGGCTCAACGTACGCCGACGTCGGCACATCGGCCGGCTGAGGTCGGTGGACGAGTCGATCCGACAGATCGACTACGCGGTCCGCAACGTCCGGGTGCTGGCCCGTGCCGGCGTGACGCTCAGCCGGCTGCACACCCCGGCGCCGCCCGAGCTGGGCGCCGCGCTGCGCTCGCTGGCCGAGGCCGTCCGCCAGGCCGGTGCCGCCCTCGCCGCCGACCTCGACGGCCAGGACGAGACCGCCGACCGGCACGGCACCCGCGCCGACGAGGCGGCGTTGGCCGCCGTGCACACCGCCGGGCAGCTCTTCGGCCCCACGCAGACCCTGCCCCTAGCCATGATCATCGGTCAGGTCCGGGCCACGGCCATCGACCTGCTGCGGGGCGTCAACCCGGAGGACGACGCCGCCGTCCTCGCCCGCGTCGACGAAGCCCTCGGCCTGCCCGCCGTCTGAGGGCGGCACGGGGACGCCCGGAGGGTGGGGTGCGGCGGTGAGCCATCCGGTGGCACGGTCGCGAACCGGTGCGGGGATCTCGTGGCCGCCGGGGAACTCCTCGTAGGTGACGTCGTAGCCGAGGCCGCGCAGGTGGGGCACGAGACGGCGGCTGCACACGTCGACGGGCAGCACCCGGTCGTCGACACCGTGCGCGACGAACAGCCGGGGTCGGCCGTGGGTGGTCGGGGGCGCGGCGAAACCGGGGGAGAAGGCCACCACCGCCTCGACCAGGTCGCCGTTGGCCAGGCCCAGCGACAGCGCGTACGAGGCGCCGTCGGAGAAGCCACCGAAGGCCACCTCGCGTACCGGGTAGCTGTCGAAAACGGTCGTCAACAGCCCGTCGACACGCGTCACGTCCGCGCCGAAGCCACCGGCGACCAGGTCCCAACTGGCCGCCGACGACTGTGGCGCCACCAGCAGCAGGTGGTGCGCGTCCGCGACGGGCAGCAGCAGGTCCAGGCCCTGCCGCGCCGAGCCGCCCGCACCGTGCAGCAGCAGCACCAGCCGGTACGCGGACCCGTCGGTCGCCGACCGTGGGGCGTACGCCATCGCCAGCCGTTCACCGTCGGGGCCGGTCATCGGCACCAGCCCGGTGGGCCCCGGTGCCACCGGTGGGTGGGGACGCGCGGTCAACCGCCCGAGCCGGGGATCCCGGCGCGGCTGCGCGGAGTCGGACACGGCCTGCGCTCCTCGCGGTCGGCGGAAGGTCCGACGCGGTTACCCGGCCCGCCAGGGGTTAACCGTCGAGGCTCAGGTGCTGGACCGGGCCACCAGGGTGGACGGGAAGAGGGGCACCCGGGTGGCCGGACGCCCGTCCAGCAGGGCGGTGGCCGCGGCGGCGGCGATCCGCCCCACCGGATGGCTCGCGGTGGTCAGCGCCGGTGCGGTCATCCCGGCCAGCGGAATGTCGTCGAAGCCGGCCACCGCGACGTCGCCGGGCACCTGCACGCCGACGTCACGCAGCCCGGCGATCACCCCGAGGGCGCTGTCATCGTTGATCGCGTAGATCGCGTCGACGTCCGGCCAGCGCCGCAGCGCCACGCCAGCCGCGGCCCGACCGCGTGCCGCCGTGAAGTCCCCGGGCAGCACCCGCTCCGGCAGGCCCGCCTGGTGCATGAGTCGGCGGTACGTCTGGACGGGGCGCTGCGCGCAGGGCAGCCACCGGGGGCCGGTCACCATGGCGATCCGGCGGCGACCCGTGGCGTACAGGTGGCGCAGCACCGCCTCGGCGCCGGCGGCGTTGTCGACGTCGAACGACGGCACGGTCGCCGAGCCGTAGCCGATCGAGACCACCCGACCGCGCAGCGACGCCGGCACCGCCGCCAGCAGGTCCTCGGTGGTGTTGACCAGGAGCACCCCGCAGACGGTGCGATCCTCGCCGAGTTGGTGCAGGCCACGGGTGTCGCCGAGCGGCAGCCAGTGCAACGCCACCCCGACACCGGCGGGCGTGCACACCCGGGCGGCCGACCCGACCACCTGATGCATGTACGGGTCGTCCAGCACCGCCGCGCTGGTGCCCATGACGGTCACGACCAGTCGGAGGCCGCCGCCGCGGACCAGCGCCCGGGCGGCCGGGTTCGGCACGTAGCCGAGCTGGTCGACGGCGGCCGCGACCTGTTCCCGGGCGGCCGGCGACGCGAACCCGCTGCCGGCGATCACCCGCGACGCGGTGGACCGCGAGACCCCGGCGATCCGGGCGACGTCCTCCAGCGTGGCCGGTCGCTGTGCCGCTGTCGTCATCGTCGCCTCCCCGCGCCGGCCCGTCCGGTCGGACAAACGCCTGTTCACATCATGCCCCGGCCGGTCCACCGCCGGTAAGGGGCGGTGCCCGGTTGTGGTGGTAGCGCTCTCAGGTGTGCGATCGTGCCAGAAGATCACCCCGAGGAAGAGGACCGACCCCGTGAGCGCCCCCACCAGCAGACCCGTATCCCCGGACACCGCACCGCCCGCGCGGGCGGTGCTGATCGCCCGCAACGGTGTCGCCGTCACCTTCACGCTCAACGGGCTGGCCGTCGGCAGCTGGTTCTCCCGGGTGCCGGCGGTCCGCGAGGCGTTGGACCTCTCCGCCGGCCGGCTCGGGCTGCTGCTGCTGGCGATGAGCGTCGGCGCGCTGCTCGCCATGCCCACCTCCGGCCTGCTCGCCCAGCGACTCGGCGCGGCCCGCACCGTGACCCTGGCCACCGTGCTGGTCGCGGTCGGCCTGACCGTGGCCGGGCTGGGTGCCACGCTGGCCGGGTCGTTCGTCGTCGTCGCCGTGGGGCTGGTCGCCCTCGGCTACGGCTCCGGCGCCTGCGACGTGGCGATGAACATCGAGGGCGCGGCGGTGGAACGACGACTCGGGCGCACGATCATGCCCCGTTTCCACGCCGGGTGGAGCCTCGGTTCGGTGGCCGGAGCGGGGCTCGGCGCCGCGGCGGCCCGCTTCGACGTGTCGGTCGGCGTCCACCTCGCCGCCGTCGCGGTGGTCGTGTTGACCGGCACCGCGCTCGCCGCCCGGACGTTCCTCCCCGCCGCCGGCGATCACGCCGGCGACCCGGCGGACGCCACCCCGGCCGGCCGCCGCCGGGCGCAGCTCGCCGCCTGGCGGGAGCCGCGCACCCTGCTGATCGGTCTGTTCGTGCTGGTGGCGGCGTTCACCGAGGGCGCGGCCAACGACTGGCTCGCCGTCGCGTTCGTGGATGGACGGGACCTGAGCGAGGCGGCTGGTGCCGCGGTCTTCGGTGTCTTCGTCGTGGGCATGACCGCCGGGCGCACGGCGGGCACCGTCGCGTTGGACAGGTGGGGTCGGGTGCCGGTGCTCACCGCCACCATCGGGCTCGCCGTGGTCGGTGCCGGCCTGGCCGTGCTGGCCGGTCCGGGGCCGCTGGCCATCGTCGGCGTCGCGCTGTGGGGCCTCGGTGCGTCGCTGGGCTTCCCGGTCGGGATGAGCGCGGCCGCCGACGAGGAGGCCCACGCGGCGGTGCGGGTGAGTGTGGTCGCGGTGATCGGCTACACCGCGTTCCTGGGTGGGCCGCCGCTGTTGGGGCTGCTCGGCGACCAGGTCGGCACGCTGCGCGCGCTGCTGGTGGTGCCGCTGCTGCTGCTGCCGACCCTGCTGTTGGTGCCGGTGCTGCGTGCCCCGCACACCGCCGAGCCGGCTCCGCCAGTACACAAAAACTAGCCCACAACGCCGCCGGGCGGTATCGGGTGCGCGGCCGACTGCGCCGCGTACCCGCGCTGGTTAGGGTCGCCGAATGCCAATCGACGAGATCACCGCCGCCGCGGCGGGCACCTGGACCCTTGGCGACCGCACCGTGCGCCGGATGGGCTTCGGCTCCATGCGGATCACCGCCAACCCCGACCCGGACCAGGCCGTGGCCCTGCTGCGCCGCGCCCTGGAGTTGGGCGTCAACCACATCGACACGGCCGCGTTCTACGTCTCGCCCGGCGGCACCCTGCGGGTCGGCACCGGCCCGGCCCGCTACGCCACCGAGCTGATCCGCGCGGCGCTCGCCCCGTACCCGGACGACCTGGTGATCGCCACCAAGGTCGGCTTCGGGTACGACCCGGAGGCCGGCTTCACCGAGGCGTTCACCCCGGCGCAGTTGCGCGCCCAGGTCGAGGAGAACCTGCGGCGGCTCGGCCGCGACCAGCTCGACGTGGTGAACCTTCGCCTCGGCCGGGGCCCCGGCGCGGTACCGCTCGTCGACCGGTTCGGTGCCCTGGCCGAGTTGCGGGCCGCCGGGCTGATCCGGCACCTCGGGCTCTCCGGTGTCCGGCCCGAGCAACTGGACGAGGTGGCCGGCATCGCGCCGGTGGTCTGCGTGCAGAACAACTACGGGGTGGACGCCTACCGGGCGCAGGACGGGCTCGTCCAACTCTGCGGTGCGCGGGGGATCGCCTTCGTGCCGTTCTTCGCGCTGGCCGGCACCGGTCGGGAGAGGGGCGCGACCGCCGCGCAGAGCGAGGCCGTCGAGGCCGTCGCCCGCGCCCACGGCGTCACACCGCAGCAGGTACGCCTGGCCTGGACGCTGCACCAGGGCCCGCACGTGCTCGCCATCCCCGGTACCGCGAACCCGGACCACCTGGCGCAGAACGTGGCGGCCGGAGCCCTCCGCCTCACCCCGGCGGACCTGGCCCAGCTCGGTTGAGCGCCCACCGCGCCGAGGCGCACGGTGGGCGCCCGACCTCCCGCCCGGTCAGGCCCGCACGACGTGCACGACGATCTCCTGGCCGTCGCCCACGGTGCCGGCGAAGCCCTCCGACAACGCGTTGACCACCGTCAGCGTGCGCGCGAGGGTCTCGTGCGCGATGAGCGACTGATGCGTGGCGATCGCCGCCGCGACGTCGGCGGGCGCGGCGATCGCCACCGTGATCCGGTCGGCGACCTCGAAGTCGGCGTCGCGGCGGGCCTGCTGGACGAGGCGGACGACGTCGCGGGCGACGCCCTCGGCCGCCAGCTCGGGGGTGATCTCGGTGTCCAGCGCGATCGTCACCCCGCGCTGGGACTCCACGACCCAACCGGTGCGCGGCACCTCCGTGACCAGGATGTCGTCCAGGCCCACCTCGACCTGGGCGCCCTCGACCGACAGCGGGAACGACCCGTTCGCCCGGACACCGTCGACCAACTCCCGACCGGCCACGGCGGCGATGGCCTTCGCGACGTGCTGGGTGCGGTTGCCGTACCGGCGGCCCAGGGTCCGGAAGTTCGGCTTGACCCGCACGTCGATGACCCCGCTCTGCGGGTCGAGCAGATCGAGGACCTTGACGTTCAACTCGTCGCCGATGTCGTCGAGCAACACCTGCGGCAGCACGGTGCCGGCCGGCAGTCCCACCAGCGCCCGGCGCAACGGCTGACGGATCCGCAGACTGCTCGTCTTACGCGCCGACCGGCCCGCCTCGGCCAACGCCCGCGCCGTGGCCACCTGGGCCGACAACTCCGTGTCGATCAGGCTGCTGTCGGGTGTGGGCCAGGTCGCCAGGTGCACCGACTCCGGTGCCGAGGCGTTGCCGCGCCGGACGACCTGCTGCCACACCTGCTCGGTGACGAAGGGAACGAACGGCGCGAGTAGCCGGGTGAGGATGTCGAGGCACTCGTACAGGGTGGCGAGCGCGTCGGGGTCGCCCTCCCAGAAACGCTGCCGCGACCGCCGGACGTACCAGTTCGACAGGTCGTCGATGACGTCGGCGAGCAGCCGGCCGGCGCGCGCCGTGTCGTAGTGGCGCATCCGGTCGTCCACGGCGGCGGCGAGGGCGTGGACCTCGCCGACGATCCACCGGTCCAGCACCGGGCGTTGGGCGACCGGCTGCGCCAGGTGCGGCGCCCACGTGCAGTTCGCCGCGTAGAGGGAGAAGAACGCCGCGGTGTTCCAGTAGGTCATCAACACCTTGCGGACGATCTCGTCGAGTGGGCCGGGCCCGATCCGGCGCGGCGACCACGGCGAGCCGGAGCAGGCCATGAACCAGCGCACCGCGTCGGCGCCGTGGGTGTCCATCAACGGGATGGGCAGCAGGATGTTGCCCAGGTGCTTGCTCATCTTGCGGCCGTCCTCGGCCAGGATGTGCCCGAGGCAGACGACGTTCTCGTACGGGGACCTGTCGAAGACCAGGGTGCCCACCGCCATCAGGGTGTAGAACCACCCCCGGGTCTGGTCGATCGCCTCGCAGATGTACTGGGCCGGGTAGCTGCGTTCGAAGGCCTCCGTGCTGCCCGGCACGTGGGGATAGCCCAACGACGCGAACGGCATCGCCCCGGAGTCGTACCAGGCGTCGATCACCTCGGGTGCCCGGGTCGCGACCTGGCCGCAGTCCGGGCAGGCGAAGGTGATCTCGTCCACGTACGGGCGGTGTGGATCCAGCTCGGACAGGTCGGCGCCGGCCAGCTCGCCGAGCTCCCGGCGGGAGCCGACGGCTGTCACGTGGTCGTCCGGGCAGCGCCACAGCGGCAGCGGGGTGCCCCAGTATCGGGAGCGGGACACCGCCCAGTCGATGTTGTTCTTCAGCCAGTCGCCGTAGCGGCCGTGTTTGATGTGCTCCGGGAACCAGGTCGTGTTCTCGTTCTCCCGGGTCAGCTCGTCGCGTACGGCGGTGGTTCGGATGTACCAGGACGGCTGGGCGTAGTAGATCAGCGGGGTGTGGCACCGCCAGCAGTGCGGGTAGGGGTGCTCGAACGGCTCGTGCCGGAACAACCGACCAGAGGCCCGGAGTCGGTCGATGAGCAACGCGTCGGCGTCCTTGAAGAACACCCCTCCGACCAGGTCGATGCCGTCGTTGAACCGCCCGTTGGGGGCGACCGGGTTGACCAGCGGCAACCCGTAGGCGCGGCAGACGGCGAGGTCGTCCGCGCCGAAGGCCGGTGCCTGGTGCACCAGGCCGGTGCCGTCCTCGGTCGTGACGTAGTCCGCGAGGACCACCCGGTGCGCGTCCGGGATGTCCACCAGGTCGAACGGCCGCTCGTAGCGCAACCCCTCCAGGACCGACCCCGGCACCGTCGCCAGGATCTCCGCCTCGTCACCGAGGACCCGCCGGGTCAGCGGTTCGGCGACGACGAACGTGCCCCGCTCGGTGCGCGCGAGGGCGTACGTCACCGTGGGATGGACGGCGACGGCGGTGTTGGACACCAGAGTCCACGGGGTGGTGGTCCAGATCAGCAGCTCGACACCGCTGTGGCCGGCGACCGCCCCCCGCACCGGGAAACGCACGTACACCGACGGGTCGGTGACCGTCTCGTACCCCTGGGCCACCTCGTGGTCGGACAGGGTCGTGCCGTCGCGGGTGCAGTACGGCGCGACCCGGAAATCCTCCACCAGGCGCCCGCTGTCGTGGATCTGCTTCAGGGACCACCAGACGCTGTCCACGTACTCCGGTGACATCGTCTGGTACGGATGCTCCAGGTCGATCCAGTAACCCATCCGCTCGCTGAGCTCGACGAACTCGTCCACGTGCCGGAGCACCGAGGCGCGGCACCGGGCGTTGAACTCGGCGACGCCCAACTTCTCGATGTCGGGCTTGCCGCCGAGCCCCAGCTCCTTCTCCACCGCGAGCTCGACCGGCAGGCCGTGGCAGTCCCACCCGGCGCGGCGGGGCACCGAGAAGCCGCGCATGGTCCGGTACCGGGGAAAGAGGTCCTTGAAGACCCGCGCCTCGATGTGGTGGGTGCCGGGCGTGCCGTTGGCAGTCGGCGGGCCCTCGTAGAACACCCACGGCGGGCCGTCGGCGGTCTGCGCCAGACTCCTGTTGAACACGTCGTTGGCCTGCCACCACTGGATGACCGCGCGGTCCAGCGCCCCAAGATCGATCTTGGTGGGCAGTGGCACGAATGGTGACTTCGACGGATCGTCCGTCATCGACGCTCTCCCTACACTCCACATCCGCTGGCGTGGGCATCAACGCACCGCCCACGCGGGGACGAAGTGTCGGGCGTATGGCCAGGACTCCGCGGTACCACCCCGCTTGCGCCCCGATGGTGCGGGCGCCGCTCAATTCCCACGACGTGACGTGCCGCTACGTCCGGGTCTACTGGGGCGGTTGAGCTGCCCGTTCTTCCGGAGGCTCCCCGGTGATGGCCGGATCGGTGCCGATGCCGCCCAGCATAGCCGTCGGAAGGCGGACCCAGGGCGTCGAGGGCGCGGACCCAGGGCGTCGAGGGCGCGGGCGGCAGCGCGCCCGGTGCGCCCGAAGCCCTAGGGGTGCAGCCAGACGCGCAGCGGGCCGGTGGGGGTGAAGCCGGTTTCCAGGGCGGGGGCCAGGTCCGCTGTGGTTTCGTAGCCGACCAGCGACGCGCCGGGCACGGTGGCGCACACCGCGCGCCAGATGTCGTGGGCGCGGTCGGTGCGGGCGAACAGGTTGGAGACGCCGCACGGGCCGTCGCCGCTGAGCACCGCTCCGCCGGTGAGCACGCTCCGATCGTCGTGGTGGGCGAGCACCCGGACCCGGGGGTCGGCCAGCAGCGTGGGCCGGAACACCTCCCCGCCGCCGTGGGCCGCCGCCCAGGCCGTCAGCTCGTCGGCGGTGGTGACCGGGGTGAGCGGTTCGCCTGCTCCCGGCACCGCCGGTGGCCGGTGGATCCACTGCGCGTCGAAGAGGACCCGGAACCCGTACCCGGACAGGTCGACGTCGGCGAAGCTGTCCTTCACCGACGCGCCGGGTCCGACGTCGATCCGGGCCAGCAGGGCCTCGGCGTCGACGCCCGGCCGCAGGGTGACCGCGTCCGGGTACCACGGTGGCGAGCGGTGGGGGACCGACCAGGCGTCGGCGTCGGTACGGCCGGCCAGCCCGTGGCTGCCGCAGACGATGTCGCACCACTCGGCGTTGTTGCGGGCCGCGGCCACCCGCGCGTCCTCCCGCACTCCCGGAAGCCTAGGGCGCGCGGTCACGGGGCGTAGACCAGGTCCATCGTGTCGGTGTGCCCGGACCAGCGCAGGTCGAAATGCCAGCACCCGGCCTGCGGCATGTCGATGATCGACGGCCCCGGACCGCCGGCGACCTCCCGGGTCACCCGGGTGTCGGTGCCGTCCAGCGTCGCGGTGATCACCAGGGTCGCCGGTGCGGTCGGGTCGGGCGAGGTCGTGGCGGCGCGGGCCACCCACAGGATCTTGTTGTTCGACCCGTCCTCGCGGACCTGGCGCAGCGGATGAGCGAACAGCGCCGCCACGATGTCACCCTTCGCGCCGAAGACGTGCGGAATCCGCGCGTCCCCGCTGAACCCGGCGTCCGCCCACTCGGGCAGCGACGTCGTCTCGACCGGCGAGTGACAGCCCGTCGCGGCGCTCACGCTCGGCGCGCTCGCGCTGTTCGTGGTGCTCGTCGTGGTGGCGCTCGGCGCGGCCGACCCGCCGCTGGCCGTGCTCGTGCACCCCGCCAGCAAAACCACAGACGCTGCCAGCAGCAACCCGCCCCGTGAACCCATCTCGCCCCTTCCGGTACGCCTCGACGGCTCGTCGCATTGTCATGACACCGGTCACGCCCGTCAGGTTCCGAACCACGCTCCGTGATGCCAAGAAAGTGACCTGGTTCTTCGCGGTCAACGTCTCGTAGTGTCGCCGCATGACGACAGTGCTCTGCGTACCACAATGGCAAGGGTCCGATCCCGCAAGGCGTCGCAGTTGATGGTCGGTGCCCGTCGTGCTGCCCAACTCGTTCCGGCCGCCGAGGTAGTCACCGTTCCGGTACTGGAGACCAGTGGGGAGAAGGTCGCCGGGATTCGTGCGCTAGTACTCCAGCCGGGGATCGTGATCACGGCTGGATGAGGACGTGCGAGGTGTGATGGCTGTCATGGGCTGGGTTTGGTTACGGCGCCGGCCGTGTATTCAGAGAAGATCTCACCGAGGATGCGCTGCGAGTTCGCGGATCCGTCCGCGTCTTCGGGATCGTCGAGCGTGTAGGAGTAGGTAGCGAGGGTCTTCCAGAGGGCCCAGCCACGCCCGCGCGCCCACGTCGTCTCATCGACCGATAACCGCTTGCGGAATGCCTGCCGTCCGTCGGCGGTCACCAACGTCCAGGCGATCGCTAGATCACAGGCTGGGTCGCCGACGCCGCATGTCCCGAAGTCGATGACGGCCGCCAGCCGCCCGTCCTTGAGCAGAAGGTTGCCTTCGGCTATGTCACCGTGGAACCAGCGGTCAACACCGTCCCAGCGGGCGTCGAGCGCGCTCGCCCAGATCTCGCGTGCCAGCTCGGCATCGACGTGGCCGTCCAACTTTGTGAGCGCCCGCTCAACCTTCTCGTCGTAGGTGCGCAAGGTGCCGCCCCGGAACCAGTTGTGGATTCCCGGCTGCGGACCGTCAGCGGTGTCGACGCTCTGCAAAGCCGCTAGGAACTCGGCCAGTTCGAGCGCGAATCGCCTCGGGCCCGCGATACGGTCCACGGTCGCAGGTTCGCCGTCGAGCCACTGGTAGATCGACCACGGATAGGGGTAGCCCGCGCCGGCCTTGCCTTTCGCCAGCGGGGTAGGGATGGGCAGCGGCAGCCGAGCGGCGAGGGCCGGGAGCCACCGATGTTCCTTGTCGACCGCCAAGGCGTACTCGGCTGCGCTGGGTAGACGTACCAGCATTTCGGGGCCGAGGTGGAAGGTCCAGTTGTCCCAGCCGCCGTCGGCTACCGGCTCAACCGGGAGGTCGCCGAACTGAGGGAACTGGTCGGCGACGAGCCGCCGCACCTGATCCACGTCGACTGCCATACGCTGCGGCACAGGACCGAGATCCGGAACATCACTCACCGAGCCATCCTCATCTGACCATAGACGTTGAACGCGATGTGGTGCGGAAATGAAGGCGGCCACCGTCGATCATGGAGGTCACCGCCGGGCTGCCCTGCCGGTGGGCGGCCGGTGACGAGGCCTACGGCAACGATCCCGCCTGGCCGCACGGCTACGTCAGCTGCGACTGGGCTACGCCCTAGTACTGCAACGGCAGTTGGTCAGGGGTAGCCGTGTCGTCGGTAGTGGCAGGTTCGGGCTTGGTGTTGGCGTCGTCCGCGCCATCGGGAGACGCGACAGCGGGTATGAACGACGGTCGAGATGATCGCCCGGTTGCACAATAACGTGGCCACCGACTCGGGCGATGAGCGAGAAACCGCGTAGGCCGCGGCGAACCTGTGGTCGGGGTTCGGCTACTTGGACGCCCGGTCAGGTCTTCGGGACCGGGGCATGAAACGTGCGTCGGTAGTGCTGCGGCGTGACTCTCAGCGCCGCGTGTAGGTGTTGTCGCAGCAGGGTGGCGCTGCCGAAGCCTGCTTCGGTGGCGATCCGTTCCACCGGCAGGTCGGTGCTCTCCAGCAGGGTCCGGGCGCGGTCGATGCGTCGGGCGATCAGCCATTGCAACGGTGTCACGCCCATCTCGGCGACGAAGCGTCGGCTGAAGGTCCGCTTCGTCATGGTGGCGTGCTGGGCCAGGTCGG